>DASYPQ010000023.1:0-256684 GCA_036006425.1 Planctomycetota bacterium
CCCGCGGCGAGATCGATGCCGAGGATCACCTCGTGGTTCTGCAAGAGGTGCAGGTGCGCCGCCGGTTCGTTCTCCGGGTGCGGCTTCCCGCTCGAATAGACGTCCGCATCCCCGATCCACACGCGCGCGCGGTCGACGTCGAACGCGACGCCCGATCTCCCCGCCGCGGCGAGGATCCTCCCCCAGTTCGGATCGCGTCCATGCACCGCGGTCTTCGTCAGCGGGCTCGTCGCGATCGTCCGCGCGACGTGCGCCGCGGCTTCCTCGCTCGGCGCGCCCGTCACCTGCACGGTCACGAGGCGCGTCGCTCCCTCGCCGTCCGTCGCGATCGCACGGCAGAGCTCCTGGCTCACTTCGAGCAGCGATCGCTCGAGCAGCGCGGTCTGCACTCCGTTCCACGCCGGCGTCGGCCGCGCGTTCTGCAGCGCGGCACCCGAGCACCACAGGACCACCGTGTCGTTCGGGCTCGTGTCGCCGTCGACGGTGACCCGGTTGAAGCTTTTTCCAGCCAGCTTCCGCAGGGCTTCCTGCGCGCCGCCGCGAGGGGTTCCCTCCTTATATACGGCCGTTCCGGTCGCCGCGGGGGCCGGCGCGTCCGTCAGCAGGAACCCGAACATCGTCGCCATGTTCGGATGGATCATCCCGCTGCCCTTCGCGACGCCGGTGACGCGGAACGGCGGGCCGCTGCGGTCTTCGATCGCGACCGTGCGCACCTTCGGCACGAGATCGGTCGTCATGATCGCCTGCGCGAACTCGCCGAGCCCGTTCACGCTCGCGCTCGAGCACACCGCGGGGAGCTTCTCGAGGATCTTCTCCACGGGGAGCCGCGCGCCGATCACGCCGGTCGACAGGTACAGCACCTCGTGCGGCGCGCAGCCGACGAGCTCCGCGCACGCGGCCTGGATCCGGCGGTTGTCCTCGATCCCTTCCGCGCCCGTCGAGCAGTTCGCGTTGCCCGAGTTCACGAGCAGCGCGCGCACCTTCCCGCCGGACTTCGCGAGGCTCTCCTTGCACACGCCGACGTGCGCGCCGGTCAACCGGTTCTGCGTGTAGACCGCGGCCGCGGGGAACGCCTCCTCCGCCAGGACGAGCCCGAGGTCGAGCCGCGTGCCCTTCTTGCGGATGCCGGCGTGGATGCCGCTCGCCTTGAACCCGGCCGGGAGCACCGGCCGGAAGTCGCTGACGCGCGGACGATTCGTGTTGTTCGGTTCCATGGTTGCTTGTCCCTACCGGGTCGCGAGCTTCTTCTTCCAGGCCCGCGCTTCCGCGAGCACGCGCTTCGGAGCCGTGCCGCCGATCGCCGATCGACGCGCGAGCACGGCGTCGACGGAGAGTTCCTTCGAGAGATCGACGCGCGCGAGCTCGGGGAGGAGCTCCTTCCGCGCGCCGGCCGGGAGCGCTTCGATCTCCACCCCGAATTCGATGGCCGCGCGCACGGCGCGGCCGGCGCGCTCGTGCGCGTCGCGGAAGGGGACGCCGGCCTTGACGAGGAGGTCGGCGAGATCCGTCGCGTTGAGGTATCCCTGCGCAGCGGCCGCGCGGCAGCGTTCCTCGCGGAAGCGCGCGGTCCGCACGACGATCGCGGCGACGTCGAGGCACGCGCGCGTCGTGTCGACGCACTCGAAGAGCGCCTCCTTGTCCTCCTGCAGGTCCTTGTCGTAGGCGAGCGGCAGGCCCTTCAGCGTCGCGAGCAGTCCCGTGAGGCGTCCCAGCACGCGGCCGCACTTCCCGCGGACGAGCTCGAGCGCGTCGGGGTTCTTCTTCTGCGGCATCAGCGACGAACCCGTCGCGACCTCGTCGCCGAGCTCGATGAACCCCGCTTCCTGGCTCGCGAAGAAGATCCAGTCCTCGGCGAAGCGCGAGAGGTGCGTCATCGCGAGCGCGCAGGCGAACGCGATCTCGCACGCGAAGTCGCGGTCGGAGACGGCGTCGAGGCTGTTCCGCGCGGGTTCGCGGAATCCGAGTGCGAAGGCGAGCTTCGCGCGGTCGACCGCGTACGCCGTCCCCGCGAGAGCGCCGCAGCCGAGCGGCGAGACGTCCGCGCGTTCCGCCGCGTCGGCGAGCCGTCCGCGGTCGCGCGCGAGCATCTCGACGTACGCGAGCGCGTGGTGGCCGGCCGTGATCGGCTGCGCGCGCTGGAGGTGCGTGTAGCCGGGCAGCGCGAGATCCGCGTGGCGCTCGGCGAGGTCGGCGAGCGCGCTCGCGAGGCCGTGGAGGGACGCGTCGAGCGCCAGAGCGGCGCTCTTCGCCCAGAGGCGCAGGTCGGTCGCGACCTGGTCGTTGCGCGAGCGTCCGGTGTGCAGCTTCTTCGCGAGGTCGCCGACGAGCTCGCCGAGGCGTGCCTCGACGAAGCTGTGGACGTCCTCGGCGGGGGAAGACGCGAGGCTCGCGTCGTCGTGCGCGATCTTCGCGAGCGCGGCGACGATCTTCTTCGCCTCGGCCGGCGCGAGGACGCCTGCGTCGGCGAGCGCGTTCGCCCAGGCGACGCTGCCGCGCACGTCCTCGTCGACGAGGCGGCGGTCGAAGCCGAGGCTCCGATGGAACGACTCGAAGACGGGATCCTGTCCGCCCGCGAATCTCCCGCCCCAGAGCTTCGTCACGTGCGGACCTTCGGCGCGGACTTGGGCTTCACGGTCCGCGGGGACGCGTTCTTGCGCCGCACGCTCGCGGCGACCATCCCGGGGAGACCGTACAGCTTCACGAAACCGTAGCTGTCCTCGTGGTCGAAGCCCGCGCTCGCGCCGAACGTGGCGAGGTCCTCGCTGTAGAGGGACCATGGGCTCGTCGCGGAGAGCGCGGTCGCCGTGCCCTTGAAGAGCTTGACCTTCACCTCTCCGGTGACGTACTCCGTCGTCTTGGCGAAGAACGCGTCCATCGCCTCGCGCAGCGGTGCGAACCAGCGGCCGGTGTAGACGACGTCGGCGTACTCCGGCATGAGCTTCTCGCACTGCCGCAGCGTGTCGCGGTCCATCGTCAGCGCGCGCAGCGTGCGCAGTCCCTCGAGGAGGATCGTCCCGCCCGGCGTCTCGTACACGCCGCGCGACTTCATGCCGACGAGGCGGTTCTCGGTGATGTCGACGCGGCCGACGCCGTGCTTCCCGCCGAGCGCGTTCAGCTCGGCGACGAGGACTTCGGGCGCGAGCTTCTTCCCGTCGAGGGATGTCGGGACGCCCTTCTCGTAGCCGATCGAGACGATCTGCGCGCGGTCGGGCGCCTTCTCGGGCGCGACGGTGAGCATCCAGACGTCGTCCGGCGGCGCGTTCGCGGGATCCTCGAGCGCTCCGCCTTCGTGGCTGATGTGCCAGAGGTTGCGGTCGCGGCTGTAGATCTTCGTGCGGCTCGCGGTGATCGGGATCTTCTTCTTCTCGGCGTAGTCGATCGCTTCCTCGCGGCTCTTGATGTTCCACGCGCGCCACGGAGCGATGACCTCGAGGTCGGGAGCGAGCGCCTGGTACGTGAGCTCGAAGCGCACCTGGTCGTTGCCCTTGCCCGTGCAGCCGTGCGCGACCGCGTCCGCGCCGATCTCGCGCGCGTACTCGACCTGCGCCTTCGCGAGGATCGGCCGCGCCATGCTCGTGCCGAGGAGGTAGCGGCCTTCGTAGACCGTCATCGCGCGCAGGCACGGCCAGACGTAGCCCTCGAGGAACTCGCGGCGGAGGTCGACGACGCGACAGGTCTTCGCGCCGGTCTTCTTTGCCTTCTCCTCGAGCCCGTCGAGCTCCGAAGCGCCCTGCCCCACGTCGCCCGCGAGCGCGTGGACCTCGCAGGAAAAGTTCTCGATCAGCCAGGGGATGATGATCGAGGTATCGAGTCCGCCCGAGTAGGCGAGGACGACTTTCTTCGGCATGTGCGTTCTCCTCAGCCCATCAAGAGCGCCAGGATCGCCTTCTGCACGTGCAGCCGGTTCTCCGCGATGTCGAACACGATCGACTGCGGCGAATCGATCACGCCGCTCGTCACTTCCTGTCCGCGGTGCGCCGGCAGGCAGTGCATGAACAAGGCGCCCGGCTTCGCCGCCGCCATCATCTCCTCGTCGACGCGGTAGTCGTTGAAGATCGACGACCGTTCCTCGGTCTCGTCCTCCTGGCCCATGCTCGCCCACACGTCCGTGTAGACGGCGTCGGCGCCGCGCACGCTCGACTCCGGGTCGTTCAGGATGCGGATGTCGCTCCCCGACTCGCGCGCCATGAGCATCGCCTCGTTGATGATCTTCGCATTCGGCTCGTAGCCCTCGGGGCTGCACACCGTGATGTGCGCGCCGAGCCGCGCGCCGACGTGCACGAGCGAGTGGCAGGTGTTGTTGCCGTCGCCGACGTACACGATCTTCCGCCCCTTCACGTCGCCCCAGTGCTCCGTCAGCGTGAAGAAGTCCGCCAGCGCCTGGCACGGGTGCATGTAGTCGGAGAGGCCGTTGATCACGGGGATCGAGCAGTTCGCCGCGAGCTCCTCGATCGCCTTGTGCTTGTACGTCCGCGCGACGATCCCGTGCACCCAGCGCTCGAGGTTCCGCGCCATGTCCCGGATCGACTCGCGCGTGCCGAGGCGCACGTGGCGGTGGTCCATGAACACGGCCGAGCCCCCGAGGTCCTGCATGCCGACGTCGAACGTGAACCGCGTGCGCAGGCTCTCCTTCTCGAAGATCATCCCGAGGCGCTTGCCCTTCAGGAGATCGGAGTACGCGCCGCGGTCGCGCTTCAGCTCGCGCGTGGCGTCGAAGATCGTCTGTACGTCGCCGGCTCCGAGCTGCGAGATCGAGAGGAGGTCCTTGCAGGGCAAGGTTCCGAAGGGATGCGTCAGGGTGCTCATCGCGTCTTCCGGGGGTTCATCGACCTAGGGTTTCGAGGCCTTCGCGCAGGAGGTCGAGGCCCCGGTGGACCTGCGCGGAGGTGATCACGTACGGAGGGAGGAGGCGGATCACGTCGCCCCCGGTGCGGTTCACGATCAGGCCGCGGCGGTACAGCTCCTTCTGGAGCTCCTCCGCGCCGCGCGAGAGCCGCACGCCCTGCATCAAGCCGCGCCCGCGCAGCTCGATGACGACGGGGAAGTCGCGCTCGATCGTCTCGAGTCCGCGGCGCAGCTGCTGGCCGCGCGCGCGCACCTGCTCGAGCAGCCCGGTGTCGACGAGGCGCAGGAACACGAGCGCCGCGCGGCACACGAACGGACCGCCGGCGAACGTCGAGCCGTGGTCGCCGGGCTCGAGCGCGCCCGCGAGCGCCTTCGAGACGACCGTGACGCCCATCGGGAGACCCGCCGCGATCGGCTTCGCGAGCGTGACGACGTCCGGAGTCACGCCGGCCGCCTCCGCGGCGAGGAAGTTCCCCGTCCGGCCGCAGCCGCACTGCACTTCGTCGTGGATGAGCACCGTCCCGGTCGCGTCGCACAGGCGCCGCGCGAGGCGGAGGTACTCGAACGGCAGCTCGCGCACGCCGGATTCGCCCTGGATCGGCTCGAGGATCAGCGCCGCGGGCGCGGCGCCCTTCGTCGGCGCGAGTGCCTTCTCGAGCGCCGCCGCGTCGCCCGGGGGGACGAACGTGACGCCCTGGAGGAGCGGCTCGAACGGCGCGCGGTACTTCTCGGTGTGCGTCACGGAGAGCGCGCCGAACGTGCGGCCGTGGAACGAGCCTTCGAGCGCGACGAAACCCGTCCGCTCGGGGCGCCCCTCGTTGCGCTGGTGCTTGCGCGCGATCTTCAGCGCGGCTTCGACCGCCTCGGCGCCGGAGTTCGAGAAGAAGCACGCCTCGAGGCCGGTCAGATGCGCGATCCGCGACGCGACTTCCTCGGTGTAGGGATGCCGGTAGAGATTGCTGACGTGCAGGAGCTGCGTCACCTGCTCCTGCAGCGCGGCGACGAGCTCCGGGTGCGCGTGCCCGAGCGCGTTCACCGCGATGCCGGAGAGGAAGTCGAGGAACACGCGGCCCTGCGCGTCGCGGATCTCCGCGCCGTCGCCGTCGACGAAGACTTCCTCGGCCCGCCGGTACGTCAGAAGGACGTGCTCGTCCATGCTTCCTCCATCGCGCAGAAACGCGTGCCGACGCCGGGGGAGAGCGCCGCGAGGACGGCGCTCGCACCCGACGCGGGAGCGATCTTCAGAAAAGCCTTCGGGTTCCCCGCGAGGGCCGCGAGCGCGGCCTCGACCTTCGGGATCATGCCGCCGCGGATCACGCCGGATCGCGCGAGCTCCGCGCAGCGCTCGGGGGCGAGGCCAGCGATCAGGCGACCGTCCGCGTCGAGCACGCCCGGCACGTCCGTCAGGAAGACCAGCGCGTCCGCGCGGAGCGCGCGCGCGAGCGGTCCCGCCGCCATGTCGGCGTTCACGTTGTAGAACGTGCCGTCCGGGCCGTGCTCGCGCGGCGCGACGGTCGCGATCAAGGGCAGGTAGCCCTGCGCGAGCAGCGTCTCGACGAGCCGCGGGTCGGCGGTACCGACCGCGCCGACGAAACCGAGGTCGACGCCGTCGCGGTGCTCGGGCACCGACGTGAACGTCGAGCCGTCCGCGCCGCACAGGCTGACGGCGCGCACGCGTTGCCGCTCGAACGCGGCCGCGAGCGTCTTCCCGACGAGGCCCGCGAGGACCATGAGCACGACCTCGGCCGTCTCGGCGTCCGTGACGCGGAGCCCGGCGTGGTACGTCTCCGGGAGCCCGAGGCGCCGCACGAGTGTGCGGATCTGGTTCCCGCCGCCGTGGACGAGGACGATCTCGTGGCCCGCGTCGCGCGCGGCCGCGACGGAGCGGACGAGCTCCTCGCGCGCCCCCGCGTCCTCGAGCTGGGCGCCGCCGACCTTGACGAGGATCCTCACGCGAGCCCCGCCTGCTCCTCGAGACCGAGCATCAGGTTCATGTTCTGGATCGCCTGGCCGCTCGCGCCCTTGACGAGGTTGTCGATCGCCGAGACGAGCACGACGAGGCCGTTCGCGTCCGCCGCGCCGATGTGGCACTCGTTCGTGCGCTGCACGCGGTCGAGCTCGGGGAGCCCGCGCGGGTAGACCTTGACGAAGCGCTCGCCCGCGTACGCCTCGGCGAGGCACGCGAGCATCTCGCGCGCTCCCGCGGTGCCGGTGGGTTTCACGTAGATCGTGGCGAGGATGCCGCGGAAGACGGGCAGGAGGTGGGGGACGAAGACGATGCGGCTCGTCCCGGCCTGCTCGTGGATCTCGGGCGTGTGGCGGTGGCTGCCGACGGCGTAGGCGCAGAAGTTCTCGTTCACGCTGCCGAAGTGCGTCCGCGCGGTCGGCGAGCGCCCCGCGCCCGAGACGCCGCTCTTGCAGTCCGCGACGACGGCGTCGTGGAGGTCGACGAGCTCGGCCGCGAGCAACGGCTTCAGCGCGAGGAGCACCGCGGTCGGATAGCAGCCCGGGTTCGCGACGAGGCGCGCGCCGCGGACCTCGGCGCGGGCGTGCTCGACGAGGCCGTACACGGCTTCCCCGAGCAGCTCGGGCGCCGGGTGCGCGTGCCCGTACGCCTTCGCGTACGCGGACGGATCCGCCAGACGGAAGTCGGCCGACAGGTCGACGACCTTGAGGCCCCGCTCGAGGCAGCGCGCCGCGAGCTCCGCCGACGTCCCGTGCGGCGTGCACAGGAACGCGCCGTCGACGCCCGCGAGGCGTTTCCAGTCGAGCGGCTCGACCGCGCGGTCGAACGGCAGCTCCGCGGGCGCGGGCGTCTCGCCTTCGCGCGCGCTGAAGAAGCCGTCGAGCTCGAGGGTCGGATGCCTCTCGAGAATCGTGGCGATCTCGCGCCCGGTGTAGCCGGACGCGCCCAGGATGGCGGCCTTCTTCACTTGCGCTTCCGGGCCTTCAGGTCTTCGAGGGCGCGCACGATCCGCCGTGCGTCCGCGCTCGTCCGCGTGACGACGAGGACCGTGTCGTCGCCGGCGAGCGTGCCGAGCACGCCCTTCCAGCGCGCGCGGTCGAGCGCGAGCGCGAGCGGGTTCGCGCCGCCCGGAGGCGTGCGCAGGACGACCAGGTTCTGGGCCGGCGTCGCGCTGGCGAGCCAGCCATGGACGGCGCTCCAGAGCGCCATCGCCGCGTCGTCGCTCGCCGGAGCGGGGTCGGGCGGGAGCTCGTAGCCGGCCGGGCCCTTCAGGAGGCCCATCGCGCGGAGATCGCGCGACAGCGTCGCCTGGTTCACCTCGATGCCGCGGGTGGAGAGGAGCTCCTGCAGCTCGAGCTGGTTCTGGACGCGGCGCTCGCGGACCCACGCGAGGATCAACGCGCGGCGCTGGTCGCGGCCGGCGGGCGTCCGGGTCGCCTGCATGTTTGGGCTCATGGCGTGCAAGAATATGCATCACGGCGCGCGAGTCAAGTGGCGCGCTTCTTTTTTTTCGCGCGGCGACCCGCTAGGCGCAGCGGAAGGCGTCGCCCGACTCTTCGAGGTCGAACATCCGCGCCGTCGCCGCGTCGGTGAGGCGCTCGGCTTCCCGCGCGAAACGGCGCGCGATCGAGGGCGACGTGCCGAGGAGCTCCGCGAGCGCCCAGTCGTTCGCCGCGAGGACGTTCTGGGGCGTGCGGATCCCGGCGCGGCGCAGCACGCGCAGCGTCGAAGGCCCCTCCGCGTACAGGTTGCAGAGGAGGGCGAGCGGATCCACGGCGGCTAGAACGATTCGCTGCTCGCGGGTCGCGAGGGGGAGCGCCGCGCCGGCGGGGCCTCGCGCGCCGGTTTCCGGCGCACGCCCCGCACGCGCCGCGCCTGGGGGACGATCCAGGTCTCGTGCACGGTACCCGGCGCGCGACCGGCGTGGCCGCGGATCTCGCCGGCGAGGGCGCGGAAGTCCTCCGCCGCACGCGCGGAGGGATCGAGGACGTTGACCGGCACGCCCGCCGCGGCGGCTTCGCGCAGCCGGACGCTCGTCCGGATCGCGGTGTCGAACAGGATCTCCCCGAGCTGCGCGTGCATCCCGACGAGGAGCTCGCGCGCGATCCGGAGGCGGCGGTCGAACATCGTGCCGACCGCGCGCACGGCGAACGGGCGGTCGAGCGTCTCGGCGGTCTTCGCCAGGACGTCGAGCGCACGCAACGCCCCCTGGAGCGCGAAGGTCCCGGACTCGACGACGAGCATCGCCGTGTCCGCGGCGCGCAGAGCGTTCGCGGCGAGGACGCCGTCCGTGCGCGGCGGACAGTCGAGGACCGCGAAGTCGTACGCGAGTCGGCAGTCGCCGAGGGAGCGCGCGAGGGCGCGCTCCGGCGCGATCGCGCGCGCGGCTTCCTCCTCGAATTCGGCGAGCTGAGCGGTCGCGGGCAGGAGCCACACGCCTCCGGGCGCCGTCTGGACGGCTTCGAGCACGGTGACGCGCTCGCGCAGCACGTCGACGACCGAGGGCTCGTCCTCGATCGCGCAGCCGAGGGCGAGCGTCGCGTGCGCCTGCGGGTCGAGGTCGACGAGGAGCACGCGCTCGCCCGCGGCCGACAGCGCTGCGGCGAGGTTCACCGCGGTGGTCGTCTTCCCGCAGCCACCCTTCTGGTTCACCAAGGCCAGGACGTGCATTCCCACTCCCTCCGGCCGGGCCGGCTTCCCCACGCTCGACCCCTTCGCTCCACGCATGCCGGGGAGCTCGCGGTCGTCGTCGGCAAGGTACACCTCGGGACGGCGAACGCAACGCCCTCAGCCGGGGCCGCCGGCGCGCCGGAATGCATTCGCGTATTTCGCGGCGAAATCGCTGAACTCCTGCGGGTCGAGGCAGGCCGCCAGGATCTCGAGCGAGTCGACGATCCGCGGCCCGGGACGGTTGAAGTACGAGTGCCCGTCCGCGATCCACACGTCGCCGGTGCGCGCCGCCGGCCAGCCGAGGGCGCGCGCGGTCGCGACGAACGCCCCGATCTCGAGCTCCGTGCGCGCGAGCGGGAATCCGCACGGCTTGACGAGGACGACCTCCGGCGCGAGGCGCGCGAGCTCCTCGCGCGCGAGCGTCGGCGCGTGATCGCCGGAGCGCGTCACGAGCGCGCGGCCGCCGGCGATCTCGACGAGCTCGGGCATCCACGTCCCGCCGATCATCACGGGATCGAGCCATTCGACCGTCAGGACACTCCGGCGCGGCCGCGTCCCGCGCACGGCGCGCGCGCGCACCGCCTCGATGCGGGCCTCGAGGTCGCGGACGACCGCATCCGCCTCGATCGTGCGCGCGAGCGCCGCGCCGACCCTGCGGACGTCGTCGAGGATGTCGGCGAGGCGCATCGGCCGGAGGTTCACGATCTCGACCGCCGGATTCGCGAGCGTGCGGGCCGCCGCGCGGACGTCCGAGAGCGAGACGGCGCACACCTCGCACAGGTCCTGCGTCACGATGAAATCCGGCGCCGCGCGGGCGAGCCCCTCGACGTCGATGTCGTACACGGCGAGCCCGTCGCGCAGGACCTGCCGGATGTCGCGGTCGATTGCCGCGCTGTCGGCGCCCGGCTTCCCGATCCGCGCCGAGGTCAGGGACGGGACGCGGCCGACCTCGGGCGGGTAGTCGCATTCGTGGCTCCGGCCGACGAGGCTCTCCGCCATTCCCAGGGCGCAGACGATCTCCGTCGCCGAGGGCAGGAGGCTCGCGATCCGCGGTCCGGGAGGGGTGTGCATCCGCGCTCACCTATATCAGGTATCCTCTTCGCCCCGAACGGGTAGGGGAGACCCCGCCCCGGATCCATGCGCGTCCTCTGCTTCCTCGCCCTCGGGCTCGCCCTCCCCGTCCACGCGCAGGTCGTCCTCCCCGGCCAGAAGCCCGCGGACCCGAAGGAGAAGCCGGGCAACCTCGCGCCGCACCTCGTGTGCGTCGTCTGCGGCGAGCGCAACTACAACCTCCACGACGACGGACGGCGCGACGACGAGGGGCGCGTCATCGCCTGGTGCGCGCACTGCAAGCGCGACACGTCGCAGCGTCCGCCCGAAACCCCCGCCGCGTCGAAGGCATCGGGAAAGTCGGGTCGGCTCGTGCTCCCCGGCGCCGTGCCGCCCGCGGCGCCTGCGACGAACGACCCCGCGCCCGCGCACTCCGCGGAGAAGCCCGCGGCGGCCGGGACCGCGAACGCGCACACGAGCACGTCCGCGGTGTCGGGCCCGGCGGGATTCATCTACGCCGAGGTCCGGCGGATGAAGAACGCGGACAACAGCCTCGCTCTGCGCGCGGTCGACAGCCTGCTCGCGTTGGGCCCCGACGGCATCGCGGCGTCGCGCGAGAGCCTTACCGCGGAGGAGACGCCCGTCCTTCTCACCGCCGCGCGCGTGCTCCTGCGCAGCGGCCGCGCGGAGGACGCCGACTTCGTGTTCCACCGCGTGCGGGAGCCGCTGCCCGCGGCCGCGGGCGGCGCGTTCCTCGATCTCCTCGTGAAGTCCGACCCGGTGCGCGCGAGCCCCGCGTTCCTGGCGGAGATGCTCGACCATCCGCACGCCGGCGTCCGGACCTCGGCGCAGAAGCACCTGCAGGCGAATCTTCCGCCGGATCTCCTCTCCCTGCTCGCGGGTCCGCTGGCGTCGAAGCGCGCCGACACGCGGCACCGCGCGCTCGAGCTCGCCGCGCGCGTCGAGGGTCCCGCGGCGACGGCGACGCTCCTCGAGCACATCGCCGACCCGTCCGCGAGCGTCGCCGTCGTCTCCGCGCAGGCCCTCGCGACGCGGCCCGACGCGGACCTCGACGCGAAGCTCCTCGGCCTCGCCTTCCGCGATCGCTGGATCCTGCGCGGCGGCGCGTGCGCGCTGATCGCCATCGTGGAGCGCGAGGATGCGACGCTCCGGCCGATCCTCGACGACGAACGCGCCGAGCCGCTGCTCGCGGGACTCCAGTCGGGCGATCCGTTCCTCGCCGGGACCTGCGCGACCGCGCTCGCCGGAATCGGCTTCCGCAGCCGCGACTCGCGCGGCACGACCTGGCTCGACCAGGACGTCGTCGACCGCCTCGTCGCGACGGTGTCCGGCCACCAGTTCCACAACGACCTGCCGCTGCTCCAGGGACCGGCTCCGCGGCGCCTCGAGCTCCTCGCCGGACAGGGCTTCGGGACGGACGGCCCGCGCTGGCTCGACTGGTGGGTGCACACGCGCGAAGGATTCTTCGCGCGCCGGTCGTGGCTCGACGTCCGCCCCGAGGACGCGTCGCGCGTCGCGCTGCGCTACGCACAGGGCGGGAACGACCCCGTGGACGTGACGCTGCTCGGCCCGGACGCCGACGCGATCCCCTCGACGCGCGGCGCCGAGAGCGAGCTCGTCCGCCTGACGGAACCGCAGGCGCGCGACCTCGTCGCGGTGCTCGACCACGAGGGCATCTTCGGCCCGGAACGGCTGCCAGGGACGCGCGGACTGCGCGGCGGCGGCGAACGCCGGCTCGAGATCGCGATCGGAGTCAACTCCGGGACCGCGCACGCCGCGCGCGGCAAGAGCTTCGTCTTCGGACCGGGGGAGACCGACGTGTGGTTCGAGCACACGGCGGCGCTCGCGCGCGAGCTCCAGGACCGCGGACGCTGGCAGCGCTACCCCGATCCCGCGAAGCACGGTTCGCCCGCCGATCTGTGGAAAGAGCAGTCGGCGTGGTGGGCGGAGGAGCACACGAACGTCGAGCGGGCGCTGCGCCTGAAGCAGCTCGTCTTCGGGGCGCTCCCGACGCTCGCGAGCGCGCGGCGCGACCGGGCGCTCGCGGAGCTCGAACGCCTGTACGGTCGCGAGCGCGTCGCCGAGCCGGCGGACTTCTCGCCGCTCTTCCGCGCGCTCAGCGCCGAGACCTACTGGACCGAGACGAGCCGGCGCCTGCTCGACCTCACGCTGCTCGCCGCGCGCGCCCCCGGTCCGCTCGGCGCGGAATCGATCTCGACGAACCCGGGCGCGACAAGCCCGGGCGCGACGACCCCGGGCGCGACGAGCCCGGGTGCCGCCGCCACGAGTGCCGGGACGGCGCGGACGAACGACGCGCCCGCGCTCCAACAGATGTCGCCCGAGCAAGGCAAGCTCCTCGTCGACCTGCTCGTCGAGAAGCTCGCCACGGCTCCGCCGGAGCAGCTCGCGCACGTCTTCGCCGGCTGCGGACCGGACTTCGCGTCGATCATGGCCGCGGATCCGCGGCCGGCGGTGCGCGCCGCGTCCGCCCGCGCGCTGGCCGATTCCGCGCGCGGGAACCCTGCGACGCCGTCGCCGGAAACCGTGACGACGCTGCTCCGTCTCCTCGGCGACCGCGAGAGCGCGGTCGAGGTCGCCGCGATCGAAGCGCTCGGCGAGCTGCGCGCGGAGTCGGCGCGGACGGAGCTGCTCGTCCGCGCGCGCCTCGGGCTCCCCGACGCGCGCGCCGCGGCGCTGCGCGCGGTCGGACGCCTCCGCGGCGAGCTCGTCCTCGACGCGCTCTCGCTCGCGGCGGCCGATCCGGACCCGAAGATCCGCGCCGCAGCGGCCTGGGGGCTCACCGACCTCGGAGATCCGGCCGGAGCCCCGATCCTGATCGGCATGCTCGGCCAGGGCGACGGCGTCCCGACGACCGAACCCGCGCGCGCAGGGCTCTTGGCTCTGGGACCGGCCGCGTGGACCGACCTCTTGCGCGTCGTGCAGTCGCCGACGCACCGCGGGCGCCGCGACGCGGCGCTCCTGCTCGCGCGCCAGTGCGTCCCCGAAGCCGCGTCCGCGCTCCTGACGATGCTCTCGACCGACCCGCGCGACGACCACATCGCGAGCGAGCTCGCGGTCCTCACCGGCGTCGACTTCCGGGGCGAAACCGACCCCGCGGGCACCTGGTGGGCGTGGTGGGACGGCGTCGTCCACGACGACGCGCTCTCGTGGTTCCTCTCGGCGCTCTCGCGCGCGGGCGCGCCGCCGCCGGCCAAGGAGGCCTTCGCGGGGACCGGGAAGCGCGAGGGCCGCCTCTATCTCGTCGAAGTCCTCGGAAGGCGCGAAGCGCACCTCGTCGAGCGCGCGCGCCGCGAGCTCTCCCGGATGCTCGGCCGCGATCTCGGGGCGCTGCCGGCGCGCGGTGCCGAGCGGACGGCGTGGATCGAGCGCCTGCGTGCCTCGATCGAGACATCGGAAGGCCAGGAACCGAAGTAGCGGTTGCACGTGCCCCGGCGAGGTCCGAAAAAGGACGCCGCGATGGGCACCCAATCCAAGACGACGCGGCGCGGAGCGCGGTGGCTCGTCGGCCTCCTCCTCCTCGGGGTCCTCGCGATCGCGATCCTCCCCGCGGTCCTCCGCGAGGCGCCGGCGGTCGCGCGGCAGGTGTGGAGCTACGTCGGCGTGCGGCGCGTCGAGGGCCACGCCGCCGAGCTGCGCGCCGCGGCGGCCGAGAGCGGCGTCGATCCGTGCCTTCTCGCGGCCGTGATGTACTCCGAGAGCAAGGGCAGGCTCGACGCGGTCTCGAAGCGCGGCGCTCTCGGCGCGTTCCAGCTGATGCCCGCGGCGGCGGCGGACGCGGCGAAGAAGCTCGGTCTGCCCGAGCCGTCCCGCGAAGTGCTCTTGTCGGACGCGGAGCTCGGCGCGCGCCTGTGCGCGTCGCATCTCGCCTGGCTCCTGCGGCAGGAAGGTCCCGATCTCGAGCGCGTGCTCGTCGCGTACAACGCGGGGCGCGGGAAGCTGCGGCGCTGGGTCGACGAGCAGGGCAGCTACGAGGCCTGGCGGGCCGGACGCGTCCGCGAAGGCGGCTCGGGGACTCTCGCGTACGCGCGCGGCGTGCTCTCGATGCGCGACCGCTTCCTCGAGCGCGGCGAGATCTCGCCCTCGCTCGTCCCGATCGGCGGCGCGGGCGGCGACCTCGAGACGAGCCTGCCGCAGTAGCGGCTGCGCGCCGCGGTTCTGCAACTTTGCCTCCTGCGCGGCCTCATGGGTCGTGGTTAGCCTGAAGGAGGGCCCGCGATGATCTCCAGCCGCCTCGCCGCATTGTTCCTCGTCGCGGCTCCGGCGTTCGCGCAGGTCGATCCGAACGCACCCGGTTCCGTGTGGCGCGCGGGGAAGCCGCGGCCGCGGCCGGATTTCGACATCCGCTTCTCGGACTCCGCTCTCCCGGCGGCGCGGATGGACGAGAGGGACCCGGGCGCGCGGACGCGCGCGGCGCAGGCGGACGAGCACGCCCTCCGCGCGCGGATCCCGCAATTGCGGATCGACCGCGAGTCGTTGTTCGGGACGCCGCGCTGGATCGCGTCGACTGCGCGCTTCCTGACGGAGCCCGTCGCGGGCGACCTCTTCGACGCGGTCGCGGTGACGCGCGCGTTCGTAGCGGCGCACGGGAGCCTGCTCGAGATCGCTCCGGAGGAGCTCGACCGTTCGCGACGCGCGCGCGATTACCGGACGCAGCACAACGGGATCCGGCACCTGACGTTCCAGCAGCAGATCGGCGGCATCGATCTCCTCGGCGCGGAGCTGCGCGCGAACGTGACGCGGCACGGGGAGCTGATGAACGTGTCGAGCACGATGCTGCCGCGTCCGGAGGGGGACTTCGCGCCGTCGCCGGTCGTGTTGACGCCGCTGCGCGCGATCCAGGAGGCCGCGCGGTCGATCGGCGTCGAGGTCGGCGCGGACCCGGCGTCGTCCTTCCGCACCGACTTGCCAGTGACGACGGAGCTCGCGTACTTCCCGCTCGCGCGCGACGAGATCCGCGCGGCGTGGAAGGTGTTCCTGCCCGAGATCGGCGTCGGCAACGACTACGAGATCGTCGTCGACGCGACGGACGGGCGGATCCTCGCGCGGCGGAACTTCCTCCAGTTCGCCGTCGGCGGGACCCAGAACCTCAGCTTGAACGTCTACACGTCGGACAGCCCGGCGCCCGGTTCACCCGGCAATTCCACGCCGAACGGGCACCAGTTCCCCTTCGTGCCGCGCAGGTTCGCCACGATCACGCCTGCCTCGGTCCCGCAGTCGCCGAACTCGTGGATCGACGACGGCGACAACGACACGCAGGGGAACAACGTCGACGCGCACCTCGACCTCGACGCGGACGACGTCCCCGACCTACCGCGCCCGAGGGGCGTGCCCTTCCGCGTGTTCGACTTCCCGCAGGACAACGCGCTGCCGCCGTCGGCCTGGCGCGATGCCGCGGTCACGAACCTCTTCTACTCCTGCAACCGCTACCACGACAGGCTCTACGCGCTCGGCTTCGACGAGGCCGCCGGGAACTTCCAGACGGACAACTTCGGGCTCGGAGGCGTCGGCAACGACCGCGTGGAGGCCGACGCGCAGGACGGCGGCGGCTTGAACAACGCCAACTTCTCGACGTTCGCCGACGGCGTCAGCGGTCGGATGCAGCAGTACGTCTTCAGCAACCCGACGCCCGACCGCGACAGCGATCTCGATGCGGACATCGTCTACCACGAGTTCAGCCACGGCCTCTCGAACCGGCTCCACAACCTGCAGGTCGCCGGAGTGCAGGCGGGCGGGATGGGCGAGGGCTGGGGCGACTACTTCGGCGTTTCGCTCAACGCGGAAGCGAGCGACGACCCGAACGCGGTGTACTGCCTGGGCGCGTACAGCGTGTACGGGCTCGCGGCCGGATTCGTGGACAACTACTACTTCGGGATCCGCCGGTTCCCGTTCAGCACGGACCTCGGCAAGAATCCGACGACGTACGCGGACATCGATCCGGCGCAGCAGTCCTATCCGCCCGGCGTTCCGCGCAGCACGGTGTTCGCGAACACGGCGAACGAGGTGCACAACGTCGGCGAGATCTGGTGCAACATGCTGCTCGAGGTGCGCGCCAACCTGTGGGCGACGTACGGATTCGCCGCCAACGACCGGCTGATGCAGCTCGTCGTCGACGGGATGAAGCTCGATCCCGCGACGCCGAACTTCCTGCAGGCGCGCGACGCGATCGTGCAGGCCGACCTCGCGAGCGCCGGAGGCGCGGACCTCGCCGACATCTGGAAGGCGTTCGCGAAACGCGGCTGCGGAGCGTCGGCGACGTCGCCGCCGGGCAACACGAGCAACGGCGTCGTCGAGGCCTTCGACCTCCCGATCGTCTACACGTACCCGGCCGGGGTACCCGCGCAGCTCCTGCCGAACCAGGCGACGACGTTCCAGGTGGAGATCGCCGGCGCGGGCAGCCTGCAGCCCGTCGCGGGATCCGGCCAGCTCTTCCTGTCGGTGGACGGCGGCCCGTTCAGTGCGGTCGCGATGAGCCAGACGGCCCCGAACCGCTACGACGCGACGCTGCCCGCCTCGCCCTGCTTCACCGAGCTGCGGTTCTACGTGCGGACGGACACGACCGCGGGTCCGTCGACGGATCCTTCGAACGCGCCGGCCGCGACGTACGCCGGCGCGGTGTACACGGGCGTCGCGACGCTCTTCGACGACGACTTCGAGACGAACCTCGGGTGGACGACGTCGATCCAAGGCGCGACGAGCGGCGCCTGGGAGCGCGGCGTGCCGGTCGACGATCCGAGCTGGGCCTACGATCCGGCGACCGACGGGGACGGCAATCCCGCGGGTCGGTGCTACCTGACGATGAACTCGAACGGCAACACCGACGTCGACGGCGGCGCGGTGACGCTGACGTCGCCGAACTTCGACATGACCGGCGGCGCGGGGATCTCCTACGCGTACTACCTCGACCTGACGGATGCCAGCGGCGCGGACCGGCTCCTCGTCGAGATGAACAGCAACGGCGGAGCGGGTCCGTGGACGACGATCGCGACGCACACGACGAGCGGGGACACGAATTGGCGCCAGCACTCGATCAGCGCGTCGAGGCTGTCGAGCCTCGGCATCGCGTTCACGTCGACGATGAGAGTGCGCTTCACCGCGAACGACGCCGATCCGCAGAGCATCGTCGAGGCCGGGGTCGACTCGGTGCTCGTCGGCCGGCTCGCGTGCACGCCGACGCTCGGCACGAACTATTGTTTCGGCGATGGCAGCGTCACGCCCTGCCCCTGCGGGAACGACGGGAACGCCGGGCGCGGTTGCGACAGCTCCGCCGCGACCGGCGGCAGCCTGCTCTGGGCGACCGGGACGACGAGCCCCGACAGGGTCGTGTTCACCACCACGGGCGAGACGCCGACGGCCTTCACGCTGTTCGTGCAGGGCGACGCGACCGGCGTCCCAGTGAATTTCGGCGACGGCCTGCGTTGCGTCCGTGGAAACCTGAAGCGCCTGTACGCGAAGCACGCGACCGGGGGGCGAGCCACCGCGCCCGAGGCGGGCGACCCGTCGGTCACGGCGCGCTCCGCCGCCCTCGGCGATCCGATCGTCCCGGGAACCACGCGGTACTACTTCGTCTCCTACCGCGACCCGGATGCCGCCTTCTGCCCGCCGCCGACGGGCAGCACGTTCAACGCGACCAACGCATTCTCGATCCTCTGGTAGGCTGGCGGCTCGTTCCGCGGCGAATTCCGGGCTTCTTCGCCATGGGAGGGCTTCGGCCTCCGGAGTAACGTGGGTCCACACCCGTGCTCCTCGGGTCTTGGCGGCGCTCGCATCCTTGGGAGACTTCATGGTCTACACGCTCCGTATCGCTTCGCGTCTCTCCGCGGTCGTCCTTCTGGCCGCGTCGGCCTTCACCCAGCGGGATCCGAACGCAGCGGGTTCCGCGTGGCCCGCCGGGACACCGCGGCCGTTGCCGGACTTCGACATCCGCCTCTCGGAGGCGGGCCTCCCCGCCGCGGATCTCGGCGAGAGGAACGCCGCCGCGCGGACCGAGGCGTCGGACGCCGACGAGCGCGGCCTGCGCGCGCGGATCCCGCTGCTGCGGATCGACCGCGACGCGCTGTTCGGGACGCCGCGCTGGATCGCGTCGACTGCGCGCTTCCTGACGGAGCCGGTCGCGGGCGATCTCTTCGACGCGGTCGCGGTGACGCGCGCGTTCGTGGCGGCGCACGGGAGCCTGCTCGAGATCGCGCCGGAGGAGCTCGACCGTTCGCGACGCGCGCGCGACTACGCGACGCAGCACAACGGGATCCGGCACCTGACGTTCCAGCAGCAGATCGGCGGCATCGATCTCCTCGGCGCGGAGCTGCGCGCGAACGTGACGCGGCACGGGGAGCTGATGAACGTGTCGAGCACAATGCTGGCGCGGCCGGAGGGGGACTTCGCGCCGTCGCCGGTCGTGTTGACGCGGCTGCGCGCGATCCAGGAGGCGGCGCGGTCGATCGGCGTCGAGGTCGGCGCGGACCCGGCGTCGTCGTTCCGCACCGACTTGCCGGTGACGACGGAGCTCGCGTACTTCCCGCTCGCGCGCGACGAGATCCGCGCGGCGTGGAAGGTGTTCCTGCCGGAGATCGGCGTCGGCAACGACTACGAGATCGTCGTCGACGCGACGGACGGGCGGATCCTCTCGCGGCGGAACTTCCTCCAGTTCGCCGTCGGCGGGACGCAGCCGATCGCGCTCTCCGTCTACACCTCGGACAGCCCGGCGCCCGGGTCACCCGGCAACGCGACGCCGGACGGCTTCCAGTTCCCGATGGCCTCGCGCTCGCTCGTCACGATCCTCCCGGGCCAGGTGCCGTACTCGCCGAACTCGTGGATCGACGACGGCGATAACGACACGCAGGGGAACAACGTCGACGCGCACACCGACTTGAACTCCGACAACCTGCCCGACCTGCCGCGCCCGACGGGCTCTCCGTTCCGCGTGTTCGACTTTCGGCTCGACCACGCGCTCGAGCCGTACCACTGGCGCGATGCGGCGGTCACGAACCTCTTCTACGTCTGCAACGTCTTCCACGACCGCACGTACGCGCTCGGCTTCGACGAGGCGGCGGGCAACTTCCAGACGGTGAACTTCACCGGGCTGGGTCTGGGCAACGACCGCCTGCAGGCGGATTGCCAGGACGGATCCGGCACGAACAACGCGAACTTCGCGACGCTCGCCGACGGCATCAGCGGACGGATGCAGATGTACCTCTTCCCGGGCCCGAGCCCCTCCCGCGACGGCAGCCTCGACTCGGACATCATCTTCCACGAGTTCACGCACGGCTTGTCGATGCGCCTGCACGCGCTCCAGCTCATCGGCACGCAGTCGTCCGGGATGGGCGAGGGATGGAGCGACTACGTCGCCCTCTCGATGAACGCCGAGCAGCTCGACGATCCGTACGCGACCTACACCCTCGGGGGCTATACGACGTACCAGATCGGGCCGGGATTCGTCGACAACTACTACTACGGGATCCGGCGCTTCCCCTGCAGCACGGACCTCGGGAAGAATCCGATGACGTACGGGGACATCGACCCGGCGCAGCAGTCCTATCCGCCAGGCGTCCCGCGCAGCCCGGTCGTCGCGAACACGGCGAACGAGATCCACAACGTCGGCAACCTGTGGTGCACCATCCTGTTCGAGGCGCGCGCGAACCTATGGACGACCTTCGGGTTCGCCGCGAACGATCGCCTCCTGCAGCTCGTCGTCGACGCGATGAAGCTCGATCCCGGGACCCCGGACTTCCTCCAGGCGCGCGACGCGATCCTGCAGGCCGACCTCGCCGACTTCGGCGGCGCGGATTTCCCGGATCTCTGGGCCGCGTTCGCCAAGCGCGGATGCGGCTACTCCGCGCGTTCTCCCGGCGGCGTGACGAGCAACGGCATCGTGGAGGCGTTCGATCTCCCGATCCTGTTCGAGTATCCGGCCGGCATCCCGACCCAGCTCCCGCCGAACCAGTCGGCGACGTTCCCGCTCGTCGTCAGCGGCACCGGCTCGATGCAGACGATCCCCGGGACGGGCACGCTGTTTCTGTCCTTGAACGGCGGACCCTTCACGCCGACCGCGCTCGTCGAAACGACGCCGGACCACTACGACGTGACGATCCCCGGCGGCGCGTGCTTCGACGAGATGCGCTTCTACCTCCGCGTCGCGACGAACTGGGGATTCGCCGTGAATCCCGGCGGCGCCCCGGACCTCGTCTACACGACGCGCGTGCGCCTCGGCGAGGCGAACCGCTTCGACGACGACTTCCAGACGAACAAGGGCTGGGTCGTCACGAGCGGCGGCGCGATCTCGGGCGCGTGGGCACGCGGCGTCCCGGTGAACGATCCGAACTGGGCCTACGACCCGATCGCCGACGCGGACGGCAGCGGCAGCTGCTACGTGACCGGCAACGCGATGGGAAACAGCGACGTCGACGGCGGAGCGATGATCCTCACGTCGCCGGACATCGATATGACCGGCGGCGCGGACATCACGTACTCGTACTACCTGTACCTGACCGACGAGAGCGGCGCGGACCGCCTGGACACCCTGATCAACGAGAACGGCGGGGTCGGGCCGTTCCGGACGATCGCGTCGCACCAGACGAGCGGCAGCACGAGCTGGCGGACGGAGACGATCACGGCCGGCGAGCTCGCGAGCCTCGGCGTCACGTTCACGCCGACGATGCGCCTGCGCTTCGTCGTGAACGACGCCGATCCGCCGAGTGTCGTCGAGGCGGGCGTCGACGCCGTGCACGTGCGCAAGCCGGAGTGCTCGGACCCGGTCGGCACGAGCTTCTGCTTCGGCGACGCGAGCGGCAGCGGGTGCCCGTGCTCGAACACCGGCGTCACGGGCCACGGCTGCGAGAACTCGATCGGCACGGGCGGAGCGCGCCTCGACGCCGCGGGCACGACGAATCCCGATCGTGTCATCCTGCTCGCCACCGGGGAGCTCAACTCGGCGCTGACGCTGTTCGTCCAGGGCGACGCGGTGGTCTCCGACGCGCACTTCGGCGACGGTCTGCGCTGCGTCGGCGGCTCCTTGAAGCGCCTGTACGCGAAGAACGCGAGCCAGGGCCAGGTCTCCGCGCCCGGACTCTCCGATCTCTCGATCACGGCGCAGTCCGCCGCACTCGGCGATCCGATCGCGGCGGGGGACACGCGGTACTACTTCACGTACTACCGCGACCCGAGCGGGAGCTTCTGCCCGGCGCCGGCGGGGGGGACGTTCAACGCGACGAACGCGTTCACGATCGTGTGGTGATGTTCCGATCGTTCGCGGTTCCGTTGGTCGTCGCCGCCCTCGCCGCGGACGCGCCGGGCCAGACGAACGTGAGGCAGCGCCTCCTGCCCGTCACCGCTCCTGTCCGGCACGCCGGCACGTTCCACGTGGCGACGGGGACGTGGACGCGGAAGAGCTCGCTCGCGAACCTCGTCGGACCGGATGTCATCTACAACAACACGTGCGCCGCCGCCTATTTCTCCAGGCAGCAGTTCCGTGAGAAGTGGCAGCACCGGTCGTGCCTGCCGAGCCCCACGCACCCGACCGTGCCGAGTGCGTACTACCCCCAGCGCAACGACGAGGCGCCGGGGTGCGCCACGAGCTACACGATCGATGGATTCGAGTTCGCGTACTGCAGCTCGACCGGAACCGGGGGGCCGAATCACATCGACTACCTGTTCGAGTTCACCGACAGCTACACGAACTGCGCCGACTTGGACATGACCGCGACGACGTCGATCCTGCTGACGGGCCTGCCCGGCGGAACGCCCACTGGGAGCCAGTGCTGCTGGATCATCGACGTCGACCTCGCGGGCTCGGGGCAGAGCTTCGTCCTGCAAGGCGACGGCGACGGAACCTACTCGGGTCCGAGCACGAACGAGCAATTCGGCTGGTCGTTCGGCCCCGCGAGCGCGAACGTCACGCTGGCGACGTTCACGGGGCCGATCATCTCGGGAGACTTCACGTGGACCGGCGGATCCACGACGGGAGTCCTGACGCCCTGCACGGGCACGGACGGGACGCTCTGGGATGCACCCGTTTCGCTCATCGAGGAGGGGACCGGGATGGCGTCCAACGACTTCTTCCGCGCCACCGGGAACGCATCGCTCCCGAACGGACCGGGCTGCTACAGCTACGGCGGCAACCCGCACGCGGATTTCTGGCTCAAGCTCTTCGGCGACGCCGGATGCGCGGACCCGATGACTTCCCTGTGCACTCCAGGCGTCGCCGGCGTGATCCCGTGCCCGTGCCAGAATGCCAACTCCGCCTACGATTCCGGGTGCGGCAACGGGCTGTTCGACGGCGGGGCGTCCCTGAGCGCGAGCGGCACGCCCTCCCTCTCCGCCGACACTCTGCAGTTCACGACGCAGCGCGAGTGGCCCCACGCGATGAGCGTGCTCGCCCAAGGGACGTCGGTCATCCCCGGCGGTGTCGTCTACGGCCAAGGCGTGCGCTGCGTGGGCGGATCGCTCGTGCGGCTGTACGCCGTGGACGCCGTGGGCGGATCGATCGTGGTTCCTCGACCTGGAGATCCGTCGGTCTCCGCGCGCTCGGCACAACGCGGCGACACGATTCCGCCGGGCGGCGTGCGCTTCTACCTCGTGTACTACCGGACGCCCCAGGTCCAGGGCGGCTGCCCGCCGACGAGCACGTTCAACTGCACTCAGACCGGGTCGATCGTTTGGGCCCCGTAGAGACCGGAGTTCACGAGATCGGGTTCGCGTCCGCCGATACGATGGTGCGCCCAAACACCCGGGAACACGGCTCCGTAGCCTGTTCCCCCCGCGCCCCTCGAACGGATCCGCGCCCCCGATGACCACCCAGACGAAAACCCTGCCCGAGAGCGAGGACGTCCAACGCGCGAGCCTGTGGGTCGCGGACCTGAGGGCCTCGCTCGCGGACGTGATCGTCGGCCAGGACGATCTCGTCCAGGGCCTCCTGATCGGACTCCTGACCGGCGGGCACATCCTCCTCGAAGGCGTCCCCGGCCTCGCGAAGACGCTCGCCGTCTCGAGCCTCGCGAAAGGCGTCCACGGGTCCTTCGCGCGCCTCCAGTTCACTCCCGACCTCCTCCCTTCCGACCTCATCGGCACGGAGATCTACAACGCGCGCGAGGCGACGTTCACCGTGCGCAAGGGTCCGGTCTTCGCGAACTTCGTCCTCGCCGACGAAGTGAACCGCGCACCGGCGAAGGTCCAGTCCGCGCTGCTCGAGGCGATGCAGGAACGCCAGGTCTCGATCGGAGGGACGAGCTACCCGCTGCCGAAGCCTTTCGTCGTGCTCGCGACGCAGAACCCGATCGAGCAGGAAGGCACGTACCCGCTCCCGGAGGCGCAGCTCGACCGCTTCGCGCTCAAGGTCGTCGTGCGCTACCCGAAGCGCGAGGAGGAGCTCGCGATCCTCGAGCGCATGGGCACGACGCACCCGAAGACCGACGTGCGCACCGTCGTCTCGCTCGAGCAGGTCCTCGCCGCGCGCGACGTGATCGACCGCATCGCGCTCGACGTGCGCCTCGCGGAGTACATCGTCGCGCTCGTCCAGGCGACGCGCGATCCGAAGCGCCACGGCCCGAAGGAGCTCGAGGGCCGCATCCAGTACGGCGCGAGCCCGCGCGGCACGATCTGGCTCGCGCTCGCTTCGCGCGCGCACGCTTTCCTCGCCGGGCGCGGCTACGTGACACCGGGCGACATCAAGGGCGTCGCGATGGAGGTGCTCCGCCACCGCGTCGTTCCGACGTACGAAGCCGAAGCGGAAGGCCTGTCCGCCGACGCGCTCGTCGCCCGCGTCCTCGAAACCGTCCCGGTTCCCTGAACCATGGCGCTCCTCGCGCCCGAGCTCATGGCACGCGTGCGGCAGATCCGCATCCGCACGCACCGCCTCGTGAACACGGCGCTCTCGGGCGGCTACCGCAGCACGTTCCGCGGCTCCGGCCTCGAGTTCAACGACGTCCGCGCCTACCAGCCCGGCGACGAGGTCCGGCGCATCGACTGGAACGTCACGGCCCGCGCGGGAGAGGCGTTCGTCAAGACGTACGCCGAGGAGCGCGAGCTCACGATCAACCTGCTCGTCGACACGAGCCGGTCGATGGACTTCGGCAGCCGCCGCTGGACGAAGCGCGAGACGGCCGCCCAGTTCTGCGCGCTGATCTCGTTCGTCGCGATGCGGCACCAGGACCGCGTCGGTCTCGTGATGTTCGGCGAGCAGCCGGGCCTGCACCTGCGCGCGCGCAAGGGCGGACAGCACGTGCTGCGCGTCGTGCGCGAGGTGATCGCGGCACCGCCTTCGGAAGGCGGCAGCGACCTCGCCGCGGTGCTCGAGCACCAGCTGCGCGCGCTGCGGCGGCGATCGGTCGTGTTCCTCGTCAGCGACTTCCTCGATCGCCCGCGCACCGACGGCAGCCCGACGCCGCCGTGGAGCGAGCTGCTCGGACGCCTGAACCGGCGCCACGACGTGATCGCGGTGCGCGTCGTCGACCCGTTCGAATCGGAGCTCCCGCGGGCCGGGATCGTGGCTCTCCAAGAGATCGAGACCGGACGCGCGATCGAGCTCGACTCGCGCCCCGCGCGCGTCCGCGAGACCTGGCGCGAGGACGCGGCGCGCCGCCGCGCCGGGATCCTCGCCGGCCTCACGCGCGCGCGCGTCGAGCTCATCGAGCTCGACACGACGCGCGACGTCGGCGAGCCGATCCTCGCGTTCTTCCGGCGCCGTGTCGCGCGCCACGGAGGCGCCCGGTGATCTCCGTCGCGGCGTGCTTGCTCGCGATGCTGCCCGGCGTCGGCGACGTCGTCGCGCGGCTGCACGCGGAACCCGCGGAAGTCGCGGTCGGCGAGCCGTGCAGCATCGTGCTCGAGGTCGAGCACCCGGAGGGTTCGACCGTGCGGCTGCCCGAGATCGATCCGGTCCCGGACGAGTCGTGGGTGCTCGTCGAGCCCCGGCGCATCGTCCGCGGCCGGCCCGTCGCCGGATCCGAAGGACGCGTGACGACGGTCGCGATCTGGCGCGTCCTCTCGCTCGATCCCGGGGACCGACCGCTCTCCTCGATCGCGGTCGACGTCGGCGACGCGAGCGGCACGCGCCGCGTCGAGGTCGCCGCCGACACGCTGCACGTCCGCTCCGTCCTCGCGGCCGGCGAGGACGCTCCGCGCCCGCTGCGCGGATTTCCGTCCGCGCCCCTGGACCCCGCCGCGACGCGCCGCCGCTTCGTCCTCGTCTCCGCTGCGGCCCTCGTGCTCCTCGCGGCGGCGTACTTCGTCGCGCGTCGCCTGCGCCGGAAGCCCGCCGTCGTCGTCGCGGTGAGCGACGTCGATCGACTGCTCGAGCTGCAGCGCGCCGCTCTCGAGGATCCCGACTCCTCGCGCCGCGTCGTGTACGCGCTGTGCGCCCTCCTGCGCGGATCCGTCGACCGCTTCCTGCGCGAGAATCGCGCCGCGCTCGTCGACGCCGAATGGGCCGCGCGGCTCGAGCCGGACGAACGCGTTCCTCTCGGCGTCCGGCGGTCCGTCGCGCGGATCCTGCGCGACTCGGAGCGGATCAAGTACGCGCTCCACGCACCGACCCGGTTCGCACTCGAGGAGATGCTCGCCGGCGGGCGCGAGGCCCTCGAGGCCCTCGCGATCGCGCCGCCGCCCGTCGCGCCGGTGCAGGAGGCAGCCGCGTGATCCACGCCTTCCTCGCGTTCGCCCAGGTCGCGCTGCCCGCGGAGACCGCGGTCCGCAGCGCCGCCGACGAGCGCTTCAAGCTGTGGGGCGCCTACTCGCTCGCCGACCCGTGGTTCCTGATCCTGATCCCGCTCGGGCTCCTCGCGCTCGCATGGGGGAGGACGGGCCGCGGACGCGAGCGCGGACGCGTGTCGACGCTCGTGCAGGCTCCGGTCGCGCGATCGCTCGCCCAGCGCCTGGCCTGGATCCCGACGGCTCTCTCGGGCCTCGCGATCGTGCTCGTCGCGATCGCGCTCGCGCGTCCGCTGCGCGGAAGCGTGGAGACGAGCTCGGAGACGGAAGGCGTCGACATCGCGCTCCTGATCGATCGATCGGGCTCGATGCGGTACGAGGACATGGAGGCGGGCCAGAGCCGGATCGACGTCGTGAAGGCCGTCGTGCAGGAGTTCGCCGCGCGTCGCATGAAGGACCGCGAGGGTGCCGCCGACAATGTCGCGTTGATCGTGTTCGCGGCCTATCCGCGCCTCCTGTGCCCGTTCACGCTCGACGTCGACGCGATCACGGGGTTCCTCCAGGACTTGAAGCCGGTCGAGAACCGCGCGGAGGACGGCACGGGCATCGGCGTGGGTCTCGCGAAGGCGGTCGCGGTCCTGCGCGAGACCGAGGCGAAGTCGAAGGTCGTCGTGCTGCTCACCGACGGCGAGAACAACATCGACCTGATCACGCCGCTCGCCGCGGCGGACCTCGCGGCGCAGGAGAAGGTCAAGGTCTACACGATCTTCGTCGGGCGCTACGAGTACCGCCTCGACCTGTTCGGCAACACGCAGCGCACGGAGCGCGAGATCGATCCCGTGGAGCTGCGGCAGATCGCGGAGAAGACCGGCGGGCGCTTCTACCGCGCGCGCGACCGGCAGGACCTCGAGAAGATCTACGCGGAGATCGAGAAGCTCGAACGGACGAAGCGCGTCGAGAAGCGCTGGAGCGAGACGTACGACCTGTACCTCGCGTGGCTCGCGCCCGGCCTCCTCCTGCACGTGATCGCGTGGGCTCTGGGAGCGACGCTCCTCCGGAGGCTCCCGTGACGACGTTCCTCGGATTCGATCTCCTGCGCCCCGGGCTGCTCGCGGCGGCGGTCGCCGGCCCGGTCGTGCTCGGGCTCGGATGGATCGGCTTGCGCGCGCGCGCCCGCGACCGGGCGCGCCTCGTCGACGTCTCGCAGCTCTTCCGCTTCCTCCCGCGCTTCTCGGAGAACCGCGCGCGCCTGCGCGTCGTGCTCGGAGCGACCGCGGCGCTGCTCCTCGGATTCGCGCTCGTCGGCCCCGTGCGCGGCTACACGCTGCGCGAAGTGCGCCGGCGCGGGCTCGATCTCGTCCTGTGCGTCGACACGTCGCGCAGCATGCTCGTGCAAGACCTGAAGCCCGATCGACTCACGCGCGCACGGCGCGAAGTCGTCGGGCTCCTCGACAAGCTCCGGGGCGACCGCGCCGCGATCCTGGCGTTCGCCGGCGACGTGCGCGACGTCGCGCCGCTCACGCACGACCGCGCGACGCTCAAGGCGTTCGCGATGACGCTGAATCCAGAGGACAACCTCCGCGGCGGCACCGACATCGGCGGCGTCCTCGAGCACGCCCTCTCGCTCTTCGACGGCCGCACGGGCGCGCACGAGGCGATCGTCGTGATCACCGACGGCGAGGACCTCGAGGCTCACGGGCTCGAGATCGCGCGGAAGGCGCACGAGAAGGGGATCCACGTGTACCTCGTCGGGATGGGGACGCAGGAAGGCGGCAAGATCCCCGACGGCGCGCACGGCTTCGTCAAGGACGAGAACGGCAAGGAAGTCGTGTCCAAGATGGACGGCCAGAGCCTCGAGGCGATCGCGGAGGCGACCGGCGGTGCCTATCTCGCCGCCGAAGCGTCGCCGACGCCGCTCGAGGAGCTGTACGAGAAGCGCATCTCGAAGCTCGAGGGCCGCGAGCTCTTCGCCGGGAAGGAGCGCATCCCGCACGACCGGTTCCAGTGGCCGCTCGTCGTCGCGGCCGCGTGCCTGCTCGCCGAAGCGGGCCTGCGCGAGCGCCGTCCGCGCGAGCGCAAGAGCGATGCCGTCGCGGCGCCCGCCGCGCGCAACCGAGGTGCGGCATGAAGACGCTGCTCGTCGTCGCCTTCGTCCTCGCGCAGGCGCCCGTGCCGGATTGGCACGGCACGCTTGCCGACGGTCTCGCCGAGGTGCAGCGCCTCTCCGACGCGCAGAAGCCCGACGAAGCGCTCGCCGTCACCGATCAGCTCCTCGCGCCGGGTCGGTTCGCGCGTTGGCGCGAGGACGCGAGCGCCCACCCGGGATGGAAGCGGACGCTCGTCGAAGCCGCGGACCCGGTGTTCGCCGCGGTCGGGCTCTCGGATCTCACGCCGGCCGCCCGCGCCGCGATCCACCAGGCGCGCGGCGTCGTGCTCGCGCACGCCGCGCGGCGGAGCGAGGCGAACGAGTCGTTCGAGAAGGCGCGCGCGCTCGCGGGCCCGGGCGAGCTCCGCCTCGACGCGACGTACGACCTCGGATGGACCGCTCTCGCCGACGGCGAGGAGTTCCGCGCGCAGATCCCCGAGCTCGGCGGACCGGCCGCCGCGCCGCAAGCGGCCGCCGCGCAGCAGGCGCCCGGGGCGCCCGGAACACCCGAGAAGCCCGACCCGCTCGAGCTCGCGCGCGCCGCCTACCTCCGGGCCCGCGAGCACTTCGTCGAGCGCATGAAGGCCGACTGGCGCGACGAGGACACGCGCGCGAACGTCGAGCTCGTCCAGAAGCGCCTGCGCGAGCTCGCCGAGATCCAGAAGAAGCGCGAGGAGCAGAAGAAGCAGCAGGAGCAGGATCAGAAGGATCAGCAGCAGAAGGATCAGGACAAGAAGGACCAGGACCAGAAGGACAAGGACAAGAAGGATCCGCAGAAGCAGGACAAGCCTTCGGACGAGAAGGACAGGGATCAGAAGAAGCCGGACGACCAGAAGAACCCCGACGAGAAGCCGAAGGACGAGAAGAAGCCCGAGGACACGCCGAAGGACCAGCCGTCGGACGCCGAGAAGCAGGACAAGGACAAGAAGGAAGCGCAGCCGCAGCCCGCGAAGGAGCAGGCGCTGACGAAAGAGGAAGTCATGCGCATCCTGGACACGCTCAAGGAGCGCGAAGAGGAAGGGAAGAAGCTGCTCGACCAGCTCCGCCGTTCCCGTCGCGCCAAGGTCAAGAAGGACTGGTGATGCTCGATCTCCTCTCCCGCGCACTGGTGGTCATCGCCGCGAGCGTCGCACTCGCGCCCCAGAACGCCCCGGTCGTGAACGCCAGGCTCTCGACCGGCGTCGCGCGACTCGGCTCCGACGTCGCCCTCGTCGTCGACGTCGAAGGCAAGGACAGCGCCGCGATCGGCGCGCTCCCGACCGTCGACGGCCTGAAGTTCGGAGCGGCCGGCTCCCCGTCCGTGCAGGTGTACGAGAGCATCCAGGGGCGCTCGCGCGTGCGCACGGTGAAGCAGAGCTTCGTGATCTCGGTCGTCCCGCAGCGCACGGGCACGTTCACGATCCCGCCGATCACCGTGACGGCAGGCGGCCGGAGCCTTTCGACCCCGGAGCTCTCGTTGAAGGTCGTCGACGACCTCAAGGGCGAGGAGCTCGGGTACTTCCAGATCGACGCGCCGAAGGAGATCGTCGCGGGCCAGCCGTTCACGGTCGAGCTGCGGTTCGGCTACGACACGGCGCTCGGCGAGATCAACGAGCAGGTGAACTACATCAACCTCTCGCTGCCGTGGCTCGACCAGCTCCCCGGGCTCCTCGAGCTCGACACGCCGGCGTCGATGTCGGGCGCCGCGTGGATCAAGGGCGTCCGCCTGAACTCGCAGGGCCAGACGAACGCAGAGCGGATCCAGCCGCGCACGGAGAACGGCCGCTCCTTCCTCCTCATGCGGATCCGCAAGCGCTACCTCGCGACGCGGCCCGGGAGGCTCGAGTTCGCGACGAGCCACCTCGAGTTCGGCCAGATCGAGAACAGCGTCTTCAACCTCGCGCCCTCGGAGAAGCACACGTACTACAAGCGCGTCGCGCCGTTCGCGATCGACGTCCTCGAGCTCCCCGAGGAGGGCCGGCCGATCGAGTTCACGGGCGCCGTCGGCACGCTCGCGGCCAACGTCTCCGCCGATCGCCGCGACGTCGACGCCGGCGACTCGATCAAGGTGTCGGCCGAATGGACGGGGGAGGGGAACCTCGAGTTCTTCGACCCGCCCGATCTCGCGCGCATGGACGCGTTCAAGGGTTTCCGTGTCTTCGGCACGAACGACCGCAAGACGCCGGACCGGCGCGTCGTCACGTACGACCTCGCGCCGATCTCGCCGGAATTGCAGGCGATCCCGCCGATTCCGCTGGTCGTGTTCGACCCGGCGAAGAAGGTGTACACGACGATCGCGACCGATCCGATCCCGATCCGGGTGCGCGCGCTGAAGAAGGTTTCGGGTCTCGCCGCGGAAGCCTCGCGCTCCGAGCCCGGCTTCGACATCAAGGACATCCAGACCGAGCCCGCGCGCGAGCGCGACCCCGCCGCGCCGGGCGACGGGACGATCGCGGCCACGTTCGTCGCCGTCCCTCTCGTGTGGCTCTGCCTCCGCACGGCGGTCCGCCGGCGCGGCGATCCCGACGCGCCGGCCGCGCGCGCGCGGCGGGCCGCGCGACGCGCCCTGAAGCGCGCACTCGCCGCCGCGAAGACCGCGAGCGAGCAGGCGCGCGCGCTCCAGGCCTTCCTCGCCGCGCGGACGGACGAGGCGCCCGAGGCTTGGATCGGACGCGACGCCGTGGCCTGGAGGACGGCCGCAGCGGCGGCGGGCTCCGCGCCGAGACTCTCCGCCGAGGACGCGCGCGCGCTGCGCGAGCTCTTCGCGAGCCTCGACGAGCGCGCGTGGGCGCGCGGCGACGAGCCGGTCGATCCCGCGGCGATCGAGCGCACCGCGGACGCGCTGATCAAGGGAGGACTGTGATGCTCGGAGCTCTCCTCCTCGCCTGCGCCTCCCTCTTCACTCCCGCGGAAGGCCGCGACCAGGCCGCGATCGAGGCTTTCCGTCGCGGCGACTTCGACTCGGCCGCGAGCCTCTGGACCGCCGTGCTCGAGGACTCGTCCGCTCTCTCCGACGCGGAGCGCGGCCGGATCCTGTACGACATCGGGAACGCCGTCTACCGCAAGGGCAACGTCGTCGAGTCCGTCGGCTGGTACACGGCCTCGTTGCGGCTCCGGCCGCGCGACGCCGACGCCTGGAAGAACCTCGAGTACGCGCGGGCGACCGCGAAGCTCGATCCCGCGGACCGCGGCGACCTCGCGTCGACCGCGTGGCGGGTGTTCACCTCGCTGACGGCGCGCGAGAGCCGCTGGCTCGCGCTCTCGGGCGTCCTCGTCGGATTCGCGGCCCTCGCCGCCGAGGCGCTCCGCGGCGGCCGCGTCCTGCGGCGCCTCGCCTGGCTCGGCCTCGTCGTCGCGCTCGCCGCCGCGTCGCCGTGGGTCTACCACCGCACGCACGACGATCGCGACACCGCGCTCGTCCTCGAGGCCACGGATCACGGCGCCGACGTCCGGAGCGAGCCGCGTTCCGACGCGACCGTGGTCGGCAACGTCGCGAGCGGCGCGGAAGTCGAGCGCCTGGACGAGCTGCCCGGATGGGTCAAGGTCGAGCTGCCCGGCGGCAATTCGGGCTGGATCGAGAGCCGCGCGGCGTTCTCGCTGAAACGCTAGGGGCTTGTCTCGTCCGCGCGGTTCACGGATCCTCGCGTCCATGCGAGCCGCGCTCCCGCTTCTCGTCCTCGCGACGCTGAGCTGCGGGCCGCGACCCGGCGACGAGAAGGTCGGACGCGGCGTCCTCGTCATCGTCGTCGACGCGCTCCGCGCCGACCACGTCGGCGCGTGCGGGTACGACCGCGCGACGACCCCGTACCTCGACGGGCTCGCGGCGCAGGGCACGCTCTTCACGCAGGCGTTCACGCCCGCGCCGGAGGTGCTGCCCGCGCACGCGGCGATCCTCGCGGGGAGCGACCCGATGCTCGCGCGACGCATTCCGCTCGGCGAGCCTTCGCGCGGGACGCCGGTCTCCGACTGGTACGTGCCCGACGATCTCCCGCGCCTGCCGCGTCAGCTCCTGGCAGGCGGCTTCGCGACGGCCGCGTTCACGGACCATCCCGCGATCGCTCCCGTGTGCGGCTTCGGCGCCGGGTTCCAGGAGTTCAGCGGCTTCCTCTCGGACCGCGCGCCGAACGCGACCGAGCTCGGATCGCAGGCGGTCACGACGAAGTGCCTCAACTGGCTCTCCGGCATCGATCGCGCGCAGAACTGGTTCGCTTACCTGCAGATCGACGACCTCGAGCGCCTGTGGAGCCGCCCCGACGCGAGCCAGGACACGTTCTTCGAGCCTCGGCCGGAACTCGCCGCGATCCCTCCGGTGTCGGAGGAGGAGCGCGTGTTCTTCGCGCTGCCGCGCCCGCGCTGGACCGGCGGCACGCGATCGCTGGCGCAATGCGAGACGCGTTACGACGGCGAGCTCCAGAGCGTCGACCGCAATCTCGGGCGCTTCTTCGAGGGCCTGAAGCGCATCGGTCGGTGGGCCGACACGACGATCGTCGTCGTCGGCGCGTACGGGGTCGGGTTCGGCGAATCGGGCGTGATCGCGGACAGCGGCACGTTCTCGGACTGCGATCTGCACGTGCCCGTCATCGTCCGTCCGCGCGCGGGCGTCGAGCACGCCGCGCACGTGAGCACGTCCGCGCTCTTCAGCCTCGTCGACCTCGCGCCGACGCTGCTCGCGATCGAAGGCGTCGAGGTGCCGCACGGGATGCGCGGGGTGTCGCACGCCGACGCGTTGCGCGGGAAGCCGGGCACGCCGCGCGAGATCGCCTTCGCGGCGGGGGGGATGCAGGGCGGATTTGCCGCGATCGACGCGCGCTTCTGCTACGAGGAGAGCTCGCCGGGTTCGCTCGAGCAGGACGCGGTCTCCCCGCTCTCGAGATCGTGGTACGGCGACGACCGCGACCACCGCAAGGACGTCCGGCGCTTCCTCCACGAGCGGATCGCGCACCCCGCCGCCGGGCATCTCGGAGCCGGCGCCGAGGATGCGACCGAGACCGCGCGACTCTCCGCCGCGGGCACCGCGTACTACGCGTGGATCGAAAAGGCCCGCGCGATCCTGCAGGCCGGCCCGGAGGGGCTCTCGCGTGCGGATCGCGCGGTCGTCGAGGAGCTCCGGCGCTCCGGGCTCCTCGCGGCGGAATGAAGCCGCGTCAGAGCGGCCGTTCGCCGTCCGTCGGCGCGGGCTTCGCGCCGCCGAAGAAGGCGTCGGCGGCCTTCGTCTGCTCGAGCGTCACGAGGCCCTGGTCGGGCTTCTTGTACTCGGGCGCCGCCTTGAGCTGGTCGCTCGTCTTGCCGAGCTTCAGCGAATCCCTGCCGTCGCCGCAGACGCACTGGCAGGCGCGGAACGGGACGACGTGCATCGTCGTTCCGACGCTCGCGGCACCCGAGCGCGACACGATGACGTAGCTGACGGTCTGCTTCCCGAGCTCGACGACGCCGTCGTGCACCTTGCCGAACTCGGTGTCGCTGGCGTTCACAGGGCACGCGATGAACTGGCTGGACAGCGTGTAGGCACCCGAGCTCGCCGCCGCGCCCTTGGCGGCCCCGTTGGCATCCTTCGCCCGCGCACCCGACGGCGCGCCGAGTCCGCGCGCGCGCTCGACCGCGCGATCGAGACCTTCGGCTCCCTCCTTCTTCGCGTCGAACGGCGCGATGGCCGCGATCTCGGCCTTCGTGAGCTGGATCGCGTACACCGGGTGTTCGTCGACCATCGAGCACTTCACTGCGGTCGCCGGAACGAGGATCACGCGGTCGTCCGTGCCGAGGAGCTTCCCGACGGAGAGTGCCGCGCACACGATCTGGCCGTCCGCCGCCGAGATCACGAGATCGGTCACCTTGCCGTGCGGACCGTCGGCGGTCGCGGACATGTCGCTCGGCGGCGCCGAGAAGACGACGTCCGCGCGCGCGAGATCGGCGAGCGAGACCTGGCTCGGTGCTTCCTTCCGCATCGCGCTGCTCGGCGGCGCCGTCTTCGGCGCTGCGTCCGGTTTCTGTTGGAGAGAAGCGCCGCTCGCCGAGACTCCGGCGACCAGTGCGAGAACTGCGATGGGTATGGATGACATGGAAAGTCCTTTCTTCTCTGCTTCGAGAGCTTCAGCGACGCGGCCCGCGGGGACCGGCGAACCTGTCCGCTTGGGACAGCGTTCGGGGCGCTTCGAGACGGGCGCTGGCGGAATCTTCAGCGCTTGCGGAATGGTCATCGCGCAAGGATCGTGACGAGAAGTTCAGCTCGCGGCGACACGATCGGACGTAACCATGGAACGAACGCGTCGGCAGAGACCCGCGTTCGGGCCACCCCCACCGCGTTCTGGGCCGCCATGCCGGGCACACACGCGGGAGGAAACCCTCGTTGGGAATCCTCACATGGGGGTCGGCCCACCCTCTTCCCCGGGCCCCGCGACGTCCGCGCGCTCGAGGACCCAGCCCGACGCACCGTCGACGACGAGCGATGCGTGCGCGGGCGTGTTGCGGAACGTGAAGCTCTGGCTCGGGCGCAGGCCGCAGAGCCTCGTCACGAGCACGCGAATCACGTTGAAGTGCGTCGCGAGCGCGATGGTGACCTCCTTCTTCCCGTGCGCGGCGGCGAGCACCGCTTCGCGCAGCGCCGGCCACGCGCGCTCCCAGATGTCGGCGTCGCTCTCGCCTCCATGACCCTTCCAGTTCCACGGATCGGCCGCGAACTCGTCGCGCTGCGCTTCCCAGCGCGCGCGGAAATCGTCGGCGGGCAGGCCTTGCCAGTCGCCGCGGAAGACCTCGCGCAGGCGCTCGTCGACGGCGAGAGGGGCTCCCGTCGCGAGCGCGAGCTCCTGTCCGAGGAGGAGGGCGCGGGAGAGCGGGGAGCTCGCGACGCGCGCGAGCGGTACCGCGGCGAACGCGCGCGCGAGGGCGTGCGTTTCCGCGATTCCGCGCTCCGAGAGGGGGATGTCGAGGTTCCCGTAGGCGCGTTTCTGCCAGTCGTCGTGCACGTCGGCGTGGCGGACGAGCCAGACCCGCGCTGCCGTCGCGAGAGACGGCGCTCGGGGCGGCGGCGCGGCGTCCGGATCGTCGGCGATCGCGGGCGGACGGATCGGAACGCGCATTCCGCGGAGACTAGCAATCGCGCCGGTGGCGCGCCTTGCGCTTTTCCGGAGCGCGCGTACATTGCGCAGCCCCCATGCCGAAGCTCACATTCCAGAAGACCGGTCAGACGTTCGAAGTCCCCGCTGGCACCTCCTTCCTCGAGTTCTGCCAGGAGAACGACGCGCCCCACGACTTCGGGTGCACCGTCGGGAGCTGCGGGACCTGCGTGCTCGTCCTCGAAGCCGGCGCCGGGAACGTGAATCCGATCACGAGCGAGGAACGCGAGACGGTCGAGATGTGCACGAGCGTTCCCGGGGCTCGGCTCGGCTGCCAGCTGACGATCCTCGGCGACATCACGGTCCGCCCGGCGCAGTAGATTCGCCGGCCCTGCGCGGGTGCGGAATCGCGGTCCGCGACGTATCCTCGCATCCGCCGGAGGTCGCGCATGAAAGTCGGAGTCGTGTTGTCGGGGTGCGGGGTGTACGACGGCAGCGAGGTGCAGGAGGCGGTGCTCGCGCTCCTGGCGCTCGATCGGCTCGGGGCGACGGCGGTCTGCATGGCGCCGAACATCGAGCAGGAGAGCGTCGTCAACCACAGGACCGGGAAGCTCGAGGAGGCGACCCGCAACGTGCTCGACGAGGGGGCGCGGATCGCGCGGGGGAAGATCCAGGACGTCGCCAAGGTGAAGGCGGCGGACCTCGACGCGCTGATCCTTCCGGGCGGGTTCGGCGCGACGAAGAACCTGTGCAACTTCGCGACGGCCGGGTCGCGCGCGAAGGTCGAGCCGAACGTCGCGCGGCTCCTGCGCGAGATGCACAAGGCGCGGAAGCCGATCGCGGCGCTGTGCATCGCTCCGGCTCTCGTCGCCGCGGCGCTGCGCGACGACCGGGCGCATCCGAAGCTCACGGTGGGATCCGACGAGAAGACGGCGAAGGCGCTCGAGGAGATGGGCGCGAGGCACATCGTCTGTCCGGTCGAGGAGTTCCGCGTCGACGAGGAGCAGCGGATCGTGTCGTCGCCCGCCTACATGTACGACGCGCGGATCAGCGAAGTCGCCGTGGGGATCGAGCGCGCGGTGAAGGAGCTGGTGCGACTCGCGGGCTAGTTCCGCACTACCAAGTCAGCCAGCGCGGGAGCACGTTGTCGAGGAACACGTCGGCGCCGCAGCGCCGGCCGGCGCGCGAGATCGCGCAGCCGAGGCCGCAGACGCTGAGCAGCGCGACGAAGTTCCGGGCCTGTTCGGGACCGGCGAAGAAGAAGTTCGCGAACATGAACGCGATCGCGAGGCCGGCGGGACGCGTGAATGCGCCGAGGAAGAGCGCGAGGCCGCCGAGAAACTCGCCGTACGCGATCAAGTGCGAGAAGAGCGTCGGGTGCGGGAGCACGACCTTCTCTCCCCAGATGCGGATCAAGTCGGGCGCCTGCTCGAACGCCTTGCGCGTGCCGAGCACGAGCTCGTCGCTGACGCCGCCGCTGACCTTGGCCCAGCCCGTCGTCAGGAGAATCGCGCCGACCGCGATCCGCACGAGGACGAGACCCCAGCTCGGCGATGAACCACCACTGCCGCCGCCACCACCCGATTCTTCCTTGGCCATGTCGCGGAACCTCCGTGGGTCGACGTCTCTAGCATTCGGTCCTGCGACGATCCAGGGTGGCCGCGCTATCGTGATGCCGTGGCCGTCCGCCTGCGCATCAATCTGTGGTCCGGGCCGCGGAACGTCTCGACGGCGCTGATGTATTCGTTCGCGCAGCGCTCGGACACGCGCGTCGTCGACGAACCGCTGTACGCGCACTACCTCGCCGTCTCGGGAGCGCAGCATCCGGGGCTGGAGGAAGTGCTCGCCGCGCAGGAGAACGACGGCGCGAAGGTCGTGCACGACGTGATCCTCGGGGAGAGCGATCGCCCGGTGCTCTTCTTCAAGCAGATGGCGCACCACCTCGTCGCGATCGACCGGGCTTTCCTGGCGAAAACGGCGAACGTGATCCTGACGCGCGATCCGCTGGAGATGCTGCCGTCCTTGAAGCAGCAGCTCGGCGTGCCGACGCTGCGCGACACGGGCTATGCCGTGCAGACGGAGCTGCTCGAGCAGTTGCGCGCGCTCGGCCAGGATCCGCCCGTGCTCGATGCGCGCGAGGTGCTGACCGACCCGCGGTCGGTGCTCACGGAGCTGTGCCGGAGGCTCGGGATCGCTTTCGAAGACGTCATGCTCGCGTGGAAGCGCGGTCCGCGGCCGGAAGACGGCGTGTGGGCGAAGCACTGGTACAAGAACGTGCACCGTTCGACGGGCTTCGAGCGGTACCGGCCGAAGACCGAGCCCTTCCCGCACGTGCTCGAGCCGCTGCTCGCGGAGTGCCGGCCGCATTACGAAGCCTTGTCGCGCGTCGCGATCCGAGCGAAGCCGCGAGTCTCCGGGGCTTGACCCCGCGCGTGCGCCGGTTCATACGCACGTGTCGGCTCGCGCGCGAGCCGGGAAGGAGCAAGCCCATGTTGATGCACGAGAAGGAACTCGGTCTCCAGAGGCATTGGTTCGAGGCGAAGCTCGCCTCGGAGATGCCGAAGATCTCGGTCGTCGCGAAAGTGAAGGAAGGCAAAGGCGACTTCGTCATCGTCGACGCGCGCGATCGGGCGTCGTACGACAAGGAGCATTTGCCCGGAGCGATCTCGATGCCGCTCGGCGAGGTGGACGAGGAGTTCGGATACCTCGATCCGTCGAAGGTGCACGTGACGTACTGCTGGAACGCGACATGACACCTCGGTGCGAAGGTGGCTCTGCAGTTGGTAGAGCACGGCATCCCGACGAAGGAAATGAACGTGGGTTGGGCGGAGTGGAAGGAGGCGGGGCTGCCGACGGAGACGGGCTCCCCGCGAACGACGCCGGCGTAGCGAGCTGAATCGGCGGAAAGCGACGGATCGTCGCAGCGCTCGGCACCCCCGTGGTGTCTTCCTGGCGGATGCCCGAGAACCCAGGAGAATGATCCCGTGACCACCGAGTCCTTCCCGATCCGCGCCGAATCCCTGCTCCAACACCGCGAGTTCGTGCGCGCGCTCGCACGTAGCCTCGTCCGCGACGAACATTCCGCGCAGGACGTCGTGCAGGAGACGTGGCTCGAGGCGCTGCGCCACCCGCCTCGCAACGCCGCGGCTCTTTCGGGTTGGCTCGCGCGCGTCGTGCGCAGTCGAGCGCAGAACGTGGCCCGAGGGGAGAGTCGGCGCGTCGTGCGCGAGCGCAGCGTCGCGCGCGAGGAGCTCGACGAGTCCGACGAGAAGCTGCACGAGCGCGTCGCGATGCAGCACAAGGTCGTCGAGGCGGTGCTCGCGCTCAAGGAGCCGTACAAGACGGTCGTCCTGCTCCACTACTACGAGGGTCTCTCGCCGTCGCAGATCGCAGCGCGGCGCAACACGCCGGCCGGCAGCGTGCGCGCGCAGCTCAGCCGCGCGCACGATCTCCTGCGCGAGCGACTCGACGCAGAATTCGGCGGCTCGCGCGCCGCGTGGAGCGTCGGCCTCGCGGCGCTCGCGCGCGGAAGGACCGGGATGGCGCTCGCCGCGAAGGTGGCTGCGCTCGCTGCCTTCGCCGCCGCCGTGGCGGTACCCGTCGTCCTGTGGGTGTCGAAGCCGGCGCGCGAACTGTCTCTCTCCCTCGCCGTGCTCGAGCCGAGCGCCGCGACGCCGGCTGCGATCCCGTCGGCCGCGCCCGAGCCCGGGCCGGAGGCGATTCCGCCGGCGCGTGTGCGGTCCGCGGTGCCGAGCGCGCCCGCCGCGCCGCAGATCCTTCCGAACGACGAGCTCGAGTCGCAGCCGGTGCGTCAGCTCCTGCAGCTCGCGATCCACGTCCAGCAGACGCTGCGGACGAAGCTCCTGACGCCCGCGGAGGAGCTGAAGAAGACGTACGCGTCTCTTCTCACTCTGCCCGACACGGGACTGGCGAAGCTCTTGCACGCCGATCAGTTCGGAAACTACGAATCGAACGCACTCGGGATGCGCGGCGCGGGCTCTTGCTTCTCGTTCGTGACGCGCAAGCAGGGCTGGGACGACGAGCCGGACCTCCAGTACGAGAAGGGCGACTTCCACGTCGCGGGCTACGGCCCGGGAGTCCTCGATCTCGGCGAGCGCAGACTCGAGGACCTGCCCAATACCGCCTCGCCGGACCCCGCCGGACTCGGACCGCAGGAGCGCGCATCCTGGGAGGTTCACTGGGCGGACTGCGGACTCACCGAGAAGGGCGTCGATCCGAGCTACCTCGAGAGAGCGCGTGGACTCAAGCTGCCGGCACCGAAGACGCGGATCGGACACGCGTATCTCGTCCGCGGCATCACGCACGGTGCGCACGACGTTCTCGCCGCCTTCACGCCGATCGCCCAGGACGAGTACGGGTGGACGATCGCCTGGCGCGTTCTGCACACGTGGCCCGTCCAGCGGAACCGCGGGGAGATGCCCGATCCCTTGTGGATCATGCCGGATCCTCCCGCGTTTCTCGCGAGCCAGAGCGTCGAGGCGCTGGTCGATCTCTTCGGGCGGATCCGGACCGTCGCCCAAGCGAAGCTCTTCGAGATGCCGGCGGAGTTGAAGGAACGCATCGCGTCCCTTCAAGGCGGAGAGAGAACCGGCGTCGCTCGGCTGCTCACGCGTGGTCGCTACGATGCGGTCATCGAGAAGCGTGGAGGCGGCTGCTACTACTCCTTCGCGTCGGGTGAGAACGACTACGACCGCGAACCGGACATCGAACTCGAGCAAGGGATGTATCGATCCGGCTTCTACGGTTCGAACACCGGGCTTCTCCTCGACCTCGGCGCGATCCCGATCGATTCTGTCGGCGCGAGCGCCGGGAAGGAGCCTGCCGGCCTGAACGATCGTGGTCGCGAGGTCTGGCAATTCCTGTGGGCGCTGAAACCGGTCGACGGCGGTCGCCAGGCGCGAGCGATCTCCGGCGACGACGAAGCGACTTCGAACCGCCTCGAGCTCAGGCGCGGTGTTGGTGCCGAGGTCGGACACACCTATCTGCTGCGATCCGTCCTCGCCGGCGAGCACGATGTCCTCGCGGTCTTCACGACCGCCGCGCGCGACGAGCACGGGGACTGGATCGCGTACCGCGTGATCTGGAACCGGAAGCTCGCGACGGAGCCGAAACCGCGCTGAGGGCGCTGTGGCAGCGTCGGGCGCCGTCGCGTACGCTCGCGACCGTGCCCTCCGACCTCCCCGATCCGCGCAACGAGAACCTCCTCGTCCACGTCGGCGGCGAGCTCGTTCCGCGCGCGCAGGCGCGCGTCTCCGTCTTCGACAGCTCCGTCCAGGGCGGCGACGCCGTCTGGGAGGGTCTCCGCGTCTACGACCGCAAGGTCTTCCGCCTCGATCAGCACCTCGACCGCCTCGAAGCTTCGGCGAAAGCGCTCGCGTTCGCGCAGATCCCGCCGCGCGACGAGATCAAGCGCGCTCTCTTCGACACGCTCGTCGCGAACCGGATGAAGGACGGCGCGCACGTCCGTCTCACCCTCACGCGCGGCGTCAAGGTCACCTCGGGCATGAGTCCGCGCTGGAACCGCTCTGGGCCTTGCCTCATCGTCCTCGCGGAATGGAAGGCGCCCGTCTACGGCTCCGGCGGTCTCAAGCTCGTCACTTCCTCCGTCCGCCGCAACGCGCCGCAGTGCATCGACTCGAAGATCCACCACAACAATCTCATCAACAACATCCTCGCCAAGATCGAAGCCGACGCGGCCGGCGCGGACGACGCGATCATGCTCGACGTCGAGGGCTATGTCGCGGAGACGAACGCCACGAACCTCTTCCTTGTGAAGCAGGGCGTCCTTCGCACGCCGACGGCGGATCACTGCCTCCCCGGCATCACCCGCGCGGTCGTCCTCGAGATCGCGCGCGACGAGAAGATCGCTCACGAAGTGCGCCGCGTCTCGCTCTCGGAGTTCCACTCGGCCGACGAAGTCTTCACCACGGGCACGATGGGGGAGCTCGCGTGGGTCCGCGAGATCGACGGGCGCCCAATCCGGGGGAGCGAGGGCGGCGACGCGAAGCGCGGGCCGTTGACGCAGCGGCTGTGCGAGCTCTTCGCGAAGCGCACGCGGGCGGAAGGCGAACGGATTCCCGACTGAGCGGCGCGCGCTCACCAACCGGGCACGCGCGCGTCGAGGCTCACGAACGCGCCGCGCCAGCCGGCGGTTTTCTCGAACGTGTCGACCCCTCGTACGATCATCGCTTCGCCCGACGCGATCCACAGATCGCCTTGCATGCGCTCGGCGAACGTCGAAAGGAGCAAGAGTCCCATCCCGACGGCGCCGGTGTTCCCTTCGCTCGCGCGCCGGTCGAGCGCGAGCCGGATCGCTTCGGCGTCGTCGACGATCCGACCGGCGAGCGCGGCGTTCCTGCCGAGGCTCTCGCGGAAACCCACGCCCGCGTCCGCGAACGCGATCTGGATCCGTTTCGTGACCGGATCGACCATGACGATGCCGAAGCCCGACTGCGGCGCGCCCGAGTGCTGCACGATGTTCGCCGCGAGCTCCTCGAACACGAACTGCACCGCGCGCGCGGTGTTCGGAGGGATCGGAGGGACGACTTTCTCGAGGAACGCGCGCGTCGCTTCGGCCTGGTGGCGCGCGATCGCCAGGTTCCCGAGGCGCCGCAACGGGAGCGCGGGGCGCGTGGGCGCGGCATCGGGCATCCCTTCGGTCTCGACGCCGAGCTGATGGAAGAAGTCGACGCTCTGCAGGAGCCCGATCGCATCCGCCGATCCCTCCTCGGCGAACATCGACGTGCGCATCCCGAGGGTGCGGCGTCGCGCGATGCCCGCCGCGAGGAGGGCGATCGCGACGGGTTCGAGGTAGGCGTCCGCGGGGAGGACGAGGTGGAGCTCCGGCGCGTCGCCGACCTTCGACCAGGTCTCGATCCACGAGGCGATGCCGTCGGGCATGAAGCGCGCGGGGATCGGGATGGACGGCATGGATGGAACATAGGAGCGAGGCAAGGGAATCCGGTGTCTTCCGCGTAAGGATCGCTCTACGCTCGCGGCGCCGATGACGGACGACGCGACGGAGCGCTGCGTGCTGGCTCTCGATCAGGGAGGGAGCTCGTCGCGCGCGATCGCGTTCGATGCGCGGGGCGAGATCGTCGCGAGCGCCTCCGTGCCGGTCGGGGAGCGGCGCGAGGGCGACGACCGCGTCGAGCAGGATCCGGAGGAGCTCGTGGAGTCGCTGCGCGGCGCGGCCGCGGAGTGCGCGCGCGCGGCGGGAGGCGCGCGGGCGTTCGCGTGCGCGGGGCTCGCGACGCAGCGCTCGAGCATCGTCTGCTGGGACCGCGCGACCGGAGCGGCGCTCTCGCCCGTGCTCTCGTGGCAAGACCGCCGCGCCGCCGCGTGGCTCGCGCCGTTCGCCGCCCGCGCGGAATCGATCCACCGGGAGACCGGGCTCTTCCTCTCGCCGCACTACGGAGCGAGCAAGCTGCGCTGGTGTCTCGACCATCTCGAGCAAGTGCGGCGCGCGCGCGCGGACGGACGCCTCGCGATGGGACCGCTCGCGAGCTTCCTCGCGTTCCGGCTGCTCGAGGGCCGGCCGTTCGTCGCCGATCCAGCGAACGCGTCGCGGACGCTGCTCTGGTCGATCCGCTCGCGCGACTTCGACGCGAAGCTCCTCGAGCTCTTCGGGATCCCGCGCGAGACGCTGCCGCGCTGCGTGCCGACGCGCGGCGCGATCGGCGCGCTCACGATCGGCGGCGAGCGCGTCCCGTTCCGCGTGCTGACCGGAGACCAGTCGGCCGCCGTGTTCGCGCACGGACCGCCGCGCGAGGACACCGCGTACGTGAACGTCGGCACGGGAGCGTTCGTGCAGCGGCCGTGCAGGCACGTACCGGAGGAGCTGCCGCGCCTGCTCGCGAGCCTCGCCTTCGACGACGGCGCGGCGGCGACGTTCGTGGTCGAGGGGACGATCAACGGGGCGGGGAGCGCCGTGAAGAAGATCGCGGACGAGCTCGGTGTCGAGGACGTCGAACGACAGCTCGAGGGCTTCCTGCGTGCCGCGGCGGACCCGCCGCTCTTCCTGAACGGAGTGTCGGGCCTCGCGGCGCCGTTCTGGCTCCCTGATTTCGTCTCGAGCTTCGTGGGGGATGGGAAGCCGCCCGCACGGATCGCCGCGGTGGTCGAGAGCATCGTGTTCCTCGCGTGCGCGATCCTCGAGGAGATGGAGCGCGCGCTGCCGCGGCCCGCGCGGATCGAGGCGAGCGGCGGGCTCGCGCGCGTCGACGGCCTGTGCGCGCGCCTCGCGTCCCTGTCGGGACTGCCCGTCGACCGCGCGCCGGAGTCCGAAGCGACGTCCCGCGGCCTCGCCTGGCTGCTCGGTGGAGCGAAGACGGCCTGGCCCGCGGCGTCCGCGATGCACCGGTTCGAGGTCGCAGCTGACGCGTCGCTCGCCGCGCGCTATCGTCGATGGCGCGCGGAGATGGACCGCGCCGTCGCGGCACGCTGAGATTCCCATGCCCCGCACCGAAATCGCCCTCCTCCGCGGCATCAACGTCGGCACGGCGAAGCGCATCGCGATGGCCGACCTGAAGAAGGTCGTCGAGAAGCTCGGCTACGGCGACGTCCGCACGCTTCTGAACAGCGGCAACGTCGTGTTCACGGTGCCCGCGGCGGCGCGCGGGGACTCGGCGGCTCGCATCGAGGAGGCGATCCAAGCGCGCTTTGGCTTCTCGGCCCGCGTCACGGTCTTCACCGCGGCCGAGCTCGCCGCCGTCGTCGCGGAGGAACCGCTGAGCAAGCTCGCCGACAACCCCTCGCTCTACCTCGTCGGCTTCCTGAACCGCGCCGCCGACGGGAAGCTCCTCCAGCCGCTCACGCGCCAGAAGTGGACGCCCGGCGCGCTCGCTCTCGGGAAGCGCGTCGCCTACCTCTGGTGTCCGGAAGGAAGCTTGAAGAGCCCGCTCGCGATCGCGGCGAACCGCGCGCTCAAGGACGCCGTCACCGTCCGCAACTGGGCCACGGTGACGAAGCTGCACGCGCTCGCCGGCAAGGCCTGAACGCGTCAAGCCCGCAGCGGCAGCTCCGCGGTGTCGCCGACGACGTTGCGCGCCGGAAGCGTCCGCGCGAGCAGCCGCATGACCTTCTCCGCCGTGGCGCGGTAGCCCGTCAGCTTCCCGCCGTAGATCGCGACGACCCGCGGGCGCCGTTCGTCGTCGGCGACGAGCGTCGTGTCGCGACGGCGCACGAACGGCGAAGCGGCGCTGCGGGGGAGGACGCGCAGGCCCGCCCACGATGCGACGACCTTCGCCTCGCGGCCCGGGAAGTAACGCGCGAACGTGTCGCGCAGGTACTCGATCTCCGACGGGAGCGGCTTGACGGCCGCCGGATCTCCCGTGTACGGCGTCTCCGTCGTCCCGACGAGCGTCCGTCCCTTCCACGGCATCACGAACACGGCCCGCCGGTCGCTCGGCGCTTCCGTGTAGTAGATGCCGCGCGCGAGCGCGCCTTCGATCTCGACGTGCGATCCGCCGACGAGGTCGACCTGGATCCCGGGCGGTTCGGGCTCGATCCGGCGCCGCACCTCCTCGATCCACGGGCCTCCGGCGTTCACGAGGACGCCCGCGCGGCAGGTGCGCACCGCGGCGTCGACGACGTAGCGCACTTCGAAACCTTCTCCCGCGCGCGTCGCGCCCGCGAAGCGCGCCGGCGCGAGCGCGCTCGATCCGAGCGATGCCGCGGACGCAATCACCGCGCGCACGAGCGCGGTGTCGTCGGTCTGGCCGTCCTGGTAGCGGAAGATGGCCTCGAGACCCTCCGTCGCGAGCCCGTCGAGGTCGCCCCAGGCGCCGCGCGGGAGCTTCTCGAAGCGCGCTTCGGGCGCGAGGTTGCCGAGGAGCGCATACAGCGAGAGCCCCGCGCGGAGTTGCCACGGCCGCCGGCTCGTCGCGCGGTAGATCGGGACGTGGAATGGGACGAGGCGCACGAGATCCGGTGCGACGCGCAGGAGCGTCGCGCGCTCGGCGAGCGACTCGCGCACGAGTCCGAGCTGGAACGTCTCGAGGTAGCGCAGCCCGCCGTGGACGAGCTTGCTCGACCGCGACGACGTGCCCGCCGCGAGAGCGCGCTCCTCGAGCAGGAGGCCGCGGTGACCCGCCGCGGCGACGGCCTGCAGGACCCCGGCGCCGTGGATGCCGCCGCCGATCACGACGACGTCGAAATCGTCGCCGCCGCTCACCCGACCCGGCCCTCGAGGCCGCGCAGCGCTGCTAGCATCTCGCCGATCGCGAACGTCTCGACGAGATCGACGCCGCGGCTCGCGAGGGCGAGCGCGCGCGCGGGGTCCGCGACTTCGTAGACGGCGAGCTTCGTCTTCTCGAGGAGAAGCGATCCGCTCTCCGGGAGCCCGTCGACGTCGCAGAAGACGTACTCCGCGGCGAGCGCGCGCGCCTCGGGCGCTTCGCTCTCCTTCCACGTGTCGAACACGGCACCGAGCGCGAAAGAGCTCTCCGCGCGGGCGAGGGCAAGGAACGGGAGCGAGAACGAGATCAGCGCGGTGCGCGCGCGCACCGGCTCGAGGAGCGGCGCCACGATCTCGAGGACGCGCCCGGCGCCGAACTGCTCGATCGCCGCGCGCTTGATCTCGACGAACGCGAAGACCTGGGCGTGCGCGCGCAGGAGGGCGACGAGGTCCGCGAGCCTTGCGATGCGCACCGCGGCGAACTGCTCGCCGAAGCGTCCGCGCTCGGCGCAGTGGAGGCCGCTGAGCTCCGCGGACGTCGATTCGTGCACCCGTCCCTTGACGCCGCACATCCGCTCGAGCGTCCGGTCGTGGAAGAGGACCGGTTCGCCGTCGGACGAGAGCTGGACGTCGACTTCGACGAAGCGCGCCCCCGCGGAGACGGCCGCCTCGAGCGCCGGAAGGGTGTTTTCCGGGTACCGGGCGGCGAAACCGCGGTGTGCGACGAGCTCCGGAAGTCGGGGGCGTTCCAAGGGCCGGAGCCTAGCATCCCGGTGCGCGCGTCGCGCGGGCCGGAACCCGCCTCAAGTTCGGGTCGGAAAAGGACGAAGCAGTCCCAGGTTCATCCCCAGGGGGCACTCGTTGAAAGTCTTCATCGCTCTCGTACTCGTGGTCCTCGGCGCCATCGCGCTGACGATCTTCTACTTCTCCCACATGCCCGGCCAGTCGCCGGCGCCGACGACTTCCGCGATATCCGAGGAGGATCGCGGGGCCTCGGAGCGCATCGGCGAGATCTGCGAAGCGCTCGCGCACGGGATCGGCCAGCGCAGCACGACGAAGTCCGCGAACGTCGTCGCCGCGCGGGAGCTGATCCAGAAGAAGCTGCACAAGGCGGGAATGCGCGCGGTCGAGCGGCCGTTCTCGTCGCGCGGGAACCCGGGCGTGAACGTCGAGGTGGAGCTCGAGGGCAGCGCCTCGAACGGCGAGGTCATCGTCCTCGGCGCCCACTACGACACGGAACCGTACTCGCCGGGAGCGGACGACAACGCTTCGGGCTGCGCGATGCTGCTCGAGCTCGCGCGCGCGCTGAACGACAAGCCGCACGCGCGGACGATCGACATCGTGTTCTTCGACTTCGGGTCGGCGCGTTTCGCCGGCACGGCCGACGCGGGGAGCCATTTCTGGGCGGACGAAGCGAAGCGCGCCGGCAAGAAGGTGGCGGCGATGCTGTCGTTCGACTCGATCGGGCGGTTCCTCGACGCGCCCGGGAGCCAGAACGGGCCGTTCCCGCTGAGTCTCGCGTACCCGAAGCAGGGGAATTTCGTGCTGTTCGCGGGCGACCTCGGCGTGCGTCAGCTCGTGCAAACGTGCGTGGAAGTGACGCGTTCGGCCGGCGGGATGCCGTGCGAAGGCGCGACGCTGCCGGGATTCCTTCCGTGGCTCGACAAGTCGGACCACTACGCGTTCCGGCAGAACGGCTGGCCGGCGGTGGTCGTGACCGACACGGGCCCGCTGCGGAACTCGGAGCACGGGCTGGCGACCGACACGCCGGACCGGCTGAGCTACGACCGCATGGGGATCGCCTCGGTGCGGCTCTTGAAGGTCGTCGAGCGCCTCGCGCAAGCGGGCACGCTCAGCGGCGTGACGGTGAACTGACGCGGCGGCGGTCAGCCGCCGTACTTCAGCGTCACCGTCTGCTCCGCGCCGGACACGCTCACGTCCTGGCTCACGCTCTGCTTGTCGTGGTTCGTCGCCGTGACCTTGTAGCGTCCCGGCGGCAGGGGCCCGATGGTCTGGCCGGCTTCGGGTGAGTCTTCGCCCAGCCACGACTGCTCGTCGAACGCGTACTGCTCGCCAACGGCTTTTCCGTGCTCGTCCTCGACGCGAACGCTCGCGCCGACCGCCTTTCCGTCCGCCCCCCGCACGAAGACGCGCAGGACCGTTCCCTGCACGAGCGACAGCGCCACGCGCGTCGTCTCACCAGCATGGACGACCACCGTCAAACTGCCTGCGGTCACGAGCGACTTCGTCCACGCCATGATCGTCACTTTTCCCGCGGCGAGTCCGTCGATGCTGAACGAGCCGGATCCGTCGGTGATCGTCGGTGGTCCGTGCTGGAGCGGCGTTCCCTGTTCGTCGCGCCCCATCACCGTCGCTCCGGCCACCACCTGGCCGTCGGGTCCGACGACCTTGCCTTCGATCCGCGCCGCGACGGAGAGTCGGATCTCGATTCCGTCGACGTGTGCCCCCTCCGCGAGCACGATACCTGCGCGTGTGCATGCGCCCCACTTGGGCGTCTCGTCGAACCACTCCTCGTTGACGCGCAAGCAGTAGGTGCCGGCCTTCAGTCCTTCGAACACGAACGCCCCGTTCCCGTCGCTCTCGATCTGGCCGTACGTCGCCGAATTCGAGAGATGCACAGTACGTTCGTCTGGCTGTACGAGCACTTCGATCTCCGGTACAGGCGCACCGTCCGCACCCACCACTCGGCCGGCGATCCGGCCCGACGGGATCACGACGTCGTGCTCGAAGCTCGCGCCGACGGGAACATCGAGCCGATCCGAGAACGAGATCCCACCGTCCGGTTGGTTCAGGGAGAAGCTGTACGTCCCTGCTCCTTCCACCGAAACCTCGTACTGACCCCGTGCATCGCTCGCGGCCGACAGCTGCGCTGCGCCGCCCCCCTCGGCGCGCGTGATCCAGAGCAACCAATTCGCTGCTGGGCGTCCGGCGCAGGTGATCGCTCCATGGATCCGAATCCCATCGCGCATCGCCCCGCCGAGCACGACGCGCGTCGTTTCTCCCTCGAGGACATCGATGGTCGTCGTGTTCTGGTTGCGTGCCCACGCTGTGTCGATGCCTCCGTTGCCTTGTCTCGTGACGACGGCCAGCTCGTTCTGCGAAAGCTGCGTGGAGATCCAGTACTTGCCCGGAGTAAGCCCTCCGACGTCGAAGTGGCCCGCTGCGTCGGCGGTAGACGAGTGGAAGGTGTGAATCGTCAATCCATTCAGGGACACCCCGGCGCCGGGACGTGCGTGTCCTTGGTCGTCGAGTACGTCGCCGACGACTCTGCCTCCGCGGCGGAGCGCGAGCGCGACCCCGGTCATCGACTCACCAGGCGCAAGGTCGATCGCGACATGCTCGCTGTCGGCGCAGCCCAAGCTCGAGGCGGAGATCCGCTGGGGTCCAGGCGACACGCCCTCGAGGAGGAAGTTGCCGCTAGCGTCAGTCGACGCACCCTCGTCGTCGCTCGATTGGTAGAGAAGAGCGCGCCACGTGTCGGCTGGCGCGACGCGGACGATCGCGTGCTCGATCGGCGTTCCGTCGGCGTCCCTAACCGTGCCGGCGATGGAAGCCGCGCGCGCGAGCACGAGATCGAAACTCTCCGTGTCGCGGGGGATCACGATGCGGTGCGGAGCCGACGCCGCGTGACCCTTCGCCTCTGCCCTCAGATCCCAAGCACCGTCGTGAAGTCCGGCGAGCTCGAAGTTTCCGTCCGCCGCGTTGCCGGATCCGCGGACTGCACGCTGGGCACGCTCCCATGGTTGCGAACCGTCGACCGGACTCGCGAAAATCTGAAAGTGCGCGACCGGGTGTCCCATGTCGTCGACCGCGCGTCCGCGCACGGACTTTCCGGCATCCAGGGTCAGGACGAGGCCGCTCGAGCCGGGCTTCACGCCTTCGATGTGAGCCATCAAGCGCAGTGCCGGAGTCTTCGATGGAACGATCTTCGCGCCGGCGTCCGTGGCAGCGTCTGCGTCGGCTTCGAACGCATCCTGCTCCAGGCCGCCGACGGTTGCTGTCAGCGAAAGCGGTTCGCTGCCGAGCCCGGAGATCTCGAACGTTCCGTCCGCCTTCGTAGAGAACACTCGCTGCTCATCGCGCATCTGGCGGCTCTGTTCGCCGTGCTGGAACACGTCGATCCGACAACGGTTCGCGGGACGACCGTCGGACGACTGCACGCGGCCGGAGATCGAAAGACCCCGGCGCAGGACGAGGGAGAGCCCCTCCTTCACAGTGCCGTCCTCGAGTTCTCCCACCGCGAGACTCGAATCGCTCCAGCCCTCCTTGCTTGCTTCCAGTGTGATCGTGCCGGGAGGGATTCCAGGAAAATCGAACTTGCCCATCGCGTCGGTGAGCTTGCCCGTTTCCCCGCTCGACGTGAATCGACCCAGCTCGACCAGCGTCAAGAGCTGAACGCCTCCGACCGGGTCTCCGTGCTCGTCGACGACCCGGCCGGAGACGTGGACTCCAACGACGAGCTCGATGTCGACCGCAGCGACGCGACCTGCCTCGATATTCACGTCGTCGAGCACGGCGTGGACCATGTCCTTCACGTCCGCGGTGATCCAGGTGTGGCGCTTCTCGGGAATCCCTCCCAGTTCGAACTCCAGCGCACCGTCGGCCTTGGCCGTGCGCTGGACGAATTCTGCGGAACGCCCCTCGGCCATCGCTTCGAGCTGCACTCCGGTGCCGACCAACGACGCGCGGCGGTCGAGCGCATTCGGCGGAAGGATCAGTCGGCCGTGGATGCAGCCGCCGAGCCGAGGAGAGAGGGCGATCGGAGAAGCGCCCGCGGCTCCCTTCGTGTCGATCTGGAGCCGTTCAGGGAGGTAGAGGTAGCGCGCCGCGAGATCAATGGAGACGAGCGCCGCCGACTTCGGAACGGAGACGCGAAAGCTGCCATCGGGTGCGACGAGTGCGCGCGCGGCGTGAGCCCACTCGTCGTCATCGGCAAGCGTTGTTCCATTACCCTCCTGCACTTGCCCCAGCTTTGTCTGCGCGAATCGACGCGCCTCCGTGTCCGCGAGCGCCATGACTTCTACGTGTTCGTCGACGGGAGTGCCGTCGGGGAGGCGGACGCGGCCTTCGAACCAGAGCAAGTCGTCGGGTCCGAGTGCTTCCGAACCGCTCGCGAGTTCGCGTGCAGGCGTCGCGGTCGCGGTCTCGACTTGCGCGTCGGGCAGCGCAGTCGTGAGCGCGGGAGGCTCGTGGGTCTCGCTCGCCGGAGTCGCGGCGACGGGAGTCGTCTGCTCGGCGGAAGTGGCCGCGTCGCGTCCGACCGTGCGGACGAGCCAGAAAGCGCTCGCAGCGAGGAGCGCGAGCAGAGCGAGCAATGGCGCGAGAGATCGCCGGGACATGGAGAGTTTCTCCGGGTGCAGGCGGAAGCGAGTTGGAATCCGACGCATTGTATCGAACGTGGCCGAGAGCACCGAACCGCGCTCAGGTCGACGTGCGTAGGGGACGCGGGTGCGCGATGCGAGGCAGCGCTATCCGCGCGCGGCCGTCAGCCGCCGTACTTCAACGTCACCGTCTGCTCCGCGCCGGACACGCTCACGTCCTGGCTCACGCTCTGCTTGTCGTGGTTCGTCGCCGTGACCTTGTAGCGTCCAGCCGGCAGGGGCCCGATCCGCTGGCCCGTCTCCGACGGCGGTGAGCCGAACATCGCCTGGTCGTCGAACCCGAAGCGCTCGCCGACCTCCTTCCCGCGATCGTCCTCCACGCGCACGCTCGAGCCGACGACCTTGCCGTCGGCTTCCTGCACGACGACGCGCAGCACCGTCCCCGGCACGAGCGTCATCTCGATCGGGCTCGTCTCGCCTGCGCGCAGGCTCACCGACGGATTCCCGGAGCTCGTCAGCGTCCGTGTCCGCGCGTTGATCGACACCCTTCCTGCCGCGAGCCCGTCGACGCTGAACCTTCCCGACGCGTCCGAGACCGTCGCCGGCCAGTGATCGATCCGGTTCCCGCCTTCGTCCCGCAAGCTCACCGTCGCTCCCGCGACCGCCTGTCCGTCCGGTCCGACGAGCACGCCCTCGATCCGCGCGGCGCTCGCGAGCCGGATCTCGAGACCGTCGACGCGCCCGCCTTCCGCGAGCACGATGCCGGAGCGCTCGTACGTCCCGACCTTCGGCGTCCCGTCGAGCCAGTTGTTCTCGGACACGCGGATCTTGTACGAGCCGCCTTTCAAGCCCTCGAACACGAACGCACCCTTCTCGTCCGTCTCGCGATGCCCGTACGACGCCGAGCTCGAGAGCTCCGCCGTCCGCGCGTCGGGGCTCAACGTGACTTGCATCTGCGGCGCGGGATCCCCGTTCGGTCCGAGCACGCGCCCCGAGACCCTCCCCGCCGGCAGCACGATGTCGTGCTCGAAGCTCGCGCCCGCCGGAACCTCGACGTGGTCCGAGAACGAGACGCCGCCCTTCTGTTCGTGCACGGAGAAGCTGTACTTGCCCGGTCCGTCCACCGAGACCTCGTAGCGACCCTGCGCATCGCTCGCTCCGGACTGCTGCGAGTGGCCGGCGACGGCTTCGTTCATGACCCAGAACATCCAACCCGCTGCCGGCTTCCCGGCGCACGTGATCGTCCCGTGGATCCGGATCCCGTCGCGCGACGCGCCGCCGAGCACGACGTGCGTTGTCTCGCCTTCGACGACGACGACGCTCGCCGTCTTCTGGAGCCGCGCCCACGCGACGGCGTCCTGCTCCTCGCCGGGCTTCGTCGCGGCCGCGAGCTCCTTCTCGGACGGCTGCGAGGAGATCCAGTAGTTCCCCGGCGCGAGCGAGCCGATCTCGAAGTGGCCGTCCGCGTCGGCGTTCGATCGCTGGTAGCTGTGCGTCGACATCCCCTGGACGTTCAAGGTCGTGCCCGGCCGCGGATGCCCTTCGTCGTCGAGCACATCGCCGACGATCCGCCCGCCGCGCCGGAGCGCGAGCGCGAGGTCGGTCACGGATTGGCCGGCGACGGGCTCGATCGCGACGAGCTCGCTGTCCGCGTAGCCGTCCGCCGCCGCGGAGATCTTCTGCGGTCCCGGAGGCACGTTGGGGAGAACGAACCGGCCGTCCTTGTCGGTCTGCACGTCGGGATCGTTCATGCGGTAGTCGAACACGCGCTCCTGCTCCGGTCGCGTCACGTGGACGGTCGCGTGCTCGACCGGAGCGCCCGACGGATCGGTGACGACGCCCGCGACGGTCGCGGTGCGCGGCAGCACGAGATCGAACGCCTCCGTCTCGCGCGGGATCACGACGCGGTGCGGGGCGGACTTCGCGTGATCCTTCGCCGTCGCGGTGACGTCCCAGGCGCCTTCGTGGAGCCCGAGGAGCTCGAAGTGGCCGTCCGGAGCGTCGCCTGATCCCTTGACCGCGTTGCGTTCGCGATCCCAGGGCTGCGTATTGTCGATCGGGACGGCGCTGATCCGGAACTTCGCGACGGGCTGTCCGACGTCGTCGATGGCGCGGCCGCGCACGGCCTTTCCAGGGACGAGCGTCAGCTTGAGACCGGTCGTCCCGGGTTTCACGTCGTCGAGGTGGGCGGTCGCCGCCGGCACCTTGGCTTTCGCGGGAGCGCTCGCCTCGGCGTTCTCCGCTGCATCCTCGGGCGCGTCCTCGGGCGGCGCCTCCTCCGCGCGCGCGCCGCTGCTCGCCGTGATCGCGACGAGCTCCGAGCCGAGACCGGAGATCTCGAACGCGCCGTCGGCGTCCGTGGTGGAAGAGCGCTGCTCGTTGCGCATGTGGTGCTTGTTCTCGCCGGAGAACAGCGTGTACTGGACGTCGATGCGGCAGCCGTTCGCGCCACGGCCGTCGGGCCACTGCACGCGACCGGAGATCGAGAGCCCGCGGCCGAGCACGAGCGAGAGCCCGGACTTCACCTCGCCGTCCGCGACTTCGCCCAGAGCGACGCGCGTGACGGTCCAGCCTTCCTTCGCCGTCTCGAGCGTGAGTCGTCCGGGCCGGATGCCGGAGATGTCGAACGCGCCGTCCGCGTCGGTTTCCTCCTGCCCTTCGCCGCCCCAGGAGGACCGCGCGCGCTCGATGTAGGTCTCGATCCGGACGCCCGCGACCGGCGCGCCCTTCTCATCGACGACGCGACCGGACGCGCGGGCGCCGAGGAGGAGCTCGAGATCGACCTGGACGATCCGACCGACCTGGATCTCGGTGCCCTCGACGCTCGCGGTGACCATGCCCTTCGGCTGGGCGTTGATCCAGAGACGGCGCTTGTCGGGAATCCCGCCGAGCTCGAACTCGAGCGCGTCGTCGGCCTTTGCGCTGCGGTGGACGGATTCGTTGTTGCGCATGCGCGGGTTCTCCGACATCGCCTGGGCTTCGATGTGCGTGCCGACGAGCGATGCGCGACGATCGAGTGCGTTCGGCGGGAGGATCATGCGACCGCGGATGCAGCCGCCGAGCTTCGGAGAGAGGACGATCGGCTGAGGATCCTTGGCGCGGTTCGCGACGGCGACGGCGAGCGGTTGGCCGAGGTAGACGTAGCGCGAGGCGAGATCGAGAGTGGCTTGCTCCGCCGTTTTCGCGACGGAGACGCGGAACGAGCCGTCGGGCGCGAGCGGCGAGCGCCGAGCGTTGTCCCAGTCGTCGTCGTCGGCGGCGAGAGCCATGACCTCGACGTGCTCGTCGGCGGGCGTGCCGTCGGGAAGGTGGACGCGGCCTTCGAGCCAGACGACGTCGTCGGGACCGAGCGCTGCCGGACCGTTGGCGACTTCCTCGCGCCCGGGAGTCGCGAGCGCCGTCTCGATCGGCGCGTCGGGCAGCGCGGTCGTGAGCGCGGGAGGCTCGTGCGCCTCGCTCGCCGGAGTCGCGGCGACAGGAGCCGCCTGCTCGGCGGGAGTCGCGGCCTCGCGTCCGACCGATTGAACGAGCCAGAAGACGCCGACAGCGAGGAGCGCGAGCAGACCGAGCAACGGCGCGAGAGGTCGCCGGGACATCGAGGATTCCTCCGGGCAGGCGAAAGCGAGTTGGGAGCGCCCGCATTGTAGTCGAATGCGGCCGATCGATCTCAGATGCCCGTCAATCAGGCACGTCGAACGTAACGGGCAGGGCGTCCTGCTCCGAGACCTCGATCTCCCGGCGATCGGTCCACCCGTCGGCAGCCGTGGCGCGCACCGTGTACCGGCCCACGGGCAGCCGCGCGAGCACGGAGTGTTTCTGCTCGCTGCGATCGCCGACCGACACTCGCAGCAGGCTCGTCTTGATCTGCCGAGTCTCGATCGGTCGACCGTGCTCGTCCTCGACGGTGACGACGACGCTCGACGCTCGTTTCCCGCCACTCACGACGATGAAAACGTAGGTCCTAGCCTCGAGCCTGAGTTCGATGTGCAAGGATTCTCCCGATCGAACGGAGTAGGAGATCGAGGACTCGAGCCGTTCTTTCCGGGCGCCCAGTGTTCCCTCTCCCGACCGCACTCCCTGGAGGGCGAAGTGACCTCCGGCATCCGTCGTCTCCGAATTGGAGCCTGACTGAATGTGGTCCGACGGTTCCCACCACACGTGCGCGCCGTCGACGGGCGTCCCTTCGGGGCCAAACACCGTGCCCTCGATCCGCGCGAGGGGCACCAAGTGGAGAACGAGGTCGTCGATATCACTGCCCTCTCGAAGTGTGATTCCGGTGAGTGACGCACTGCTGGTTGGAACCGCTGGCGGCACGAAGTGCACCTCGAGGCGATAGCTGCCCGGAGAGAGACCCTCGAACTCGAAGGTGCCGAAGGCATCGGTCTCCGTCGAGGCCGATCGTCTCGCAGAGTCGGGTTGCTCCGAACCGGACTCCGGAACGGAGATGAGGTCGACCTGAGCGTGGGATGCAGGCTTCTCTGTGTTTCGGAGCACGTGTCCCGCGATGCGACCAGCGCGGCGAAGCACGAGCTTCAGTCGCTCGACGGACTGCCCGGGCAACAAGTCGAGCCGCTCTTCCGGTGCGGCCGCCCAAGTCTCCGCGGACGCCGCGAGAACCCAGCTCCCGGGCTCGAGATGAGAGAGCTCGAACGCGCCCTCGAGGTCCGTTACCGTGTGGGAATCGACGGCCTGGTTCGTGTCACGCTCGATGACCCCGTTCACGCGCCTCTCGAACACTGCGGACTCCGTCTCCGTAGTGGGGTGGCTCGCGCGAACGGTCGCGCCATGGATTGGCTGACCCGCAGGACCGACGACGATTCCCAGGATTCTCGCGGCCATTTGCAGATCGACTTCGATCGTGAGCACTTCGCCGGGTTGGACGGCAACGAACACCTCGTTGGGCTCGAGGAATTCTGTGGCGTCGAGGTGGAGACGGAACCTGTCGTTGGGCGGAACGCCGCCGATCTCGAAACCGAGGTCCTGGTCGACCGCCGCCGGGCGAAGGATCGTGTTGGACTGGCTCATGGCCTTGACCGACGATGCGACCAGCGCGTCGCGCCAATTCAGACCCGCGGGAGGCAGGATGAGCCGGCCACGGACACAGCAACCGAGCGCCGGCTTGAGCGTCATGCGACTCGAACTGTTCGACATCCAGATGCTCGGCGTCGTCTCGAGGTATAGATAGCGCGCCGCGATTTCGAGCGTGCCAATCTCGGTACCTCGGGCGAATGCGACGCGAAACATTCCATCCGCTGCGATGGGGCAGCGATGCATGGCCCGCTTCTCGAAGCGCGACCCGTTCGCGATGACCTCGACATGCTCATCGCTGGGCGTCCCGGGCGGGATGATCACCTGTCCCTCGATCCAGATCGCCTGTTTCAGTTCGAAGTCCGGATCCGTCGGAGCTGTTTCGCGCGCGGGGGGCGGTAGTGCGGCAGGAACCTCGGCCTCGGTCGTGGGCGCGCGCTCGAGCGTGGGATCCGCGTCCGAGCCGTGAGCTTTCGGCACCGCTGCTGCGGTCGGGACGGATGGGCCCACGCTGTTTGGCTCGTGCGCCGATCGGATGCACCATGCGACGGCCACGCCGAGGACGGCGATGGCGGCGAGGATCCAACTCCCGGATGAGGAGCGCGAGAGCATGAGCGAGGGGGGAAGGACCACCATCAGAGCGTCTAGACGCGAATTCTGAGTCCTTTTTCTCGCGGCGTGGATAGGGGGGAGCAAGCGATGACCGCGCCCCGCCCCGTTTCTCCTGACGCGCTCCTCGCCCAGGCCGGGTGGGTCCGCGGGCTCGCGCGCGGGCTCCTCCGTGACGCGCATGCGGCGGACGACGTCGTCCAGGACACCTGGCTCGCGGCGCTGCGGCGCGGGCCGGGCGACGGGACGCCGCTCCGCGCGTGGCTCGGGGAGGTCGCGCGCAACTTCGCGCGCAGGCGGATGCGCGCCGACGCGCGTCGCGGGGAGCACGAGCGGCTCGCGGCGAGCGACGCGTCGGGCTCCCCGAGCGATCTCGACGAGCGCGCGGCGCTCCATCGCGAGCTCGTCGACGTCGTGATGACTCTCGACGAGCCGTACCGCTCGACGATCCTCCTGCGCTACTTCGAGGAGCTCCCGCCGCGCGCGATCGCGCGACGCGAAGGCATTCCCGTCCGCACCGTCAAGACGCGGCTCGCGCGCGCTCTCGACCGGTTGCGCGAGCGACTCGATGCGCGCTCGCGCGGCGACCGCACGGCGTGGCTGAGCGCGCTCGTCGCGTTCACGCGCCGACCTCTTCCGCTCGCGACGGTTCCGACCGTCGCCACGATCATGAGCACCAACCTGAAGCTCGTCGCCGCGGGATCCTTGCTCGCGGCCCTCGTCGCCACGTTCTTCGTCTGGAAGCCCGCGTCCGGCGATCGGCACGGTGCGCTCGCGGCGCGATCCGCCGGGACGTCGCGGGCGGCACCGACGGATGCCGCGCTCGAAGCGGCCTCGATCGAGGTCGGATCGAGCGATGCGAACGGTGTCTCACGCGTCGAGGAGCAGGCCCCGAAGGCCGCTGCGAGCTCGGTGGAACCCCTCGATCCCGACAACGACCTGCACGGGCGCGTGACGAACTCGAGCGGCCAGCCGTTGCGCGGCGCCCGCATCGAGGTGCGGTACTGCGACGCGCGCGGATTCGACGTCTTGAACCACCAACCGGAGTTCGCCGGTGACGTCCTCGTCGCCAAGACGACGAGCGACGAGCGCGGTGAGTTCCGCGTCCGGCTGGCGCGCGCTCGCCCCTTCGATCTCTGGGCCAGGCTCGCCGGCTACGCGGACCGTAAGATCCCGAATCGCTTCGCCGGCGAGAACGTGGCGGTCGTCTTGACCGCGGGCTGCACGATCGTCGGTCGCGTCCACGACAGAGTCGACGGCACTCCGTACGTCGGAGCGCGGGTCCGCGCGGTGGCCGGGATCATCCGGATGGGCGGCGAGCCCGAGTTCGTCGCGGAGACCGACGAAGCGGGGAACTACCGCCTGGAGGATCTTCCGGTCGGAGGAATCGATCTGGAGGTGAGCTCGCGAGACGGCGGGGACGTCTGGGGCGTCATCGTCGAGGCGCGCGAGGGCGCGACGATACAGCGCGACATCGCTGTCGACCGCGGCGAGCTCGTGACGGGGATCGTGACAGCCGCCGACACGGGATTGCCGATTCCCGGAGCCGTGGTGAGTCCGATGAAGCTGGGAGGCGTAGGCACGGCGCTCACGAATGCCGACGGTCGATACTCCGTGCGCGGAGACCGGGTGCATGGAGGCGGCCGGATATCCGTGGAAGTCCGGGCGAACGGGTATGCGACGGCGGGGCGCTGGACCGCGAGTTTCGCGACGGAACCCGCGCGGCTCGATTTCTCCTTGCACGCAGGACGATCGGCGAAGGGGCGCGTGCTCGGGCCTGACGACCGTCCGGTAGCGGACGCATCCGTGATCGTCTGCGGAAAGGGCTCCCCCGAGGACGGGATCAGCTCGTACGAACAGCGATCGGTGCGGACGGACGCGCACGGTGTGTTCCGAGTCTCCGCACTCGCCGACGACAAACACCACATGCTGTTCCTGCGCAAGGAGAATTGCGGGACGAAGTTGTACGACTTCCCCGGCGACGAGGCGCAGCGTTCCGAGATCGACTTCGGTGATCTGCACCTTCCCGATGGGGCGACGCTGCTCGGACGCGTCACGGACGAGAATGGACGGGCTCTGCCGGATGTCTGGCTCTCTCTGGAGGGTGCGAACGCCGACTCTCTGCGCTTCTCGGATCCGGAAACGGGGAGCCTCGTCTCGTGGGGCGTGAGGCGGAGATCGGCGCGCACCGACGACCGCGGGCGTTTTGGCTTCTCCGACATCTCGGCCGGCAGCTATGAGCTTCTAGCGACCGCGATGCGGGGCAGTTCCACCGAAGCTCGTCTCGAAGTTCGCGTCGAGGAGGGCGAATCGCGCGAAGGTGTCGACCTCGTCCTCACCGTCGGACTGGTGCTCGAAGGCGTCGTCGTCGACTCGACCGGCGTTCCTGTGCCTGGGATGTCGGTCTCCGCGCACGTCGAGGGTGCCTCGCCCTACACGAGACGGGCTTCGGACATCTCTCGCGAGAATGGAGCCTTCCGTCTGCAGGGGCTCGCGGAGGGGACCTGCACCGTGCTCGTCGAGTCGTTCTTCTCGGATCAGAACGGCGGGGCGATGCTCGCGCCTGCGCAGCAGTGGAAGGACGTCCGCGCCGGTACGCGCGATTTGCGCCTCGTCATGCCGGATGCGGCATGGATCGAAGGCGTCGTCCTCGATCCCGACGGCGCGCCGGCCGCGGGGGCGCAAGTGCAGGCGACACCGGCGGAGGAGGAACCTTCGCAGGAGTCCCTGTACCTCCCGCGATCGGTCTCCCACACCGACGCGCACGGAAGGTTCCGAGCGAAAGTCTGGGCGGGCGGTCGGGCGAATCTGCTCGCGGTCTCCGGTACGGAAATCGTCGACGGCCGCCGGCAGTGGGGGCTCTACGGCGCGCCGCTCAACGACGTTGCCCCCGGCGCGACCGACGTCACGCTCAAGCTGGCGCCCTGGCGCTGACCGCGATCGCTACGTCAGGTTCGCCGTCGCGAACTCCCAGTTCACGAGGTGCTCGAGGTACGCCGTGACGTAGTCCGCGCGCTTGTTCTGGTAGTCGAGGTAGTACGCGTGCTCCCACACGTCGATCACGAGCAGCGGCTTCCCGCCGTGCGCGATCGGAGTGTCCGCGTTCCCCGTCTTCACGACGCGCAGCTTCCCGTTCTCGACGACGAGCCACGCCCAACCGCTCCCGAACTGCCCGTTCGCGGCCTCGCCGAACTCCTTCCGGAACCCTTCCATCCCGCCGAGGTCCGACTTCAGCATGTCCGCGAGCTTCCCCGACGGCTCCCCGCCGCCCTTCGGCTTCATGCTCTTCCAGTAGAAGGTGTGGTTCCACGCCTGCGCCGCGTTGTTGAACGTGGACGCCATCGCCGTGTCCTTCGCGGTCTCGACGATCACGTCCTCGAGCTTCATCTCCGCGAGCTTGTTCCCTTCGACGGCCTTGTTCAGCTTCTCGAAGTACGTCTTGTGGTGCTTGCCGTAGTGGAAGCTCATCGTCTTCGAGCTGATGAACGGATCGAGCGCGTCCTCCGCGTACGGCAGGGGCGGGAGGACGAAGGGGCCCGCGCCGGCGGGCGCCGAGGGCTTCTCGGCCGGTTTCGGTGTCTGTGCTGTCTTCTGTGCCAAGGCGTTCGCTCCGATCAGGACCGCGGAGCCCGCGAGGAATCCGCGGCGGTTCAAGGACGGCGAGTTCAGATGGTTCATGGGCGACGACCTTTCTGGATCGATCTGGAGAAAATCCCCGACAGGAAATGTTCTACTCCTTCGCCGCCTCCGCACTCCAGTACCTCGTGCGCGCGACGACCATGTCCGCTGACGATTCCGCCATCCCGCCTCCGCCGGTTCCCGCGATCTCGGTCCGCGCGCCCGCTCTCGTCGTCGAGCACTTCTCGAAGACGTACGAAGGCACGCAGGCCGTCACCGATCTCTCGTTCGCCGTCGGCGCGGGCGAGATCCTCGGCCTCGTCGGACCGAACGGCGCCGGGAAGACGACGACCCTGCGCTCGATCTGTGGCATTTTGCCCCTCCAGGCCGGCAGCGTGACGATCGCGGGCATCTCGCTGACCGAGGACGACGCGCGCGCGAAGGCGGAGCTCGCGTGGGTCCCGGACGATCCGGAGCCCTTCGACAGCCTGACGGTGCTCGAGCACCTGCGCTTCACGGCCGCGCTCTACCGCATCGAGGGCTGGAAGGAGCGCGCCGACGATCTTCTCCTGCGCTTCGAGCTCGCCGAGAAGCGCGACGCGCTCGGCGGAGAGCTCTCGCGCGGCATGCGGCAGAAGCTCGCGCTGTGCTGCGCGTGGATCCATTCGCCGAAGGTCGTGCTCATGGACGAGCCTCTCTCCGGCCTGGACCCGCGCGGCATTCGCGCGGCGAAAGTCGCGATCCGCGCTCTCGCCGCGCAAGGCACCGCGGTGATCCTCTCCTCGCACCTCCTCGTGCTCATCGAGGAGCTCGCGCACCGCATCCTGATCCTCGACCGCGGGCGCAAGGTGTTCGTCGGCACCCTCCCGGAGGCGCGCGCGACGCTCTCCGCGCCCGAGGGGAGCAGCCTCGAGGAGATCTTCATGGCCGCGACCGAGGGTCCGCGCCCCGCGTAGCCGCGCGGCGCGCGCCTTTCCGCGACGATGCCCGGCGCCTCCCTCCTCGGCCACCCCGCGCTGCGGCTCCTCGTGCGCATGAAGGCGCGCGGCGTGCTGCGCTCGCAGGTTCGCCGCTTGAAGCGCCCGTCGGGCTGGCTCTTCGCGCTCTTCGGTCTCGTGCTGCTCGGCCTCTGGCTCGGGAGCTTGACTGTGTCGCTCCTGATCCACCGCGAGAGGATCTACGACACCGAGCTCGAGCGCATCCTGACCGGGATCGGGATCCTCGTCCTCGTCGCGATGACCGTGATCGCGGCGTTCAGCCACCGCGGGCTCTACCTGCCGAAGGAGGAGATCGAGCTCGCGTTCTCCGCGCCGATCTCGCGCAGCGACCTGATCCGCTACCGCATGGGCGTCAACCTCCTGCGCTCGCTCGTCGCCGGCGTCCTGTTCGGCGTCGGCGTCGCGCGGCGGATGCCGGTCGGGATGTTCGCGTTCTCGGGTGTCCTGCTGACGCTGCTCACCGTGCCGATCCTCGGGCAGGCGGCGGCGCTCTGGCTCGGCGACGCCGAGAACCGTCTCAGCCGCCTCTCGAAGAGACTTCCGATGCGCGCCATCGCTTCGATCCTCGGCGCGATGGTCGGGCTCGCGCTCCTCGCGCTCCTGTTCCCCGGGAACGTGCTCCGCGAGAAGCTCGGGTTCTCGGGCGAGCTCGCGTCCCTGCGCCAGGCGTTCGACGCGAGCGCCGTGCTGCGTGCGCTGCTCGTGCCGGTGCAGCCGTGGACGAACATGATCACTGCCCCGGACGCGCCGACGTTCTTCACGTGGTTCGCGGTGTGCGCTGCCGTGTGGCTCGCGGCGTGGGAGCTGACGGCGCGGATCCCGGTCGACTTCCGCGAGACGTCGCTCGCGACGTCCGCGGACCTCGCGAAACGGATCGCGCGGATGCGACGGGGCGGATCGGGACTCGCCGGAGCGCTGCAGTCGAAGCCCGACGCGGGCTGGCGCGTCCCGTGGGCGCTCGGGCACGGGAAGTTCGGCGCGGTCGCGTGGCTGAAGCTGACGACGATCGCGAGGAAGGCGCGCGGCGCGTTCGTGTTCTCGGCGGCGATCGTGTTCCTCGTGACGATGGCGATGAGCGTCGCGTGGCACGACGACGACGCGAGCAGCGCGCTCGGCGGAGCGGCGGTGCTCGCGAGCTTCGGGACGATCTACCTCTGCAGCGGTTTGCGGTTCGACTTCCGGAACGACCTCGACCAGATGGAGCAGATCAAGGCGTGGCCAGTGCACCCCGCTGCAACGTTCCTCGCGACGATCCTGCCGCAGGTGCTCGTCGTGTCGCTGATGCTCGCGGCGGGGATCCTGCTGCGCTGCGCGATCACAGGAGGATTCCACCCGGGGATCATCGGGATCCTCGCCGTGCAACCGCTGGTCGCGCTCGCGTGGACCGCCGTCGACAACGCCGTGTTCCTGTACTACCCGGTGCGCTACGCGCCGGGGCAGGAAGGAGCGCTGCAGCACGTCGGGCGGTCGGTGCTGATGAGCCTCTTGAGGCTCGGGCTCGCCGCAGTCGCGGTGGTCGTCGCGGTGGTGCCGGGCGTCGCGGTCGGATTCGCGGCGGAGAGCTGGCTCGAGCTCGGCGAGCCGACTGCGTGGGCGCTCGGAGCCGCGGTCGCGTGGATCGGCCTCGCCGCGATGAACACGGCGCTCGTGATCGTCGGCGGGAGGATGCTCACGCGCTTCGACGTCGCGCGCGACCGCGGGTGAGGTGACCGGGTGGCTCGTTCAGGGCCACCAGGTGACCTGCCCGGTCTGCGTCGCGTTGAACGTACTCGTCGCCGAGCAACCGCCGAGCACGACCGGATCGCGGTAGTAGACGAGGTACCAGCGGCTCTGACCGGGCTGGATGACATCGCCATTGGCCGCGGAACGCGCGGACACGGTCGGGTCACCCGCGGTGAAGTCGGGGGCGAGGATGCCGCCGGCGACGGCCGACTTCACGAACAGGCGCTTCGTCGCACCTCCGGCGCACCGAACGCCCTGCCCGTAGACGACTCCATGGGCGACCAGAGCGTTTCCCTGCATCACGATGCTGAACGCAGTCGGTGGCTCTCCACTCGTCGCGAACACGAGGCGGTCGATCGAGAGGTAGGCGATCCCCGACGCCGAAAGGATCGCACCACCGGTCGCCGCGGAGTTGTCGCAGCCCTGCCCCGATCCTCCGGGCGGATTCGAGCAAGGGCACGCGATCACGCCCCCGGCTCCGGGATCACACATGTTCGTGAATCCCGTCGCGAATCGATCGTGGATGAATACGTCGCCATTCGCGTTCGTGTCGCCGGCGACGAGGTTGGTGGCTGCGCTGCGAAACACGACGTAGCGGCCGCCCGCCGTGACACAGACGCTGTCACCCAGGTTGTTCGCGAAGGAGCCGTTCGTCGCGACGCTCACGACTTCGGTCGTCCCGTTCTTTCGGTCTCGGAGATAGGCCTGGCCCACGCCGGCACCAGAAACGAAGTTGGTCGAACCGCTCGAGAAAGCGACAAATCGCGCATCAGCCGACATGAAGGCCAAGTAGGAGAGTCCGTTGCCTTGCATGCCTCCAGTGGCGACGCTCACTCGTTCGGTCGTGCCATCGCGGCGATCGTGGACGAAGACGTCGTAGCAGCCGTTCGTATCGCCCGCGACGAGGTTGCCCGCATCGCTCGAGAATGCGACGTACCGTCCGTCGGATGAGATCGAGGGCGCATCCGAGTCTCCGACGGCTTGTGTCCCGCTCGAGTCGACGCTCACGCGGGTGGTCAAGCCGCTCTGGCGGTCGCGAACGAAAACATCGATGCGATGATTCGTGTCACCCGGGACGAGGTTGGTCGCGTCACTATCGAATGCCACATAGCGGCCGTTCGCGGAAACCGAGAGGTGGTAGCTGCCTCGATCCGACTGCATTCCCGCAGAATCGACACTCACTCGCTCGGTCGTCCCACTCGAGAAGTCGCGGATGAAAAGATCATCCTGCCCGTTCGTGTCTCCCGGGACGAGGTTCGTTGCGACGCTTTCGAATGCCACGTACCGCCCATCGGGGGTCATCGCGACATGGAAGCAGTTGCCATCCGCCTGCGCCCCTCCGATGGCGATGCTCACCAGCTTGGTCGTGCCCGTCTGGCGGTCCCGGAGAAAGATGTTCCTCGCCCCGTTCGTGCCCCCCGGGATGAGGTTGGTCGCTTGGCTGTCGAACGCGACGTAGCGTCCGTCGGGAGAGATCGCGATGCCGTAGCCCCCTGAGAAGCCATTCCCTTCCAGTCCGTTCGAATCCACGCTCACACGCTCGGTCGTCGCGCTCAGTCGGTCGCGGACGAACACATCCCAGGTGCCGTTGCTGTCGCCGGGAACGAGGTTCGTCGCTGGGCTCGTGAACGCCACGCAGCGTCCATCTGCAGACACGACCGCTCCGGGAGGGGATGGCAGATCGGCGCCGAAGTTTGCCTGTGCTCCGCCCGTCGCGACGCTCACCCGCTCGGTCACCTGCGCTCCGGCGTGCTCGAGGAGCCCCAGTGAGACCGCGGTGATCAGGAGTGTTCTCATCTAACGAGCGCCATCGCGAGGTGCGACCCGAGTCGCTCACTCGTCGCCGCGTTCGCCCATCCCACAAATCCTACCGGCGTTTCCGCGTCGAGAGGGAAATCGAGCGGCGAACCGTCGACCGCGGTGACGACGCAGCCCGCTTCCTGCGCGCAGAGCACCGCGCCCGAGATGTCGTACGGCTTGCCGGTCAGCGTCGTCCGCGCGTGTCGCGCGGCGACCGAGGCCCTCAAATCCGCGATCATCCGGTACGTCCCGAGCGCGAGCAGCGCGAGCTGGCCGCCGTTGCTCACGTACTGGTCGTCCCAGCACGCGCGCACGTCGGCGCCTTCGTGCGCGGCGAGGCGCGCGAAGAACGCGGCTTCGATCGCGGCGATCTCCGGCCGCTGGTCGGGCATGTAGCGGAAGAACGGGAAGAGGCCGTGGTCGACGCGCGCGTCGGTGCCCGTGTCGAGCGTCCGTGTGCGCACGACGCGTCCGTCGCCGAGCTCGCGCTCCTCGCTGCGGCATCCCTGACCACGCTCGGCGACGAGGCGCCGATAGTGCGCGGCGCGCGAGTCGGGGATCTCGGACAGCACTCCCACGACGACGTCGGACAATCTCGGCGCGCCGCCGCCCGGTCCCGCGAGCCCGATCACGCTCCACGCGGGCCGCAGATCGCTCATCAACATCCGCGTGCCGTCGATCGGATCGACGCTGATCCTCGGGCCGCCGTGATCGAAGCCGGGCAGGTCCCCCTCGGGTCCGCGGTGCCGCCAGCCGGCGTCCTCCGTCAGGATCGAGAGCGGCTCGGCGCGCGACTGCTCGAGGAGCCACTCCGTCAGCACCTCCTCCGTCGGCACGTCGATCCCGTACGTCACGTCGCCGGCGCCCTCCCCCGCGACGCGCGCGAGCGGCGCGAGAGATCCCTGTTCGACCGCATCGAGCAGCGCCTTGCGCGCCGCGACGCGGATCCGATCGGAGAGATCGACGAGCCGCGGGAGCCAGCGCGCGTTCACACCGGCTGGCGGTTCGAGAATCCCTGATCGACGTGGTGCCAGTGCTCGACGTGCGTCTCGCCGCGCGTCCAGCACCAGAACACGAGCCGTCCCTCGCGCACTCCGTAGAAGTCGACGAGCGGCGGATCGACGCTCTTCGCCTGTCCACCGAGCCGCGCGACGCGCTTCGTCAGCGCTTCCGCCTGCTCTTCCGCGAGCTTCATCTCGGCCAGATGCTGCTGCAGCTCGCCGTGATCGGGGTTCTCCTTCTCGTGCACCTTCGCGCCCCAGATCAACTCGAGCGCGTTCACGCGGATCGAGAGCACCTTGAGATTCTTCCGGATCGTGTCCATCCTCCCGAACAGCGCTTCGAGCTTCGGAATCAGGGCGTCGACTTCCTCGACGGTGAACACGCGCGGACCGGGCATGGTGGGGGGCGGCCGGTGGAACAGCCGAGCGCACAGCCTACACTGTGCGCCCTTTCCCCCCAAGCGCGCGGCGCGACGCCGACTCCCATGACCCAGGCTCGTGAACTCATCATCATCGGCTCCGGCCCCGCTGGTTACACGGCGGGCATCTACGCCGCGCGCGCCAACCTGTCGCCGTTGCTCTTCCAGGGCCTCCAGCCCGGCGGCCAGCTCACGATCACGACCGACGTCGAGAACTACCCCGGCTACGCCGACGGCGTCCTCGGCCCGAAGATGATGGAGGATTTCCAGAAGCAGGCCGAGCGTTTCGGCACGGAGATCCGCTTCGAGGAAGTGATCGCGGTCGATTTCTCGAAGCGCCCGTTCGCGGTGAAGACGGACTCGGGCGACTACCTCGCGAAGGCCGTGATCCTCGCGACCGGCGCGAGCGCGAAGCTGCTCGGCCTCGAGAGCGAGACGGAGCTCATGGGCCACGGAGTCTCCGCGTGCGCGACCTGCGACGGCGCGTTCTTCAAGGGCAAGCACGTGCTCGTCGTCGGCGGCGGCGACACCGCGATGGAGGAGTCGAACTACCTGACGCGCTTCGCGAGCAAGGTCACCGTCGCGCACCGCCGCGAGGACTTCCGCGCGAGCAAGATCATGCTCGACCGCGCGCGCAAGAACGCCAAGATCGACTGGGCGCTCAACAAGGCCGTCGTCGAGGTGCTCTCGCACTCCGACAAGAAGAAGGTGCGAGCCGTGAAGCTCAAGGACACGCGCAACGGCGAGACGAGCGAGTTCGTCGTCGACGGCGTGTTCATCGCGATCGGTCACCAGCCGAACTCGAAGCTCTTCGAGGGCCAGATCGAGACGGACGACGTCGGGTACGTGAAGGTGAAGAACGGCACCTACACGTCCGTCGAAGGCGTGTTCGCCTGCGGCGACCTCGCCGACAAGACGTACCGTCAGGCCGTCACGGCCGCCGGCACGGGTTGCATGGCGGCGATCGACGCCGAGCGCTGGCTCGAGGCCCAGGCGCATCACCACGCCTGAGCCCCGACGCGTTTCTCAGGGCGTCGCGGTCGGCATCCACAGGGCCTTGTGGATCGTGACCTGGTTCGGATTGCGCACGTTGAGCATCGTCCGCGTGCGCTCGTCGTAGTTGAGCCGCAGTCCGACCGAGTACGGCGAGCCGGGCACGCGGTCGTTGCCGCCCGACATCCGGTTGCCGGGCGCGAGCAGGCCGAGGTCGGCGCACACGAGCGACCCGTTGACGAGCAGCTTGCCCATCATCCGGTCGTCGCGCGCGACCATCCCGAAGATCGCGTTGTTCGTGTAGTAGAGGCCGTCGAGCTTCATCGGCTCGCCTTCGGGGCGCTCCGCCTTGAACGCCTCCATCGCGTGCTTCTGGAACGCGTCCGGCGCCCAGCCGCCGTCCGAGGTCACCTGCAGGATCGTCGCGCGCGGCTCCCCGGTCGCGGGGTCGTACAGGATCGGGTTCGAGTGGTCGGCCGGGTTCGCGATCGTGAGATCGTTCGTGTCCCAGCCGAGCGGGACTTCCTTGCCGAGCCACGTCCCCGTCTCGAGGTCGAAGCTCAAGTCGGCGAGGTTGAAGATCGGGACCGGGTCGCCCGGACCGAACTGGTAGTAGCGCGGGACGTAGCCCGGGATGTAGCCCGGGTTGTGCACCGTCCACGTCGCCGGATTCGCCGGATCGTCTCCGGGTCCGGGCAGCATCGGCTGCGTGTGCGCCCACTCGCCGCGGTTGAAGATCGAGACCTCCGCGAGCGCGAAGTTCCACGTTCCCGCCGGATCGCCCGACACGATGTCGTACGGTCCGGGATTCAGGCTCGACGACGGACGCAGGTAGTCGCCGATGAGCACGTTGCCGCCCGCGGCGAGACCGAGCGTGTTCGCCGTCCCGTCCTGCGCGACGCCGAACGTGACCGGACCGCTCGGGGAACCCGGCGGGTCGCCCGGCAGGTACGTGTGGCCGTCGAGGTAGTGCAGGTCGCCGGGCACGTAGACGTTGCCGCTGGCGAGGATCGAGCCCGTGCCCTTGATCCAGCCCTGGATGATCACGTCGCCGTCGATCGCGATCGTCCCGTCGATCACGATCGGGTTCGACTGCGTGCCCGAGAGGATCACGTTGCCCGTCGTCACGGAGCCGAGCGACGTCTGGTTGCCGACCGCGATCGCGCGGTCGAACTGGGCCTGCGAGCCGATCACCGTTCCCGGCGCCGAGAGGTAGACGATGCCCGAGTCGATCGCGCCGTGCGCGTCGCGGGCGACCGCGGCGAACTCGCCGGGGTCGACGGTGCGGTTGCCGCCGCCGACGCCGCTCACGCCGCCGTCGTCCGGGAACGGAGGCGGGAAGTCCGTCGGCAGGAGGCCGTCGGGCTGCTGCGCGTACTGCGTCGGGTAGTGGAGATACAGGTTCTCGCCGGGCTGCAGCGGCTGCTGCGCCGGCACGAAGTCGGTCGGGATCAGCCCGCCCGACGCGTCCTGCAGGAGATGCGCGAGCGCGTCGAACGAGCACGAGTTCGCGGTCAGCGAGGCCCAGCCGGAGTTCGAGATCGGATCGCCGTGCTGGTTCGTCGCCGTGCCGCGGACGTACATCGTGCCCGCGATCAGCGAGTCGGCGGCCTGGTCGCTGATCCCGCCGCCCGGTCGCTCGCGCAACATGAGCGTCTCGAGCGAGCCGACCTTGACCTTGTCGAAGGTCCCGAAGTGCGCCGGGTCGTTGTCGTAGGCGCGCCGCGCCGAGTCGACGACCGTGTGGCAGAACACGCAGTTGATGTTCTTCGAGAGGATGCCGTAGTCGAACCCCGCGAAGGGCGCCGGCTCGACCGTGTACGCGACCTGGACGGCGCGCGCGGGCAGCGGGTGCGATCCGTTGCCGCCGCGGTTCGTGTCGGCGACCGCGCTCACGAAGAGGCGCGTCGCCTCGCCTTCGTCGCGGCGGAAGACGCGCAGGCTCTCGACGCGCGTGCGGTCGAGCTCGGACGTGCCGCCCCTGCCGGTCGGCAGCCCGACCTGGTCGAGGATGTCGACGCCCTGGTCCGCCGGCGGCGGCGCGCCCGGGCCCTGGTCGAGGTATCCCGCGCCGTCGAGGTAGCGGCGGAACGAGGCGAGGTCCCCGGCGGCGCCGCCCTGGGAACGGAGGTAGCCCGCCCAGAGGTACTGCGCCGAGAGGTTGCCCGCGCTCTCGACGACGCCGGTCAGCCGGAGCTCGTCGTCCTGTCCGACGACCGCGCGGCGGCCCGAGAGACCGGTCGCGAGCATCGAGAGAAGGAGCACCGCGAGCGCCGCGATCAGGATCGTCGTCGCGAGGAGCGCAGAGCCTCGCCGGTTCGAGTTCTTGGATCCGTTCTTCATGTTCGTCCCACCCCTTCGTGTCTAGATACCCACTTCGTTCCTCAAGAAGATCGTCGACTCGACCTTGCGCACGGTGGGGACGGACCCGGCCGAGCGGCCGAGCACGAAGAGGCGCACGTGGAGCCGACGCTGCGTCGGTTCCCACAGGAAGATCGGATCCGCGAAGCCGTCGCCGTCGAGATCGCCGCTCGCGTGGCAGCGCTCCTGGAGGATGACCGGCGGTCCGAGACCGATGTCGCTCGCCGGGACCGCCGGGTTCGACGTGTCCCACGAGCGCGCGCGGATCTGGCCGACGTCGAAGAGATCGTTCTCGTCGCCGTCGTGGTTGATGTCCGCGTGGACCTCCGACTCGTCGAGCAGCGCGCGCGGGACGAACACGAGGGCCGACCAGCCCGTCAGCGTCGGCCCTCCGCCGGCGATCGCGCCCCAGCGGATGTCGCCGCCCGCGAGCACGTCGTTGCCGCCGAGCGGATCGGTCGGCACGCGGTACGAGAAGCCGGTGCCGTCGCCGACGAAGTAGACCGGGCCTTCCGATTCCCGCGCGAGACCGTCGTACTGGTCCGGGGGAGGAACGCCCGTCAGCGCGACGGCTTGCGCGAGACCCGCCCACAGCACCGAAGTGCCCGGCGGGTGCGCGTGGGCGTTCGAGCACTGGACGCCGCGCGCGAGCGTCACGAAGCTCGTGTGCCCCGGCCCGAGCGACGAGTAGAAGATCCTCTCGACGTTCGGCGTGCCGCGGTCGACGAGCAGGATCCCCTGGTCGGGGAATCCGAGCGTCGAGTCGACGACGAGGCTCGTCGTGTCCGCCGCGCCGGCCGCGGTCACGACGAGCGCGTGGGGAAGCTCCCCGCGCGCGTCCGTCAGCTCCCTCTTGAGGCCGTTCAGCGTGTCCTGCGCGTGCGTCTCGGCGATCGCGATCGCCATCGTCGAGCTCGCCATGTGGTTCTCGCGGACCACCACGCCGAATCCGATGAGCAGGATCACGGAGAGCACCGCGGCCGCGATCGCGATCTCGACGAGCGTCAACCCGGCGCGGACGAGCGGTCGTTTCTGGTTCGTGAGCATGTCAGTAGGACGCCACGAAGAAGGGGTGCACGATCCGCTGGTTCCCGCGGATGCCTTTCCAGCGCATCTCGATGATCACGGGCAGCACGGTCGCGGTCGGAAGCGCGTCCGTCTTGTCCGCGGCGCCGTCGCCGTCGAGGTCGCGCGGCATCCCGAGCTCGACGCCGAGCGCGCTGTCGCGGCGCGACTCGTCGGCCACGAAGATGACGGAGCCGACGTGCGCGAGCCCGTCCTGCGGCTGGAGCTCGGGCACGTCGAAGGACGTGCCGAGCGTCCCGCCCGGGCAGATCGCGTCGACGACGTTGACGCCCCACGCCCCGGGCTGGTCCTTCGCCGTGCGCGCCACGGAGTGGATGCGCTCGGCGAGTGCCGCCGCTGCGTTGTGCGCGACGGAGCGCTCGCGGTTGCCGCGCCGGAACGCGGACAAGGAGATGCTGGTTGCCCCCGTGGACGCGATCGCGACGACCAGGATCGCCAACGTGAACGCGACCTCCAGGAGCGTGAATCCACTCCTCGCCGGACGGCCTGCCAAGGTCCGCCGGCAGCTGTGCTGCTGATTTGCCACCTGAGTCTCCCGCTCCCCGAAGCGTTCGATTCGCGAGTGGAATCGGCTCCGCTCGCTTCGCTTCTTGAGGAGGCACCCGCAAAATGCGCGTATGGACACGCACGCAGGGCGCTTCGCGGGCTGGCACGCGGTCGTGACGGGAGCGGGGACGGGGATCGGACGCGCGATCGCGATCCGCCTCGCGCGCGAGGGCGCGCAGCTCTCGCTCCTGGCGCGCGACACGGCGAAGCTCGAAGCGACCGCGCGCGCGATCCGCGATTCCGGAGGCGCCGCGGCGACCGTGCTCGCGCTCGACATCCGCGACGGCGCGCTCGTCGATCGCCGATTCGCGGAGGCGCGCGAGCGGAACGGCCCGATCCGCGCGCTCGTCGCGAACAGCGGGATCGGCGGCCCGAACGGCCCCGGCGGTCCCGGGGACGACGGCGGCGACCGGTTCGCCGACCTCGTCGCCACGAACCTCGCGGGCACCTACGCGTGCCTCCGCGCGGCCGAGCGTCACCTCGCGCCTGGTCCGGCGTCGCGCCACCTCGTCGTGATCGCGTCGATCCTCGCGCGCATCGGCGTCCCGGGTTACACCGGCTACTGCGCGTCGAAGGCCGGACTCCTCGGGCTCGTGCGCGCCCTCGCGATGGAGCTCGCGCCGGCGGATGTGCAGGTGAACGCCGTGTGTCCCGGCTGGGTCGACACCGAAATGGCGCGCGAAGGCATCGAAGGGATGGCGCGCGCGATGAAGTGCACTCCGGCGGAAGCGCGCGCGATCGCGATGCAGGACGTCCCGCTCGGGCGGATGAGCGCGCCCGAGGACGTCGCCGGTGTCGTCGCGTGGTTGCTCTCGCCGGATGCGCGCGGCGTCACGGGTCAAGGCGTCGACGTGAATGGCGGAGCGTTCATGACCTAGCGCGCGCATAGCGTGTACGCGATCGCCGTGCAATTTATGCGCGACGACGCGCGGAGATCGCGTCCATTCTCGCGCGATGCGCGCGGTACGATCGAGTTCCGCCGCACATGGATTCGACGACGCGCACCCCCGATCCCGCCGCGGCGCCGTGGTGGCAGCGCGTTCCCGTCCTGGCGTACGCGCTGACGGCGTTCTTCCTCGCGTTCCTCGCGTTCCCGCGCATCGGCGAGCAGCGCGCGCTCGTCGCGAGCTTCCTCGGCGTCGCCGCGGTCCTCGTCGTCTGGACGTCGATCCTCTGGCTCGGGTCGAAGCGCTGGACGCAGTGCTTCCGGATCGAGCGCGCGCAGATCCTGAAGCAGCACTACATCCAGGCGACGGTCCAGTCGTGCGTCTACGCGTACTGGGGCTGGTACTGGCGCCCGGTCTACGCCGAGATCCCGCTGTTCCTGGCGCAGATCGTCTTCCTCTACACGTTCGACGCACTGCTGTCGTGGTCGCGCGGGCGCAGCTGGCGGTTCGGATTCGGCCCGCTGCCGATCATCCTGAGCACGAACGTCTTCATCTGGTTCAAGGACGACTGGTACGCGTACCAGTTCCTGCTCATCGCGACCGGCGCGCTGGGCAAGGAGTTCGTCAAATGGAACCGCGATGGACGGCGGACGCACATCTTCAATCCCTCGGGCTTCACGCTGTCGCTCTTCTCGATCGTGCTGATCGCGACCGGGACGACCTACCTCACGTGGGGCATCGAGATCGCGACGACGATCGGCATGCCGCGGCACATCTATCTCGAGATCTTCCTGCTCGGTCTCGTCGTGCAGTACTTCTTCTCCGTCACGCTGATGACGTTCTCCGCGGCGGGCGTCCTGTTCGTGCTCAACGTCCTCTACTCGAAGGCGACCGGCACGTACCACTTCGTCGACACGAACCTGCCGATCGCGATCTTCCTCGGGCTGCACCTCCTGATGACGGATCCGTCGACGTCGCCGCGCACGAATCTCGGCCGCGTGATCTTCGGCGGGCTGTACGGGCTCGCGAACTTCGTGCTCTACGCGGTCTTCGAGCGGACGGGGATCCCGGAGTTCTACGACAAGCTGCTGCCCGTCCCGATCCTCAACCTGAGCGTGCAGCTGATCGACCGCTTCTCGAGGTCCGGAGTCCTCGGCCGCTTCACGCGCTGGGAGGCCGCGTTCCAGCCGCGACGGGCGAACCTCGTCTACATGGGCTGCTGGGCGCTCCTCTTCTTCGGGATGCTCGGGACCGGCTACATCGAGGCGCCGCACGAGGGGGCGTCGATCGAGTTCTGGAAGAAGGCGTACGCGGAAGGAAAGCCATTCGCCGGGCCGAAGCTCCTGAAGCTCGCCGGCTCGCAGGCGCAAGGCGGCTCCGGCCCGGCGAGCAACGAGCTCGGCGTCCTCTACATGGAGGGGAAGGTCGCGAAGGCGGACCACGCCGCGGCGGCGTACTACTTCGGTCGCGCCTGCGAGGCCGGTGACGCCGACGGCTGCGCGAACCTCGCGACCCAGTTCCTGTTCCTCCACGAGGCGCGCTCCGACGAGGACGTGGTGCGCGCGTTCCGTCACCTCGAGCGGGGCGCGACCGCGGGGACGGACCCGCGGCCTTGCTACCTCCTCGGCTACGCGCACGAAACGGGGAACGGCCGCCCGCGCGACCTCGCGCGCGCGCTCGAGCTCTACACGGAGGCCTGCAGGCGCGGGAGCCTCGACGCGTGCAAGGGCGTCGTGCGCTTGCGCCTCAGCGGGACGGGCGATCCCGCACAGCTGGACGGCGCGGCGCGCATGCTCGAGGCGGCCTGCCAACGCGGCGACGCGGAGAGCTGCCTCTACCTCGCGTACATCTACCACGGCGGGACCGGCGTGCCGCGCGACGAGGTGCGCGCGCTGGCGTCGATGCGTAGCGCGTGCAGCTCGGGATCCGAGCAGGCCTGCAAGTCGCTGCAGCCCTCCGAGCCGTCCCCGTACGCGGCGCCGCTCACGGCCAGGACCCCGAGCTGGAGCGCGGGTGGGACGGGCTCCGGCGGCTGACCGGACCGTGGTACGCTCCTCGCCACGTGGCCGTCGGCCACGTTTGGGAGCAGGAGCCGATGAATCGATCGATCGTGAGTGCGTGCGTCGCGGGAGCGCTGGCTCTCGCCGGTTGCAGCGGTGGCGGCGGCGGCGGCGGCGGATCTCCGCCCCCGGTCCCGACGGGTCTCGTCGCGACGGTTTCGGGGTCGGACATCGATCTCGCCTGGAACGCTTCGGCCGGTGCGACCGGGTACAACGTCTACTACGACCTCGTCCCCGGCGTCGTGCGGTCGGACGCGACGCTGCTCGGATCGGTCGCGACCGCGGGCGCGACGGTGTTCGGCACGCCGGCGATCACGGTCCACGTCGCCGTCACCGCGGTCGGCGCGCACGGGGAGAGCGCGCTGTCGAACGAAGCCACGGCGACGATCCCGTCCTCCGGAGCGGATCCGTTGTTCACCGACCAGTGGCACCTCGTGAACACCGGACAGGACGGCGGCACGCCCGGCGAGGACGCGCGGACGGCTCCCGCGTGGACCGCGGGCTTCGACGGCACCGGCGTGCGGATCGCGGTCGTCGACGAGGACCTCGAGATCGGCCACGAGGATCTCTTCTGGAAGTGCCTGCCGGGCCGATCGCACAACTACCTCGACGGCAGCTCGGATCCGACCGTGCCGAGCGGCAAGCACGGGACCTGCGTCGGCGGCGTCGCGGCGAGCGGCGGCGGCAACGACCTCGGCGGGCGCGGAGCCGCGTACGGGGCGTTCCTCGTCGGCTACAACTTCCTCCAGAACCAGACCGCCGCGAACCAGGCGGACGCGATGACGCGCGACGCGGCCGCGAACTCGGTCTCGAACAACTCGTGGGGCCCGCTGCCGGGCACGGGGAACCCGTCGCCGGTGCTCGCCTCGTGGCGGACCGCCGTGCAGACCGGGCTCACCTCCGGACGCGCGGGCCACGGCATCGTGTACCTCTTCGCCGCGGGGAACGGCGGCCTCGCGGGGCCCGATCCGGGCGACGACTCGAACCTGAACGGGTACGCGAACTTCTACGGCGTCCTCGCGATCGGTGCGGTGGGGGACGACGGCGTCAAGGCGTTCTACTCCGAGAACGGCGCGAACGTCTTCGTGTGCGCGCCGTCGATGGGGCGCGCGAACCACGCGATCACGACGGTCGACCGCTCCGGCGGGCTCGGCTACAACGACGGCTCGGTCGCGACGGACTACGCGAACCTCGACTACACGAACACGTTCAACGGCACGTCGTCCTCGACGCCGCTCGCGTCGGGCGTCGTCGCGCTCGTGCTCCAGGCGAACCCGAACCTCTCGTGGCGGGACGTCCGCTACGTCCTCGCGAGCACGGCGCGCAAGAACGACGCGCTCGACGCGGACTGGGCGACGAACGGCGCGGGCTTCCACGTGAACCACAAGTACGGCTTCGGGGTCGTCGACGCCGGCGCGGCGACGACGCTCGCGCAGACCTGGACGCCCGTCGGCGCGATGATCACCGTCGCGACGCCAGTCGCACATCCGAACCTCGCGATCCCGGACAACGATCCGCTCGGCGTCACGGACTCGATCGTCGTCGCGGGGTCAGGGATCTCGAACATCGAGCACGTCGAGATCACGTTCAGCTCGGCCGACCACACGTTCAGCGGCGATCTGCGGGTCGTCCTGACCGCGCCGAGCGGCACGCAGAGCGTGCTCGCGGCCACGCACGACTGTCCGCAGGGGGCCGTGCCGTACGTGAACTGGGTGTTCGGCACCGTCCGGGACCTCGACGAGCCCGCGGACGGGACGTGGACTCTTCAAGTCATCGACGGCGCGGCGGGGGACACGGGCACCTTCCAATCCTGGTCGTTGAAGTTCCGCGGCCACTGATCGAAAGCGAGACGTCATGAAGCGCACGGGATTCGGGATCGCGTTGCTCGTCGTCGCCGGTTGCACGACGAAGCCGGAGTCGGAGGCGCACGAGAAGCCGGTGGCGGAGAAGCCCGCGCCCGGGACACAGACGCCCGAGCAGGCGACGCTCGGAAGCGCGGTGACGCCCGGAGCAGAGCCGCGCGGCGAAGCGACGGGGAAGGGGACGGTGCCGGTGCTCACGGAGACGGTCGACTACTGGGACGGGGCGACGCGCAGGAGGCTGTGGCTCTCCGACGACACGATCGCGGAGTTCGATCCGAGCGATGCCGGGGGAGAGGCGGTCCATCTCGCGGATCCGTCGGCGGCGGAGGTCGAGCAGCCGCAGAAGAGCGTGCGCCTGTGGAAGCTCTCGAAGGGGCTGCGCCCCGACGCGGTCGCGGCGGTCGCGAGTGCTGCCCCGCGGCGAATGTCGCCGCTCTTGCACGAGGGGCCGTCGCCGAAGCTGCCGATGCGCGCGCTGCCGGGCGGAGTCGTCGTGAGGTTCCCGGCGGGGTGGGATCGGCCGCGCATCGACGCGTGGCTCGCGACGCGGACCCTGCACGTCCAGGGAGACGCGGTGGTCGCCGAGGCGAACATGTACCTCGTCGCGACGCCGCCGGGGCTCGAGGCGCTGCGCATCGCGGACGCGCTGCACGACACGGGCGAGCTCGTCGACGTGACGCCGAACTTCTGGCTGCAGAACGCGACGCGCTGATGAGGGCGGCGCCGCTCGCACGCGTCGGCATCCTCACCGCGCTTTTCGTCAGCTGCGTCTCGGAGGATCCCGCGCACCGATCGATGGTGCGGTTCCTCCCGCAGACACCGATCGCGATCGAGCCCGAGCGCGTCGCCGGAACGGACCGAGGCGACTATGCGCTCGTGTACGGGATCTCAGACGACGGAGCCTCGATCCGCACGCAGTTCAAGGGACCTTCCGAGGCGCTGACGGCCGGCTTCGTCACCGTGAGCCGCGCGAACGGGGACGAGCACGTGCTCTACGGCCAGATCGGCCATTCGGAGTACCGCGTCCCGATCGCGAAGTGGAAGGTCGACGCGCGCGGAAAGGTCGTCGACGCGTGGGTGCGCGACCAGCCGGTCGTAGAGATCCGGCCGATCGAGGCCCCACGCAAGCCGGAGCAGCTCGCCGCGGAGTGCGAGTGGAGACCGTGGATCGACGGGAAGGGCGTCGGCGAGTGGAGGCGCTAGGCGCTACCCGATCGACATGAGGAACTCCGCGTTCACGCGGGTCTTCTTCATCTTCTGCACGAGCATCTCCATCGCCTCGACGGGATCCATCTCGTTCAGGACCTTGCGCAGCATCCAGATCCGCTTGATCTCCTCGGGCGTGAAGAGCAGCTCTTCCTTCCGCGTCCCCGACCGGTTGATGTCGATCGCGGGGTAGATCCGCCGGTCGGAGAGGCGTCGCTCGAGCACGAGCTCCATGTTGCCCGTGCCCGTGAACTCCTCGAAGATCAGCTCGTCCATCTTCGATCCCGTCTCGATCAGCGCCGTCGCGAGGATCGTCAGCGATCCGCCGCCCTCGATGTTCCGCGCCGCGCCGAAGAAGCGCTTCGGGAACTGCAGCGCCGTCGCTTCCATGCCTCCCGACAGCAGCTTTCCGTTGCTCGGCGCCTCGACGTTCGACGCGCGCGCGAGGCGCGTGATCGAGTCGAGCAGGATCACGACGTGCTCGCCGGCCTCGACGAGGCAGCGCGCCTTGTGCATCACCATCTCGGCGACCTTCAAGTGCCGCGCGGCCGGCTCGTCGAACGTCGAGCTGATGATCTCGCGCCGACCCTCCGGGATCATCCGCTCGAAGTCGGTCACTTCCTCGGGCCGCTCGTCGACGAGCAGGATGATCAGGTGGCAATCGGGCGCGTTCTTCACGATCGAGTTCGCGAGCATCTGCAGCAGCACGGTCTTCCCCGTCCGCGGCGGAGCGACGATCAGCCCGCGCTGTCCGCGCCCGACCGGCGTGATCAAGTCGACGATCCGCATCTCGAGCGGATTCTTCTCCGTCCCTTCGAGGATGATCCGCTTCTCGGGGTACAGCGGGACGAGTTCCTTGAACGGCGCGCGCACGCGCGCCTTCTCGGGCTCGTGCCGGTCGATCTCGTCGACCGTCCACACCGCGAAGTACTTCTCGCCCTCGCGCGGCGGCCGCAGCTTGCCTTTGACGGTCATCCCCGGCGTGATCCCGTAGCGCTGCACGATCGACGGCGGCAGGAACGGATCGTCGCTCCCCGGGATGTAGTCCTGGTGCGCCGAGCGCAGGAACGCGTGGCCTTCCTGCACGTCCATCACGCCTTCGGCGACCATCGGCACGCGCTCGCGCAGCCGGTGGCTCGTGATCGCCCACACGAGGTCGCGCCGCGAGCGGTTCGAGTCGACCTGGACGCCTTCCTCCTCCGCGACCTCGAAGAGATCCGCGAGGTTCTTCGCCTGCACGTCGCGGTAGGCCGCGGGCTTCGGCTTCGACTTCTTCGCGGGCGGCGGCAAGGTCGCCTCGAGCTCGGCGATCTGCTCCGGCGCGAGATCCGCGGGGATCCCGGCCTGATCGATCGGCGGGATCTCGAGCTGCGGCGTCCCGTGCGAGTGGCGGAACGGGCGGTTCGAGGGCTGCTGATCTCCAGGCCCTTGACCGCCGCCGCCGCCTCCTCCTCCGCCGCCCCCTTGGAATCGCTGGTGGAAACGGTGCTTGAAGCGCTTCTTGTGGTGCTGCTGCTGTTGTTGCGGTTGTTGGCTCTGAGGGACCATGCCGATCCTTTCTCTTCTCGTTGGCTTCGAGCGCGCGCCCCGACGAGGCGGGGCGAACGCAGGCTAGGCGGGCGCGCTTCCCGGGCGGGCGAGCTCCTGGGCGAGCTTCTGCACGGACTCCGCGAGCTCCGTGACGCTGCCGTGGTTCTCGACCACCCGTCCGGCCCGGGCGCGTTTCAGGGCGAGAGGCATCTGCGTCGCCTCGCGCCGCGCGACCTCGCCCGGCCTCCATCCACGCGAGGCCAAGGCGCGCGCCTCGCGCAGATCGTCTCTCGCATCCACGAACACGATCTCGTCGCACTCCGCGGCGAGCCCGTGACCGCTTTCGTTCTCCAGGAGCAACGGGACGTCCAGCACGATGAGCGGGACGCCTGCCTTGCGCGCGGCCTGGAGATCGAGCCTTATCCTGGCACGGATGGCGGGGTGCGTAAAGCCTTCGAGCTTCGCGCGCGCTTCGGGGGACGCGAAGACCGTGCGCGCGAGCACCTCGCGATCGGGACGTCCGTCGGGCCCGAACACGCGCCCTCCGAACGTCGTGAGGAGATCGAAGCGCACGGCGGGGGACTCGAGGACCTGCCGCGCGATCTTGTCGGCGTCGATGACGACTCCCGCGGGTCCGGCGAGGAGGCGCGCAACCTGGGATTTGCCCGAGGCGATCCCGCCGAGGACGCCGACGACGACGGGGGCGCGGACGCTGGGATGGCCGCTGGTTCGAGAAGGGGACATCGAGGGTTTGGGAAACCGGCCGCGCCGAGGCGGGTAAAGCGGTCGCTCCGAGCTCGAACGGCGCGGAGACGACTCGGGTCCTTCTCCTGTCTGCGGAGGAGGTTACGACCGCGGAGCTGGCGATCAAGGGCGGCGTGCGCGCGGCTCGAATTCGCTTGCCGGCGGCCTGCCTTGTCGGTTATCACACCCGCCCTTTACGTGGTCGCCAAGCCCGCGCGCCGGGCGTTCAACCCTCCACTCCCCCCCATCCCTGACGCGGAACCCCGCGAGCCGTGCCGACGCCTCGGAAACGCTCCGGAACCGCACTCGAGTTCGAGTCGAGAGGAAAGCTGATGAATCGTTCCACACGCGGAGCCGCCAAGGTCAGCATCGTCTGGACCATCGTCGGCATGGTCGCCTTCCTGTTGGCCCTGGTCTCGTTCTTCCTGACGAACCAGGAGCTCTCCGTCACGACCGCCCACCTGAAGAAGGCCGAGGCGGACAAGAAGGAGCTGGAGGCGAAGCGCGAGGAGGACCTGAAGCACATCCAGGAGCTCTCGCAGAACGTCGGCTTCTACGACGAGAGCGCCGCGCCGCGCTCGGACGTCGCCGCGCTGACGGCGGGGTTCAAGGGGCTGCGCGAGGCGTTCCCGGACATCGACCCGAGCGTCAAGAGCCTCGGCAAGGCGCTCCCGATCGCGATCCAGTCGCACAAGGCGCTCGAAGCCAAGCTGAAGGACCAGGACGCCCAGCTCGCGTCGCTGCGCTCGGAAGCCGAAGCGAAGGCGAAGACGCTCCAGGAGCTCACGGACTCGAAGGACAAGGAGCTCGGCGATCTGCGCCGCCAGCTCGCCGACACGGAGCAGGCGAAGACCGACCAGCAGGCGCTGCTCGAGCGCCAGGTCGCGGAGCAGACCGAGAACTTCAAGGATCGCGACGCGAAGCTGATCGCGGCGCGCAAGGCGCTCGACGACAACTCGCGCAAGGACGCGCAGCGCGAGGAGAGCCTGCGCACGAAGCTCGCCGAGCAGGGGCGCAAGCTGCTCCCGTTCACGAAGGAGCCGGAAGCGGCCGACGGCAAGGTGCTCGAGGTCTCGCGCGACCTGAACCTCGGCTGGATCAACCTCGGCTCGAAGAACCGCCTCGCGATGGGCACGCGCTTCCGCGTCGTCTCCGGCATGCACGGCGACAACCGCGTCAAGGGCTGGGCCGAGGTGACGCAGATCAAGGAAGACATGGCCGAAGTGACGTTCTCCGACCGCACGGATCCCTTCGATCCGCCGGCGCCGGGCGACGTCATCTTCAACCCGCTCTTCGATCCGTCCGGCGAGCGCCACGCCGTGCTGCTCGGCCGCTTCTCGGGAGCGATGAACGAGAAGGATCTCCGCGCGCTGCTCGCGGGGATGAACATCCAGATCCAGAAGAGCGTGGACAAGAACACGGACTTCATGATCGTCGGCTCGGAGATGTACGTCGACGAGAACGGCCAGCCGCTCGCGCAGCCGGTCCAGCCGACCGACCTGCCGGCGTACCGCGACGCGGTCGCGCAGGGCGTGCAGGTCGTGCAGCTCAACGAGCTGCGGAAGTACTTCCGGTTCTAGCGGAAAGTACCGAACCAGGTACGTTTTCTCGCAGCGCGGCGTAGCGTCGCTGCGGAGAGCCGCGGTCTCCGGCGCGCTGCGAGAAAACGTACCTGGTTCGGTACTTTCCGGCCGTACCATCGCCGTCCCTTGGCCGAGGAGGACGACGATCCGTTCGCGCACACGCGCATGACCCTCGGGGAGCACCTCGAGGAGCTGCGCAAGCGGATCTTCCGCAGCGTGCTCGTCCTCGCGATCTGCTTCGGCATCGGCTGGTGGCAGGTCGAGCCGATCGCGGGCGTGCTCATGGGTCCGTGGAGGCTCGCCGTCGAGCGCATCAACACGGAGCTCGTCGAGAAAGCCGAGAAGACGCTCGCCGCGCATCCGGAGACGCCCCGGACGGAATTCTTCACGAGCGAGGATCCAGCGAAGGCCGAGCTCAAGGACCGCATCGACACGCGCCTGACGACGTTCGCCGTCGGCGACAGCTTCTTCTTCGCGCTGAACATCGCGATCTACTTCGCGCTCTTCGTCGGATCGCCGTTCGTGCTCTGGCAGCTGTGGCAGTTCGTCGCCGCCGGCCTGTACCGCCACGAGAAGACGCTCGTCAGCCTCTACTTCCCCTTCAGCGTCCTCCTGTTCCTCGCGGGCGTCTCGTTCTGCTTCTTCCTCGTCGTGCCGGTCGGTCTCTACTTCCTCGCGACGACGATCTCGCTCGACAAGATCCGGCCGATGCTGGGGCTCGGGCAGTACTTCGACTTCCTGTCGACGATGTGCCTCTCGATGGGGCTCGTCTTCCAGCTCCCGATCGTGATGATCTTCCTCTCGCGGATCGGAATCGTCGACCCGCGCACGTACTCGAAGTACCGCGGCCACTTCCTGATCGTGGCCTTGTTCGTCGCCGCGATCCTGACGCCCGGACCGGACTGGTACTCGCAGGTGCTCATGACGATCCCGATGCTCGTCCTGTACGAGATCGGGGCGCTCATCGCGCGGTTCTCCGCGAAACCGCGGCGGCACGGAGGCGCGCGGCCGGGGGCGACGCGGTGAGGCTCGGGATCGTCGCGACCGGTGACGAGCTCGCGACGGGGTCGTGCGTCGACACGAACTCCGCGGCGATCGCCGCGCGGCTGCTCGAGCTCGGGTTCGAGACGGAGCGCATCGTCGTCCTCGGCGACGACGAGGAAGCGCTCGCGGCGACGCTCGTCGACCTGTCGGCGCGCTGCGACGCGATCGTCGTCACCGGAGGGCTCGGACCGACGCTCGACGACGTGACGCGTTCCGCGGCCGCGCGCGCGGCGGGGACGGATCTCGTGCTGTCCGAAGCGGCGCTCGCGGAGCTGCGGGAGTGGTGGGGACGGAGTCGCCGGCCGTTCCCCGCGTCGAACGAGCGGCAGGCCTGGTTCCCGCGCGGCGCCGAAATCCTCCGCAACCCGCTCGGCACCGCGCCCGGATTCCAGTGTCGCGTCGGTCGCGCGCTCGTCTTCGCGCTGCCGGGGCCGCCGCGCGAGATGCACGGGATGCTCGAGAGCGAGGTCGTGCCGCGGCTGCGCGCGGCGTGGACCGGAGGCGAGTCGCTGTCGCGCGCGGGGTTCTACCTCTTCGGGCTCTCGGAGAGTGCGTTCGCGGACCAGAGCGGCGCGTGGATGGACCGTGCGGCGAATCCATTGCTCGGCGTGACGGCGAAAGGCGGCGTGCTGACCGCGCGGATCGTCGCGCGCGCGGCGGACCAGCGAGGCGCCGCGGCGCTGCTCGCCGGCCGCGCGCAGGAGTTCCGCGAGCGGTTCGCGGAGTGGATCTTCAGCGAGACGGACGCCGATCCCGCGTTCGCGCTGGGGCGGAAGCTGATCGAGAGGAAGCTCAAGCTGGCGATCGCGGAGTCGTGCACGGGCGGACTCGTCGCGGAAAAATTGACGCGCGTGCCCGGCATCAGCGCGGTGTTCGAACGCGGCTACGTGACGTACTCGAATCGCGCGAAGACCGAGCTCCTCCGCGTGCCGGAGTCGCTGATCGAAAAGCACGGCGCCGTGTCGGCGGAGGTCGCCGAGGCGATGGCGCAAGGCGCTTCCGAGAGCTCGGGAGCGCGCCTCGCCGTGTCCGTGACGGGGATCGCGGGACCGGACGGCGGGACCGCGGAGAAGCCCGTGGGCCTCGTGTGGTTCGGCCTCTCGATCGACGGGAGAGCGAGCTCGGTCGAGCGCCGTTTCGCCGTGCGCAGCCGCGAGCTGATCCGGGAGTTCGCCGCGAACACGGCCCTGGATCTCCTGAGGCGGAATCTCCCTGCGGAACGCGACGCGGGAGGTTGATCCCCCGGCGGTACGCGGCTATCCTCCCCGCCCGCGTTACCCCGTGGTGTAATTGGTAACACAACAGGTTTTGGTCCTGTTATTTCTGGTTCAAGTCCAGGCGGGGTAACCAGCTCCGGTCAGTAGCCGAGCTTCTGGAGGATCCGCAGCGCCTCGGGATCCTCGCGCGCGAGCTTCTCGCGCTCGGCTTGCAGCAGCTTCGCGATGTCGGGGAACCGCACGTCCGCTGCGGCGAAACCGAGGAGCTCCGCGCGCAGGCGCGCGAGCGGAGCTTGCTCCGGCGGGTCCGCCATCCGGTTCGCGGTCTCGCCCGGGTCGCGCGCGAGGTCGTACAGCTCCTCCGACACGAGCACGAGGCCCTTCGCGTCGTGCGTGTACTGCCGGATCATCTTCCAATCGCCGATCCGCACGGCCTTCGCCTGCACGGCGCCCGCGAGGTCCGCGCGCTCGATCTTCTCCGCGAACACCGCGCGCGCGCTCGACGCGGGTCGCAGCGGCGGGAGATGCAGCCAATCGAGCATCTTCGGGGCGAGGTCGACGAGCGAGAGGTCCTCGTCGTGCACCGCCGGCGCGGGCGGCCCGGGCAGCCTCGCGATCAACGGCACGCGGCACGTCGTCTCGTACGTGTCGCGCCCGTGCTCGAACCAGTACCGGTGCTCGCCCAGGCTCTCGCCGTGGTCCGCGGTCACGACGACGAGCGTCTTCTCGAGCGCGCCCGCGGCTCGCAGCGCGTCGAGCAGCCTCCCGATCTCCGCGTCGACGTAGTGCACCTCGCCGTCGTACAGATCGCGCACGAGCGCCGCGTCGACGTGCCCGTCGGGCGTCGTGCAGCCGGGCGGCACGTTGTAGCTCGCGACGTGGAAGCGGTGCAGCTCGCCCGCCGTCTTCCCCGGATCGTCCGGGATCGGGTCGGCGACGACGCGGTGGAAGATCCGGTGCGCGGGCGGCGGATCGTAGAGCCCGTGCGGGTCCATGTAGTGGAGCCACAGGAACCAGGGCCGATCCGCGGCGCGCCCGAGGTCGAGCGCCGCGAGCGCGCCGTCGGTCATCGAACGCGCTCTGCGCTGCGGCACGTCGTCGGGCGGCACGCCTTGGATGTCCGGCAGCTCCTCGCTCCAGCTCTCGAACCCGCGCGCGAGTCCCGAGAAGCGGTCCTGCAGCACGTAGTTCCCGACGATCGCGTGCGTCGCGTAGCCCGCGCTCCGGAGCGCTTCCGCGAGCAGCGGGGAGCGCGGCGCGAGCGGCGTCAGGAGCTCGCGCACGCCGTGCTCGTGCGGAAAGAGGCTCGTCATCAGCGACGCGATCGCCGGTGTCGTCTTCGCGCGCGGCGTCTCGACGTGCGTGAAGCGCAGGCCTTCCGCGGCGAGCCGATCGAGCTGCGGCGTCGTCGGGCGTCCGTAGCCCGCGCACGACAGCCGATCGGCGCGCAGCGTATCGATCGTGATCAGGAGGACGTTCGGCCTCGGCGGCGGCCGCGCAGCCTCGCGAGCGCAGCCCAAGACGAGCGCGCACGCTCCGATCGCGAGCCTCCTCATCGCCGGTGCACGAACTCCGCGTCGACGTAGCGGGGGCCCAGGAGCTTCGCGCGCGTCCGCTCGTCCGCGCTCGGCGCAGTCGACTCCAGCGCGATCCCGAATCCGACCTCGAACGCACGCCGCAGGATCGGCGCGAAAGTCTCCGCCTCGAGCCCGGGCCGATGCTCCTCGGCCGTCGCGATCGCGCCCTCGAGCGGCGACGTGCCGAGCTTGATCGACCCGTGGTGGAGCACGCGTCCGCCCTTGCGGCGCTGCGCCGAGCCGACGCCCTTCCGGTCTCCCCACACGAGGTCGATCGGCGACGACTTGTGGAAGCACATCCCCGTCCCTTCGCGGTCCGAGACGAGATCGAGCTCCCCGCGGACCTGCGCGGGCACGCCGACCTCCGCGAGAGCCGCCCGGATCGCCTCGTGCACGAGCGTGTACGAGTCCGCGATCGGTCGCGCGTACAAGGGATGCGCGAGCGGCGCCGCGATCGAGAACGTCAGCTCGCGCACGTGGTGGATCGCGCCGCCGCCGGTGATGCGCCGCACGACGGCGCCCGCGCGTTCGGCGCCGGGAACGTCCGCGAAGCGCTGGAAGTATCCGAGGGAGAGCGTGTCGGGGTGCCAGGAGTAGAAGCGCAGGGTCGGCGGGCTCTCCGAGCTCTCGAGCAGGGCCTCGTCGAGCCCCATGTTGAACGCCGGATGTGCGCCCCAGGTCGTGATCAGGCGCCAGGTCTCCATATCCGGTTGATTGTAGAGGAAGGAGGCCGAGCGTACGCTCCGCCCGCAACTGGAGGAGCGTTCGCATGGAGACGAATCAGCCGCAGAAGCCGCCCGGAATCCGCGAGTTCACGCCGCGCTCGGTCGCCGTCGGGCTCCTCGTCGCGGTCGTGATCGGCGCGTCGTATCCGTACGTCGTCCTCAAGTTCGGCTTCGGCCCGAACATCTCGGTCGTCTCGGCGTTCTTCGGCTTCCTCGCGCTCGGGCTCTTCTCGAAGAGCTACAACCGCTGGGAGAACAACATGGTGCAGACGGCCGGCACCGCGGCGGGGCAGATCGCCTTCCTGTGCTGGCTGCTCGCGGCGTTCGATCTGCTCGCCGGCGAGCCCAACAGCGGGTTCGACGTGCACCTGACGCGCATGCAGACCTGGATCTGGCTCTCCGCGTCGGGTCTCCTCGGCGTATTCCTCGCCGTGCCGCTGCGCAAGCACTTCATCGAGGACGAGAAGCTCCCGTTCGCCGACGGCATCGCGGCGGGGGAGACCTTGATCATGCTCGACTCGCGCGGCCCGCAGGCGCGCAAGTCGGCCTTCTCGATGGTCGGCGCGCTCCTTCTCTCGGGGCTCACGTTCCTGGGCACGCAGCTCCAGTGGTTCGTCGAGACGATCGCCGTCAAGGTGAACAGCTTCTCGCCGAAGACGGGAGTCGGGTTCGGCATCTCGTTCCTCAACATCGGCTCCGGGATGATCATCGGGATGCGCATCACCGCGAGCATGCTCATCGGCGCAGTGATCGCCTGGGTGGTCGCGCCGGGGTGGCTCCTCGATCACGGGTACATCCTGGCGGACGCGAAGCGGGTCAACATCCTCCTCCTGATCATGTGGCCGGGCGTCGGAATGCTCGTCGCGGGAGGCATCTGCGCCCTGTTCCTGCGCTGGCGTGTGCTCCTGAAGACGTTCCAGAGCCTCACCGGTCCAGCCAGCGTCTCGGGCGACCTGTCACTGCGTTGGGTCGTGATCGGCGGCGGAGCCGCGGCGCTTCTTCTCATCGTCGTGCAGACGCTGTTCTTCCATACGCCGGTGTGGCACTCGCTCGTTGCGATCGCTCTCTCCGCGCCGCTCGGACTCGTCGCGCTGCGCGTGCTGGGCGAAACGAACTGGGGACCGATCTCGACGATGACGAATCTGATGCAGGCGTTGTTCGGCGGCATCGCGCCCGGCGATCTGCGCGCGAGCATGGTGTCGAGCGGCATCACGGGCGCCGTCGCGGCCGAGTCCGAAGGTCTGATGCAGGACTACAAGGTCGGCTACATGATCGGCTCGACGCCGCGGGTGCTGACGTACATGCAGCTTCTCGCCGTGCCCGTCGGTGCACTCGCGCTTGCGTTCATGTACCCGCTGCTCCGCGACACGTACGGGATCAGCGGCGATCACGCGCAGCTCTCGAGCCCGACATCGCAGCGCTGGGTCGGCTTCGCGAAGATCATGCAGGAGCTCACGGGCAAGGGCGAGATCACCCCCGAAGGCGCCGCGCGGCTCGCGTGGATGAAGACCTCGTTCACGGTCGGCGCCTTGATCGGCATCGCGCTCACGCTGCTCGAGCAGAGGAAATCGTGGCGCTCATTCGTGCCGTCGCCGACCGGGATCGGCATCGGGATGCTGATCCCGATCAGCGCGGTGACGACGATGTTCCTCGGCGCGCTCGCAGACTTCGTCTGGGGCAAGGCGAGCCCGGAGAGCCACACGCGCTACTCGATCCCGATCGCGTCGGGCTTCATCGCCGGCGAGGCGCTGGTCGCCGTCGTGATCCCGATCCTCGTCGTGCTGAAGGTGATGTCGCTGCCGACTTGAGGCTACTTCGCCGCGAGCGCCGTCTCGATCGCCGCGCGCAGGTCGGCCGCGTCCGGCGTCGTCTTGCTCGAGTAGAACGCGATCGGCTTCCCGTCCCTGCTGACGAGGTACTTGCAGAAATTCCAGCTCGGGACCTGGCCGGTCGCAGCTTCGAGCCACGCGTAGATCGGCGAGAGCCCTTCGCCGGGCTTCACCTTCACCTTCTCGAACATCGGGAAGGTGACCTGGTAGTTCTCCGTGCAGAACGCGCGGATCTCCTTCGCGTCGCCGGGTTCCTGCCCGCCAAACTCGTTGCAGGGGAACCCGAGCACGGCGAAGCCGCGCGACTCGAGCTCCTTATGCAGCGCCTCGAGGCCCGCGTACTGCTTCGTGAACCCGCACTGGCTCGCGACGTTCACGATGAGCACGACCTTGCCGCGCCACTTCTCGAGCGGAGCGGGCTCGCCCTCGAGCGAGTTCGCCTTGAAGTCGGCGAGCGTCGGGGCGCTCGCTGCAGGCGCCGCCTTCACGTCGGACTTCGAGGAAGGGGACGACGCTCCCGAGCAGCTCGCGAGCACGACGGCGACGACGAAAGGCAGGGCCAGTTGAAGGGTTTCCATGATCGCAACACGATACAAGAGCGCGCCGGAACGTGCATCTACGTGATCAACCGGCCGCCGCGCTGGAACGTGACGTACGCCCACGCCCAGTTCACGAGCACGACGATGCGGTTCCTGAATCCGATGAGGAAGAAGATGTGGAGGCCGAGCCACGCGATCCACGCGGGAAAGCCCGAGATGCGCAGGAAGCCGAGATCCGCGACCGCGGCGGAGCGGCCGATCGTCGCGAGCATCCCCTTGTCGCGGTAGTGGAAGGGGAGGAGCGGCTTCCCATCGAGCGCGCGGACGATGTTCCGCGCGGTGTGCCGTCCCATCTGCATCGCCGCGGGGGCGACGCCGGGGACGAGCTTCCCCGGAGCTTCCTCGAGCGCCGCCATGTCGCCGATCACGAACACGTCGTCGCGGCCGGGCACGGTGAGCTCCGGTGTCACCTTCACGCGCCCCGCGCGGTCGAGCGGTGCCTCCAGCGAACGGCCGAGCGGCGACGCTTCGACGCCCGCGGCCCAGACGACGGTGCGCGTCGGCAGGCGTTCCTCGCCGAGGACGAGCCCCGTCGCGTCGATGCCGGTGACGCGGACTCCGCAGCGGACCTCGACGCCGAGGTGGGCGAGCTGCGCTTCGGCCTTCACCTGCAGGGACTCCGGGTACGCCGCGAGGACGTGCGGCAGGCCTTCGACGAGCACGACGCGGGTGTGTTCGGTGCGGATCCGGCGGAAGTCGCGCGACAAGGTGTGGTGCGCGAGCTCGACGAGCGCGCCCGCCATCTCGACGCCGGTCGGACCGCCGCCGACGATCGCGAACGTGAGCCACTCGCGCCGCCGATCCGGATCGGGCTCGCGCTCGGCCGCTTCGAAGGCGGAGAGGACGCGGCGGCGGATCTCGAGCGCGTCCTCGACGGTCTTGAGGCCCGGAGCGGCGCCTTCCCACTCGTCGTGGCCGAAGTAGGAGTGCCGCGCGCCGGCCGCGACGACGAGGGTGTCGAAGGAGAGCTCGCCGTCGGCGAGGAAGACCTTCTTCGCCGCCAGGTCGACCGTGCGCGCCTCGGCGAGGAGGACGGTCGCGTTCTCCTGTCCGCGCAGGATCCAGCGGATCGGCGCCGCGATGTCCTCCGGATCGAGCTCCGCCGCGGCGACCTGGTAGAGGAGCGGCTGGAAGAGGTGGTGGTTCTTCCGGTCGACGAGGGTGACGCGCACGGGCGCGCGCGCGAGTCCGCGCGCCGCGAGAAGGCCGCCGAACCCGCCGCCGAGGATGACGACGTGGGGGAGGGTTGCAGTCCCGGCCATGGGGCGCGGTTCTAAGCTCTGGGGCCACGGCTTTCCCCGATTCCCGCGAAACCGTTCCGCCGGGCTCGGTCCGGCGGATGGATGGTGAGATTCCGTGCCCCCCAGATTCAGGATGGAGGCCGCGAACGGTCGAGCACTGGACGACATGACCAGTCGTGACCATCATAAGTCCATGAAGAGCGTCCGCGTCGCAGAGCTCAAGGCTCGCCTGAGCGAATACCTCCGCCTCGTCCGCAAGGGCCACCCCGTCACCGTCCTCGATCGCAACACCCCGATCGCACGCATCGTCCCCGTGGAGCCGCAGGGAGCGGCGTTGCCGTCGAGGAAACCCACGAGCGCGGTTCCCTTCTGGAAGATTCCGCGCCCGCCGGCCTATCGCGGGAAGATCGACATCGTCGATCTGCTGCTCGAGGAGCGACAGGGGGAGCGTTGATCCTCTACATCGACTCGTCGGCGATCCTGCGACACCTGCTCTCGCAAGCCGGTGCCCTCGAGGAGGACGAGGAGTACTCGATCCTGGTGACGAGCGCCCTCTCCGAGGTCGAGTGCCTCCGCAGCGTCGATCGGCTTCGCCTCCGCGAGAGGATGGACGACGGCCGAGCGACGGCGTTGCGGGAAGGCGTCTTCCGACTTCTGGAAGGCATCGAGAGGGTGGAAATCACGCCAGCTCTGCTCGGGAGGGCGTCGCAGCCGATGCCGACCGCATTGGGGACGCTCGACGCCATCCATCTAGCCACGGCGCTCGCATGGCGGGAGCGAGCCGACGAGGATCTGACGCTCGCTACGCACGATCGCGCGCTCGGCGCAGCTGCGCGGGCGAGCGGCGTGCCCGTCGTCGGAGTGTAGGGTCCGGGAACGCCGCGAGAAGAACTACGCGTAGCTCTCGATCGGCGGACACGAGCACACGAGGTTCTTGTCCCCGTAGGCGTTGTCGATCCGCGCGACGTGGGGCCAGAACTTGTGCTCCTTCGTCCACGCGGCCGGGAACGCGGCCTGCTCGCGCGAGTACGGGTGCGCCCACTCGCTCGCCGTCACCATCGCCATCGTGTGCGGCGCGTTCTTCAGCGGATTGTCGCTCCGGTCCATCGCCCCGCGCTCGATCGCGCGCGCTTCCTCGCGGATCGCGATCAACGCGTCGCAGAACCGGTCGAGCTCGCCCTTCGACTCGCTCTCCGTCGGCTCGATCATCAGCGTGCCGACGACCGGGAACGACATCGTCGGCGCGTGGAACCCGTAGTCCATCAGCCGCTTCGCCACGTCCTCGACCTCGACGCCGCACTTCTTCAGGGGGCGCACGTCGACGATGCACTCGTGCGCGACGAGGCCGTTCTTGCCCGTGTAGAGGATCGGGAAGTGCTCGGAGAGCCGTTTCGCGACGTAGTTCGCGTTCAGGATCGCGACCTCGGTCGCGTGACGGAGCCCGTCCGGTCCCATCATCGCGATGTACATCCACGAGATCGGCAGGATCATCGCGCTGCCCCACGGCGCCGCCGACACCGCGCCGATCGCGTGCTCGCCGCCCGTCGCGATCACCGGGTGCCCCGGCAGGAACGGAGCGAGGTGCTTCGCGACGCAGATCGGGCCCATGCCGGGGCCGCCGCCGCCGTGCGGGATGCAGAACGTCTTGTGCAGGTTGATGTGGCAGACGTCCGCGCCGATCTCGCCCGGCTTGCAGAGACCGACCTGCGCGTTCAGGTTCGCGCCGTCCATGTACACCTGCCCGCCGTGCTTGTGCACGATCGCGCAGACGTCGCGGATCGACTCCTCGAACACGCCGTGCGTCGAGGGGTAGGTCACCATGAGCGCGGCGAGCTTCGCCGAGTGCTGCTCGGCCTTCAGCTTCAGGTCGCCCAGATCGATGTTCCCGGCGTCGTCGCAGTCCACGACGACGACCTTCAGGCCCGCCATCGCCGCGCTCGCCGGATTCGTGCCGTGCGCGGAGTGGGGGATCAGGCACACGTCGCGGCTCTGCGCACCGCGGTCCTCGTGGAACGCGCGGATCGCGAGCAGGCCCGCGTACTCGCCCTGCGATCCCGCGTTCGGCTGCAGCGAGCAGGCCGCGAACCCGGTGATCTCGGAGAGCCAGCTCTCGAGGTCGCGGAAGAGGCGCTGGTACCCGCGCGTCTCGGCGACGGGCGCGAACGGGTGCAGCTTCGAGAACCCCGGCCACGTGATCGGCAGCATCTCCGCGGCCGCGTTCAGCTTCATCGTGCACGATCCGAGAGGGATCATCGACGTCGTCAGCGACAGGTCGCGCGACTGGAGCTTCGCGAGGTAGCGCATCATCTCCGACTCGGAGTGGTGCGTGTTGAAGACCGGATGCGCGAGGTACGGCGTCTTGCGCGCGACCGCGCCGAAGTCCGTCGCTTTCGTCTCGCGCGCGAGCGCCTCGACGGCCGCGAGATCGTGCGGCTTCCCGGAGAGCACGGCGAGCAGGTCGACGAGGTCGCGCTCGCTGGTCGTCTCGTCGAGAGCGACGCCGACGCCGTCGGGGTAGGCGCGGAGGTCGATCTTCTTCGCATCCGCGGCCGCGCGGACCTTCTTCGTCTCGGCCGTCGGCAGATCGATGCGCAGCGTGTCGAACCAGGGCCCGGGTCGCGCCGGCCTTCCGGCGCGCGCGAGTCCTTCCGCGAGCGCGGCCGTCATGCGCTGGACGCGCTCGGCGATGCGCCGCAGGCCCTGCGGCCCGTGGTAGACCGCGTAGCTCCCGGCGATCACCGCGAGGAGGACCTGCGCCGTGCAGATGTTGCTCGTCGCCTTCTCGCGCCGGATGTGCTGTTCGCGCGTCTGGAGCGCGAGACGCAGCGCGCGCTTCTTCTCGCGGTCGATCGAGACGCCGACGAGGCGCCCGGGCAGCGACCGCTTGAACTCCTCGCGCGTCGCGAAGAACGCCGCGTGGGGGCCGCCGTACCCGAGCGGGACGCCGAAGCGCTGGCTGTTGCCGAGCGCGATGTCGGCGCCGAGGGAGCCGGGGGACTCGATCAGGCAGAGCGAGAGGAGGTCGCACGCGACCGCGACGAGCACGCCGCGCTCCTTCGCGCGGGCGCACAGCGCGCGCACGTCGCGGATGCGGCCGTCCGTCGACGGAACTTGGAGGAGGAGCGCGAAGATCCCGTCCTGCGCGAGGAGCACCTCGGGGTCGCCGACCTCGACCTCGATCGCGAGCGGCCGCGCGCGCGTCCGGACGACGTCGATCGTCTGCGGGTGGCAATCCGACGCGACCAGGATCTTTCGCGCCTTGACGTCCTTGCGCACCTCGAAGGCGAGGTGCATCGCCTCGGCCGCCGCCGTGCCTTCGTCGAGCAGCGACGCGTTCGCGATCGGGAGCCCGGTGAGGTCCGACACCATCGTCTGGAAGTTGAGGAGCGCCTCGAGGCGACCCTGGCTGATCTCCGGCTGGTACGGCGTGTACTGCGTGTACCAGCCCGGGTTCTCCACGATGTTGCGCAGGAGGACCGGCGGAGTGACGCAGGCCGCGTAGCCGAGGCCGAGGTAGGAGCGCCGCACTTCGTTCGCATCGGCGAGAGCCGCGATCGCCGCGAGCGCGTCGCGCTCGCTACGGGCCGCGGGGAGCGCGAGCGCCGCCTTCGTCCGGATCGAGGCCGGGACGGCGGCCTCGATCAGCGCCGCGAGCGAGCTCGTGCCCAACGTCGCGAGCATCGCGTCGATCTCGGCCGCATCCGGGCCGATGTGCCGTTCGGCGAACCGGTCCTGCGTCCACGCCGGTGAGGAACCCACGCCCGCCTCCTTGCGCCCGGCCTTCGCCGCGGCGGTCTCCGAAAGCATCCCGCCCATGGTCTCAGTGCTTCTCGGCGAGGAACTTCTCGTACGCCGCCGCGTCCATGAGGTCGTCGAGGCTCTTCGACACCGGCTTGATGCGGATCAACCAGCCCGACTTCCACGGATCCTTCGCCAGGATCTCGAGGTGGTCCTCGACCTGGGTGTTCACCTCGATCACCTCGCCCGCGATCGGGCAGTTCAGGTCGGAGACGGCCTTGACGGACTCGATCTCGCCGAACGTGTCGCCCGCCTCGAGGATGCGCCCGGCCTCCGGGAGGTCGCAGTACACGAGGTCGGCTTCGTTCCCGTTCGAGAGCGCCTGCACGGCGAAGTCGGTGATCCCGATCAGCATCGTGTCGCCGTCGGGCTTCACCCATTCGTGGGTTTCGTAGTAGCGGCGGTCGTTGGGTCGCATGGTCGCTTTCATGGGATGAGGGGTTCTACTTCCGAGTCCGCGAGAAGAACGGCAGCGCGCAGAACTGGGCTTTCTGCCGCTTGCCCTTGATGTCGATCTCGACTCGTCCGCCGATCGCGCCCGAGTCGAGCGGGACGTACGCCGTCCCGATGTTCGTGTCCAGGGTCGGCGAAGGCGAACCGGAGCAGACCGCGCCGAGCTCGCGCGAGCCGTCGAAGAGCGCGTAGCCCTGGCGCGGCACGCGCGGTCCTGCGCTCTTGATGCCGACGAGCTTGCGCTTCGGCGCCTTCTGCACGCGCTCGAGCGCCGCGCGTCCGATCCAGTCGCCCTTGTCGGGATGGAACGACACGCCGAACGCGAGCCCGGCTTCGATCGGGTTGTGCTCGGCGTCGATTTCGTGCCCGTACAAGGGCATTCCGGCCTCGAGGCGCAGCGTGTCGCGCGCTCCGAGGCCGATCGGACGGACTCCGCGGGGCGCGCCGGCGCGGACGAGCGCATCCCAGACGCGCGTCGCCTCCGCGGCGGGCACGTAGACCTCGAAGCCGTCCTCGCCGGTGTAGCCGGTGCGCGAGACGCGCGTCCCGGGGAGGCCGCACAGCGTGCCGAAGCCGAAGCGGTAGTAGCCGACCGAGGCGAGGTCGAGGTCCGGGACGAGCGGCTGGAGCACCGCCTGCGACTCCTGTCCCTGGAGCGCGATCATCGCGAGCGCGTCGGTCTGGTCCTCGATCGCGACGCGGAACTCGCCCGCGTGCTCGCGCATCCACGCGAGATCGACCGCGGTGTTCGACGCGTTGACGACGAGGAACACCTCGTCCTTCCCGCGGTAGACGAGCAGGTCGTCGATCGGATTGCCGTCCTCGCGGCAGAAGAGCCCGTAGCGGATCGCGCCCTCGGGGATCTTCGCGCAGAAGTTCGTCGCGATGCGGTCGACGAAACGGACGCGGTCGTCGCCGGTGACGCGGACGCGCCCCATGTGGGAGAGGTCGAAGAGTCCCGCCTTCGTGCGCACGGTGCGGACCTCGTCGAGGATCGGTCCGTACTGCACGGGCATGTGCCAACCGCCGAATTCGACCATCTTCGCGCCGAGCGCGGCGTGGACGTCGTGGAGCGGGGTCTCTTTCATGGGGGGTACGCGGGGGACTCGTGTCGGTGCGTCCCTGTCCTCCGCGCCGCGCGCGGTCGCCGTCCAGGGTCGTCCAGACCTCGGGTCCCGTGTACCTGAGAGTTTCGCGCGCGGATGGCGCGCTTGCCCCTTCGGCGTCCCGCGATGGCGGGAGCTCTCCCCGTGGCCTGCAGCTTCGTTGTGAGGGGGAGATGCTAGTGCGTCCCGGCTCCCGCGCCAAGGACTTCGGAGCGCCCGGCGGGGTCGCATCCTCAAGCAGTCGTGGGGGGTCGAACGATACGGGGACGGAACTGTGCCCTCCAGAGGGCCGGTCCGTCCCCGCCTCGTCGCCACGAGAACCCCCGACATGAATCTTGGAAACTACCCGCGCTGCGCCCTCCTCGTCGTCCTCGCTGCGGTCCCCGCCTTCCTCGCAGGAGGCTGCGGAGGCGGCGGCGGCGGATCCTCCGCGAACGCCATCGCGAGCGCCGTCCAGGACCTGACCGCGGACCCCGAGGGCACGACGACCGTGATCACGTTCGGGTCGGCGAGCGGCCTCGCGACCGCCACCGCGGCGAACTTCGCGGCGGACGGCGGCCAGACGGCCCAGTCCGCCCTCGTCGTCGCGAACGTCGCCACGGTCACGTGGGACGCGCGCGTCTCGCCGAGCCACCACGTCGGGACGACGGGGCTCTCGGGCGTCTCGGCCGCGCTCCACGCCGTGACGACGAGCGACGCGTCGGTGCCGACCTTCACGATCACATCCGCGACGCAGAACCCGAGCCTCGGCGGGGACACGATCTCCGCCACCTTCGCCGGCCCCCACGTCGTCGAGGCGGAAGCCGAGGATCCGGCGAACTTCGTCCTCGAGACCGACGGGCAGACGCTCGACCTCACGGGCTCCACGTTCAGCTTCGACGTCGCGACCCAGGTGCTCGACGTCACGCTCGGCACGCTCGCGAACCTGCACGCGACGTTCACTCTCGCCGCGCCGGGGCTGCACAGCGTGGCCGACGTCGCGCTGTCCGCGACTCCGGTCGCCGGCAACGCCACGGGCGACACGACCGCTCCGACGATCGTCTCGGCGGTGCAGAACCTCGCGCAGGACGAGTACGGCCGCGTCGTCGATTTCACGTTCAGCGAAGCGATGGACCCGGTCTTCTCGACCGCCACGACGCACTTCGTCGTCACGCTGCCCGACCTCGCGACCACGGTCGAGCAGCCGACCGAGGACGTGCTCCGCGTCACGTTCAACAACCCGATCGTGCCGGGCTACGACTCCGTGACGTTGACGAGCCTCGTCGACCTGCACGGCAACGCGTTCCCGGACGAAGTCCGCCCGATCACGCAGCCGAGCCCGGTCGTCAACGCGTTCTCCGGCAACGTCCAGGCGGTCACCGTCGCGAACGCGGGCGGGGACTACGTCACCGCGACGACGACGCAGGCGCTCGATCCGGACACCGCGCTGCTCCCCGCGAGCTGGAGCCTCGTCGTCGCCGGCACGCCGGTCGACCTCTCGACCCAGACGTTCACGTACGACTTCCTCGGCAAGACGCTGCGGATCGATCTCGACGTCGATCTCGTCAACGGCCAGGCGTTCACGCTCCAGGGCGTCGGCGCGCTCGACGTCGACGGGGACACGTTCACCTTGTCGCAGTCGCAGACCGTCAGCGGCGAATCGACGCTCCCGGTCGCGACGGGCGGCGTCCAGAACCGCTCGGTCGACCCGACGGGCGTCGTCGTCGACGTGCAGATGTCCGAGGACGTCGAGATCACGAGCGCCGAGACGATCGCGAACTGGTCTTCGGGCGGCGCCCAGAACGTCGTGTCCGCGACGCTGCAGCCGAGCCTCGACGTCGTCCGCCTCGTGTTCGACGCGCCGATGATCCCGGGCGACGACACGGTCTCCGCGCAGAACGTGCAGGACCTCGCCGGGAACGTCATGACGCCCCAGATCGGCGTCGCCCTGACGTCGACGGATACGACGCCGCCCACGGTCCTCACTTTCGAGGGCGACGCGAACGAGGGCGCGAACAACGACGTCATCGAGCTCAACCTCGACGACAACCTCGTCCTCGCGGACGTCACCGACACGTCGCGCTGGACGCTCGAATCGCCGACCGGCACGCCGCGCTCGACGGCCGGAGCGACCGTGCTGTACGACGACGCAGCGAAGCGCGCGCGCCTGAAGCTCGTCAACGGCGAGAACCTCCACCGCGGCGACGACTTCAAGGTCTCGCTGACGGGCGTCCGCGACATCGGCGGGAACGCGCTCTCGGCCCTCCCGATGACCGGGCCGGTGATCGCGGAGACGACGATTCCCTACGTGCACACCGTCTGGCGGCCGACGTCGAGCACGGACCAGCTCGAGGTGCGGTTCAGCGAGCCCTGCGATTTCCTGACCGATCTCTACAACGCGGTGACGAACCCGACCGGCACGCGGTACGTGCTGCGGACCTCCACGGGGACGCTGCGCGGGTACGCGACGGCCGCGAGCTCGATCGACGACGGTCTCGCCGCGCGCGTGTCGTTCGGCATCGTCGTCGCCGCGAGCGACACGATCGACGTGATCGGTCCGACGGACCTCGTCGGCAATCCGCTCTTCTCGACGCTCGCCCAGACGAGCGTCGCCGAGGATCTCTCCGTACCGAGCCTCGCGCTCGGCCTCTCGACGCTCGTGTCGGTCTCCGGCGAGACGGACGACGTGATCACGGTGCAGTTCTCCGGCCCGGTCAGCCCGTGGACGATCACGGACCACGTGCACTACACCATCACCGGCCCGTCGACGATCGTGAAGCGCACGCGCGACCTGACGTTCGACGGCGTCGACACGGTCACGATCCCGATCCGCAGCAACAGCACCGACTACGACCTCCTCTTCGGGCAGCCGTACGACCTCGAGCTCGACGGCGTGCTGACGGCCCAGGGCGTTCCGATGCCCGCGCCGCAGACGGAGTCCGGAATCCTCGTCAGCGGCGACTCCACGCCGCCGAACGTCCTCGCCGGCAAGGTGCGCCTCGATCCCTCGAACGCGAACGCGCTGCTCGTCGAATTCACGGAGGCCGTCGCCCCGCCGTCCGCGACGACGCTCGGAAGCTACGACTACGACGCCGGCACGGCGCCGATCGCGGCGACGCTCGTCAACGGACGCGTCGCGCGCATCACGTTCGCGGCGCCGCCGGCCGTCGGCCACAGCCTGTCGGTTTCCGTCCAGGACCGCGCCGGGAACGCCAGCGGCGCGATCGTGCGCACCGTCGCGGCCGGCGACACGACGCCGCCGCTCGTCGTCTCCGTCGACGGCCTGATCCGGCCGGGCTGGGGCAACGACGAGGTGCACATCGTGTTCGACGAGCCCGTCTCCAACGCGACGGCGCTCACCGCCGCGAACTACACGGTGACGAGCGGAGGCGTCGCGCGCACGCTCACCGGTGCGCTCTTCACCTACACGAGCGCGACGAACCAGGTCACGATCCGCCTCGCCTCAGGGCAGGATCTCGCCGCCGCCGGCCCGCTGAGCGTCAGCGTGTCGGGGATCCGCGACGTCAGCTCGAACCTGATGCCGACGCCCGTCGTGGTCGGCGGTGCGACGACGGGGGACACGACCCCGCCTTCGATCACCAAGGCGTTCGTCGACCTGCGCGCCGACGCGACCGGCAAGGTCGTCGACGTGCTCTTCAGCGAGGACGTCGACCAGACCTTCGCGGGGAACCCCGCGCACTGGACCGCGTCCGGCGGCGTCACCGTCTCGGCGGTCGACATGCGCGAGCGCAACCACGCGCGGGTGACCCTGTCCGCGGCCCTGGCGGCGTCCGGAACGCTCCAGCTGACCGGCCTTCCCGACGTCGCGGGCAATGCTTCCGGGTCGATCTCGGTCGATCCGGTCGAGTAGCCCCGCCCCCCTGGATTCCGCTTCAGAGACCCCGGATGCACGCCCGATAGGACCATGCCCCTCTTGCGCGGCGCCTCCCCCGGGGCGGCGTCGCCCGCGACGGGATCCGCCGCAAAGGCACACCACCCCCTTGAGCCTGATCTTCTCTGACCGCCTTCCGATCGTCGAGGAAGTCGTCGCGACGCTCACCTCCGCAGCGGGGGCGGGGTACGGCGGCGCCGCGGCCTTGCGCGCCGGCATGCGGCGCGCGACTGACCAGTTCGACGAGCACGCCGCCGCCGCGCTCGCGCGGTCGCTCGTCGACTGCCTGTGCAAGTCGCCCGACGACGTGCGCGTTCTCGAGACCCTCGTGATCCTCGGGCTCGCCCACCCCGGCGCTCTCGCCCAGCACCGCATCTCGCTCGTGCACGAAGGCCGGCGCCTCGCGTACCTGCTCGAGAAGGCGGGGCAGTTCGAACGCGCGTACTGCCTCGGCGAGCTGATCGCCGAGCGCGCGCCGGTCGAGATGATCGGCGTGTCCGCGGAGGACTCCGTCGCCGTCGAGCAGCTCGTGCGCGACGCCGAGTTCGCCGCCGCGCGCGGCCGGACGGACTCCGCGATCCGCTGTCTCGAAGAGGCGAGCAAGATCGATCCGTCGCGCCAGGATCTCTCGCGCGCGATCCGCGACCTGCGCCGCAAGAAGGAATTCAACAAGGCCGGTGCGAAGCACTCGCTCAAGCTCGCGTTCGCCGTCGTCCTCGTCTCGGCGATCTTCACGACGGTCATCCTGCGCGAAGTCCGCATCTGGAGCCGCTGGAAGTCGCTCCCGGAAGCCTCGCGCGACGACCTGCCCGCGATGCGCGCGCGCCTGGCCGGGATCAACGAGCTGCTCGGCAGCGAGCTCGCCTGGCTCGCGATGGGCCCGGCGCTGCTCGACCGCGACCTCCTGAAGCACGACATCGAGCTCGCCGAGCGGCCCGTCCTGCCGGTCCTCACCGACCGCGTGACCCCGGGAACGGATCCGACGCCGGGGTCGAAGAACGACGAAGCCGAAGAAGCCCGCACCCGCGGCCTCCAGAACGCCGAGAAGGGCCACATCGCCGACGCGATCAAGGACCTGAAGCACGCGCTCGAAGCCGCGACGCCCGACTGGCCGCATCGCCAGCGCGTCGAGGCCGACGTCGTCGCGCTCGAGGCGTGGCAGAAGAAGAACCAGTAGGGAACCGCATGAAGATCATCAAGGCATGGCTCACGGGAGGACGGGTTCGCGACGCGAAGAAGCGTCTCGCGAACGATCCGTCCTCGCGGAGCTACGCCGAGCTCGCGCACGAGCACGCTCTCGAGAAGGATCTCGAGACGGCGCTCAAGGTCGCGAAGGAAGGTCTGCGCGCGTACCCCAACGACAGCGAGCTGAAGAGGCTCGCCGCCCTCTACCGCCAGCTCGCGCTCGAGGACCGGACGCGGCTGCTCGCGCGGGAGCTCGAGTCCGCGCCGCGCCCCGCGCTCTGGCGGGAGATGTGCGACACGCTGCTCGAAGCGGGCCGCCTCGTGCGCGCCGAGGAATCGGCGGCCGAGTGGTACCGGAGCACGCGCAGCGGAGAGGCGCAGCTGTACCGCGCGCGCGCCCGCGCCGAACGCTTCTTCGCCGACCGGCGCCGCGACGACGGCCGCCTCGCGTTCGAGTTCGCGGAGGAGGCCCAGCAGCTGATGCCCGACGATCCGCGTCCGCTCGATCTGCACGCGCTGCTCGCGGCGCGCGCGGGAGTCTGGGGCGAGGCGCGCAAGGACCTCGCGCGCCTGCTCGAGCTCCGGCCGGGCGACCCGGTACTCGAATCGCGCTTCCGCATGGCCGTCGCGATGTTCGAAGGCCCGAAGACCGTCGATCTGGCGCTGCGCGAAGTCGAGCGCTCCGGCCGTCTCGCCGACGAGGCGCGCGAACGCCCCGCGAAGGCGCCGACACCCGAGAATCCCGAGGGGGACACTGCGGGGAACGCTCCGGCGCTCGCGCGACCGCTGCTCCAGGCGATCGCCCGCGTGCCCGGCGTGCAAGCGGCGTTCTACCTGCGCGGCTCGACCGCGCTCGTGCAGGGTCCGAAGGGCCCGACGGCCGAGCGGACCGCGCGCACGGTGCGCGAAATCCTCCAGGTGTCGAAGTCGGCCGCCCGGCGTCTCGGCCTCGGACAGACGACCGAAGTGCGACTCGAAGGCGACTTCGGGACGCTGCTCGCGATCCCCGGGGAGCTCGGATCGGGCGCACTCTGGATCGCGGGCGAAGTGTCCCGCCGCCACGAGGAAGGGCTGCGCGACCTCGCCGCCGCGGCGATGTCCGCCGGAGGTGCCGGATGAAGGCCGCGATCGCACCGCTCTCCGCCATCCCGGGCGTCTCGCTCGCGATGCTCGTCTCCGAGGACGGCGTTCCGATCGTCGTCCGCGGCGACGCGCGACCCGGCGGGCCCTCCGACCGGATGCAGGAGACGCGGATCGAGGACGCGGACGCGCTCGCCGCGCTCGCCGCGGGCTGGATCTCCGACCTGCACCGCGCCGCCGCGCCGATCTCGTGGAGCGCGCCGCGCTACCTCGTCCTGCGCGCCGCGCGGGGCTCGCTCCTCGCGATGCAGGTCCCGCGCGCGCTCCTGATCGTCGTCATCGGCCCCGGGATGCGTCCCGCGGACTACCGATTGTCGATGGAAGCCGCGGTCGCGCGCATGGAACGCGGGCTGCGAGCCAACGCGCAACGTCCAATCGCCGGCGCCGCCGGCGAACCGAGCAGTGAGCCGGCGGGGATTTTCCCCGACCGGAACGCGGTCTTCGAGTCCGAGGCCGCCCGGAACGATGTCGCCAAGAAGAACGGGCTGACCGAGCCCTACCGACCCATCGGGGAGTGAGTCCATGGTGCAGATCAATTTTGCTCAGAAGCAGGTCAACGCCAAGATCGTCTACTACGGTCCGGGCATGTCCGGGAAGACCACGAACCTCGAAGTCGTGCACCAGCGCGCTCCAACCGCCAATCGTGGCGACTTGACGAGCATCAGCACGGACGGCGACCGCACGCTGTTCTTCGACTTCATGCCGCTCGATCTGGGCACGGTCGCAGGGATGCGCACGTGCTTCCAGATCTACACGGTCCCCGGCCAGGTCTACTACAACTCGACGCGCAAGCTCGTCCTCCAGGGCGTGGACGGCGTCGTGTTCGTCGCGGACTCTTCCGCCTCGATGGTCCAGGAGAACCTCGAGTCGCTGAAGAACCTCGAGCAGAACCTGAACGAGTACGGCAAGAGTCTCGCGACGCTGCCGCACATCATCCAGTTCAACAAGCGCGACCTCCCCGACGCGATGACGGTCGACGAGTTGAACCAGCTCCTGAACTCGCACGGCGCTCCGTGCTTCGAGGCGATCGCGAACACCGGACAAGGCGTGTTCCCGACGCTCAAGGCGCTCGCGGCGCGCGTCCTCGAGACGATCCACACGGGCGCTCGGCCCGGGACGACCGGACCGCAGACGGCGGCGGCCTTGCCCGCTCCGTTGCCCGCGGCGGCTCCCGCTCCCGCTCCGGCGCCGGTCACGGCGGGTTCGGGCACGGGCTACGGCCAGCGTCCGCTCCATCAGACGGGCTACACGCAGGTCGCCCCCGGACAGGCTCCCGCGTCGATCCCGATGCACACCCGCGCTCCGGCGCCGGCTCCGATGCCGCAGCCGCAGCAGCAGCACCAGCAGCAGCAGCAGCACCAGCAGCACGCGATCCCGATGCAGCGTCCGCAGCAGCAGGTTCCGGGGATCGACCCGAACACGCGCACGTCGGTCCACGCACCGCTCGGCTCGGCGCCGGTCGGGATGCCGATGCAGCCCGTGCCGCAGCAGCAGATCGTCCGCGGACATCCGATGCCGGCGCCGATGCCGATGGCGGGCCCGTCCGCCGGCGCGCCGCCGAATCTCCAGATGCGGCCCGCGGCCCCGATGCCGACCTCCCTCCCGCAAGCTCCGCGCGCGCAGGCTCCCGCACCGCGCGGCCCCGCGCCCGTGCGCGCGCCCGGCCCGCGTCCGGCTCAGCCGCGCGCGGCTGCTCCCCGGATCACGACGACGACGGGCCCGAAGAAGAAGTCGTTCACTACCGTGATGCTCGTGCTCGCAGCCCTGGTCGCCGGTGCCGTGATGGCAGTCGCCGTCCTTTCCTGAGGAGGTTCCCGTGAAGACCGACGAGAAACTTCGCAACGACAGGATGGTCTTCTATACCGCCGACGTGCAGCGGTTCGACGGGGAGCTCGACGGCTTCCTCGAGCTGTCGGGCGCGCGCTCGGCGCTCCTGATCGACAAGGAAGGTCACCTCGTGACCCGGCGCGGCGAGACGGTGCAGACCTCCCTCGAGTCGATCTCGGCGCTCATCGCGGGATCGTTCGCGGCGACGCGCGAGATGGCGCGCCTCCTCGGCGAGTCGCACTTCAGCACGCTCTTCCACCAAGGGCAGCGCGACAGCATCCAGGTTTCGCTGGTCGGCGAGATGGCGCTCTTCGCGACCGTCTTCGACGGCCGGACGAACCTCGGGCTCGTGCGCTACTACGCGACCGAGACGGCGCAACGGCTCGAGGGCATCCTCGGGGACATGAAGGCGCGCGGCGGCGCTCCCGGAGGGGCTGCCGACCAGCTGTCGAGCGACTTCGGGCAGTCCGCATCCGCGGCTCTCGACAAGCTCTTCTGAGCACTTGCCGGCGGGACGCGTTCCCGCTAGCCTGTTCGCCCTTCGTTCCCGGTATCCGGGACGACAACCACGAGCGGAGCGGCGACCATGGCGCGCATGTGCGACTACTGCGGGAAGAAGACCGAATCGGGTGGCATGATCACCCGCCGCGGTTTGGCGAAGAGCAAGGGCGGTGTCGGTCTGCGCACCACCGGACACACGCTGCGCAAGTTCAAGCCGAACTTGCAGAAGGTGCGCGCGGTCGTCGACGGCAAACCGAAGCGTGTCCGGATCTGTACGCGCTGCTTGAAGAGCGGGCGCATCCAGAAGGCGACGCGCGGCGCGCTCGCTCCCGCGCGCTAAGTAGCAATCCGCTAGAGCGTTAGCTTCGCAACGCGACGTCGCTCGCCAGCGTTCGCGGAGCGCGCGCGGAGACGTCGAATCGCTCCTCGAATGCGCCGCCCGCGCGCCTTCGTTCAAAAAGTTTCAAAGATGCGGGGAAAGTCCGCGGGCATGCGCGCCGATGGACTCGGGTGATGTCGTGGATGCGCGCCGGAGCGGCGCAACAACACGGACCCCAAAGTCCAAGGAGAAAGTTCCCATGGCGAAGAAGAAAGCGACGAGGAAGAAGAAGGCTGGCCGCAAGGGCACGCGCAAGAAGGCTCGGCGCGGTCGTAAGTAGTCACGGCGGTCCTGCGACTCCCAGGTCGAAAGGAGGAGGCTCCGCATGAACAAGAGCCACCTCATCAACCATGTCGCGGACGAGCTGAGGACATCGAAACTTCAAGCTGCCCTCCTCGTCGAGACCGTCCTGGACGGGATCAAGAAGGGGCTGGAAACGGACCAGAGCGTCACGCTCACGGGATTCGGAACCTTCCAGCTGAAGGCGCGCAAGGCGCGCGTGGGGCGCAATCCCCACAGCGGTGAGCCGATCGAGATCGGACCCGGCCTCCGGGTCGGGTTCCGAGTCGGCAAAGCCCTCAAGGAATCCTTCTGACCGCCGCCCCAAGGTCTCTTCCGAACGCATCGGCCGGCCGCCCGGATCTCCGGGTGGCCGGCCTTCTTTTTCGTCAGCGGGGAGTCGTCGCTTCGCCGGCCGCGCGCCGCTCGAGCGCCTCGATCTCGGAAGCGATCGTCGCGTCGTCGATCTTTGCGAAGAGCCCGGCGACTTCCCCGAGCTTCGTCCCCGCGCGCAGCGACCGCCACGTCCCGGGCTTCGGCACGCCGGGCCAGCGTTGCGCCGCGACCGCGCCTTCCTGGCCGAGCATCGTCCACAGCGCCTGCGCCTTCGCCGGCATCATCGGGGCCATCCAGCGCGCGAGCCAGGCGAGCCACTCGCAGGCCGTGTTCAACGCCGACGCGGCGCGCGCGGGATCGGTCTTCCGCAGCGCCCAGGGTGCCACGCGGTCGACGAACACGTTCGCGACGGTCGCGTTCTGGACGAGCTGCTCGGCGGCGCGCCGGAAGTGGAACTCGCGCACGTGCTCGGCCGGGTCCCCGAACGGGCCGCACTCCTCGAGGATCGTGCGGTCGAAATCGGCCGCGTGGTCCGGGTCCAGGGGCGGGATCCGGCCCTCGAAGTTCTTGTCGATGAAGCGCAGCACGCGCGTCGCGAGGTTGCCCATCGTGTCGGCGAGCGAGGCGTTGACGCAGCTCTGGAAGTCCTGCCAGCGCCACTCGCTGTCCGCGGTCTCCGGGGCGCTCGCGAGGAGGTAGAAGCGCGCCGCGTCGGCGTCGTAGCGCGCGAAGAACTCGGCCAGGGGGATCGTGCGCTGGTCGGACGTCGAGAACTTGCCGCCCTGGAGGTTGTAGAACTCGTTCGCCGGGACGTGCCACGGCAGGACGTAGCCCTGCTTCACGCCCATCAACATCGCGGGGAACACGACGCAGTGGAACGAGATGTTGTCCTTGCCGATGAAGTGGACGAGGCGCGAATCCGGCGACTGCCAGTAGTCCTTCCACGCGTCCGGGCGCCCGGTCGCGCGGGCCCATTCCTGCGCGAATGAGACGTAGCCGATCGGCGCGTCGAACCAGACGTAGAGCACCTTGCCCTTCTCGCCGCCCGAACGATCCTCCGGCACGGGGACGCCCCAGCTCATGTCGCGCGTGATCGGCCGCGGCGCGAGATCGTCGAGCAGGTTGCCGATGAAACCGGCGACGTTGGGCTTCCACGGATGCGCGCGGAACCACGCGCCGAGGGACTCGTCGCGCAGCTTCGGCAGGTCGAGGTACCAGTGGAGCGTCGCGCGCTTCTCCGGAGTCGTGCCGCACACCTTGCAGCGCGTGTTCTTCATCCGCAGCGGATCGAGCTCCTTGCCGCAGCGCGGGCACTCGTTGCCGCGCGCCTTCTCGTACCCGCACTCGGTGCACGTGCCGAGCACGTACCGGTCGGCGAGGAACATCCGGTCCTTCGGGCAGTACAGCTGCTCGCTCGTCCGCTTCTCGAGGTACCCGTTCTGGTCGAGGCGGCGGAAGAACTCCTGGCTCGTGGCGGCGTGATCCGGGGAGATGCTGGTCCCGGACCAGTGGTCGAACGCGATTCCGAAGCGGTCGAGCGCGGCCTTGATCTCCGTCCGCCAGCGCTCGACGTACTGCGCGTACGGCACGCCTTCCTGCTCCGCGTTCACGGTGATCGCCGTGCCGTGCTCGTCGGTCCCGCAGAGGTAGAGGACGTCCTCGCCCTGCATCCGCAGCGTGCGGACGTAGACGTCGGCGGGGAGGTACGCGCCGGTGATGTGCCCGAAGTGGATCGGGCCGTTCGCGTAGGGGAGCGCGCTCGTGACGAGGTAACGGGTCACGGCGTCAGAATACGCCGCCCGGAACCGCCAGCCGATAGCCCTCGCCGCGCACCGTCTGGATCAGCGGCACGCCGTGTCCGTCGAGCTTGCGGCGCAGCCGCGCCACGTGGACGTCGACGACGTTCGTCTGCGGATCGATGTCGAGGCTCCAGACCTCGCGCAGGAGATCGCTGCGGCTGACGACCTGCCCCGCGCGCGAGACGAGCGTGCGCAGGAGATCGAATTCGCGGGGCGAGAGCACGATCTGCTGCCCGCCGCGCCACGCGGTGCGCTTGGCGAGATCGAGCTTCAGGTCGGCGTACTCGATCGGGGCGAGCGAGCGCCGCCTGCGGATGACCGCGCCGATCCGGGCGACGAGCTCGTCGAAGTCGAACTCCTTCGGCACGTAGTCGTCCGCGCCGAGGCGGAGCCCCTTGACGCGCTCCTCGACCGAGTCGAGGCCCGAAAGGAAGATCACCGGCGTCTCGCGGCCGAGCTCCCGCAGCTCGAGGAGCAGGTCCCAACCGGATTGCCCGGGCATCTTCACGTCGAGCAGGATCAGGTCGAACGGCTCGACACCGACGCGATCGAGCAGCTCCTTCGCCATGAGGCCGTCGGAGGCTCCTTCGCTGTCGATGCCGACCCTTCGCAGGCCGGCCAGCACGAAGCTGCGGAAATCGGGATCGTCGTCGACGACGAGAACGCGCATGGGAGGTCGCGCACGCGCGGCGGAGGACTCGGGAAGGACCGCGCGGCGTGGTTGGCCGAACATCCTAGCGACCCGGCCCGGCCGCTGTCGCCTCCCACGCGCCCCGGCCCTAGAATCCCTGGCCCGCCCGTCCCCTGGAGCCCGCATGCAGCCGTTTCGCCAACTCGACTACCTCGCCCTCGACTCCGAGCTCTCCGAGGAGGAGCGCATGGTCCGCGACACCGTCCGCTCCTGGGTGAGCGAACGGTACCTGCCGATCGTGATGGAGCACTTCGAGAACGGCACGTTCCCGATGGAGACGGTCCCGGAGCTCGCGCAGATGGGCCTCTTCGGGCCGACGATCCCGCACGAGTACGGCGGCGCGGGCCTGAACAACGTCGCGGCGGGCCTGATCTACCAGGAGCTCGAGCGCGGCGACTCCGGCCTGCGCTCGTTCTGCTCGGTGCAGAGCGGACTCGTCATGTACCCGATCTTCGCGTTCGGGACCGACGAGCAGAAGAAGCGCTGGCTCCCGAAGCTCGCGAGCGGGGAGGCGATCGGCTGCTTCGGCCTGACCGAGCCCGACTTCGGCAGCAACCCGGGCGGGATGCTGACGACGGCGAAGAAGGACAAGAAGGGCTGGGTCCTCGACGGCCGCAAGATGTGGATCACGAACGGCACCGTGAGCCAGGTCGCGATCGTCTGGGCGAAGGTCGACGGTGTCATCCGGGGCTTCATCGTGCCCGCGGACTCGCCCGGCTTCAGCGCGCCGGAGCAGAAGCACAAGTGGTCGCTGCGTGCCTCGGTGACGTCGGAGCTCGTGCTCCAGGACTGCCGCGTCGGCGAGGACGCGCTGCTGCCGAAGTCCGAGGGCCTGAAGTCGCCGCTGATGTGCCTGACGCAGGCGCGCTACGGCATCGCCTGGGGCGCGCTCGGCGCCGCGCTCGCGTGCTTCGACGAGGCGCTCTCCTACTCGAAGCAGCGCGTCGTGTTCGACAAGGTGCTCGCCGGCTTCCAGATCCCGCAGAAGAAGCTCGCCGAGATGGCGACCCAGATCACTCTCGGCCAGCTGATCGCGCTGCGCCTCGGCCGCCTGAAGGACGCGAACAAGCTGACTCCCGCCCAGGTCTCGATGGGCAAGCGCAACAACGTCCACATCTCCCTCGAGATCGCGCGCACCTGCCGCGACATGCTCGGCGCGAACGGAATCAGCCTGGAATACCAGGTCGGACGCCACATGCTGAACCTCGAGTCGGTCTACACGTACGAGGGGACGCACGACGTCCACACGCTGGCGATCGGGCAGGAGCTGACCGGGATCGGCGCGTTCAAATAGCCGCCGGGCGTCTGGCCCAGACATCCACAAGCAGGGCCGCTAGCGCGAACTGCACCCCGACGAAGATCGCATTGTGGCCGAGCTCCCAGGTCGCCATCGAGCGCCCGAGGATCGCCGGCGTCGTCGCGCCGATCACGATCACCGACGCCGCGATGCAGGTCCACCGCAGCCTGCTCGCGAAGGGAGCGAGGCACGCCGGTCCGCGCGCGAGCAGCACCGTGTAGGGGAGGAGCAGCCAGATCAGGTGCGCCTTGTGTACGAGCGGCGCGAGCGTCAGCGCGACGGTCATCGTCAGCGCGAGCTCCCGCAAGCGCGCGCCGGGGAGATCTCCGCGCCGCGAGCGCAGCAGCGTCGCGGCGAGGAGCGCGAGGTAGAGCGCCTGCGCGCCGCGCACGATCCACGCGACCGTCTCGACGTCGAGGTCGAGCACGTTGGCGCGGGGGCCGGCTTCGCCGCGGGCCGTCGCCGGCGTCGGAGCGAGCAGCCGGTACGCGGTCGCGGTCAGGCTCTGCCCGGGCAGGTACTCGCGCGCCTCGAGCAGCGCCGCGCCGCCGCGCCAGTAGGGCTCGGGCTCGGCGTGCCACCACGCGCGCAGGCCGGCGACGTTCGCGCTCCATCCGAGGACGAGCGGCGGCAAGAGGAAGACGCACGCGACGGCGGTCGCGAGCGCGGCCGCGACCGTGCGGTACCCGCGCCGGGCGAAGATCGGGAGCACGAGCGCGACCGGGACGATCTTCATCGCGGCCGCGAGGCCGATCCACGCGCCGGCGCGCCGCTCGCGACCGCGGAACCACGCGTCGATGCCGAGCAGCGCGATCGCGAGGATGAACGCGTTCACCTGCGCATTCACGAGGTTCGAGTCGGCGAGGCGCAGGAGGCAGAAGAGCGGCACCCACGCGAGCCACTCGGGTGCCCCGAGCCCGTCGCGCCGGGCGAGGGCGACGCAGCGATGCGCGGCGAAGAAGAGTGCCGCGAGCGATCCGAGCTGCCAGATCGCGGCCGCGAGCGGGAGCGGCAGCGCCGCGAGCGGGACGATCGCGACCGCGAACGCGGGCAGGTAGATGTAGTCGGTGACGCGCCACGGCTCGGTCCCCTCGAGCACGGCGCGGCCCGCGTGCCAGTAGATCGTGAAGTCCGAGCCTTCGGGCCGCAGGCTCGCGCGCCAGCCGCGGAACGCGAAGAAGGCGCACGCGAGCACGAGGGCGAGCTCCGCGGTCCGGTGCCAGCGCGCGTTCCGATCCACGGGCTGCACGCGGCGAAGCGTACGCGTCGGTGGTGATCCGCGCGAGCCCTGCGTACCCTGCCGTCGGTGAGCCTCCGCGACCGCATCCTCGCGATCCTCTTCGCGGCGTTCCTCGTGGTGCTCGTCGCGCGCGCGGCTCGCAAGGAAGGCGGCGTCCTGGTCACGAACCAGGGCTTCGGCGCGCGCTTCCTCGCGGGAGACGATCCGTACTTCGATCCTGCGCTCGGCCGGCGGATCCACAGCCCGTACCCGCCGTCGCTCGCGCTCGTGGCGGCTCCGCTCGCGCTCCTGCCTACGCCCGCGGCGCGCGTCGCCTGGGCGCTCGCGCAGGCCTGCGCGCTCGTCGCGGCGTTCGTGCTGCTGCGCTGGTGGGCGAGGCGCTGGTGGCCCGACGTCGCGCCGCAGGCTCCGCTGCTGTTCGCCTGCGCCCTCCTGCTCGCGAGCCGTTTCGTCCTGCGCGACGCGGCGGGCGGCGGGGGAAATCTCGTGTACATGGTGCTCGCGCTCGCCGGTCTCGAGCTCGCGTTCTCGGGGCGGGAGCTCGCCGCCGGGGCGCCGCTCGCGCTCTCGCTCGTCCTGAAACCGAACCTCGCGCCGCTGCTCCTCTTCTTCGCCGCGACGCGCAGATGGAAGGCGATCGCGAGCACCGTCGCGTGTGCCGCGGTCCTGTTCCTCCTGCCCGCGCTCTCGTTCGGGTTCGGTCGCTATCTCGATCTCGCGGAGCGCTGGGTCGGCGACGTCTGGAGCTACGCACAGCAGGACGAGAGCACGCCGGCCTCCGACACGACGATGAACCAGAGTCTAGCCGCCGCCGCCCAGCGCCTGCTCGAGCCGTCCGCGGCGCGCGCCGCGGCGCTCGCGCTCGGACTCGGGCTCGCGGCCTGGGCTGCCGTCGTCGCCGCGCGCGCGCGCCCGGGGCGGCCCGCGGCGCTCGCGGCGCTCGCGTTCCTGCCGCTCTCCCTCCTCGTCTCCCCGATCACGTGGAAGGCGCACCACGCGGCGCTCTTGCCGCTCTTCTTCGTGCTCTGCGCCGTCGCTTGGGCGAAGAAGCGCTGGAGCCCGCTCGCGACCTTCCTCGCCGTCTACTGGATCGCGTGCGATCTCGCCAGCGAGGAAGTCGTCGGCCGCGCGCTCCGCGATCGGCTGCAGGCACTCTCGATCGTCACCTGGGGCGACGTCGCGCTGCTCGCCGTCGCGCTCGTCCTCGTCGCAACTCACGATGTCGACGCTCACGCAACTCATTGAGAGCGCCATCGCCGCGCGCGCGCAGCTCTGCGCGACGCTCGCGGCCGAGGGGACGGACTCCTACCGGCTCTTCCACGGCGCGGCCGAGGGGCGCGAGGGCCTTGCGATCGACCGGTACGGGACCCTCGTGCTCGTCCAGATGTTCCGCGAGCCGCTCACCGCCGCCGAGCGCGCGGAGCTCGAGCCGCTCCTCCGCGCGCGCGTCCCCGACGCGACGGAGATCGCGTTCGTCGAGCGCGGCGCTGCCCAGCGCGGGGACTCCGAGTCGGCGGACCATGTCTGTCGCGAATTCGGCGCGAGCTTCCTCGTCCGCGCGCGCCACCGCGGCGTCGATCCGTGGCTTTTCCTCGACTTGCGCGCGGGCCGCCGGGCCTTGCGCGCGCTGTGCGCCGGCGGTTCGGTCCTCAATCTCTTCGCCTACACGTGCTCGGCCGGGATCTCGGCCGCCGTCGCGGGCGCGAGCGAGGTCTGGAACGTCGACTTCGCGCGCTCGGCGCTCGAGATCGGCCGCCGCAACGCCGAGCAGAACGGGATCGATCCCGCGCGCATGCGCTTCGTGCAGGAGGACTGCCTGCCCGTCCTGCGCCAGCTCGCCGGACTGCCCGTGAAGGGTCGCGGCGCGCAGCGGGACTACCTGCGCCTCGAAGCGCGGCGCTTCGACGTCGTCTTCCTCGATCCTCCCGCGTGGGCGACCGGACCGTTCGGCGCGGTCGACGTCGAGCACGACTACCCGGCGCTCCTGAAGCCCGCCCTGCTCGCGACGTCGCCGGGCGGCTCGGTCGTCGCGACGAACCACGCGGCCTCCGTCGATCGCGAGGAATGGCTCGCGATCCTCCGTCGCTGCGCGGAGAAGGCCGGGCGCCCGCTCGCCGCCGTCGAATCGATCGCTCCGGAGGCCGACTTCCCGTCGCGCGACGGGCACCCGCCCTTGAAGATCGCGGTCTGCAGCACGGCACCCTAGGATCCCGGCCGATGGTCCCGCCCCGCTCCGAGCGCCTCCGCGCCGTCGTGCTCGCCTGGATCGTGAACGCCGTGCTCGCGGCCGCGATCGGCACGGCGTGGCTCTCGGGGATCCCCGCGTGGGGCTCCGCCCGTTCGGTGCTCTTCGTCCCGGCCGCGCTGCTCTCCTCGACCGCGATGCTCGCGATCGGGCCCGCGGTATTCGTGGCGCTGATCGCCGTGCTCGTTCCTTCGGCGCGCATCCTCGGCTTCGCGCAGGCCCTCGTCTGGGCGCTCTTCCAGCTCTACGTCTACGCGGACACGCGGATCTGGCGCCTTTTCCGCTACCACTTCAACGGGATGGTGTGGAACGTGATGACGACGCCGGGATCGGAGGACGCGATCGATCTCGGCCCGAAGACCTGGGCGTTCGCCGCGGCGATCGGCTGCCTCGTCTTCGTCGCGATCTGGTTCGTCTGGACGCGCTGGTTGGTGCCGGCGGCGTCGACCCGGCTCGCCGCGGGCGGCGCGATCCTCGTCTTCGTCGTCGTCGTCCTCGAGAAGGGGCTGTACGCCTGGGCGGATCTCACGCGCGACCGCGGGATCACGAGCCTCTCGCGCGCCTTCCCGCTGTACCAGCGCCTGACCATCCAGACGATGGCCGAGCGCGTGTTCCACGTCCGGCTCGAGCAGCGCGCGAAGGTGCAGCTCGGCGGCGACGGGCTCCTGCTCCGCTACCCGATCGCCCCGCCGGCGATCCGCCCCGGCGGACCTCGACCGAACATCCTCGTGTTCGTGATCGACTCCCTGCGCGCCGACATGCTCGCGCCGGCGACGATGCCGCGCGCGACGGCGTTCGCGGAGCATGCGCGCCGCTTCGAAGACCACCTCTCCGGCGGCAACGCGACGCGCTTCGGGATCTTCTCGCTGCTCTACGGCATCCACGGGACCTACTGGATGCCCGTTCTCGAGGACCACGCGCCGCCGGTCCTCCTGACGACGCTCGGCGCGCTCGGCTACGACCTGCGCGTCCTGTCGACCTCGTCGCTCTCGTTCCCGGAGTTCCGCTCGACGGCCTTCGTCGCGATCGAGGACGAGGTGGAAGACCACTTCCCGTTCCCCTCGAAGGAGCAGCGCGACGCGCACATCGCCGTGCGCTTCGACGAGTGGCTGGGCGAGCGCGACGCGGCGCAGCGGAAGGATCCGTTCTTCTGCTTCGCGTTCGCCGACGCGCCCCACGGGACCTACGCGTGGCCGAAGGACGAGACGGTCTTCCGCCCGTACGTCGAGCGCGTCGACTTCCTCGAGATGGCGGGCTCGCCGACGCCGGAGCGCATCGACCAGGTGTTCAACAGCTACCGGAACGCCGTGCACTTCGACGACGCGGTGTTCGGCCGCATGCTCGAGGCGCTCGAGCGGAGGCATCTGCTCGACGACACGATCGTCGTCGTCACCGGCGATCACGGCGAGGAATTCTTCGAGCACGGGTACTTCGGGCACACGAGCAACTTCACGCCCGAGCAGACGCACGTGCCGCTCGTGATCGGCGGGCCGGCGATCCCGCCCGGCGTCGAGACGCGGCCGACCTGCCACGTCGACCTCGCGCCGACGCTGCTCGAGCTCCTCGGCGCCGATCCCGCATCGCGCACGAGCTGGACGCAGGGGGAGAACCTCCTCGCGCCGCCCGAGCACCGCGATCGCGTCATCGCGGGGTGGGAGGAAGTCGCGCTGCGCCTCCCCGACCGGATCCTGCTCGTGCCGCTCGAGGGAAGCCGCGGGTTCGTCGAGGACCACGACTACGGCTGGAAGCGGATCGAGCCGGACGGGAAGTCGGGACCGGCGGTGATGAAGCTCGCGGCGGAGTGCCGCCGGTTCCTGCGATGAGCGCCGGGAAGTGGCTGCGCGAGCTGCGGCGCGGCGGGCAGATCGCCCGCGACGGCGGGATCGGGGCGGGTTGGATCTTCGTGCGCGAGGAGATGCTGCGGAACACGTGGACGCGGATCGCGCCGGAGCCCGCCGCAAACAAGGCGCGGGTCGCCTGCAACGTGTGCGGTTGGCGCGGCGCGCGCTTCATGACGCACTGCGGTGCCGCGTACGTGAACTACGACGCGTTCTGCCCGCGCTGCAGGTGCTACCCGCGCCACCGCGGATTCGCGGAGCTGCTCGGGAGGGGCGTCGCAGCCGAGATCGACGGAATGCGCGCGCGCGGCGGGAAGCGCCTCTTGTTCGCGCCCGAGCCGGGGATGCGGTCGCTGCTCTCGCCGCACGTCGGGGACCTCGAGGGCGTCGACATCCGCAGGATCAACGAGCTCGTGCGATACGTCGAGGACATCCAGAAGCTCTCGTTCGCCGACGGCTCGGTCGATTTCTTCTCGTGCTTCCACGTGGTGGAGCACGTGCCCGATCCGGACGCGGCACTGCGCGAGCTCGCGCGCGTGCTGCACCCGGACGGCCTCGCCGTCTTCAACGTGCCGATGAGTTTCGGTCGCCGCGAGACGATCGCGTTCGGCCGCGCGAACCCGCTCGCGAACGGGCACTGGTTCGATTTCGGGGAGGATTTCACGGAGCGATTGGTCGCAGCTGGCTTCTCGGGCAGGGGTTACCGGCTGCGGAACATCCTGAGCCCCGAGCGATACACCGAGCTGCGGTTGCAGGACGAGATGATCTTCACGCTGACGCGCACCGCGGCGGGATGCCCGGCGAAGCTGCGCGACCACGAGAACGGGGTCCTCGCAGCGGCGGATTGAACTCACGCTGTGGGCCGGGGACCGTAGCCCGTCGCGATCGCCCGGAAATCCGCCGTGAAGCTGCTCGTCTTCTGCCTGGTTCCGTTCGCGATCGCACAGTGCGCGGGGATCCGCCAGCCGCAGTCTGCACAGAAGACGCCGGCGTCCACACCGGCCCTGACGTGGCGTGGCTCGGTCGTGCCGCCCGAAGATGTGCTGATCCGCCTCGAGCGGAGCGAGTGCTACGGTTCGTGCCCCGCCTACGTGGTCACTCTTCAGGGCGACGGCACCGTGCGCTTTGTCGGGCGCAACTTCGTCAAGTCCACGGGCGAGCGCACGGCTTCCGTGCCTCGGAGCGACGTGCAGTATCTCCTCGACAGATTCACGGACCTCGACTTCTTCGCCCTCGAGGACTCCTACCGCATCGCGTGCACGGACCTTCCGACCGACACACTGGTGTTGCGCGTCGGCCCAATTCGGAAATCCGTCGAGAACTACTCGATGGGCGCGCGCGCGGATCCGTGGGGGCACGAGTACGACGGTTGGAAGGCGGAGCTGGAGCTCAAGGCCCTCGCGGAGGCCATCGACTCCGTTCTCGGGCTCGACAGATGGATCGAACTCGACGAGTCGATCGAATCGCCTTCCACAGACTCCGATGCGGTTCCGCTGAGGATCCCGGATGAGAAGCTGGCTGCGGTCCGCATCGAGCTCGACTCCGCAGGCGACGAGTCGCAGTCTCCCGAGTACCACATCGTCGTCGGTGGCGACGGCGGCGTCGTCTGGACCGGAAGGAAGTACGTCCGCGAGCTGGGCGACCGAACTGCTGCGGTTCCCGTCGAGAACGTCCGCCGCATTCTCCGGCGGATGGACCGGATGCGGTTCCTCGAGATGAAGCCCATGGATTTCTCGGGAACCGAGACGTGCTGTTCGGCGTCGGTTCATCTGAAGCTGCCCGGGCTGGAGAAGACAGTCGATGGAGCACGTCTCATCGGTCGGCAGACGGAGAGCCCTCCACAGGAGATGACGCGCCGCTCGGTGGAGCTCGCCGCTCTGGTGCGTGCGATCCGCGTGGCCGTGAGGGCGGACAGGTGGATCGGTGGGTGGGACGAAGGTCACCCGCAAGAACCGATCGAAGATCGTTGACGCCGTCCGACTCCAACGCGGCTCGGCGTTTTGGCGTATCCTCGCAACGAAACGAGGAGACCACCATGATCCCCATGCCTTCCGCGCTCTTGTTCCTCGCCCTCGCGCAGCAACCCGCGCCCATCGTCCTCGACCAGCGATTCCTGCCCCAGTTCGGGCTGGTGACGGTCTCCGCGGAGGGGTCTCGCCTCGACGTCCGGACGGAGAAGGACGGATCGAAGACCGAGCACGAGTTCGCGCTCCCCGAGGGTCGGATCGTCGAGGCTCGGTGCGGTCCATGGCTCGGCGAGCAAATGGTAATCGCGCTCGCGGTCCAGACGGGGGAGACGACGAGCTACCCGTACGTCCTCTCCGCTCTCGGGAAGGGCAGGGACTGGTCACCGGAGCCTGCGCTGCTCCCTCACTTCCTCGATCCGGAGCGCCACTGGTTCCTCACGAGTCCCGTGTTCACCTCGACGGGCACTCCGTTCCGCATCGTCTCCGTGAACGACCACAACAACGGGAGCGATTCGTTCGAGATCACGTTCCGTCGCGGATGGATGAAGCGCCTCGAGGAAGCCGCGAAGATCGAGGAGAAGATCCTCTTCGATTCGTGCGGCGGTTACATCGCCGAGCCCTGGCGGAACGGTCTCGCCGTCCTCTACGAGTCGCCGAGCTCGCCGCGCTAGCTCGTCGACTAGCCCGCGATCCGCGCCATCGCGCCCGTCAGGTCCGCGATCACCTTGTCCAGGTGCGACCGCTCGTCCGCGTCGAGGTTGCCGTCCGTCTTCTCGCGCAGCATCGCGAGGTCGTCGAGCAGCATCCGCGCGTTGCCGGAGTGAACTTCCTTCCGCTTCGTCAGCGGGTTCTCGAGGATCCCCATCGAGATCATCGCCTGGATCGAGAGCCTCGACACGAACAGGTGGAAGTTGCCGCCCGGCAGCGGCACGTCGCTCGCCTTGCGCACGCCCTCCATCAGGCGTGCTCGACTTCCCGCACGCGCCCGCCGTTCCGCGAGTGCGCCAGCGCCGCGGCGACGAAGCCCTTGAAGATCGGCTGGCACGCCAGCGGCGCGCTCTTGAACTCGGGGTGGTACTGCACGCCGATGAAGAACGGGTGGTCGGGGATCTCCACGATCTCCACGAGCTTCCTCTGCGGATTCACGCCCGAGAGCCGCATCCCGCCGCTCTGGAAGATCTCGCGGTAGTCGTCGTTGAACTCCCACCGGTGCCGGTGGCGCTCGAACACGCGCGTCGCCCCGTACAGCTTGTGCGCGAGGCTCCCCGGCGCGATCACGCACTCGTACGCGCCGAGGCGCATCGTCCCGCCCTTCTCGTGCACGTTCTCCTGGTCGGCCATCAGGCAGATCACGGGGTGCGCCGTGTGCTGCGAATGCTCGGTCGTGTGCGCGCCCTCGAGGTGCAACACGTCGCGCGCGAACTCGATCACCGCGCACTGCATGCCGAGGCAGATCCCGAAGAAGGGGATGTTCTTCTCGCGCGCGTACCGGATCGCGGCGATCTTCCCTTCGATGCCGCGGTCCCCGAAGCCGCCCGGGACGAGGACGCCGCTGACTCCGTCGAGGAGCCGCGTCCCGCTCGCGAGCACGTCCTCCGCGCGCACTTTGCGCACGACCACCTTGCACTTGTTGGCGATGCCGGCGTGGCTGAACGCCTCGTAGATCGACTTGTAGGCGTCGTGGAGCTCGATGTACTTGCCGACGAGCGCGATCTCGACAGTGTCGCGCACGCCGCGGATGCCCTCGAGCATCGACTTCCAGTCGTCGAGCCGCGTCTCGACGTCGACGGGGAGCGAGAGCCGCTCCGCGATCAGCCGGTCGAGCCCCGCCGTGACGAGGTTCACGGGCACCTCGTAGATCGAAGTCTCGACGTCGCGCTCCTCGACGACCGCCTCGGGGCGCACGTTGCAGAAGAGCGAGATCTTCTGCGCCATCTCGCGCGTCATCTCGCGCTCGGTGCGGCAGATCAGGATGTCGGGCTGGATGCCGATCTCGCGCAGCTTCCCGACCGACTGCTGCGTCGGCTTCGTCTTCATCTCGCCCGACGCGCGCAGGTACGGGAGCAGCGTCAGGTGGACGAACAGCACGTCGCCCCGCGGCTTCTCGAGGGCGAACTGACGCGCGGCCTCGAGGAACGGCAGGCTCTCGATGTCGCCGACCGTGCCGCCGATCTCGGTGATCGCGACGTCGATCGGCGCTCCGCCGGCCTCGGCCTGCGCCTTGTCGCTCGCCGAGACGCCTTCGTGGATCGCTTCCTTGATCGCGTCGGTGATGTGCGGGATCACCTGCACGGTGCGGCCGAGGTAGTCCCCGCGGCGCTCGCGCGCGATCACCTGCGAGTAGATCTTGCCCGTCGTGAAGTTGCTGGACTTCGTCAAGCGGGCGTGCGTGAAGCGCTCGTAGTGCCCGAGGTCGAGGTCGGTCTCCGCGCCGTCGTCGGTGACGTACACCTCGCCGTGCTGGAACGGGCTCATCGTGCCCGGGTCGACGTTGATGTACGGGTCGAGCTTCTGCATCGACACCCTGAGACCGCGCCGCTCCAGGATCATGCCGATCGCGGCGGAAGTCAGGCCCTTCCCGAGACTCGACACGACGCCGCCGGTGATGAAGATGTGCTTCGTCATCCGCTCCTCGCTCCTCTCGCCGTGGTTGCTGTTCCCGTCTTCCGCTCCGCCGCGCGCCACCGCGCGACGAACCCGTCGTAGTCCGCGCGCGTGTCGATCCCGACGGGCGCGCGCGAAGCCTGGGCGACGTGGATGCGCTCGCCCGCCTCGAGCCAGCGCAGCTGCTCCAGGCTCTCCGCCTGCTCGAGCCGGCTCGGCGGGAGGGCCGCGCAGCGCGCGAGCGTCGCGGGCGTGAACGCGTACACGCCGATGTGCCGCTGCGCGGGGAGATCGCGCGCCGGGATCGGCGGAGCTCCGTGCCCGCGCCCGGGGATCGCCGCGCGCGAGAAGTACAGCGCGACGCCGCGCGCGTCGCACACGACCTTGACCACCGCCGGATTCTTCCACTCCTCGTCGGAGGAGAGCGGCGCCGCGAGCGTCGCGATCGCGACGTCGGCGTCGGCGAACACGGCGACGACGCGCGCGAGATCCTTGGGATCGAGCTCGGGCTCGTCGCCCTGGACGTTGACGACGACTCCCGCGCGCTCGCCGGCGGCGGAGAGCTTGCGCCAGGCCTCCGCGACGCGGTCGGTCCCGCTCTTGTGGTCGGGGCTCGTCGTCACGGACTCGATGCCGGCCGCGTCCGCGGCGGCGACGATCTCGGCGCTGTCGGTCGCGACGACGACGCGCGCGAAGGCGCCGCTCGCGGCGACGGCGCGCGCGGTGTGCTCGAAGAGGCAGCTTCCGGTCTCCGCGAGCAGCATCTTCTGCGGCAGGCGCGTCGAGGCGAGCCGCGCCGGGACGATGGCGATCGCGCGCGTCAAGGCGCGCCTCCGCCCTTCGTCGAATCGCCGGACTTGTGCTGGAGCTTCTTCTGCTGCGCGTCCCAGTCGGGAGCCTGGTCGACGGACTGGAGCTGGTAGACGTTGTTGTAGAGCGCCGCGAAGTTGTCGCGGCACGTGCGGAAGATCCTCTGGTCGCCCGCGGTCGTGGTCCGGCCGAGGTCCATGTGCACGGTCGCGTCGGGCGTCTCGACCTCGAGCGACTGCGCCGTGTCTCCGCCGCCCGCCGCCGCGCCCGCGCGCGCGTGCTCGAAGAAGCCCTGGTCCTTGAAGAACTTCAGCGTCTCCTCGAGGACTTCGTCGGTCGTCACTTTCGTGCCCGCCTCGTCGAGGGAGCGCGCGCTCGAGTAGAGCTTCGAGCGGTCCGTGTGCGACTGGTCGACGAGCGTCAGCTTCTGTCCCGAGCGCCAGTCGACGAAGTGCACGCGCAAGGGTCGCGTGCTGACGGGGGCGTCGCCGGCCTTCGAGGCGCCGGCGGAACTGCACGCGCCCAGCGCGAGGAGCGCGAGCAGGAGGACCCGCGAAACGGGCACGAACCAGTCAGGGAACCGGGGCACGGGCAGAAGATATCCGGGCCCGGCCGGAGCCTCAAGCTCGGGCTCAGTGCCCGGGGATCCGCAGCTCGAACGCGCCGACGCGCACGAATCCGTCCGCGCTCGTCGTCGGAGCGACGTCGCCGGCGCGGAGCGCGCGCAAGTCGCCGACCTGCAACCACAGCGTCGCCGGCGCGTGCCCGAGGTCCCGGAACGCGCCGCCGATCGGCTGGTAGGGTCCGCCCGGCCGGTAGGGATCGCGCGCCGGGACGAGGAAGCGCCCCTCGGTGACGATCTCGCCGGGCTTCCACGCGCTCGTCGGGCGTCTTCCCCATCCCGGAACGCGGCTTTCCTGGCACGCGTCCGATTCGTCCGGCGAGGTGATCCGATCGACGATCGTGAGATCGCGCGAGAGACCGGTCGGCGTGCGCCAGCGGTACGTGATCCAGCCCAGGCCCTGCGGCGGGAGCGCCGCGTAGCTCCAGTCGAGCAGATCGAGGCTCTCCGTCCGGCCGTCGAGGCCAGTGCCCTCGAAATGCACCGCGGGTGCGGTGCCCGGCGCCGGCGCCGCGCCGCCGATCTCGAAGAAGGGATGCTCGTCGGCGGTCCCGCGGCGTCGCTCGAGCACGAAGATCGGACCGAATCCTTGGAGGTCGATCGTCTGGTCGTGGACCGCGGCGACGACGGCGAAACGCTGCGCCAGGAACTCGAGGAGCTCGGGAGTGCCGGTCAGGAGCGGCATGTGGGCGAGCAGGAGGTCGACCTTCTCCAGCGCGGCGATGTCCTCGGCGCGCTGCTCGGGCGTGTAGTGCGACCAGAGATCGAGCTGCCAGGGGAGCTTGACGAGGTCGACGTCCGGCCCGTCGCGCAGGTAGACCGCCCAGTTGTAGGCGCTCGCGACGACGGCGCGCCGCGGAGCGCCCGTCGCGCGCGTGTCGGCCGCGCGCGCGTTGGCCCAGTCCATCGCGCGCCAGTACCCGGCGAACCGCTTCGAACCGAGCGGCGCGAGCGCCGCCGCGCCCAGGACGAAGAGCGCGCCGGCGAAGGCGACGTCGAGCAGGACCTGCGCCGGCTTCGCGCGCGGCGCGAGCCACGTCCACCCGCGCGCGCAGATCGCCGCGATCGCGGGCAGCAGCGGGAGCCACAGGCGGAAGTCCTTCGAGCCCTTGTTGCTCATCGCCAGGACGCTGAGCAGGAACACGAGCGTCGTGAGCACGACCCTCCAGTTGGGGCGCGCCACGGCGCGCACGAGACCGAGCGCGAGCGCGGCGAGCGCGGGGACGACGAACATCCGCGGGAGCTCGACGACGTAGAACCACGGGCTCTGCTTTGCCGCCAGCACCGCGTTCTCGCCGACGGTGACCTTGTGGAGCGCCTCGTACATGCGGTGCGCGAGGGAGACGAACCCGATGCGCGCGACGAACGAGATCACGACGCTCCCGCCGTTCTGCGCGACGTAGTTGAAGAGGCTCGCTCCGGCGACCCCGAAGAGCGCCCAGTCCATCGCGATCTGCACGACGACCGCCGCCAGGAGGCCGCAGGCGACACCGCGCACGGACGGCGGCACGAACGCGCCGCGGCGGAAGCCGTCGCGGACCTGGAGGAGGGCGAGCAGGGCCGCCGCGATCAGGAGGCTCTGGAAGGCCATCAGGAACGCGGCGCCGATCCACAGCCCGCCGCGCAGGCCGCCGGCGAAGCGCTTGTCCTCGAGCACGGCGTCGAGGGCGAGCCCGGCGCAGACGCCGGCGGCGAGGCCCGACACGGGCTGGCTCGAGTACTGGAGCAGGATCGGATTCGCCCCGGCGAGGACGCCGGCGACGACGCCCGTGCGGCGAGCGGTCGCCGGGTCCGCGAGGCGGCCGCCGACGCGCATCGCGACCGCGACCAGCGCGACGCCGAGACCGATCTGCAGGAGAGAGATCGCCCACGCGACCGGGCGCTGGTCGGGGAGGCCGATCCAGTCCGCCAGCGCGAAGAAGGGCACGAGGACGGTCGAGAACCCGAACGGGCGGATCGCGACCGAGTCGACCATCGCCTGGCCGCGCGCGAGGCTGCGCGCGCGCTCCATGAACTCGACCGAGTCGGCGAGCTGGTAGCCCTCGGTCGCGCGCCAGCATCCGAGCTCGACGACGAGGACGACGAGGAGCACGGCGACGACGAGCGGGTCCCGGAGCGACGGAGACCAGCGCGGCGGCGGCTTCAAAGTCGTCGAGGTCATCGGGGGGCGCCCACGGCATCCGGTGTGGGGATCAGAAGTCCACACTCCATCTGGTGGGAAAAACACAAAAAGCGAAACAATTCCGTTTGACTCGCTCGCGCGCGATCTCCATAACCGGGGCCGTCCCAAGGCGCGCAGTCCCGCGCTGCCTGGACTCGGTAAACAACGGTTTCCCAAGCACTTGGGGAAGGCTGGATGACAGAGATGGGCAACGTCGAGAAGTGGGTGGTCCTCGGGGTTCTGGCCCTGATCGTCGGGATCCTGGTCGTCTCCTTGAACGTCGACGACCCGCTGAAGAAGGACAAGGTCGTCCAGTCGGGCGGTGGGGACGCGCCCGCGGTCGCCGCGGCCGATCTCTCGCAGCCCGCGCCGAAAGCCGACGCGGGGAGCGCGCTCCTGAACGCCAGCGTGAACACGGCGACGCCCGCTCCCGTCGCGCCCGCGGCGGCGCTCGCGCCCGCGATTCCGAGCGGCTCGATCCTCAAGACCATGGACGGGCTCCAAGAGTCGTACATGAGCGACGCGATGTTCTACACCTGGAAGAGCGGCGACACCTTCGCGACGGTCGCGAGCCGTTTCTACGGCGATCCGTCGCGTCTCGCGACGCTGAAGCGCCTGAACGAGGGACGCAGCGACGTGCAACCGGGCGAGCGCGTGCTCATCGCGGTGTACGACCTCGACGGTTCGCCCGCGCCCGCGGTCGCGCCCGCCGCGGCCGCCGACAAGAAAGTCGCGGCGGCGCCGGCGAAGCCCGACGCTCCGGCCGCGACACCGGTCGCGGCGGCGAGCGGGACGGCGCGCTCGCACCTCGTGAAGGACGGCGAGAGCCTGTGGAAGATCGCGAAGCAGGAGCTCGGATCGGGCGCGCGCTGGAACGAGATCTACACCGCGAACCGCGACGTGCTCTCGAGCCCCGAAGCGCTCCACACCGGACAGAAGCTGCGGATCCCGTAGAGCGTCACTTCAGGCCGTAGCGCTCGAGCTTCTTGTAGAGGTGACTCCTCTGCATGCCGAGTCGCTCGGCGGTGCGCTTCACGTTGCCTTCGTTCTCGGCGAGCTTGCGCTTGAAGAAGAGCGCCTCGCTGCGGTTCTTGAACTCCTCGAAGCTCGGCGCCGCGAACGGATCGGCGGTCGTCTCCGCGGCCGCCGCCGTCGCGGTCGCGAGCCCGGGTCCGTCGGCGAGGAGCTGCTCGAGCTCCGAGCGCATGATCTCGGCGCCCTGCGCGAACACGTCGGCGCCTTCGAGGAGGTTCTTGAGCTGGCGCACGTTGCCCGGGTAATCGAGCGTGCGCAGCAACTCCGCCGCGGCGGGCTCGAGCCCGCGCGGGCTCCTCCCGGAACGGTCGCCGATCTCGCGCAGGAACGCCGCCGCGAGCGCAGGCACGTCCTCGAGGCGCTCGCGCAGCGGCGGGACGCGCAACGGCACGACGTTCAACCGGTAGAAGAGGTCGAGCCGGAACGACTTCTCCTCGACCGCGCGCGCGAGGTCCGCGTTCGTCGCCGCGATGACGCGGATGTCGACGGGGACGTTGCGGCTCTCGCCGACGCGCGTGATCTCGTGCGTCTCGAGCGCGCGCAGCACCTTCGCCTGCGCGGCGAGCGGCATGTCGCCGACCTCGTCGAGGAACAGCGTCCCGCCCTGGGCGGCCTCGAAGTGCCCGAGGCGGCGCTCGAACGCGCCGGTGAAGCTGCCTTTCTCGTGCCCGAAGAGCTCGGACTCGATCAGCTCGTCGGGGATCGCGGCGCAGTTCACCGTGATGAACGGGCCCGCGGCGCGCGCGCTCGCGAAGTGGATGTTCCGCGCGACGACTTCCTTGCCGGTGCCGTTCTCGCCGGTGATCAGGACCGACGCGTCGGAACTCGCGACCTGCGCGAGCTGGCTCGCGAGGCGCTTGATCACGGGACTCACGCCGACGATCTGCCAGCGCTCGGAGAGCTTCTGCTTCAGCCGCTGGTTCTCGTTCGCGAGCTTGTCCTCGCGCAGGATCGCGCGCAGCGTCACGAGCACGCGGTTCTCCTCCAGCGGCTTCTCGAGGAAGTTCGCGGCGCCCTTCTTCATCGCCTCGACCGCGGTCGAGATGTCGCCGTGCCCCGAGATGATCACGACCGGCGGCGGGGACGGGCGCGTCTGGAGACGTTCGAGCAGCCCCATGCCGTCGAGACGCGGCATCTTGAGGTCCGTCAGGATCGCCACCGGGCGGCGGCCCTTCTTCTGCTCGGCGTCGAGGCGCTTCTCCGCCTCCTCGCCGTCCTTCGCCGTCCAGACCTCGAACCCCTCGTAGGAGAGCAGCATCTCGAGCGCGAGGCGGATGTCCGCGTCGTCGTCGACGACGAGGATCGCGGCGCGCGGCGCGGCGGATGCGGGTGCGGCTGCCATGCGCGGAGATCGTGCCACATCCGCCGCGCCCTTCCCACGGCGCGGCCCGCGCGCTATTCCGGTGCGGCATGGAGGCGCTGCGTGCGAGCTTCGAGCGCGGCGCGATCGTCGCCGGGGTCCTGTCGGGGACGTCGGCCGACGGGATCGACGTCGCGATCACGCGCATCCGCCGCGCGGCGCGCGACGTCGCCGCGCCGCAGACGCTCGCGTTCTCCGTCGAGCCGTTCCCCGAGGAGCTCCGCCGGCGCGTGCGCGCCGTCCTGGATGCGTCCTCCGCGACCGGCCCGCGCGAGGTGGCGCTCCTCTCGCGCGATCTCGGACGCGCGTTCGGAAGCGCGGCGCGGCGCGCCGCGGAACGCGCGGGCGTCGCGCTCGATCTCGTCGCGAGCCACGGCCAGACGGTCTGGCACCACGACGGCGTCGAGCCGGAGGGGAAGGCGACGCTGCAGCTCGGCGACGGCGACTTCGTCGCCGAGGAAGCCGGTTGCGCGGTCGCGAGCGACTTCCGCCAGCGCGACGTCGCCGCGGGCGGCGAGGGCGCGCCGCTCTCGGCGCTCGCCGACGGCGCGGTGTTCGCGCACGTCGAGCGGCCGGCGGCGATCCTGAACCTCGGGGGCATGGCGAACCTCACGCTCCTCGGCGCGAGCGACGCGGAGCTCGTCGCGTTCGACACCGGTCCCGCCGGGAGCCTCCTCGACGGCCTCGCGCGGCGCCTCTTGGGCGAGGCCTTCGACCGCGACGGCGCGCGCGCGGGAAAAGGCAGCCCGCGCGCCGATCTCGTGCAGCGCTGGCTCGAGCACCCGTTCTTCCGGCGCGCGCCGCCGAAGAGCACCGGGCGCGACACCTTCGGCGAGGCGTACGTGTCGTCGATCGTCGCGAGCGCGCGCGATCTCCGACCCGAGGACGTGCTCGCGAGCGCGGTCGAGCTCGTCGCGGCCTCGGTCGGGGACGCGCTGGAGCGCTTCCTGCCGCCCGTCGAGCGCCTCCTCGTCGCCGGCGGAGGCGTCAAGAATCCCGTGCTGCTCGCGGCCCTCGCACGCCGCGTCCCGTGCGCCGTCGCGTCGAGCGCGGCGGTCGGAGTCGACCCGAAGGCGCGCGAGGCGCTCGTCTTCGCAGTGCTCGGCGCGCGCTGCGCGCTCGGCATCCCGTCGACCCATCCGGGCGCGACGGGGGCTCGCGCGGGACGCGTGCTCGGAAAGCTCAGCGCGCCGTGAGCTTCGTCACGCACCTCGAGTCGGCGATCGACGGGACGACGCTGCCCGCGCGCACGATCCAGACCGTCCACGCCGGACGCCCGCTGTGGGTGCGCTACGACCTCGCCGCGGTCGGTCGCGCGGTCGCGCGCGCGGACCTCGCGCGGCGCGCGCCGAGCTTGTGGCGCTACAAGGAGCTCCTCCCGGTCGAGGACGACGGCGACGTCGTGACGCTGGGGGAGGGGATGACGCCGCTCCTCGAGTGTCCGCGGCTCGCGCGCGCGCTCGGCGTCCGCCGGCTCCTCGTCAAGGACGAGTCGCAGCTCCCGACGGGCTCGTTCAAGTCGCGCGGGATGGCGGTCGCCGTCTCGATGGCGAAGGCGCTCGGGATCGAGCGCGTCGCGATCCCGACGGCGGGGAACGCCGGCGGCGCGCTCGCGGCGTACGCGGCGCGCGCGGGGATGGAGAGCTTCGTCTTCATGCCCGAGGACACGCCGCTCGTGAACCGCCTCGAAGCGGTGCTCTTCGGCGCGCGCGCGTTCCTCGTCGACGGCCTGATCGGCGACTGCGGCGCGATCGTGCGCGACGGCAAGGAGCGCATGGAGTGGTTCGACATGAGCACGCTGCGCGAGCCGTACCGGCTCGAAGGGAAGAAGACGATGGGCCTCGAGCTCGCCGAGCAGCTCGAGTGGAAGCTCCCCGACGTGATCCTCTACCCGACCGGCGGGGGCACGGGCCTGATCGGGATGTGGAAGGCGTTCGCGGAGCTCCTCGAGCTCGGCTGGCTCGAATCGCCGGCGCTGCCGCGACTCCTCTCGTGCCAGTCCTCCGGCTGCGCGCCGATCGCGCGCGCCTTCGCCGCCGGCGAGCGTTTCGCGCGCGCGCCGGAGTCGCCGCACACGGTCGCGTCGGGTCTGCGCGTCCCGTCGGCCGTGGGGGACTTCATGATCCTCGACGCGGTCCGGGCGTCGGGGGGAGCCGCCCTCGACGCCGACGAAGCCGGGATCGCGGGCTGGATGCACCTCGCGACGCGCCTCGAGGGGCTCTCGCTCTGCCCCGAAGCGGCGGTCGGCGTCGGGGTGCTCGAGCGCGCGCTCGCGACCGGAGTCGTCCGCCCGGACGAGACCGTGGTCCTCTTCAACACCGGGGCGGCCCAGAAGTACGTCGAAGCGCTCGCCGCGGACCTCCCGCGACTCGCGAAGGGAGCCGTCGACTGGGGCGCGGTCGCGGGGGGCGCCGCGGCCGGATTCCGGGGTAGCCCGGAGCCGTTTCGGGGGTAGAGCCTGCGCGGGGGTCCTGGTCGCTTGACCGGCCGAGCCCCCCCGTTATCATCCCCGCCTCCACTCTGGACATCTCCTGGCCCGTTTCGGGTCACCTCCACACGAGATGCCCTGGGATCCCCCCCTGAACGCGCTCCTGCCGCACGCGAGAGGAATCGTCATGACCGGACTGCGCCGGAACCTCGGCCTCGTCATCGCTCTGAGCTCCCTGACTGCCCCCGTCTGGGCCGGCCCCCTCGGCACCCAGGACGTGAAGAGCACGTTCGACCAGGGCGTCGAGATGCTTCAGCGCGGACACCACGACGAGGCGCTCGCCGCGTTCCAGAAGGTCCTCGCGATGGACCCGACGCAGGAGCAGGCGTACGAGCTCTGGAAGAGCTCCGACCCGTCGGTGTGGCGCGATCTCCTCGTCGAAGGCGGGCAGTTCGAGCTCACGGCGAAGCGCTTGATCGAGCTCGCGCGCCTGGCGCGCAAGACCCACGCGAACGATCCGGCCGCGATCCAGCCGCTCGTCGTCACGGTCGCGACCGACGCCGACGCGACCGCGCGGCGCAAGGCGCTGCTGACGCTCTCGGCCGATCACGGGGAGTACGCCGTGCCGTACCTCCTGCCGTACCTCGGCGGCGAGAACGGGGACGAAGACCGCCGCGTCCTGGCGATGCACGCTTTGTCCCAGATGGACACGGACGTCGTCGCGCCGCTCGCGCAGTCGTTCGCCAGCGAAGACCGCCTGCTGCGCCGCAACGTGGCGATGGTCCTCGGCAACATCGGCGACGCGCGCGCCGCCGCGGCGCTGCTCCTCGTCGCGAAGACCGACGCCGACGAAACCGTCCGCACCGCCGCGCAACAGTCCGCGACGCGCATCGGCGCGAAGGGCGACGCCTTGAGCGCCTACCTCGCGCTCGGCGATGCCTACCACCACGGACGCAGCGACGTCCTCGGCCCGCGCGGCGCCGGCGACGTGGTCTGGCGCTTCACGGAAGGAAAGCTCGTGCCCGAGCCGGTGCCGCCGTCGCTCTTCAACGACGAGATGGCGATCCAGGCGTACACGATGGCCATCAAGGCCGATCCGAGCTCGGTCGCCGCGCTCGCCGGTCTCGGCCGTTCGGTCGCCGCGGAGCGCGCGGAGCTCGCCGGTCTCGAAAAGGCCGGCCAGGACGTCAGCGCGTTCAAGGCGCGGTCGGCATCCGCCCAGGCGCTCGTGAACTCCGCCGGAGTCCCGGCGCTCGACACGGCACTGGCGTGGTCGGTCAAGGGCGGCGATTCGACCTCGGGCGCGGCGATGGCCGAGTCGCTCGGCGACCTCGCCACCGCCCCGACTCCGGGTCTCCAGGCAGCGCTGCGCAGCGGCGACGGCGCGATGGCGGCCGAATCGGCCGTCGCTCTCGGGAACATCGCCGTGCGCTCGGCGACCTCGGCTTCGCCGGAAGTCGTCGGAGCGCTCTCGCAAGCCGTCGGACGCGAGATCCAGCGCGTCGCCGCGGTGATCGGCGACTCGGAAGCCGCGCAAGCGGTCGCGGCCGCCCTCGAGAAGAGCGGCAACTTCGTCAGCCGCTGGAGCACGGGCGCGAAGGGCTCGACGATGGCGCGCCGCGCGGCCGGCATCGACGTGATCATCCTCGCCGAGACGCTCCCGGACCTCACCGCCGCGCAGGTGCTCGACGAGCTCAAGGCCGACGACCGCACGAAGGCGGTCCCGGTCGTGCTCCTCGCGAAGGACCCGGCCGCCGCGTCGACGATGTACGGCGACAAGCTCGCCGGCGCGACGACCGGCGCGACCGACATGGCCGCGATCGACGCAGCCCTCGGCAAGACCCTCGACGGCGACCGCGCCCGGGCGGAGACGCTCGCCGCGCGCGCGTCCGAGACGCTGGCGTACCTCGCGCGCGGCGGCCGCACGGACGTGTCCGCGGCCATCCCCGCGCTGGCGGCGGCCTCCGCGCGCGCCGACGCGATCGCGATCCCGGCGTTCCACGCGCTCGGCGCGGCGGCGGGCGCGGGCGAAGCGGCGAACCTCGTCGCGGTCCTTGCGGACGAGAAGCGTTCGGAGCCGGCGCGTGCCGCGGCGGGCGACGCCTTGGCCGCGATCCTCGGACGGACGCCGACGGCGCTCGACGCCGCGGGCCTGGCGCAAGTTGCCACGGTCGCTTCGGCCGCGAATGGGGCGGCATCGGTGCGGGAAGCCGCTTCCCGCGCCCTCGGACGCGCCCAGATGGACCCCGCGGCGCGCGCAGAGCTCCTGTCGAAGCTGCGCGGCTGATCCGGCGCGGATAGACTTTTCAGCGACGCGCCGTTCGCGGGATCGCGAGCGGCGTGGACGACTCGGCCAGAGTAGCACAACGGTAGTGCACCGCTTTCGTAAAGCGGGGGTTGCCGGTTCAAATCCGGCCTCTGGCTCCAAGCCCGCGGTGGTTCGGAATCGTCATGAGCCGCGCGAACGCTCCAGGTGAAATCAGTTCACCCGCGGCCGAGGGAGGTCGCACTCCGCGCGCCTCGCGAAGGCGCTCGTCGAGGAGCAGCTCGTCTTCGTTGACCGATTTGTCACAGCCGCTGCGGCTGTGACAAACTGTCGCGGCACCGTATGCGCGGCCTGACGGAGCTCGAGGAACTCAAGACCCGCTACGACGGCGCGAGCGCCGCGGGGAAGTGCGCGCGGATCACGGAGCTCGCCGGGAGCTCCTTCGCGACCCCCTCGGCGCTCGCGCGGTTCCACGAGTGCCTGGGCTTCCTGCGCGCCTACCCCGACGACGAGCGCGTGCTCGCCGTGGCAGAAGCCGCGCTCGCCGCGTTCGCGCGGCGAAAGGATCTCCGGCGGCATCGCGCGGCGCTCGCCGACTCCGGGATCGCGGGGACGGACATCCGCTTCGCGTTCTTCGCGCCGACGGCGAGCTGGCTCGCGCGGCGATTCCCCGAGAATCTGCGCGTCGACTGGCCGGTGTTCGAGAACCGCGACCGCCTCGATCGGATGCTCGAGCTCCTCGTGCACTGGTCGGAGACCCCGGCCCTCGACGAGGGGGATCTCACGGTGCGCGCGTGGATCGAGGCGCTCAAAGGGCCGCGCGAGACGGACGCCGTGTTCCTCGTGCGCCGGTTCGAGGCGCTGAACGCGGACGTGTTCGTGCGCCAGCGCGTCTTCGATGAGCTCGATCCGCCGTTCGTGCTCGCGCACGGACTCGGCACGCCGTCGAGGACGCGCGCGCACTACCGGTCGGCGCCGGTCGTGTTCCAGCGGCTTCCTCTGCGCCGCGAACGGCCGGACCTGCGCCGCGAGGTCGCGACCGCGCCGCGGTCGATCCGCGCGGTGCCGGAGAGCGAGGCGCGCGAGCTCGTCGACCTCGCGCGCGAGGCGATGGTGACGCGCAGCCGCGACCTCGACGCCTTCATGTTCGCCGATGCTCGCGACGTGCGGCTCGTCGACTGTGGCGGGGGACTCCAGTTCGCCTGCATCGGCGTCCGCCCGGAGCGGCGGCTCCTGCTCGAGGCGGTGTACGGGTTCCTGACGCTCCAGAACGGCGTCCCGATCGGGTACGTGCTCGCGAGCGCTTTGATGCGGTCCTGCGAGGTCGCGTTCAACGTCTTCGAGACCTTCCGCGGCGGGGAGTCCGCGCACGTCTACGCCCGCGCGCTCGCGATGTGCCGCAGCCTGTTCGGCGCGGACACGTTCACGATCTACCCGTACCAGCTCGGCCACGGGAACGACGAGGGGCTGCGGTCGGGCGCGTACTGGTTCTACGCGAAGCTCGGATTCCGCCCGCGCGAGGCCGGCGCGGCCGCGCTGCTCGCGCGCGAGCTCCGCGCGATCGCGAGGAAGCCCAGCCACCGCTCGAGCCTTCCGACGCTGCGCACGCTCGCGGCGGAGAACGTCTACTGGACGCGCGGCGCCGCGCGGAAGGACGTGATCGGCGAGTTCCCGCTGGGGAAGATCGGGCTCGCGGCGAGCGCGTACCTCGCCGAGCGGTTCGGCGCGGACCGCGAGCGCGGCGAACGGCTCTGCGCCGAGGAGGTCGCGCGACAGCTCGGCGTCCGCGTCGGGCGCTCCTGGCCGCGGCCGGAGCGCGAGGCCTTCCTGCGCTGGGCGCCGCTCCTGCGGATCCTCCCGGGGATCGAGCGCTGGAGTCGCGCGGAGAAGCGCGCCTTGATCGAGGTCGTGCGCGCGAAGGGCGGTCGGCGCGAGTCCGCGTTCGTCGAGCGCTTCGACCGCCACGCGCGCCTGCGCGCGGCGTTGCGATCGGTCGCCGCAGGGTCACCCTCGAAACACCGCGGCGGCCGGGAGAACACCGGCCGCCGCGGAAACTGAAGATCGGAGTCGAACGATCGACTAGTAGCGGTCGCCGCCGCGGCCACCGCCGCCGCCGCCGCGCCCGCCACCACCCCCGCCGTAGCCGCCGCGGCCACCGCCGCCGCCGCCGCCACCCGCGCGAGCACCGCCGCCGCCACCGCCGCCGCCGCCACCCTGGCGCTCCTGCGCCTCGTTGACGCGCAGCGCGCGGCCGTCCATTTGTGTTCCGTCGAGAGCCTGGATCGCCGCCGCGGCATCCTCGTTCGAGCCCATTTGGACGAACGCGAATCCACGGGGTTGTCCGGTCATGCGATCCGTGATGATGGCAACTTCCTTGACTTGACGGCCGTCTGCCGCGAATGCGGCGCGGAGATCGGCCTCGGTCGTGTTGTAGCTGAGGTTGCCGACGAAGAGTTTGCTACCCATGAGAAGAATCGAATTGCCTTTCTGATCGCCGAACGCTTCAGAAACCCAAGGCGAGCAGCGCGCAGTGCGAGGAAGATGGAAAGTGGGCCGGAGGCTGCCTCCGGCCCTCGAGCGCGCATTGGATCCTGAGTCCCGCCTTTCCGTCAAGCCTTCCAGGGGCCTCCGCCGGCGGGGTCCTGGGGACGGCCTTCCGACCCCCTGGAACGCACTCCCGGGGTCCCCCCGATAGACTCCGGGGCCGTGCCGACGCCCTCCCCCGCGCGCTCGTTCCCGCCCGCCGCGCGCCCTCTCTTCGTCGGGGTCGTCCATCTCCTGCCGACGACGGGAGCCCCGCGGAGCGAGGGCTCGCTCGGCCGCGTGATCGCGCGCGCGGTCGAGGACGCCCGCGCCCTCGCGGAGAACGGCTGCGACGCGATCCTCGTCGAGAACTACGGCGACGCGCCGTTCTACCCCGAGGCCGTGCCGCCCGAGACGGTCGCTGCGGTCGCGCTCTGCGCGAGCGCCGTGATCGCCGCCGTGCGCGCGCTCCCGGTCGGCGTCAACGTCCTGCGCAACGACGCGCGTTCCGCGCTCGCGATCTGCGCCGCGACGGGCGCCTCGTTCCTGCGCGTCAACGTCCACGCGGGCGCTGCCGCGACCGACCAGGGGATCCTCCAGGGTCGCGCGCACGAGACGCTGCGCGAGCGGGCGCGCCTCGCGCCGGGCGTCGCGATCCTCGCGGACGCGCACGTGAAGCACGCGACGCCGCTCGGACGCGAGAGCCTCGCGCAGGCGGTCCGCGATCTCGCGGCCCGCTCGCTCGCCGATCTCGTGATCGTGTCGGGAACCGGAACCGGAGTCGCTCCCTCGGAGCTCGATCTGCGCGAAGCGCGCGAGGCCGCCGCCGGCGTCCCGCTGCTCATCGGCTCGGGCCTGACGCCCGACAACGCCGCCGAGCTCCTGCCGCTCGCGGACGGCGCGATCGTCGGGACCGCGCTCGAGCGCGACGGGCGGACGGCCGAACCGGTCGATCCCGCGCGCGTCGCGAAGATGAAGAAGGCCTTCGACGCCCTCCGGGCGAGGCGCTGAGGGCGGATGGGCCTCCAGGAGCACCGCCGCGACGCGCCTCGCGCGATCGGGTTCGCGGTGATCACCGTCAGCGACACGCGCGAGCCCGCTACCGACCGCGGCGGAGACACGCTCGTCCGCGCAGTCGGCGACGCCGGCCACCGCGTGGCGTGGCGGACGCTCGTCCGGGACGAAGCACCCGAGATCGAGGCCGCCGTGCAGGCCGCGACGTCGCGGGAGGACGCGGACCTCGTCCTCCTGACGGGCGGCACCGGCATCGCGCCGCGCGACGTCACGGCGCCGACGGTGGAACGCCTGTTCGAGAGCGCGATCCCCGGCTTCGGCGAGCTCTTCCGCTGGCTCTCGTTCCGCGAGATCGGGAGCGCCGCGATCCTCTCGCGCGCGACGGCGGGCCTCGTCCGCGGAAAGGTCGTCATCGCCTTGCCCGGTTCGCCGAAGGCGCTCGAGCTCGCGATGCGCGAGATCGTGCTCCCCGAGGCGGGTCACCTCGTCGCGCAGGCGCGCGGGCCGGCTAGCGACTGAGTTCCTGCGACCGCTTCGGCGGAGGCAGCGCGCACTCCGGTCCCGCGCGGCGCCAGCGGTCGGGCGAGTCCGAGCGCATCTCGAATCCGCGCGTGCCCTGCAGCACCTTGCCGTGCACCCACGCGTAGTTCTGCTTGAACTCGCGCGTCATCGCCTCGATGTGCAGGACCGCGTGCGCCTCGCGCGCGTCCGCCGGGACGTCCACGCGCAGCGCCGCGTCCTTGTCCGAAGTCCGGAAGAGCACGGTCTGGTCGCCGCTCTTCTCCTCGAACACGCGGTCCACCTCGCCGAAGACGTCGACCTCGGTGCCGGAGCGCGTGGCGCGCTCGAGCGAAGTCTTGTCCTCGGCGTCGGCGACCTTGTCGGGCTCGGCGGCCGAGCGCCGGCGCCAGTCGTCGACCGCCGTCGCGCGCGCGTTCCACCACGCGAGGAGCTCGGCGTACGGGCGCTTCGCCGCCGGCGCACCCGGCGTCGTCGGCTGGTTCGTCGCCGGATTCCAGATGCCGAGCTTCGCCGCGCGCGCGGACCGCTGCGCGGCCTGGAACGCCTCGTGATCGAGGAGGTCGTTGCCGTACTTGTTGAAGTACGGGCTCCGGCCGACCTGGACGAGCAGGAGCTCGTAGTTCGTGCCGTCGGGCAGCAGCACGTGACAGAGGAGCCGGCCGTAGACGTCGCGCTTCTCGACGCCGCCGGGGAAGACGAGGCCGACTTTCACGGGCGCGCCGTCCTTCTGAAGACCCGCGAACAGTTTCTCGGCCCACAGCGCGCATTCCTCGCCGAAAACCGTCTGCGGCTTCGTCGGGGTCGAGCTGTGTCCCTTGCCGAGGCGCTCCTCGGCGTCGACGCACAGGAGCCGCAACTTCTCGATCGCGCCGCCGCGCCGCACGTGGATCGTGTCGGCGTCGACGACGCGTTCGAGCTCGACCCACTCGGCCGCGGGCTTGCGCGCTGCCGGAATCTGCGGGGCGAGGAGGAGAGTCGCCGTCGCGATCCAGCTCGTGAACGTCTGCAGCATGAGGGCGGGTCGCGCGGTGTTTCTTGTCCGTCGCCCGGTCCGTAGGATACTGCGATGGCCGACAAACCTCCCGCTCAAGAGGAGCTGCCGGCCCGTGAAGTCGCTCCGCCGGCGGGCTCGATGCTGCGCGGGACGACGGTCGCACCCGGCCTCGTGCTCGGGCCGGTGCACCGCAAGGACTACGACCTCCTCAAGACGCCGCCGCAGCGCGTGCCGCTCGACCAGGTCGAGCGCGAGCTGAACCGGTTCCACAAGTCGCTGTTCGAATCACGGCGGCAGCTCGAGGACCTGAAGGGCCGTCTGCAGGGCAAAGTCCCTTCGGATCACGTGCGGATCCTCGACACGCACGTCGCGCTGCTCAAGGACTCCGTGTTCCTCTCCGACGTCGAGAACCTGATCATCCACGAGCAGATGACGCTCGAGGCGTCGATCGGCAAGGTGATCGCCGACTTCGACCGCATCTTCCGCCTCGTCCAGAACGAGGCCCTGCGCGAGCGCGCGATCGACCTGCGCGACGTCGGGATCCGCGTGCTCCGGAATCTCGAGAAGGGGGCCGTGGAGGAGCGGAATTCCCCGCCTTCGCCGACGGACTACGTGCTCGTCGCGCGCGAGCTCTCGATCGTCGACATGTTCAACCTCGAGAACCAGCACGTCCTCGGGATCCTGACCGAGGCGGGCGGGTTGACGTCGCACGCCGCGATCCTGGCGCGGTCGATGCGGATCCCGACGCTCACCGGCGTCGCCGGGCTTCTCGACGGCGTCCGCGAAGGCGATTTCGTGATCCTCGACGCGACCGAGGGCCTCGTCCGCGTGAACCCCGACGAGCTCGTCCGCGCGCAGTACAAGCGCGCGAGCGCCGAGAAGCCCGCCGCGGTCGCGGAAAAGGGCGTGCCGACGTGGGCGCGCAAGCCGGCGATGACAGCCGACGGGCAGGCGATCGCGGTCACGGCGAGCTGCGGGAATTTGCCCGAGGTCGACCAGGCCGCGAACCTCGGGATGCAAGGCGTCGGTCTCTACCGCACGGAGTTCCTGTACCTGATCGATCGCGAGCAACCGTCGCTCGAATCGCTCGTCGCGCACTACTCGGCCGTGCTCGAGCACGCGCGCGGAGCGAGCGTCACGTTCCGTCTCCTGCACGTCGATTCGAGCCTCGAGGTGCCGTACCTGCACGACCAGCGCGAGCTGAATCCCGCTCTCGGGCGCGCGGGCGTCCGCGTCCTCCTGCACAAGGAGCAGGTCCTGCGCCGGCAGCTCCAGGCGCTCCTGCGCGCGGCGCCGCCGGGACCCGAGGCGCGCGTCAAGATCGCGGTGCCGTTCGTCACGGATTGCGGCGACCTTCGACGCGTGAAGGAGATCCTGTTCGAGGAGCGCTACGCGCTGCGCAAGTCCGGGGCGAGCTTTCAGGACCACGTCGAGCTCGGCGCCGTCGTCGAGACGCCGGTCGCGGCGCTCGGCGCGCGCGAGCTCGCGCGCGAGGCGGACTTCCTGACGATCAGCCTCGATTCGCTGCTCCAGTACCTGCTCGCGGCCGATCGCGAGAACCACGAGCTCCGCGACTGGTTCGAGCCGATCCACCCGTTCGTCCTGCGCGTGCTCATGCAGGTCTGCGAGGTGTGCGAGCAGGCCGGGAGGCCGCTCTCGGTGTTCGGCGTGACCGTCGTCAACGCGACGAACCTGCTGTTCCTCCTCGGCGCGGGCGTGCGGCACTTCTGCGTGCAACCCGTCGCGCTCGAGGAATTCCTGGGCACCGTGCAGAAGACCGATCTGCGCAACGCGCGGCGCAGCGCGACCCTCGCGTCGCGCGCCGCATCCCAGGCCGAGACGATGACCCTCGTCGAGGGCTACCGTCACGGATTCGCGCGCGGCTGATCGAGAGCGGCCGTGCGGCCGTCGGCGCCTGCGTCGACGGCGCGCAGCGCGGCGACCATCGCGGACGTGATCGCCTCGATGCGGTCGCGCGCGCCGATCGCCACGAGGCCTGAGCCGCTCCCGCTGATCGTCGCGAGCCAGGCGCCGCTCGCGCGCGCGGCCTCGAGCGCCGCGGCGCCGCCCGGGATCAACGGCAACCGGTAGGGGACGTGCAACCGGTCCTCGCCCCCGAGCGCGAGCAGCTCCGGGTCGGCGCGCCGCAGCCCTTCGAGCAGGAGCGCGAGCCGGCGCGGATTCTCGACGGCGTCCTGGAATCTCACCTCGCGCGGCAGCACGCCGCGCGCGGCGGCAGTCGCGAGCCCCTTCGACGGCCACGCGAGCGCGAAGGCGAGATCCTCGTGCACCTCCTGGCGCACGATCCGCAGACGGCCGCCGCCGATCGGGACGGCGAGCGTGCACCCGCCGAGCAGCGCGGCGCTCGTGTTGTCGGGATGCCCTTCGATCTCGAGTCCCCAGCGCAGGAGCTCGTCGAGTGTCGCCTGCCGGGGCGCGAGCTCCGAGGCGAGGCGGAGACCCGCGACGACCGCGGCTCCGCTGCTCCCGAGTCCGCGCGCGATCGGGATCTCGGAGCGCACCGAGAAGCGCCGCGCGCTTGGCCCGAGCCCGAGGCGTTCCGCGGCGAGGTCGAACGCGCAGAACAGGAGATTCGTCGCGTCGCGCGGCCAGGCGCTCGCGGTCCCGTCGAGGCTCGCGAACTCGTGGCGTCCGCTCTGCGACGGTCCGACGCAATTCGCCTCGAGCCGCAGCGACAACGCGAGCCCGAGGAAATCGAAGCCCGGTCCGAGGTTCGAAGTCGAAGCCGGGACGATCACGCGGCGCATTCTCCGGGGTGGGGGAGGTCGCGTCGAGCGCGCCGGTCGTCGTCCCGGACGTGGGAACTGCCCAGGAATCTCTGCACCCCGCCTTGATCTTGCGCTTGTGGAGGTTCCTGACACTAGATAGCGTGGCCCGCGACCTGGGGAGTGGGGAAAAACGAGCTGCCGACCGGGGACAGGGAGAGCTGGAGAGCACCGATGGTCGAGGAAAAGGATCGCTTCTACTCGCGCTTGGCATCGATCCCGGGGATCCACCCGTTGCCGTCGATCGGGGACTGGATCCTCCTTCAAGTACGCAATCCGGGCGAGCTCGCGCGCCGCGTGAACCGGCGCCTGAACCCGGGTGCGATGAGCGTTCCGCGGCAGGTCCAGGGCGCCGTGCGCATCCAGGTCGCCGACCCGCGCACGAACGAGCAGCTCTTGAACGCGATCCGCGAGTGCGTGGCCTGAGCGACGCGCGACGGTAAGCTCTCGCGCGTGTTCGCGCGATTCCTCGCCGCCGTCCTGATCGTCGCGTGCCCCGCTACGCGGGCGACCCAAGCGCCGCAGGCCGCGAAGGCACCCGCCCTCCATCCCGAGGTCACGCGCGCCGACATCGAGGCGCACGTGCGCTTCCTCGCCTCGGACGAGCTCGCCGGGCGCGCGACCGGGACGCCCGAAGCCGCGCGCGCCGCCGCGTACCTCGCCGACGTCCTCGCGCGCTGCGGCGTCCAGCCCGCGGGCGACAACGGGACCTTCCTGCAAGCGGTGCCGCTCCACGTCGCGGAGGCGAAGGCGGCACCTGAGCTCACGCTCGTCGCGCGCGGAAAGGAGGAGGTCCAGGCCGTCTTCAGGCGCGACTACGAATTCTCCGCCGCGTCGATCGCGGTGAAGGACATCCGCGTCCTCGTCGCGAAGTCCGCCGACGCGATCCCGAAGGAGGACGACCCGCACGCGGCGATCCTCGTCGACGCGTTCGACAAGGACGCACGGACCTGGCTCGAGGCCGCCGGTCACCCCGACGGACGCGGGTTCGGCCTCTGGATCCGGGCGGGCTCGAAGTCCGCCGGAGAAGAGCGGCCCTTCGTCGCGGGAAAGCGCGGCGATCTGCAGCGCGACGTCGACTCCGGGGCGAAGGCTCCGTCGATCAAGCTCCGCGGTCCGCTCCTCGAGCGCTTCCGCCAAGGCGAGATCCAGAGCCTTTCGATGCGGTCGAACGTCGAGGAGCGCAAGGTGCAGGCGTTCAACGTCGTCGGCAGGATCGCCGGCGCCGGTCTCGCGGGAAAGCCCGAGCTCGCGAAGGAAACGGTCGTCGTGAGCGCGCACTACGACCACCTGCCGCCGGGAGCCGAAGCGCCCGCGGAAGGTGCCCCCGCGAAGGACCGCATCTACAACGGGGCCGACGACGACGCCTCGGGATGCGCCGCGGTGCTCGAGATCGCGGGCGCGCTCGGCGCCGGACCGAAGCCCGCGCGCACGGTCGTCTTCCTCCTCGCGACCGGCGAGGAAGAGGGGCTCCTCGGCACGTTCGCGTACCTCGATCATCCGGTCGTGCCGCTCGCCGAGACGATCGCGAACCTGAACGTCGAGATGATCGGGCGGCCCGATCCCCTGGCCGGCGGGGCGGGCCACCTGTGGCTGACCGGCTTCGACGAGACCGATCTCGGACGCGCGTGCGCCGAGGCCGGGTTGCCGATCGTCGCGGATCCGCGCCCCGCGGAGAACTTCTACCAGCGCTCCGACAACTACGCGTTCGTCGTGCGTCACGTCGTCGGCCAGACGTTCTCGACCTACAACATGCACGAGGACTACCACCACGTGTCGGACGAGGCGGATCGGATCGACTTCGCGCACATGGAGGGCTGCACGCAGGCGATCCTGCGCGCCGTGCGGCTCGTCGTCGACGGGACGTTCCGGCCGCAGTGGACGAAGCCGGACGGGGCGAAGCGCTAGGCGCGAGGGTCGGATGGTCCCCGAGATCCGGCCGCGGAAGAGGAAGATCCGTGCGCGTTTCACCGCCGCGACGGCGGACCGCCACGAGCTGTACCAGATGGCGGTGCAGTCGCCGGAGCAGGACCTCGCCTTCCTGCGGCGCGTCTACCGGCGAAACCACGCGAAGCCGCCGCGGCACCTGCGCGAGGATTTCTGCGGGACGGCGCTCTTGTGCGCGACCTGGGTGAAGCGCGCGGGCTGCACCGCGGAAGGCTTCGATCTCGACCCCGAGCCGCTCGTGTGGGGCAAGGCGAGGAACCTCGCGCCGCTCGGCGCGAAGGCCGAGCGCGTCACGCTCCACCGGAAGGACGTCCGCGCGCGCAGCGACCGCGCCCCGGACATCCGCGTCGCGCAGAACTTCTCCTACTGGGTGCTGCGGAAGCGCGAGGAGCTCCTCGAGTACTTCAAGAGCGTGCGCGCGGACCTCGCGCGCGGCGGGATGTTCGCGCTCGACGTCTACGGCGGTCCCGACGCGACCGAGGAGCTCGAGGACGCGCACCGCGTCGCAGGCGGGTTCACGTACGTCTGGGACCAGGCGGAGTACTTCCCCGGCAGCGGCGACTACACGTGCCACATCCACTTTCGCTTCCGCGACGGGAGCGAGATCCGCCGCGCGTTCACCTACCAGTGGCGCTTCTGGAACCTGCCCGAGCTGCGCGAGCTCCTGAAGGAAGCCGGGTTCCGTCGCGTCGAGGCGTGGTTCGAGCAGACGGAGGACGAGCGCAACGGCAGCGGGAACGGCACGTTCCAGCTCGACGACACGGGGAAGAGCTGCCTCGACTGCGCGGCTTGGATCGCGTACCTGATCGCGTCCTAGGTCAGCGCGGGCGCGATTCGGGCACCTCGCGCTCGTACGCGGGCAGCTCGAGCGCCTTGGGATCGAGCGCGTCGAGCCCGGCCTGCAGCTCCTTGGCGAGATTCGTCCGCTTCGCCTCGGCGAGCTTCGAGCGCAGCATCTTCGCCGTGTCGACTGGCGAGAGATTGAGGCCGTCGAGCGACGCCGCGGACGCGGGCCGGCGCCGGAACGCGGCCAGGACGTCGCTCGTCGCCTGATCGAGGTCGCCCTGCTCGAACTCGACCCGCGCGCGGCCCGCTAGGGCGAGCGCGACGTAGTGGTCGGACGTGTCGCGGCTCTCGGGGAACTGCGCGACGTTGCGGTCGTAGTGCGCGATCGCGCGCTCGTACGCGCCCTTCGCCTTCTCCGCGTTCCCCGCGCGCCTGTGGTTCTCCGCGGCGATCAGCGACGCGAATCCCGCGAACCATTCGAGATTCCGCGGCGGATCCTTCTTCGCGAGCATCGCCGCGTAGGCCGCTTCGAGGCTGTCGGGTCCCTTCTCCCACAGCGTCTTCGCGCGCAGCCGGTCGTGGAGGAGCCACGACTCCGGGAATCGCGCGAGGCCCTGCTCGAGGACCTCGGTCGCGCGCGGCGTCGCGCCGAGCCAGCGCAGGAAGTCGAAGTGGTTGGCGACGTGCTCGTCCGTGCCGAGCGGGTGCTTCGCGAGCACGGCGTACGCGGCGTGGACGTCGGCGAGCCACTCGGGCGGCCAGGGCGACTTGTCGTGGTAGGCCTTCGCGATCGCGCGCTGGCGCGCCTGCGCGAAGAGAGCGAGCACGAGCACCGCGTTCTGCTCCGGCGCTGCCTCGACGTTGCCCGAGGGAGGCGGCATGCCGCCCTCGACCGCGGCCTGCGCGCGCGTCAGGGCCTCGTTGCGATCGCCGAGAGCGGACGCGGAGACCGCGAGCGCCGCGTCGACGCGCCAGCCCTTCGCGCCGAGCTTCTCGGCCTCGACCGCGGAGTTGCGCGCGTCCTCGAGCAGCACGCGTGCGAACCGCCGGTCGCCGGCGGCCTCGCTCGCCCGCGCGAGGAACGATTCGGCGAGCTCGAGGCGCGCAGTCGCGTCGCTCGGGCGCGCCTCGGAAGCCTCGACGCGGCTCTCGAGGCGCGGCGCCTGCTCGTAGGCCTGTTGCGCCGGGGTCCCGCCGCGGTGCTCCATCGCGCTCGACCATCCGCGCAGGTCGACGAGCCTCGACGTGTCCGCCAGGCCCTGGTAGACGGCCGCGAGCGTGCGCGCCCGCGGGTACTTCTCGCCGAGGCGGACGACGGCCGCAATCAGCGCCTCGCGCTCGGCCGGATCCATCGGGAGCTTGAGCGCCTCGGCGATCAGGTCGACCGCGGCCTCCGAGTCGCTGCGCGCGAGAGCCTGGCGCGCGAGGCGCGCGAGCTCGACGTCGAAACCGAAGATCGCGAGGCGCAGGAGGTCGATCTCGTCGACGTCCTTGTGACGCAGCGTCGACTCGATCAGCGTGCGGCGCACCTCGCGGTTGCCCTGTTTGTACGCGGTCTCGACGGCGACGCGGTCGGCGACGTCGGGACTCGCGACGCGCTCGACGACGGGCAGGTCGTCCTTGACCATCGGCTCCGGCGGCGGGCGGTTCGCGACGCCCTCGCGCAGCGCGGTCGCGACCGTGTTCGTGTCCCAGGAGAAGTAGACGTCGTACGACTTCTTCCGGTCGACCTCGATCTCGATGTGCCGCGGCGCGATGCGCTTGCCGTCGAAGAACTCGTCGTAGAGACCGGGCTCGATCGCGATGTGCTCGCCGCAGGTCACGGTGCCGAAGCGCGGGCAGACGATCCGGTTGCCCTCCTCGTCGTAGTCGCGCGGCGTGTGGCGGTACACCGACGCGACGACGCACACGTACGGGTCGTAGAGCCGCGCGGTCTCGGCGCGGCGGTAGCGGATGCCGGCGAAGTGCTCGCTCGCGATCTCGCCGTCCATGTTCACGCAGACGAGGATCGGCTTCTTCGTCGCCCTGGCGACCTTCAAGGCGTCCTCGAACGTGCGCTGCCAGGTGATCAGGCAGGGCATCTTCCAGTCGTCCGCGGTCGGCGCGGGCCACATCGTCTCGCGCGAGGCTCCCGCGGGAAGGCTCGGAGGCGAGCCGAAGCGCGTCGCGTCCTTGGACGGGGCTGCGCCCTGGCCGCGGGCGAGAGCCGGGAGGACGGCGAGGAGGATCGTGAGCGCTCGCATCATGGTTCGTGGAGATTCTGGCACGCGGGGTCGCAGATGCACCAGTCCGGCCGGTGTAGGCTGCGCGGCCCGCCGGGACTACAGGGCAACCCCATTCCGTGATCGTCGCATTGGCCGTCGTCGTCGCCTGGTCCGCCGGGCAAGAGAAGCTCTCCTTGTCCCTCGCGAGCGCGCGTGATCGGACGAGCGACGGGATCGCGTTCGTCGAGGTCCGGACGCCGCGCCCGAAGGCCTGGGTGGGCGAGACGGTGCGTGTCGAAGTCGCGTTCGGACTCGAGGCGGGCTTCGCCGATCGCGAGATGGTCCAGCCGTTCGGCGTGCGCCTCGACGTGCCTGTGCAGCTCGCGGCCCCCTGGCTCGTCGCGCGTCCGGCCGAAGCGGGATCGACGTTCGCGCTCGACGACGGCGTGCAGCGCGCGGCTCCCGCGGAGGATCGGATCGTCGACGGGCGGCAGTTCCGCGTCCACGCGCTCGAGGGCACGGTGCTCGCGACGTCCTCCGGGAAGCTCGAGTTGCCCGCGCCGACGCTCGCGTTCGCGTACGCGACGCGCTTCGAGGAGAGCGCGCTCTTCGGACGGACGCCGGTCGACCGCGTCGACGCGTACGTGCGCGGCGCACCGCTCGCGCTCGACGTCGAGCCGTTGCCCGAGGCGGGCAGGCCGCCCGAATTCACGGGTGCCGTCGGGACGTTCACCGTGCAGGCGACCGTCGAGCCGCACGAGGTCGAGATGGGGGAGAGCCTGCGCCTGCGGCTCGCAGTGCGCGGCGACGGGGATCTATCCCGGTTCGGGGCGCCGGCGTGGACCGAGCTCGGCGGCTTCCGCGTCGTCGGCACCGCGGACGAGAAATCGCCGACGGTGCGGACGCTCACGTACCTGCTCGCGCCACTGAGCGAGAAGGTCTGGCAGGTGCCGGCGATCGCGTTCGCGTCCTTCGATCCCGAGCCGCCGGCGGGATACCGCGTCGTCCGCACGGAGTCGATCGTCGTCGTCGTGCGCCCGCGGCACGAGGCACCCGTGCCGCAAGATCCCGAAGGAGCTAGCCGCGCGTGGCCCTGGGCGGTCGCGGTCGGGGCGCTCGCGCTCGCGGTGTTCGTGGCCGTGCGGCGGCGCTAGCCGCCCTTCTCGTAGAACTCCTTCGCGTGCTCCTCATCCAGCGAGGCGGTCACGACTCCGCCCGAGACGTGCAGCTCCCACGGGGTGATCGCGGTCACGTCCTGGTTCTCGGGAAACTCCGCGCGCGTCACGTTCGGGCCCTCGGGCATCAGGTCGACGGCGCGGCTCGACTTGAGGTCGTCGCGGAGCTGGACGAGGAGGATCAGCTCGCTCGCGTCGTTGCGGCCGGCCATCATCCGCAAGTGGGCAGCGCAATGCTCGCAGCCCTGCCTCCACAGCACGATCTTCCCGTCGGTCGGGATCTTGTCCACGCCGACCCAGCGCGTGAGCTCGCCGAGATCGTCGATGGAATGGTTCATCCACTTCTCGGGTTCGAGGATCACGTAGCCCGCGGGCTTGGCATCGGGAGCCGGGGCTTGCGGAGCGCGGATCAGCACCCACGGCGCGGCGAACGACACGGCGATCGCCGCGGCCAGCGGCACGAGTCGGGCGCCCGTCGGACCCATCGAGGACCACGGCTTCGACGCCAGCATCGCGAGGATCAGCGCGCTGTCGACGGCGAGCATGATCCACGGCGAGACCTTGATGTGCCCGCCGAAGCAGCCGCACGAGTCAGCGCCCGCGGCCAGCTGGGAAACGAGGATGAAATCGAAGAACGCGAACAGGGCGAGGACGAGCGGCCAGGCGAGCTTCGGGCGGATCCACGCGAGCGACACCAGCGCGAGCTCGACGCCGATGATGAGGTGGAACGTGAGGTCGAGCCCGAAGGGCGAGAGCTTCCGCACCATCTGCGGCAAGTCCGACGGCGTGCCGAGGAAGAGTTTCGCGAGCGCGCCCGCGAGGATCCACGCACCGGCGAGGCGGACGGCGATCGGGGCGAATCCGTTGCGAGTCGGGGATTCCTGGGTCATGGCGGCGGGAAGCTACGCGTGGCTCGGACGGCTTGTGAACATGGACTTTTCAATAAACAGAAATCGTCGTCCCGTCCAGCAGCTCGGCGGCGGGCTGCGCGTGGACCTCGTCCCGCCCGAGGAAGCGGCGTCGCTCGGGCAAGAGACGCCCGAGCGCGGCGCGTTCGAGCGCGCGCGCGGGCTGCGCGCGACCGCAGGCCTCGAGCGGCGCGAGGATCTCGCGCCAAGCGGCGTCGCGGCGGCGCCTCCGGATGTGGACCGGATCGACCCCGTACCAGTCCTCGCGCTGTTCCACGAGCGCGGCGCCGTGCGCGCGGGCGAGCTCGACGATGCGTGCGTCGAGCGCTCGCGCGCGTTCGCGGACGCGCGCGAACGCGATGCGGTGGCTCGGGTACAGGATGCCCCGCGCCATCCAGAACCGCAGCGGCGACACGCGCTCGAAAGTGCGGAGCGGCAACCGCACGAGCGCGCAGCGGGCCCGGTGGCGCGCGAGGCGTTCCAGCGCGGTCTCGATCCAACCGGCGATCGCGTCGACGTCGGCGCCGTACACGATGTCGTTCCCGAAGTCGGTGAGGAGCGCGCACGTCGCGCCGTCCGTCTCGTCCTCCGGCGTGCGATCGAGAGCGCGCCACAGTCCGCACTCGGTGATCCCCGGCAATTCGCGCGCGAGCATGCGGGATGTCCTCCCGTACGACCGGCCGTGCCCGATCGCGGCCAGGATCCCGAGCGGAGCGGGCAACGCCGCGCGCAGGCGCGCCACGACGAGCCGGAATGCGAGCGTCAGATTGCTCGCTCCGAGGAGCACGACGCGCGATCGCGGTTTCGTTTCCACTCGGGTGCGAACGATTCTCGCGCGACGCTGCGCGCGGTGCAATCTTGCCCGCCGTGATGCGGTCTGGCATCGTGCGGCCGATGCACGAGAAGAGCCGGGCCCGCTGGGCGCTCGTCGCCACCGCCGCGCTCTTCTCGACCGGCGGCGCGGCGATCAAGTACTGCACGTTCTCGGGCGCGCAGGTCGCGGGCTTGCGCACCGCGATCGCCGCGCTCGCGTTCCTCGCGATGGTGCCCGCGGCGCGCCGGCTCCCGACGTGGCGCGAGTGGCTCGTCGGCTGCGCGTACGCGGGAAGCCTGGTCTTCTACACGCTCGGCAACAAGCGCACGACGGCCGCGAACGCGATCTTCCTCCAGTCGACCGCGCCGCTGTACGTCCTCTTGCTCGGGCCGTGGCTCCTGCGCGAGAAGATCCGCGGCCGCGACCTCGTGTTCCTCGCCATCGCGGGCGTCGGCCTCGCGCTCTTCTTCCTCGACGTCGACGCGCCGCAGGCGAGCGCTCCCGCGCCCCTGCTCGGGAACATGTTCGCTCTCGCGAGCGGACTGTGCTGGGCGCTGACGCTCGTCGGACTGCGATGGCTCGGAACGCGCGGCACGAACGTGTCGGCGGTCGTGGCGGGCAACATCGTCGCGTTCCTCCTGTGCTCGCCGCAGGTCTTCGCCGGCGATCCCGCGCTCTCCGCGGCGCGGGTGCAGGACTGGGTCGTCATCGTGTGGCTCGGCGTGTTCCAGGTGGGGCTCGCCTACGTGCTGCTGACGTCCGCGTTGAAGTGGGTCCCGGCGTTCGAGGCCTCGATCCTGCTGCTCCTCGAGCCGGTCCTGAACCCCGTGTGGGCGTGGATCGTCCACGGCGAACGGCCCGGGACCTGGGCGCTCGCGGGCGGAGCGATCCTGCTCGGCGCGACGCTCGCGAAGAGCCGCTTCGACGCGCGCGCGGAGCCCCTGGCCGTCGATCCACCGGGGCTTTGACTGGAAGAAGGGGCGCGCCTAGCCTCGTCGGCGCGTGCACCACCTCTTCGTGACGATCCTGGAGTGGGTGCGCGACGGCGGCTACCTCGCGGTCGCCCTGCTCATGGCGATGGAGTCGTCGATCCTCCCGCTCCCGAGCGAGATCGTGATCCCGCCCGCCGCCTACTGGGCCTCGCAGGGGAGGATGAGCCTCGCGGGCGTCGTGCTCGCCGGAACGATCGGTTCGTACGTGGGCGCCATGGCGATGTACGCGGTGTCGCGGTGGCTCGGCCGACCGCTCGTGCTGCGGTGGGGGAAGTACGTGCGGATCACGCCCGAGAAGCTGGAGCGCAGCGAGCGCCTGCTCGAGCGCTACGAGCTCGGCGGCGTGTTCTTCGCGCGCCTGCTGCCCGTCGTGCGGCACCTGATCGGGATCCCGGCCGGAGTCGTGAGGGTGCGGATCATCCCGTACAGCATCGCCACGATCGCGGGCAGCGCGATCTGGTGCGCCGTGCTCGCCTGGTTCGGACAGCACGTGCTCGGCTCCGAACCGCACCTGATGGACGACCCGGACGCGATCGTGCGCGTGCTGCACGAAAAGTCGAGCTCGATCATCACCGGCGTCCTGGTGCTCGCCGGCTTGTACGGCCTGATGCTCTGGATGACCGGCCGCCGCCGCCGCGCGAAGTCCGGTTAACAGAACTCCAGGTTCGCGGCTGCCGTACTCGGCAGCCGCGAACCCGGAGTCCGGCGGGCGGGGTCACTCCGCCCGCCGTACGGTTGCGCGTTGCTTGTCAGGTCGACTTGATCCGCATCCCGTAGAACGAGCGGTACACGAAGACGACCGACACGAGGAAGAACGCCGCCGCGAGCCACACGCTGTATTCCGGGATCTCGATCGCGAGCTCGACCGCCAAGAGGCCGAATAAGGTCGTGAACTTGATCACCGGGTTCATCGCGACCGAGCTCGTGTCCTTGAACGGATCGCCGACCGTGTCTCCGACGACGCAGGCCGCGTGCAGCGGCGTGCCCTTCTGCTTAAGCTCGACCTCGACGATCTTCTTCGCGTTGTCCCACGCGCCGCCGGCGTTCGCCATGAAGATCGCCTGGTACAGGCCGAACAGCGCAATGGAGATCAGGTACCCGATGAAGAAGTAGGGATCGAGGCACGCGAACGCGAGCGTCGAGAAGAACACGGTCAGGAAGATGTTGAGCATCCCCTTCTGCGCGTACTGCGTGCAGATCGCGACGACCTTCTTCGAGTCCTCGATCGAGGCCTTCTCGGCGCCGTCGAGCTTGATGTTCTTCTTGATGAACTCGACCGCGCGGTAGGCGCCCGTCGCCACCGCTTGCGTCGCGGCACCCGTGAACCAGTAGATCACCGCTCCGCCCGTGATCAGGCCGAGCAGGAACGGCGGGTGCAGCATCGAGAGGTTCGAGACGAGGTCCGGCTTGAGGCCGTGCGTCAGCACCATGATGATCGAGAAGATCATCGTCGTCGCGCCGACGACGGCCGTGCCGATCAGCACGGGCTTCGCCGTCGCCTTGAACGTGTTCCCCGCTCCGTCGTTCTCCTCGAGGAAGTGCTTCGCTTTCTCGAAGTCGACGTCGAACCCGAAGTCGCGCTTCAGCTCGGGCTTGATGTTCGGGATCGTCTCGATCACCGACAGCTCGTACACCGACTGGGCGTTGTCCGTGACCGGACCGTACGAGTCGACGGCGATCGTCACCGGACCCATCCCGAGGAACCCGAACGCGACGAGGCCGAACGCGAAGACGGCCGGAGCCAGCATCAGGTCGCCGACGCCCTGGGCGCTGACGAGGTACGCCCCGCCCATCAGCACGACGATCACGATGCCCATCCAGTAGGCGCTGAAGTTCCCGGCCGTGAAGCCAGCCAGCACGTTCAGCGACGCTCCGCCTTCCTTCGAGGCCTCGACGACCTCGCGCACGTGGCGCGAGTTCGTCGACGTGAACACCTTGATCACCTCGGGGATGATCGCTCCGGCGAGCGTGCCGCACGTGATGATCGCCGACAGCTTCCACCACAGCGTTCCGTCACCGAGGCCGGAGATCAGGAGCTTCGAAGCGACGAACGTGAGCGCGACGGAGACGATCGAGGTCAGCCAGACGAGCTTCGTCAGCGGCGCCTCGTAGTCCATCTTGTCCGCGTTCCCGTACTGCGCCTTCGCCATCCCTTCGTTGATCAGGTAGGAGACGCCGCTCGCGATGACCATCAGGATGCGCATCGCGAAGAGCCAGACGAGGAGCTGGACCTGGACCGTGGGCTCCTTGACCGCGAGCAGGATGAACGAGATCAGCGCCACGCCCGTGACGCCGTAGGTCTCGAAGCCGTCCGCCGTCGGTCCGACCGAGTCGCCCGCGTTGTCGCCCGTGCAATCCGCGATCACGCCCGGGTTCCGCGCGTCGTCCTCCTTGATGTTGAAGACGATCTTCATCAGGTCCGAGCCGATGTCGGCGATCTTCGTGAAGATGCCGCCCGCGATCCGGAGCACGGCCGCGCCCAGCGATTCGCCGATCGCGAAGCCGATGAAGCACGGTCCCGCGTAGTCGCGCGGGACGAAGAGCAGGATGCAGAGCATCATGAAGAGCTCGACCGAGATCAGCAGCATGCCGATGCTCATGCCGGCCTTCAGCGGGATCGAGTAGCACGGGAACGGCTTGCCCTTGAGCGCCGCGAAGGCCGTGCGCGAGTTCGCGAACGTGTTCACGCGGATGCCGAACCAGGCGACGCCGTAGCTTCCGCCGATGCCGATCAGGCTGAAGATCACGATCGTCACGACCTTCGCCGCCTCCATGTGCCGGAGGGCGCCGAAGTAGACGACCATGATCGTCCCGATGAACACCCAGAGCATCAGGATGAACTTGCCCTGCGTGACGAGGTACGTCTTGCAGGTCTCGTAGATCAGCTCCGAGATCTCGAGCATCGACTTGTGCACGGGCATCTTCTTCAGCTGCCCGTAGATCACGAGGCCGAAGACGAGGCCGAGCACGCAGACGGCGAGGCCGCCCATGAGCAGCGTGCGGCCAGGCATCCCGAGGAAGTCGCCCGTGTCGAGATCGGGGAGGATCAGGTTCGCCTCGCCGCCGCCGTGCGTGGCGTGGGCCTGCTCGAGGGCCGTCCGGACGGGGGAGGGGATGAGCGTGGCGAGGGCGGCGAGGGTGGAAGAGAGCATCGTCTGCCAGGGCTCCGGCTAGGGAACTCGGGGATGGGGGCGAACGTTATATTCGGCCCCCGCACGGCTGCCAAGGACGAAGTGCGCTCTCGCGCCGAAGGCGCGAAAAAGGGCGTATCGACGCCAGAAAACGCGTCCCGCGGCGTGCGCGCGACGCCCCGGTTTCAGGTGGCGTTGCGCAGCTCGCGCACCCGCAGGCGCGAGATCTTCATCTCCGCGCCCTCGCGCACCTGGATGCCCAGCGCGCCCTTGCGGTTCTTCGTCCAGGAGCTCTCGATCGCGCCGAGCGTGGCGTCCGCGGGGGTGAGCGTGCCGGAGAGCTTGTTCCCGATGTACGTCGCGTGGAGCGTGTACGTCTGCCCCGCCTTCAGCGGCTCCTGGCTCGTCGTGCTCAGCGTGTACAGCTCGACCGTGTTGTCGAAGCGCTTGCCGACGCGGAAGCCGACGTCGACGACGCCCTTCACGGTGAAGTCCATTTCGAGGTCGAAGTCGCGGAACCCGCCCTGGTCGGGGAAGGCCATCAGCGCGTACGTGCTCGAGCCGACGGCCGGCCCGACGGCCTCGAGCTTGCCGCCTTCGAGCCGGAAGCCGGTGAACCCGTAGTTCTGCCAGTGCTTCTTCTGGTCCTCCGTGAGGATGTCGGTCCAGGGCGTCTTCTCGACGACCTCCGGCGTGAACACCGCGGTGACGAACGCGTTCGCCTCGTCGGTGATCTCGCGGTACTGCGTCGTGAAGTAGGTCTTCACCTCTTCGTCCTTCGCCTGCATCGCCTTGTCGAGCAGGCGCGTCGCCTCGTCCTCGGCCTTCGTGTAGGCGACGAGCGCCGCGCGCTGCTTGTCGGTGCCGCCGTTCGCGAGCGTCTTCGCTTCGTCGCGCAGGCGCCCGAGCACGGCGCGGTCGACGATCTTGAACGCCGCCATCACGCGCGTCTTGAACTGGTCCTCGTCGCCGTACTGCTCGACCCGGCTGACCAGGGTCTCGAGCGACCGGCGCGCCTTGAGCAGGTCGTCCGGCGACTTCGAAGCCGTGTCCCGCAAGGTGGCCTCGATGTTCGCGAGGCGTCCGAACTCGTCCTTCTTCTCCGCCAGCATGTCCTGGCTCGTCTTCGCCTTGCTGACGAGGGTCGCGACGGTGCCGCCGACGGTCGGATCGTCCTCCCAGCCGAGTTCCGCCTTCTTTTCGTCCGTGAAGGCGAGGAGGCCCTTGATGCCCTCGTCCGTCTTCAGGTCGAACTCGGAGGCCTTCTTCGCGAACAAATCGAGATCGCTGCGGTGCTTCGCCGCGGCTTCGATCTCGCGATCGTGCTTGCTCTTCGCGGTGAACGCGACCGCACCCGCAGTGAGGAGCAGGACGCCGCAGATGATCCAAGCGATCGTCATCACCTTGCTCTCGCGCTGCTTGAGCATCGCGACTTCGCGGCGGACGTCGGGGTGGAAACCCTCGTCGGGCCCGTCGGCGCTCCGGCCGCGCGCCGGCCGGTGGAGGAGCTTCTTCGAAGGCGATCCGTGGAGATCCTTCGCCGACGAGGCGGCCGCGGAGCTCGTGCGGCGCGAGGGCGGCGGACTCGACGCGCCGCGGCGCGCGGGCGCAGAAGCGGCGGCGGCCTCAGGTGCAGGCGCGGGTGCCGCGGCAGCGGCCGGGCGCGCCGTCGCGGGCCTCGCAGCGGGCGCGGGCCTCGACCCGGGTGCCGCCGTCGCGGGCTTCGCGGCGGGAGCGCGCGGTGCCGTGTTCGCGGAAGCAGCGGGAGCTCCCGCTGCGCCGGCGGTCCGGACCCCGGCCTTCGCCGTCGGCTGGGAAGCCGCGCGCGTCGCCTTCTCAGCGCGGCGCTCTTCCTCGCACTTCTGGCAGAGGACGCGCAACGAAGTGACTTCCGTGCGCTCCGCGTTGGGGGTGAAGGTCGTGCCGCACTTTTCGCAATTCGCCATGGCAGGTCGTGTACTCGGGGGATCAGGCCTGGGAGCGGGGACCGGAGGTCCGGTTCCCCTCGCGCAAACGGTTCTCGAACATCTTTTCGAAGCCGACCGGAGCCGGCCGGCGGGGCGGCTTCAGGCGCCGCGATCGGCGTTGAAACCAATAGATTAGCAGGCGTGCGGCTCCGATGGCGAGGGCCATGCCCGCGAGCGCCGTGGCGCCGTGGTCCCGGAGGACGCCGCCGACGTTGCGCTTGGGCCGTTCGACCGCCCGCATCGACTTCGCCAGCAGGTAGGGGGCCACGCGGTCCTCCTTCTGGCCGACCGCGGCGTACCGGATCGTCCGGTAGAAAATCCCCTGGACGTCGACCGGGTCGCTCTGGAGGGCGACCGCGGGCGGCTCCTCGAGCATGTCGATCACGACGCCCTCCGACCCGTCCCCGTCGGTCAGGATCACGCGGTAGACGTCCTGCGCGGCGAAGACCGGGCTCCGCAGGCGCTCCGCCCACCGGTGGGCGATGACGCCGCGCGTCCACACGAACTGCCCGCGCCAGGCGTCGGGATCGTTCGTGGCCGCGGTCCAGTCGAGCTTCTGCGTCGCGAGCTTTTCGACCTGGTCGGCCGGGTACGTCGACAGGGTCTGCAGGAGCTTCCGGTAGCCCTCGGTCTCGGCGAAGCCCTCGCCGTTGTGCGAGTCGACGAGCGCGCCCTCGAAGAGCGTCGAGAGGCGGACGGAGCGGGCCATCGGATCGACGTCCGCGGGCGGTGCGTCCGCGCGCGCCGCGGCGGGGGCCGGAGCCGGCGCCTGGGCGCTGGTGATCTTCTTCCCTCCGATGGACGCGGCGTAGAAGACCATGAGCACGACGACCACGAGTCCGCCGGCGAGCCAGATGAAGCGCACGAACTCGGGCGAGCGGTGGAACGGCTCGGGCGACGTCTGGCCGTCGAACGGCCGGCGGCGCGGCTCTTCCGAGGGCGGCCTGGGCTCCGAGGGGGTGGTCATGGTCCGAGCAGGATTATCCCGCAGGCGGGCGCGGGCAACACGGCGGGTAGCGATCTCCCGCCCGAAAGGCCCCGGGAAGCCACCGAATGGCCCCCGGCGGGGCCCTTGGGGGCCGGGAAGCCGCTACTTTTCCGCGGCGCCGAGCGCGAACTCGATGTTGTCGATCTGCAGCGCCTTGCAGATGTTGACGATGTCGATGACGTCCTTCCACGGGACGCGTGCGTCGCCGTCGATGATCACGGGCGCTTCCGGCCTGTTCTTGAGCACGAAGTCGTCGTGCGCGCTCTTGATCAGCGTCTGGAGCTCGCCGTCGTCCTCGACGACGCGCGTCCCGAACTGGCGGCGCGTCTTCTGCTTGTCGACGTCCCAGAAGAGTGCGACGCGCGTCTCCTGGATCTCCGCCGGCGTGCCGCCCGCGCCCTTGTCCTTCGGCAGCCACGAGTCGAACTTCCCTTCGAGCTGCTTGAACTTCATCGAGCACATGAAGAACACGCACAGGCAGAAGATCACGTCCACCATGGGCACGACGTTGATCGCCACCGGGTTGTCTGCTGCATCTCCGCCACCAGCCATGTCAGTCTCTCCTCGGTTCTTCTCTTCGGCTCAGTTCGGTTTGCCCAGGGCGAATTCGATGTGCTCCATCTCGAGCTTCTTGCAGATGTTCAGGACGCCGACGACGTCCTTCCACGGGACGCGCCCGTCGGCGTCGAGGACCACCGGAGCATCCGCGCGGTTCTTCGCGGAGAAGTCGTCGCGCGCGCCGCGGAGGAGCGACTCGAGCTCGCCGTCGTCGTCCGCGATGCGCGAGCCGAACTGCCGCCGCACCACTCCGTGCGTCGCGTCCCAGTAGAGCGCGATCCGGATCTCGGCCGGCTCGCGGACCTGCTCGCCGAAGCCCTTGTCCTTCGGGAGCCAGGCGTCGAACTTCCCCTCGACCTGCTTGAACTTCATGGAGCACATGAAGAACACGCACAGGCAGAAGATGACGTCGACCATCGGGACGACGTTGATCGCCACCGGGTTCTCGCTCGAGTCTCCGCCGCCTGCCATGGTCGTCCTCCGCGCCCGCTCGCGAGCGCTACTTCTTCTCCGCCGCGGGTTTCGCGGCCGCGACCTCGACCTTGTAGATCCCGACCGTGCCGCAGAGCTCGATCACCTTCTGGACGTCCCCGTACGGGGCGCCGCTGTCCGCGCGGATCAGGATGCGTAGCGCGGAAAGGAGCTTCTTCGCCTTCGGATCGGGCACCGTCTCCATGTGGAGCTGCGCCTCGATCTGGAGCTGGTCCTTGATCGTGTCCTTGGTGTAGTCGTGGCCGCGGATCGCCCACTTCCAGTGGTTCACGTCGCGGCAGATGCCGCCGTTGGCGTAGACCGCGCAGTCCGTGCCCTTCTCCGTGACGTGGTGGATGTTGATCGTGGTCGTCGACTCGCCTTCGGTCCCTTCCTTCTTGTCTTCCTTCACCTGGCTCGCCTGCGGGAGGATGACTTCCTCGAGCTGACGCGCGCTCATGTCCGCGCTCAGCATGAAGAAGAGCAGGAGCAGGAACATGATGTCGATCATCGGGATCAGGTTCGGGGAGATGCTCTCCTCGGCCTGTGCCTTGACTCGTTTGTGCATGGCGTGCTCCGGGCTCTGGTGCTAGTGCGTTCGACGACCGCGAGGGACGGAATCAGGGCCCTTTTTCGACGGCCGCGAGGTGCTTCAGGAGGTCGACGGCTTGCAGGTTCATCGACAGGGTCATCTTCGTGACCTTGTTCTTGAACACGAAGAACGCCGTCAGGAACACGATGCCGATGAAGAGGCCCATCGTCGTGTTCACGAGCGACTCGTACACGCCCCGCGCCAGGTCGCCCGGCGTCGGCGCCTTCAAGTGCTCGATGACCTGGAAGGAGCTGATCATGCCCGTCACCGTTCCGAGCAGACCGAGGAGCGGTCCGACGTTCCCGATGAGGGAGAGGTAGGAGATCTTGGCCTGCAGCTTGAACGTCTCTTCGTTCGCGGCGGCTTCGAGGCCCTGGATCATCTCTTCGTAGCCGGCGTGGCGCATGCGCAGGGCCGAGCTCACGAGGTTCGAGATGTAGCCGCCTTCCTGGTCGCAGAGCTCGATCGCTTCGTCGTACTGCTCCTCGTCGATCAGGGCCTGGAGGTCCTGGATGAGGGGCGCCGGCGCGAGCTTCTCGCGGCGCAGGTTGACGATGTGCTCGATCACGAGCGCCGTCCCGATCATCGAGCACAGCACCATGAGGTAGCCGACCGCGCCGGTCGCCTCGAAGAGCTGCAGGAGGGATTTCTTCTGGATCTCCGGCTCCTGCGCCATGGCCATGCCTGCCATGAGAACCACGGCCAGGACGGCCATCAGGGCGAACTTCTTGCGGGAAGCGTTCATCGTCGTCTTCTCTGGAACTTTCTGGGTTGGGTGGGGGATTTCGGTGGGGATCTCGAGAGAACGCGGAAGGGGTGGAGGAGTCCGAACGCTCAGCCGTTCGGGAACTCCTTCTTGAACTGCTGGTCGCGCTCGTTGGCCCGATCGAGGTACAGCTTCTTGCGCTCCGCGTTCTTCTCGACCTGGCTGATGAAGCGGAACACCTCGGCGGAGCCTTTCATCGAGCGCTTGTACTCGGTCTGCGGATCGCCGGAGAGCGGCGCGTACTGGACGACGCCGCGCAGGTAGCAGAAGAGCGCGTCCATGAGCTTGTCGGCGTCGTTCTGGTGCGCGCGCGCGTCCTCGACGTAGAGGTCGGCGAGCCCGTTCCACGCGCCGGCGAGCACGGTGTTCGGGGCGTCTTCCTTGGTGAGAGCCTGGAACGCGGTCTGCGCGTCGGTCTTCTTGTTCAGCGCGACCATGCAACGGGCTTCGCCGAGGCGCGCCTGCTGCGCGATCCCCTGCGAGACGCCTGCGGCCTTCGCGACGACGCCGTACGCGGCCTGCGCCTCGGGATACTTCTTCTGCTCCTCGAAGAGCTTGCCCTTGAGCACGTTGACGGCCGAATTGAAGCTCGTTTCGACGCCCGCGGTCGTCGCCGCGGCGGAGAGATCGTCGAGCGCCTTGCCGGCGGCCGCGACGTCCTTCTTGGCGATGTTGCAGGCGACGAGGCCTTCGCCGACTTCCATGAGCCAGCGCGTCTTCGGGAAGTCCGCGACGAGCTTCTTGTACGCGTCGATCGCTTTGTCGAACTCGCCGCCGCGCTGGAAGATCGTCGCGACGTAGTACTCGGTGTTCTGCTTGAGGACGGCGCGCAGCTTCGCGTCGCCGAGGAGCTCCTCGAACTTCGGGAGCGCGTCGGCGAACTTGCCGTTGTCGTAGGCGTCCTTCGCGCTCTGGAACTCGGCGGAGCCCGAGTACGTGACCCCGTTCGGAGCGACTTCCTTCCACTCGACCGTGCGCGCGGCGCCCTTGCTCGGGTTGAAGGTGATCCCGCCGTAGTCCTCGGCCTTGATCAGGCCGGTCTCGGTCTTGCCGTCCTTGAACTGGATCGAGTCCTTCTCCTGCGCCGAGGCGGTCGCGACGAAGAGAGATGCCGTCGCGACGAGGGCGAGGGCCCGGCGAGCGCCGGTCGTGCGTGCTGTTCCGAACATTGCGAGGATCCTATCTCTGCTCACTTCGGGTTCTTCGGGGACTGCGGCGCAGCCGGCGCGACCGGCGCGCGCGGAGCCTGCTGGTTCAGGACCTTCTTGCCGAGGTCGTCCTTCACCTTCTTGAACTCGGTCTGCAGGCCAGCGGGCGCGCCGAGCTCGGCGTTGTTCCGCTCGATGTCGCGCATGAGGAGCCCGGCGTCCTGGTACTTGCCCTGGCTCATCAAGTTCTGGATCTGGTGGAGCTTCGCGTGCCAGTAGACCTTCGTCGTCGCCCCGCCCGGGTCGCGGACGAGGTTGTCGAAGCACGCGCTCGCGCGCAGGTACATCTCGGCGTCCTGGCTCTTCGCCGCGGTCTCCTGCGCGGAGACGCCCCACTCGAGGTAGGCGAGGAAGAGCTCGGGCTTCTGCTTGATCAGCGAGCCGTTGAACTTCGGCGGGTTCGAGACCGAGTCGATGATCGGCTCGGAGTCGAACAGGCGCCCGTACTCGGCGGCGGCCTCCGGGAATTCGCCGAGGAAGCCGAGGCAGCGGCCGAGCTTGATCTGGTTCGTGTAGTTGGGGGAGAGCTGGAGCGCCGCGCGGTAGAGCTTCACCGCCTCGCGCCACATGTCGGGCTCGCGCGTCTGGCTGCCTTGCCAGCCGACGAAGCTGTCCCAGGTCTCGGGCACCCCGTTGAAGTGGAGGCCGATCGCGAAGAGGCGGTTCGCGGTCTCCTCGAGCGCCGACGCGCGCGTCGACGGGAGCTTCGAGAGCGCGCGACCGCTCATCGCGTAGTACGACGCCGCGCGCTTGAGCTCGACGTCGCTCTCCTTCGTCTTGTTCGCCTTGAGGAGCTCGCCCGCGCGCCGGTCGATCGCGCGCGCGATCTGTCCAGCCGCCCCGCCGATCGCCCGCGATTCGGGGTTCTTCTTCATCAAGGAGTCGAGCAGCGCGATCGCTTCGTCGAGCTTCCCCTGCTTCTCGAGCCCCGAGATCCGCAGGCTCCATGCGGTGGCGAGCTTGTCCTCGTCGCTGCCGTAGCGTTCGTCGACGTCCTTCAACGCTTCGAGGACGTCGGCCGGGCGGTTCACGCAGTCGAGGAGGTAGAGCTGCGCGAGCGACACGCGCGCCTGGAAGCCCGAGCCCTCGATGCGCGCCTGCGCCTCGAGGTCCATCGTGCCCTTCAGGGCCGCGTCGAGGTCGGCCTTCGCCTTCTTGATCAGCGTCTCGGCCTGCTTCACGAACTGGTCGGCTTCGCTGTCCTTCTTCTCGAGGCAGAGCTTGCGCGCCTGGAAGAAGTAGCAGTTGCCCGCGCGGAACTGGGCCTCGAGGTAGCTCGCGGCGCTCGGCTGGACCTTCTGGTACTCCGCGGCGGCCTCGAGGAACTTGCCTTCGCGCTCGAGCGCCTTCGCGCCTTCGAGCTGTGCGAAGGCGGCGAGCGGGCTGTTCGGGTAGACGGTCGCGAGTGTCTTCGCGCGGTCGTCGCCGCGCTTCTTGAACCAGGGACGCTTGTCCTCCGAGTTCATCTTCAGGTACACGGCCATGCCCTGGTACACGGCCTGCGACGCCTTGTCGGCCTTCGGCCAGCTCTCCGCGGCGGTGTCGAACGCGAGCGCGGCTTCGTAGCTCCAGCCCGGTCCGCGCTGCAGGAAGATGTTCCCGATGAGGAGGTAGGCCTCGCAGCCGACGTTCGCCTCGGTCGGCTTCCCGCGCGCGAGCGTGACGGCCTGGCGGGCGATCTGCATCGCGCGCGCCTCGTCGCCGCGCGACGCGAGCTGCGCCGCGATCTTGAGCATCGAGCTGGCGTCGAGGTCCCCGCCGCCGCCGCCGTTCAGGATCTTCGCCTGGATCTCCTTGCCCTTCGCGCCCCATTTCCCGCGCTCGTCCATGTCGACGAGCTTCTGCGCGCTGTCGCCCGCCGTCTTCGCGTCGCCTGAAGCGAGCTCGGCTTCGGCCTGCGCGGCGAGCACCGCGAGCCCGCTGTGGCCCTGGTAGGGCTCGGGCAGCGTCGCGAAGTACTTCTTCGACGACGCGATCGCGCCGGGATAGTCCTTGATCTCCGTCTGGTAGAGGACCTTCTGGAGGACGGCGTCGGAGATCACGTCCGTGATCTCGGGGGCGACCTCGTAGACGCCCTTCGCGTTCGGGTTCGCCACGACGGCGGCGAGGCCGATCGCCTCTTCGAACGCGCCGAGCGCGTCGTCCTTGCGCTCGAGATCCTTCGCCGCGAGGCCTTCGAGGATCAGGCCCTGGTAGTAGAGGATGTTGTCCGAGTAATCGAGGCCGAACTGCTGGAAGGCGTCGATGCACTTCTCGAGCAGGTCCTTCTTCTTCCATTCGCCGGCCGGGTACAGGAGCGAGTGGTAGTAGTACGTGCGCGGGAGGTTGTAGCGCAGGCTCGTGTAGAGCCGCTCCGCGGTCGGGCTCGAGTGGTCCTCGGCGAGCTCGTCGATCTTCGCCTTGATCGTGTCCTCGGCTTGCGTGTAGGCCTTCTCGCCCTCCTGCTTCAGCTGCGCGACGGCCTGGACGTCGGACGTCGACTGGATCGCGACCGTGATCGACTCGCCGAGCGCGCGGTACACGTCGGGCAGCGACTCGGCCGTGTCCGTCGCTTCCTTCGTGTTCGCGTACTGGTGGACGAAGTCTTCCTTCTCGTCGAGGACCGCCTTGATCAGGTCCTTGCGCTTGAGGACGTCCCTCTCCTTGAGCGCGATGTCGAAGCGCAGGTCGAGGTGCAGCCCCTTCACGCCGACGGCGGCTTCGGGCGAGATCTTGCCGCCCTTCTCGATCGTCTTGCACAAGGACTCGGCGAGATCGGTCCAGCCTCCGCGGTAGAGGGCGCGCGCGAAGGCCGCGTCGTCCTTCCCGAGCACCGCCTCGCTCTGCGCGCGTGCGCTCCCCGAGAGCACCGCTGCGGAGACGACGAAAGCCAGCACCGCCGACGCGCGGATCCGACCTCTGGAAGAGGGGTCACGGAACGAGCGGGCGGGCAGGCGCAATCGCATGCAAGGAGTCTCCGGAGATGGGGGCCAGGTCGTCTTGGAGTCGTCGGTCGCGTGGGGGGGATCGCGGCCGCTAGTTGCGCTTCGAGCCTCCGAAGGCATTCTCGTAACGATAGTAGACTTCGAGCGTCAGGACGTTGAGCGCGGTGTTGTACAGCGGACCGCAGCCGGAGTAGTTGCCCCAGCGGTCGCTGATGATCCATCCGCCGTTCGAGCAGGCCTTTTCCGTGTGGTCCTGCAGCGAGATCACCGCGTCGACCATCGCCTTGTTCCACGGGTTCCAGTACTTCCCGCTCTTCTTCGGGCTGTCCGGCCCGTCGAGCTGGTTCAGCGCGAGACTCGCGTAGTACCAGTAGTAGTAGTCGAGCGACTCGTGGTTCTTCGACACGGTCGGCAGGTCCTGGACGATGCGCTTCGCCGCGAGATCGAGGAACGGATCGTCGGCGTTGTGCGTCGCGAAGATGCGCAGGCACGTGCCGAGCGCCGACATCGTCGTCGGGTGGTACGTGAACTGGCTGTCGAAGGGCCCGCTGACCGTAGCGCCCGCGGACTTGGCGTCGACGTAGCCGACGAGGCCGTTGTCCGCCGTCACGAACTTGCAGAAGTCCATCGCGCCCTGCATCGACTCCTGCTTCACCTGCAGGCCGGAGAGCTGCGCCGACTTGAGCGCCATGACGCACCACGTCGTCACCGACGTGTCCGACATGTAGAGCTGCTGCTTGTAGTCGGGATCGCCGGTGCCCGAGTGGCTCTCCTCGATCTCCTTGCGCGACTCGTAGCGCCAGCCCCAGAAGCCCGCGCCCGACGGATTCGGGCGCTGCGCGTCCTGGATCAGGTTGATGCCCTTCTGCGCGGGGTCCTTCCAGTAGCGATTCTGCGTGAGGCCGAACGCCTCGGTCATCGCCATGGTCGCGAGAGCCTCGTTGTACATGAACGGCCGGTTCGGGGTGAACGAGCCGTCCTGGTTCTGGCGCTTGCGCAGCCACTCGAGGCCGCGCTTCACGACGTCGCCGATCTTGTGGCGCTTCGCCATGACCGTGTCGACGATGTCCTGCTTGCTCTCGTGGCTGAAGCCGGCGCCTAGGAAGCACAGGAGCGCGAGGCCGGTGATGCCCTCGTCGAAGTTGTTGTTCGTCGTGAGCTTCGGGTCGAAGCACGGCGCTTCCGGGATGCAGCGCGACTTCAGCGACGCGGCGCTCCAGGAGCCGTCCGGGTTCTGGTGGCGGACGAGCCAGCGCAGACCGTCGAGCACCGCCTTCTCCGTGCCCTGCGTCGCTCCGCCGGCGCGGCCCTTGCGCGGGCCCGAGCCCAGCTTGCGGGAGCCGAAGGGGGAGGGCTTGCCCGTCCCGTAGTGGCCGCCTTCGCCGACGCCGATCGCCGTGCCGCCGGTCGATCCGCCGGTCGGCAGGTTGTCGAGGGCGCTCGGGTCGCCGCGGTCGAGGTGGAGGTCCTCGGGCTGCGACTCGGTCGTCGGGATGTAGACGTCCTCCTGGAAGCTGACGAGCTCCGCCTCCTCGTTCTTCGGGATCGCCTTGCGGTCGATCACCTCGGGCGGCTGGACGAGCTCCTCGACCTCGTCGCGGGGCTTCGAGACCGAGATCTGGGTGCTCTGCTCTTCCTTCTTCTGCTTCTCGTGCTTCACGTACCAGACAGCCGCTCCGGCGATCAGGATCGCGTGGATGGCGATGGCCATGAACACCCAGGGCGCGTTCCGCGCCAGAGTCATCGGGTTGAAGCTCTTCATGAAGATGCGCCTTCCGGTTCAGGTTGCCGCGGGCTGGCCGTGGGCCGCCCCAGGGCAGGATCGAGGTCGCGAACTAGGCTGGAGGGGGCGGCCATCCGAGGCGCGACGCCGTCGCACCTACCTGAATGGGGTGGGGATGTTACCCGATTTTGACTCCACCGCAACGCCAAGTGGAGGCGTTCAGGCGGGCAGGGCGGCGCGCTCGGCGTGAACCTCATGGTTCCCCGGAGCCGGGTGCGGAAGGACCGTCCGTCAGTTCCGCTTGCGGCCGAAGGCGTTCGGGTAGCGGTAGTAGACCTCGAGTGTCAGGACGTTCATCGCCGTCGAGTAGAGGGGGCCCGCGCCGGACGCGCTGGCCCAGCGATCGCTCGCGATCCATCCGCCGGTCGTGCACCCGCGTTCGGTCTGGTCCTGCAGCGCGAGCACCGCGTCGACCATCGCCTTGTTCCAGGGGTTCCAGTACTTGCCGGTCTGCTTCCTCGGGCTGTCGGGGCCGTCGAACTGGTTCAGGGCGAGGCTCGCGTAGTACCAATAGTAGTAGTCGATCGAGTCCCGGCTCTTCGAGACGGTCGGGAGATCCTGCGCGATCCGTTTCGCGGCGAGGTCGAGGAACGGGTCGTCGGCGTCGTGCGCCGCGAACGTGCGGATGCACATCCCGAGCGCCGACATCGTCGTCGGGTGGTAGACGAACTGCCCGTCGAAGGGACCGCTGACGGTGCCGCCGGCCGATTTCGCATCGAGGTAGCCGACGAGCCCCTCGCCGCCTGTCGCGAACTTGCAGTAGTCGACGGCGCCGGCGAAAGCGGCCTTGTCGACCTCGAGGCCCGAGAGCTGCGCCGACTTGAGCGCCATGACGCACCAGGTCGTCACCGACGTGTCCGAGTCGTACAGAGCCTTCAGGTACTCGGGATCGGAGGTGCCTTTCGCGAAGTCCTCGACGTCGGTGCGCGAGGCGTAGCGCCAACCCCACGCGCCGTTCCCCGAGGGACTCGGACGCTGCGCCTTCTGGAGGAACGCGACCGCGCGCTGCGCCGGCTCGCGCCAGTAGCGCGCCCCGGAGAGCCCGAAGGCCTCGGACATCGCCATCGTCGCGAGCGCCTCGTTGTAGAGGAACGCGCGGTCGCGCGAGAACGAGCCGTCCTGGTTCTGGCGCTTCTTGAGCCACTCGAGCCCGCGCCGGACGACCTCGCCGATGCGGTGGCGCTTCTCGCAGGTCGTGTCGACGAGGTCGAGCTCGCAGCGATGGTCGAACCCCGCGCCGAGGAAGCACAGGAGCGCGAGCGAGGTCAGCCCCTCGTCGTAGTGGTCATTCGCCGCGAGCTTCGGGTCGTAGCACGGCCGCTTCGGATCGCAGCGGTCCTTCATCGACGCCGGGCTCCACGACCCGTCCGGATTCTGGTGGCGGCACAGCCAGATCAGACCCACGCGCACCGCCTTTTGCGTCTGCACGGTGAGGCCGGGCGGCGTCCGACCGCCCTTGATGTGCTCCGGTCCCTTCGTGCCGTAGGGGCGCCACCTCGCCGTGACGCCGTCGCCGCGACCGCCGATCGTGCCCGTGCCGATCGCGCTCGAGCTCTTCGGGCCGCTGTCGGGGAGGAGATCGATCGAGTTGGGATCCCCGATGTCCTTCGAGAGGTCCTCCTTCGCAGGCGACACGTCGATCGGGAACTCGATCACCAGGTCGTCGACGAGTTCTCCCTTCGCGTCGGGGGGGATCGGAGCGCGGACGATGGGCGGCTCGATCGCGACCGGGTCGATCGGCTCGGGCGCAGGATGATGCGAGATCGCGATGAACCCCTCGTCGTCGTGTGGGCGCTGCACGCGCTGTCGGACGAACATCAGCCCGAGGACGACCAGCAGGATCACGTGCGCGAGCACGGACATCACGAACCAGGGTGAGTTGCGCTTCGCGCTGCGCAGGGGGTCGATCGGATCGCGGGTATTCATGAGAGCGCTCCCATCGGAGACGGCGCCGCGTTCCGCGTCGGCCCGGGAATCGGGCGCACGCAGGCGGCTGCATGTCTGCCGCGCCGAGCTATCCGCGGCGCGCGCGCTGTTACCGATTCTGCGTCGCGACGAAATCGCAGATTCTTCGTTCGTCATCGACTAGATTGCGCGCGTGCAAAGCCGCTCGGACTCGAAGCTCTGTGCCCCTCAGCGCGCCACAAAGCGCACGCTCGCTCTGTGTCTTCTCGCCGCCGTGGCCTCGGCGCAGGAGATCCGCTCGGCGAACGGGAAGTTCCTCGCGCGCATCCACACGCCGGGCGGAGTCGAGGTCGTCGACGCTTCGGGAGTGACGAGCGGCGTCCTGTGGTCGGCGCGCACCCTCGACCTCCCGCCCAAAGCGGAGTGGCGCCTCACCGACGACGGCCACGCGCTCGCCGCGATCGACGGGGCCCGTGCGCTCGTGCAGGTCGTCCGCGACGGGAAGCTCCTCGTCCTGGCCGATGCCGCGGCGCTCGCGATTCCGCAAGGGATCCTCCGTGACTGGCTGCCGACGGACGTGCCGTCGATCCGCGTCCGCGCGGTCGAGCGCGAAGGACGGTCGGCGTACCGGCTCGATCTCCTCGCCCGCGACGGAGGCGTGCGCTCGATCGACCTCGAGACCGGCGCGATCCGCCTCCCGCGCGAATCTCCGCGTCCGGGTCCGCTCGCCGTCGATCCCGGCGATCCCGTCGTGCACGCCGACGTCGACCGTTTCGAGCCGCTCGCGATCGGCGAATGGTTCGCGCCGGAGGCGATCTTCGAGGGCGAGCCGCTGCCGGTCCACGTCCGCGGCTCGCTGCCGACGCCCGCGTGGAAGTTCGGCGGGTTCCAGGTCCTCCCCCGGAAGGGCGCGAGCGATCCCATCGTCCTCCTCCCCGGCGCGCTCGTTCCGCCGCCGGATCTCCCTTCGCTCATGGTCCTCAAGGCATTCGAAGCGACGGCCTCCGTCTCGGGTCTCGCGCGCGGACTGCACCGGATCGACGTCCGCGGGCGACCGGACGCGGCGCCGGCCGCCGACACGAGCCGCGCGGTGCGCGTGCTGCCGCAAGGGACGCTCGTGTTCTTCGAAGCGGGCGAGCTCGCCGTCGCGTGGCTCGACGACGGGCGCGTCGTCGCGTCCGGAAGGACGCGGCTCGCGAGCGACGAGGAGCAGGCCGCTCTCGCGCGGGCCGTTGCCGCGCTCCCGATCCTGTCCGCGAAACCCGGTACCGCGGCGCGCGCGACGCGCGAGTTCGCGTGGATCGTCGACGGCCATCCGGTGCGCGTCGTGCGCGCGGCGGACGAGCTCGAGCCCGAGCTCGCGCGACTCGAGGAGGTGCTGCGAAAGCTCGCTCCGGCCGCCGACGCGCGCGATGCCTACCGCGTCGATCCCGACCACAGCTTCATCGAGGTGAAGACCGGTTCGGGAGGGCTCCTCTCCGCGTTCGGCCACGACCACCGCCTGATGGTCGGGAAGCTCGGCGGACAGCTCGCCGTCGACGCGCGCGACTTCGCGAAGTCGTCGGTGTCGATCACGGTCCAGTCCGCTTCACTCGCCGTCGTCGACGACGACAGCGCGAAGGACCGCGCCGAGATCGAGAAGGAGATGAACGACCACGTCCTCGAGGCCGCGCGCTTCCCGGCGATCGAGTTCACGAGCCGCTCCGTCGAGATCCGCTCGCGCACGAAGGACGTGCTCGAGGCCGTCGTCGAGGGCGATCTCGCGCTCCACGGCGTCGTCCGCCGGATCCGTGTGCCGTGCAGGATCGAGCTGCGCGACCAGGCGCTGCGCACGACCGGCGAGCTCAAGCTGAAGCAGACCGACTTCGGCATCTCTCCGACGTCGGCCGTCGCGGGGACCGTCAAGGTCGACGACGTCGTGCGGATCTCGTTCGACGTGTTCGCGACATCGGCGCGGTAGTACGGAACCAGGTACGTTTTCTCGCACTTCGAGCCGAGGCGAGGCGTACCCGACGACTCGGCTCGAAGTGCGAGAAAACGTACCTGGTTCCGTACTTTCAGAGCGGGGCGCGGCGCGCGACGACCCACTGGTCGCCCTGCCCACGCGGGACGCACCGATCGGGCCGCGCGCGCGCGACGCCGGCGTCCGACGGCGGCAGACCGTACGCGACGTCGAGGAGGAGGATCTCGGCTCGGCCGTCGAGCGGCGCGCGCAGCGTCAGCGCGACTCCGTCCGGAGGGACGCCGAAGAAGACGCGGGTCGCCTGGTGGTCGTAGAGGCGCTCACCGCCGATGGTCAGCGAGACGACGCCGCCGTCCGCGTGTCTGCTGACGAGCCCGCGCAGGTGGAGAAGGAGGCAGGGAGCTCCGCGCGGCGAGCTGATCCGCACGTCGACGAGGCGCGCGTCGCCGTCCAGCCGCGTCCCGAGCACGTCGATGCGCGCCGCGTCCGCCGGTGCTGCCGCGGCGGGCGCCGCCGCGAATCCGGCCGGGAGCGACGCGAGCTCGGGGAACGCGCGCTCGGGCGTCGCCGAGAACGCGGCCTGCGCGCGCAGCTCGGCGGGGAGCGGCGATCCGAGCGTCACGGCGAAAAGGCGCGACGCGCCTTCGTCCGGCCCCTCGAGGTGCGTCAGCGTGACCCAGGCCGGGCGCTCGGCCGTGCTCGCGGGGGTTGCGAGCGCCCAGGCGGCCGCGAGCACGAGGAGGGATGCGAGGAGCGCGAGTGCGCGGCGCGTCGCCGTGCCGAAGCTCGCCGCCGCGAGCACGCATCCGAGCAGCAGTCCGAGCGCGACGGGCACGCGCAGCTCCATCGCCTGCTCGAGTCCCATCGCGAGCGGAGTCCACAGGAGCGCGAGCGCGCAGGCGGGCAGCGCGATCGCGACGAATTCGCGGCGCGCAAGGCGCGCGAGGAGCGCGAGCGCGCACGGGACGAGGAAGAGATAGCTCGCGCCGGGGACGAAGGCCGCGCTCGCGACGCCGACGGCGGCGAGGAGGATCCAGATCCCGCTCCAGGACGCGGCGAAGCCCGCGCGCGCGAGCCACGGGATCCGCGCGACGGCGAGCGCGGCGAGGCACGCGCCGGCGGCGAGCGCGATCTCGAAGGGCCACGGCGAACCCGCCCACGGCTCCGGCTCGCGGCGCAGGAGCTCGATCCCGTGCACGACCGCGGGCGCCGCGAGCGCGGCGGCGGCGATCGTCGCGAGCGCGCGCAGGACGCCGATCGCGAGCGCCGACGCGCGCAGGACCCGCGACCGGATCTCCGCGACGGCGAGAAGGATCAGCGCGAGCAGGATCGCGATCGAGGCCGGCAGCGACCACGACTCCGGCCAGCGGAGCAGGAAGAGGCCGAGCACGTCCGTGTAGACGAGGTCGCCGTCGGACTTCGGCCGGAAGTCCGCCATCGCGAGCGCGCGCGTCACGGCGAGCACCTGGTCGCCCTCGTGCTGCACGCTCGCGGGGAAAAGATGCGCGAGGTCGTCCTTCTCCGTGTGGTACCGCCGCAGGCCGCCGATGAACGCGAAGTTGAGTCCCGCGAGGCCGTGCCGCTTGAACACCGTCAGGTCGGTGTCGTTCGGCATCCGCTTGTAGACCTCGTACGCGGCCGACGTCGCGCGCGGAGAGGGGACCGCGGCCCCGTACAGGCGCACGAGGTCCGCGTTGCCCGCGCTCGTCTCGAACATCATCGTCGGCCCGTCCGTGCCGCGCGCGTCGGCGTTCACGACGACCTCGATCTCCTTCTCGAGGTCGTGGCGCGCGGCGAACGCCTCCGCGCCGACGAGCCCGCACTCCTCGGCGTCGTCGAAGAGGAAGATCAAGCTCCGGCGCAGCGGCGGACCCGCCTTGCACGCGCGCGCGACCTCGAGGAGCGTCGCGACGCCCGATCCGTCGTCGCCGGCGCCAGCACCGGCCGGGACGGAGTCGTAGTGCGCGCAGAGGAGCACGGCCTTGCCCATCTCGGTGCCCGGGATCCGCGCGACGACGTTGCGCACGACTGCGATCGACGCCGGCGAGCCCGCGACGGATTCCTCGACCTCGGCCGCGAGACCAAGGACGCGCAGCTCCTCGACGATCCGCTCGCGCACGCGCTCGTGCGCCGGCGACCCGACGGGGTGGGGAGCGCCGTCGCCGAGCACGCGGCGCAGCGTCGCGAGCGCGCGGTCCGCCGAGAAGTCGTGCGGCGGGGCGTCGCTCCCGCGCGGCGCCGTCGGCTGCGCGCAGAGGAACGCGAGCGCTGCGCACGCGGCGACGAGAGCGAGCGCCCGCCGCATGCCGCGTCAGCTCAGGCGACCGAGCAGCGTGCGCAGCTCGAGGTTCGCCTCGAACAGTTTCGCGAGCATGTCGCGCTTCGGTCCGCCCTGCGGATCGCGCAGGCCCTGCACGGTCCGGTACGCGGACGCGACGCCGGGATCGATCACCGCGCCGACCTGCGCGCTCTCGAGCTGCGTGTGCGCGTCCTCGAGCGCGCGCGAGAGCTTCTGGATGCGCCGCTCGAGGAGCTCGATCTCGTTCGTGTGCACCTTCTGCGACTCGGCCAGCGCCTTCGCGAGCGCCTCCTCGGTCCACTCGCGCGCGAGCGCGAGCACGCGCTCCTCGAGCACGTGGAGGCCGGGAGCCGCGTGGTTCTGGACGGGGACCGCGCCCGCAGCGGCGGGGACCGGCGGAGCGGACGCGGGAGTCCCGATTGGCGTGCCCGCGGCAATCGGCGCGGGCGGCGCGACTCGCAGCGGCTCCTGCGACACCGGGGGCGGCAGCACGGGCTTCGCGCGGTCGGGGCTCAGCCTCTCGAGCCGGCGCTGGTGGTACGTGTAGAGCTCGCTGTGCACGCAGCGAGCGCCGCCGGAGTTCTGCGCCACCTCGACGCCCTCCTGGGCGACCGCGAGGAGCGTCTGGAACCAGTACGGGGCGTCAAATTGAGCCTGGGCGATGCCGATCGAGAGCCGCAGGCCGAGCGGCGTCGCGCTCCCGGGCGCCGTGATCCGGCGCGCGTTCTCGGCCAGCGTTCGCGCGAGGAGCTCGGCCGCCGCCGCGTCCGTGCGCGTGAGCACCGCGACGATCTGGTCCTGCTCGCGCAGCGCGAGCAGGTCTCCTTGCACGGGCAACGTGCGCAGGATCGACGCCACCCAGGCGAGCACGACTTCCGCGCGACCGCCCGCGGCGCGCTTCGCGATGCCCTCGAATCCGTCGACCGCGATACGCATCACCGCGAGGGGCGCGCGCTCGCGCAGCGCTTCCTCGTGCGCGAGCTCCATGCGCCCGCGCACTTCGCTCGGCCCGCGACTCTCGGCGGGCACCGGAGTGCCTCCGGGAAGCCCGGGGTGCCCGAGCAGCTCGGAGTGAAGGACCTCGCGCATGATGAAGAAGGGGAGGCCCGCGGAAGGGCGGCGGTCGACCGGGGAGCTGGGGGGAGGAGGATCGACCGATCGTGCCGCCGCCTTCCGGCGGGGAGGATCCAAGGGTTCTCGGGTGGGCGTACGCTTCTTCCGAGAAGCGTATCCCATCGCGGGCGTCGGTGTCGCGCGTTCGAGACGCCGAACCGGGGTTCCCTCGCGGGCGGAAGGTCGTTATCCTTTTCCGCCCAATCGTCGGCGACCGTCGGCGACGCGCCCCGCACGCCCAGAACAGCCGGAAAACGCAATGCAGTCCTCCGCGATGGATCTCCGCAAAGGCTTCCTGGTCACGCACCAGGGCCGCACCTGCACGGTGGTCCACTGGAACATCCTGCGGAACGACCGCCGGACGTTCATCCAGATGCGGCTGAAGGACCTCGAGACCGGCCGGATGACCGATCTCAAGGAGCACGGGGAAACCAAGTACGAAGTGCTCGACTCCGAGCTGATCGAGCTCACGCATTCCTACCGCGACGGCGACGACGAGGTCTTCTACACGCCCGACGGCGTCGAGTACCGCTGCGCCCACGCGGCCGTCGAGGAGCAGCTCAAGTGGGAGGTCGACGCGTACAAGGGCCTGCTCGTCGAAGGACACCTCGTCACCGTGTCGATGCCGTCGACCGTCGTCGCACGCGTGAAAGAGACGTCACCTCCGATGAAGGGCGGCGGCTCCGGACTCAAGGACGCCGTGCTCGAGAACGGAGTCAAGGTGCGGATCGGACTGATCGTCTCCAGCGGCGACAAGATCCGCCTCGACTCCGAGACGCTCGAGTACAAGGAACGCGTCCAGGACTGACCGCGCGCGCCGCCGTTGTCAAGCGCTTGCCCGGCGTGCGCTGCGCGCTTAGGCTTCGGGTGGATTCTGCAGCGAGAGCGACCCACCGTGGCAAGACCCTCCGGCTCCGACACCGTCACCCAAGGCATCCGCGTCCAGGCGCAGGCGCAGTTCCTGCCTTCCGAGTCCGACTCCGAGCGCCGCCACTACGTCTGGGCGTACCGCGTCGTGATCACGAACGACGGAACGACGCGCGTGCGGCTCAAGTCGCGGCACTGGATCATCCTCGACGCGGACAACCGCCGCGAGGACGTGCGCGGCGGCGGAGTCGTCGGGAAGACGCCGAGCCTCGCGCCCGGCGAGCGCTTCGAGTACACGAGCGGGTGTCCGCTGCGCACGCGCTGGGGGACGATGGAGGGGAGCTACACGTTCGAGCGCGAGGACGGCGGCACGTTCGAGGCGGCGATCGGCCGGTTCTTCCTCGTTCCGCAGCCTGCACCCGTGCAGGTCGCGAGATAGCCGTGCGGGGCCGGATCGGCCCTTCCGTCGGAACGCGGCTGCTGCTGCTCGCGAGCGTCGTGATCTGGGGCGCCACCTTCGTGGCGATGAAGGTCCTCCTCGCGTACGTCTCGCCGTTCGAGCTCGTCGGACTGCGCTTCGCGATCGGACTGCCCGTGCTCGGCCTCGTCCTGTGGACGAGGAGGATCCCGCTCGCCTTCGACCGCCGCGACGCGCTGCCGCTCGCGTTCGGGGCGTCGATCCTGCTCGTGCACTTCATCCTCCAGCCGATCGCGCTGTCGTTCGAGAAGACGACCGCGACGAACACGGGGTGGATCATCTCATTCTCGCCGCTCGGCATCGCGCTGCTCTCGCGCGTCGTCCTCGGGGAACGATTGTCGACGGGACAGGTCGTCGGGATCGCGCTCGCGACGCTCGGCGTCCTCGTGCTCGTGTCGAAGGGCGAGGTCGCGAGCCTGTCGTGGCTCGAGAGCACCGGTGACTGGATCATCCTCGGCACGGCGTTCACGTGGGCGCTGTACACGATCGCGACGCGCGACCTCTCGCGGCGACGCTCGCCGCTCGCCGTGACGCTCGTCGTGTTCACACCCGTGTGTCTCGTCGGGCTCGCCGCGATCGCGTTCGGCAAGGATCCGTCGCGCCTCGCGCACCTCCCGCCCACCGCGATCGGCTCGCTGCTCTTCCTCGGCGTCCTCGGGACGCTCGCGCAGTGGTTCTGGCAGCTCGGCGTCGCGCGCATCGGCGCCGCGCGCGCGGGCGTCTACGTCTACCTCGAGCCGCTGGCGACGACGGTGCTCGCCGTGCCGCTCCTCGGCGAAAGCTTCGGCATTTCCACGGCCCTCGGGGCGTTCCTGCTCCTCGTCGGCGTCTGGTGGGCGCAGCGCGGAGCGGCCGGGCCCGCGCCCGCGCCCACTCCCGCCGTCGCCCGCGCGAACGACGTCGTCGCGGGCTAGCATGGCCGGAGGAGTCCCTCTGTGAACGCGCCGCGCTGGTTGCTCGCCGCCGCCCTGTGTCTCGCGACCGAGGGAAAGGCGCCGCTCTTCGCGACGAAGGCCGACGCCGTCCAGGCGATCGCCGCGGCCGCGGTGCGCGCGAAGCGCGAGAACCGCCGCGTCCTCGTCGAGTGGGGCGCGAACTGGTGCAGCTGGTGCAGCATGCTCCAGGGGCTCCTCGAGACGGATCCAAAGGTCCGGCGGACGGTCCTCTACGAGTACGAGGTCGTCCGCGTCGACATCGGCCGGTTCGACCGGAACGTCGAGCTCGCCGCGTCCTACGGCGTCGACTTCACGCGCGGGATCGGCATCCCGTACCTCTCGATCCTCGACGCGGACGGGAAGCTCGTCGCGAACCACGACACGTACACGCTCGAGCGGAAGGAGATCGGGAAGAAAGGGCACGATCCCGAGAAGGTGCTCGACGTGCTCGCGCGGAACCAGGCGCCGTACCTCGCGGCGGACGCGGTCCTCGCGGCAGCGCTCGCGAGCTCCGTCGCGGACGGGAAACGCGTGCTCGTGTGGTTCGCGGCACCGGGCTCCGTCGAGTGCCGCAAGTTCGAGGCGTGGGCGAGCTCTGCCGAAGTCGCCGGAATCCTCGCCAAGGATTTCGCGCCGACGAAGATCGACGTCGAGCGCACGCTCGGCGGGAAGGAGCTCCTGAAGGGTCTGCGCAAGAACGAGAAGAAGACGCTGCCGTGGTTCGCGGTCCTCGACGCGCAGGGGACTCCGATCGCGACGAGCGAACCCGAAGGCGGCGCGAACGTGGGCTTCCCCTCCGATCCTTCGGAGATCGCGCACGTCGCGGACATGATCCGCAAGGCGGCGCGGACGATCACGGATGCCGACGTCGACGCGGTCGGCCGCTCGCTCGCGGAGTTCCACGAGAAACCCGCCGACGACGGTCCGGCGCCCGAGCCGGCGCCGGAGCCCGATCCCGATCCGGCGCCGGATCCCGAGAAGGACGGCTAGCGTGGCGGCGGGCACGATCGCACCGCCGCGGCCCACTCGCAGGACACGGCGACGGAATCCGCCTCCGCCGGAAGGCGGCGGTGGCGGAGACGGCGACCGGGGCGGGCCGCGCGAGACCTCGAGCGGCGACGGCGGCGACCGCGCGCGCCTCGGGCTCATGCTCGCGCTCGTCGGGATGACCACGCTCTTCGTCGTGTTCCTCATCGCGTCGCTGCTCCTGCGCAGCAACGCACCGAGCTGGCCGCCGCCGGGCGCGCCGGTCCCGCCGCGCGGACTCTGGATCAGCACGCTCGTCATCCTCGCGAGCAGCGCGACGTTCGTCCTCGCGACCCGTGCGCGCGATCCCCGCGCCCTGCGCCGCCGGCTCGCGTGGACGCTCGACCTCGGCATCCTGTTCCTCGTCGTGCAGGCGCTGCTCTGGCGCACCGTGTTCGCGAGCGGGCGGTTCACGTTCTCCGACGCGTACGGCACGATCTTCTACTCGCTCACCGGCTTGCACGCGGCGCACGTCCTCGGCGGACTCGTGTTCCTCTTCCGCACGCTGCGCCGCGCGCGCCGCGACCCGACCGCGCCGCGGACGCGCGTCGCCGTGTCGCTCTGCTCGACGTACTGGCACTTCATGGGCGCCGTGTGGGTCGTGCTTTTCGTCGTCCTCGAGTTGATGAGCTGAGGCGCCGCGATGCCGTTCCTCGGACCGAAGGAGAAAGAGGCGCTGCCCTTCGTGCTCATCGTCGTGTGCGCGTTCCTCCTCGGAGTCGCGCTTCTCGTCGTGAGCGTCGCGATCGGGTTCTGAAAGGCCTTCGTGCGCCGCTGGCGCGGCGGGGAGGGCGCGGATACCTTCGCGCGTCATGAGACTCGCCGACTTCCTGCTCCTTCCGATCTTCCTGACGAGCTGCTCGGCTCCGCCGACGGTGTCCCTGTACACGGACACTGCACCCGACTTCGACACGCTCTTCACGGGCAAGACGCTGCGCTTCGACTGGTACCACACCGGCACCGCGACCGAGGAGCACGTCAGCCCGAGCCGCTGCCGCGTCGAAGGCGATTGGCCCGGCAGCCGCGTCCATCTCGTCGACGAGACGAACTTCGGCAAGTACCGCTTCCGCGTCGTCGATCCCGTCCTGCACGCGACGATCTGGTCGCGCGGATTCTCGAGCATCTACGGCGAGTGGGAGACGACCGGCGAGGCGAAGACCACCTGGCGCACGTTCCACGAATCCCAGCGCTTCCCCGAGCCGAAAGCTCCCGTGCAGCTCGTCCTCGAGAAACGCGGCGACGACGGCGCCTTCCACGAGTTCCACTCCGAGACGCTCGACCCCGCCAGCCGCTTCGTCGACCGCTCGCCGATCGTGCGCACCGGGGAAGTCGTCCCGATCTTCGAGAGCGGCGATCCGGCGAAGAAAGTCGACCTCCTCGTCCTCGGCGACGGCTACACGGCCGCCGACGCGCCGAAGTTCCTCGCCGACGTGAAGCGCCTCGTCGGCGTCATGTTCGACACGGAGCCCTACCGCTCGCGGAAGAGCGACTTCAACGTGCGCGCGCTCCTCGTCCCCGCGGCCGAATCGGGAATCAGCAACCCGCGCAAGGGCGTCTGGCACGACGCGCCGCTCGGGTGCTCCTTCAACGCCTTCGACACGGACCGCTACGTGCTCACGTTCGCGAACGAGAAGCTGCGCGATGCGGCGGCGCAGGCGCCGTACGACGCGCTCATGCTGCTCTTCAACGACCGGAAGTACGGCGGCGGCGGCATCTACAACCTCTGGGCGACGTGCGCCGCGGATTCCGAGCAGGCGCCGTACGTGTTCGTGCACGAGTTCGGGCACTCGTTCGCGGGGCTCGCGGACGAGTACTACAGCTCCGCCGTCGCGTATGAGCAGTTCAATCCGAAAGGCGTCGAGCCGTGGGAGGCGAACACGACGGCGCTGCTCGATCCTTCGAAGCTCAAGTGGAAGGACCTCGTCGGCGTCGGCACGCCACTGCCGACGCCCTGGGACCAGGCGGGCTACGACAAGCTCGACGTCGAGTACCAGGCGAAGCGCAAGAAGATGATCGAGGAGAAGGCTTCCGAGGAGGCGACGGAGGCGTTGATGCGCGAGGTGAAGGCGACGACCGGGCCAATGCTCGCCTCCGAGAAGTTCGCCGGACAAGTCGGCGCATTCGAGGGCTCGATGTACGAGGCGAAGGGACTGTACCGGCCCGAGGTCGACTGCATCATGTTCACGCGCAACCCGACCACGTTCTGCAAGGTGTGCGCGCAGGCGATCGACCGGGTGATCTCGACGTTCGCGGAGTGAGCGCTCCGGCCGAGACGCGCGACGAAGGTCTGCTGCGCGCGATCGGTCCCGCGGGGCTGACCGCGAGCGTCGTCAACGCGGTCGTCGGCGGCGGGATCTTCGCGCTGCCGGCCGCGATCGCGCTCGAGCTCGGACCATCCGGCCCGCTCGCGTTCGTGCTCGGAGGCATCCTGATCGGCCTCGTGACGGCGTCGATCGCGAGCGTCGGCGGGCGCGTCGCGCAGAGCGGAGGGACATGGGCTTACGCCGAGGCGGCGTTCGGACCGTTCGCCGGATACCTGACCGGAGTCCTGTTCCTCCTGACGAGCGTCCTCGCGTCCGCGAGTCTCGCCGCCGGACTCGTCGATTCCGTGTCGGGTTTGGACCCGATGCTCGCGCGTCCGGAGATGCGCGTCGCCGAGCTGGTCCTCCTCTACGCCGTGCTCGTCGGGGTGAATCTGCGGGGCGTGCGCGCCGGGACTGGCGTGATCAGTGGTCTCGCCGTGATCAAGTTCCTCGCGCTGCTGCTCTTCGTGGTCCTCGGCGTGAGCGTCGTGCGCGCGGAGAACTTCGTCGTGCGCGAGCTGCCGACGGCGGCGCACGTCGGACGCAGCACGATCCTCGCCTTGTTCGCGCTGTGCGGGATGGAGACGGCGCTCGGCGCGAGCGGAGAGGTGCGCGATCCCGTGCGCACGATCCCCCGCGCGCTGTTCGCCGCGACGGTGCTCGTCGTGCTGACGTACCTCGCGATCCAGGTCGTCGCGCAAGGCGTGCTCGGCTCGGAGCTCGCGAGCGCGACGGCGCCGCTCGCGGACTCCGTCGCGCGCGTGAGCCCGGTCTGGAAGAGCGTGATCCTCGGAGCCGGTGCCGTGTCGATGGCCGGCTGGCTCGTGGGGGACCTGCTCGGGACGTCGCGGATGGTGTTCGCGTTCGGCCGGATGGGAGTCCTGCCGCGATTCCTGACGATCGTGCACGAGAAACGCCGCGTGCCGTACTGGGCGGTGGTGTGCTACGCGACGATCGCCTTCGTGCTGGCGATGTTCGGAACGTTCACGACGCTCGCGGTGCTGTCGAGCGTGGGGACGATCCTGCTCTATCTCTCGTGCTGCGGCGCCGCGTGCGCGCTGCAGGAGCGAAGGATCGTGCCGCTGCTCGCGATCGCCGCACTGCTCGCGATGCTGTTCTCGTGCACGAGCGCGGAGCTGCTTTCGATCGGGGCGGTGATGGCTGCCGCGGGCGTCTGGTACTGGATGACGAGCCGTTGGCGGCGCGCCGCTAGAATGACCGACCCCGGAAAGAGGTCCCCATGATCCTTCGTTCGACCTTCTCCTCCAGATTCGTTTCCGTCGCGGTTCTGGCAGCAACGCTCTCCGCGTGCTCCTCCACCCATCAAGACGTCCACGCCGGAGCGCCCCACCATTGGGGCTATGCGGGCGCCGCGGGACCGGAGCACTGGTCCGACCTCGAACCGGCGAACAGCGCCTGCGACCAGGGAGAGGAGCAGTCGCCGATCGACATCGTGACGGCGAACACGGTCGCAGAGCATGCCGCGAAGCTCGCGCTCGACGATGCGCCGAGCGACTTCGGCGTCGCCAACAACGGCCACACCGTGCAGGCGACGCTGCGAGCCGGCTCCGGGAAGTGCCGCCTGAGCTTGGACGGCGTGGAATACGACCTCCAGCAGTTCCACGTCCACACGCCGAGCGAGCACGCGATCGACGGGAAACACTCCCCGCTCGAATTGCACTTCGTGCACAAGGCCGCCGACGGATCCCTCGCCGTCGTCGGGGTCATGGTCGAGCCCGGCGCCGCGAACGCGGAGCTCGAGAAGGTGTGGCACGTCGCGCCGGCGCACGCAGGCGAAGGGGGAGTCGCGACCGGCGTCGACATCGCCAAGATCCTCCCTGGCATGCGCGAGAATTTCCGCTATCCGGGGTCGCTCACGACGCCTCCGTGCTCGGAGCATGTGCAGTGGATCGTGATGGAGACGCCGATCACGATGTCCAAGGAGCAGATCGCCAGGTTCCAGACGATGTTCGCAGCGCCCGAGTTTCCGCAGGGCAACGCGCGGCCGGTGAAGCCTCTCGGCCACCGCAAAGTCGTGATCGATCCGGGAACCTGACGCGCGACCGCCGCGCTCAGGCCAGGAAGCTCTTCACGTCCTTCAGCTTCCGCGGCAGAGATTCGCTAGCGCATCGGAATCTTGCCCTGCCATCGCTCCTGCGAACACGCGACGTCGTTCAGACCGACAGTCAAGTCGAAGCAGAGTTCGTTGCCTTCGAGGTGAACGTGCGACGCAGTGCGTTGGACTTCACCGTAGTACCTCCCGTGCTCCGTGTCGAAGCGTGCCTCGACGCGCACCGATCCGGACCGCAGCACGAGCGACAGGCATCGACTCTCCGACCGGTGCGACGAGTATCGGACGAAAGCAGTGCCGCGATCGCGCTCGAATCTCTGCTCGACCACGGGCTCCGAAAGCGGGCTCGACGACGCGAGAATGGGAATGCGTTGGCTTCCTCGGAGGATCGAATCCTCACCAATGCAGGGTTGTGCAACGGCGGGATCTTCCAGCGCAAGGTCCACCGGTGGATAGGGACCATAATTGGGGCCGAGGAGAACGAGCGCCGCGCCCGCGAGAGGCACGCACGCAAGGACGATTCCGAGGGCGGTAGCAGGGACGCGCCACATTCCTCTCGATGCTAGTCGAAGCGCGCGGGTTCCGGACACACGGAGCGTGGGCGGACTAGGGCACGAAGCGCGGAGGGCCCCGCGCGCGTGCGCTCCTTGGTTGCCGCAGCGCGGTCCCCGTTGTCCGAGTAGAGTGGAGCCCGCGGTGCCGGTGGGATTCCCGCAGGGCAGCGAGGTCAGGACGCCCGCGGCCCGCCAAGGAGTCCTACGATGACATTCCTTCGAATCGTGCGCGCATGCGCGGCGCTCGTGGTCTTCGCTCAGCTCTCCGCGACGCGCGGGCTCGCGCAATGTGACGAATGGAAATCCGGTTTCGAGCTGAGCGGAGTGGATGGCGAAGTACGCTCGATCGTCGACTTTGACGATGGGGCGGGGCCAGCCCTCTACATAGGCGGCACGTTCACGATCGCCGGAGGCGTTTCTGCCCAGCATGTCGCACGCTGGGACGGCACCGCGTGGTCTCCGCTCGGGTCGGGACTCCTCGGAACGAGCTATCCCACAGTCAATGCTCTGATCGTCTTCGACGACGGCAGCGGTCCGGCGCTCTACGCCGCAGGTTCATTCAACACGGCTGGAGGAACCCCTGCGAGCAACATCGCGAAGTGGAACGGGGCGGGTTGGTCCGCGCTCGGGGGCGGGCTCTCGGACGTCGCGTACGCTCTAGCGGTCTACGACGACGGCGCGGGGAGGGCGCTCTATGTCGGCGGATCCTTCGTGGACGCCGGCGGAGTGCACGTGTGGAACGTGGCCAGGTGGGACGGCGCGACCTGGCAAGCGCTCCAGCATGGCACGAATGGAAGGGTGTACGCGCTGGCGACCTTCGACGACGGCAGCGGACCGAAGCTCTACGTTGGCGGGGAGTTCTATCAGATCAATGGGACGCCCTTCGACAAGATCGCTGCGTGGGACGGCACGAGCTGGTCGCCCCTTGGCCTGGGGGTCGGAGGCAACCCCAATGCACCGTTCGATCCCGTGATCTGCCTTGCCGTCTTCGACGACGGCTCCGGGCCGGCGCTCTTCGCCGGCGGAAACTTCCACAGCGCCGGCGGTGCACCGGCGTCCAACGTCGCGCGATGGGACGGGGTGGCATGGTCGGCCCTCGGGGCGGGGACCGACAACGCCGTGGTCGCGCTCCATGTCCACGACGACGGCAGCGGACTGGCGCTGATCGTGGGTGGGATCTTCGAGCACGCGGGCGGACTCCTGGCGAACAACGTGGCGAAGTGGACCGCGTCCGGCTGGAGCACGCTCGGGTCAGGGTTCTTCCCGTTCGCGAGCGTCCGCGCACTGGGGGTGTTCGACGCCGGGACCGGGCCCGAGCTTTACGCCGGAGGAAGCCTCGTCTCCTCCGACGGCGTGGCGATCAACAATGTCGGTGTCTTCAGGGCCGCGCACTGGAGAGCGGTGAGCCCGGGCGACGGAATAGGCGGCATCGGTAGCCCAGTCGTGAACGCGCTCATCGTGCACGACGACGGAAGCGGTCCGGGACTCTATGCAGGAGGCCTCTTCGAGTCGGCGGGCGGTACAACGTCGCGCGGAGTCGCCAAGTGGAACGGGTCGAGCTGGTCCGCGCTCGGCAGTGGTGTCGGTGGCGCTGGCGACGAGGTCCGCGCGCTCGCCTACCTCCCGAGCGGACCGACTCCCGGTCTTTACGCCGGAGGTCGGCTGGTGAGCCTCGGCCAGATCGCCAGGTGGGACGGGAGCAACTGGAGCACGGTCGGAGGCGGCGTCAGCGGATCTCAACCCAACGCAGTGAACGCTCTGACGATCCTCGGTGGCACACTGTACGTCGCCGGCCATTTCGCAATGGCCGGCTGCAATAACATCGCCGCATGGACGGGGAGCAACTGGTCCGCGCTCGGGAGCGGTGTCGGCGGCGGTAGCGTCCGTGCCTTGGCCGTGCACGACGACGGATCGGGACCAGCCGTTTTCGCGGGGGGGGACTTCACGACCGCCGGGGGAGCGGCCGCCGCGAGCATCGCGCGCTGGAGAGGCTCGGCCTGGTCGCCGCTGTCGACGGGAGTCTCCGGACCGGTGAGAGCCCTTGCCGTATTCGACGACGGCGGGGGAGCGGCCCTCTACGTGGGAGGGTTGTTCGCGACCGCCGGCGGCACTCCTGCGAGCAACATCGCCAAGTGGGACGGGTCGAACTGGGCTCCGCTCGGCTCCGGTGTGGACGCGGAGGTCGACACCCTGACCGTCTGGGACGACGGGAACGGACCGGCGCTCATCGCGGGCGGCAGCTTCACTTCGGCCGGCGGCGCGTCGTCCGTCAATCACATCGCGAGATGGAATGGAGTGGTCTGGTCGTCGCTCGGTAGTGGGCTCGACGGGAGCGCGGTCGTGGTTCGGAGCTACGACGCCGGCGTCGCAGGAGGTGCGAGCCTGTTCGCCGGCGGTCGCTTCCACTACGCCGGCGGGATCGCTTCCGCGAGGATCGCGGAGTACGGGAGATGCGCGCCCGGAGCGCCGTTCTGCTTCGGCGACGGAACCGTCGGACCGTGTCCGTGCGGGAACGAAGGCGCGACGGGTCGGGGCTGCCAGAATTCGGCTTCGACGGGCGGCGCTAGGCTCGATTCGGCGGGAACGACGAGCCCCGATACGCTGGTGCTTCAGGTCTCGGGCGAGATGCCCACCGCCCTCACGGTGTTCGCCCAGGGCGACGCCGCTATCTCGCCACTGCACTTTGGGGATGGATTGCGATGCGTGGGCGGGAACCTGAAGCGCCTCTACGTAAAGAGCGCCGTAGGAGGGGCGGCGTTCGCGCCGGGCTCAGGCGACCTCTCGGTGACCGCGCGGTCCGCGGCGCTCGGAGATACGATTCATCCGGGCGATACGCGTTTCTACCTTGCGTACTATCGTGATCCCGATCCGGCCTTCTGCTCGACGCCGGCGGGAAACTCGTTCAACGCCTCGAACGCGATCTCGATCGTGTGGTGATCTAGACGGACCGCCCAGGCCTGGCTCTTGCCACGCTCCACGGCAGATACTCGCTAGCGAATCGGAATCTTGCCCTGCCAACGCTCCAGCGAAGGCGAGCTCTCGTTCCTAATGACGGCCAAGTCGAAGCAGAGTTCGTCACCGTCCAGGTGTACGTGCGAGTCCTTGGGTTGGATTTCACCGGAGAATCTCCCGTAATCGGTGTCGAACATTGCCTCGACGCGCACCGACGCGGACCGCAGAACGACCGACAGACACCGACTCCCTAACAAGCTCGACGAATACCGGGCGAAAGCCGAGCCGCGATCGGACTCGAACTTCTCCTCGACTCGCGATTCTGACAGCGGGCGCGACCGCGCGCCGACGTGAATGAGGAGGACGGAATCGTCACCGATGCACGGCGGGGCAATCGCCGGATCTTCGAGAGCGAGGTCCACCGGTGAATGCGGTACGCGGAACCACGACACGAGCTCGCGTCCCATGAACAGGAGTGCCACGCCGGCGAGAAGCACGCCCGCAAGGACGATTCCGATGGCGGTAGCAAGGACGCGCTGACGCCACATTCCTTCGATCCTAGCCGAACAGGACGAGCCGGGAGCTCACGAGCGCGGACGTGCTAGGGCAAGAACCCCTTCACGTTCTTCAGCTTCCTCGGCAGATACTCCTCGATCACGAAATTCAGTCCCCACTTCGCCAGCGCCTGCTGCTCCGCGCGCACGCCCATCGACAGCATCTGCTCGATCGCCTTGATCCACGGCTTGTGCGCCATGAAGAACGGGTCGTTCTTCAGCGCGTCCTTCGCGCGCTTGATGTCCACCTCGAGCAGCTTGTGCGTCGCGTCCTGCAGCTTGAAGTCGTGGATGTCCTGCGGCGTCACACCGAGATACTGCGCCTGCGGCACGCAGAAGAAGCGGTTGATGTGCGCGGCGTTCCCCGAACCCACCTTCAGCGTCCGATAGATGTTCGCGATCCCGTACGGATCGCAGTCCACGAACGCGTACACCGGGATCTTCCTCTCGTCCGCCAACCGGCGCACGAACCGCCGCGTCGCTCGCGTCGGCACTCCGGCCGTCTCCACCAGGATGCAGTTCGCGCTCTTCCAGTACTTGTGGTTGTTGAGCCGCTGGAACATCCCGCCCGTCTCGATCGCCAGGATGAACTTCGCGTCCGTCTTGAACCCCAGGTGCTCGACCGAGTGGGGGATCGAGTAGCTCCCCGATCCGAACCCCGTGCAGTCGATCTCGATCGGCCTCCCCGTCTCCGAATCCGTGTCGACGACGACGAGACTCCCCGCGACCGACCCTCCGTGCTCCTCCGGGTAGTACCGCAGCTGCTCGCGCGACAGTCCGTCGAGCGACGCCAGCGCCTCGATGTCGTCCATCACCGTGTCCGACTCGACCTGCTCGTTGAACTTGCACTCCCCCCAGTTCTTGCTGACGTAGTACGCCTCCCGCTTCGTCGCGAAGTCGTTGTTCTCGACCATCTCCTTGCTGATCGCCATCAGCCGCAACGTCTGCGCGAAGCTCTTCACGGTGTTCACCGACAGCGCGCGCGACTTCTGCTCGCGTCCGAGCTCGAAGTACCCGACCTTCGCGTCGTACTTCACGTTCGAGAGCGCCCGCGCGGGAAACTTGAGCTCCGGCAGGCTCCTCTGGTCGATCTTCCCGCGCACCTTCGTCGCCGTGTTCTCGATCAGCGCGAGCGTCTTCTTGTCGAGACCCTCGAGCTTCCGAGCGACCCTGGGCGCCCCCGTGCTCCCCGTCGCCTTCGGGGCGCTCTCGCCGTCTTCCTCCTTCTTGCGTCGGGCCATCGAGTCCTCGCCTCTGCGCTGTCCACCGTCCGGAACGTTCGGCTCCTCTCCGTATCCGAGCTCCGGAAACAATGCAAGGCCGACCGGATCGTCCGGTCAGCCTTGCACCGAGGAACACAGGGCGGATCGACGCGCGTCGACCCGCCCTTTTGGGATCACTGCCAGAGGACCGCGCCCGCCTGCGTCGAGTTGAAGGTCGACGACGGGACGCCGCACGGGACAGCAGCCGACGGGTCACGGTAGTACGCGAAGTAGTACAGCGTGATCGGCGGGATGATGACGAAGCCCTTGTTGGCGGACGCCGTGTGCACCGGCGTCGTGTCGACCGGGCCCGGACGGTGGATCGTCCCGGCCGGGTCGCCGTTCGCCGCGGAGCCCGCGGGTCCCGTGTAGAGCCGCTTCAACGTCCCGGCGACGCACCGGACACCGGCACCGAACACGACGCCCGCGGGGAGCTGGGTCGTGCCCTGCGCGATGATCGTGAACGACGTGTTGTTCTCGCCGGAGGCGGTGAAGACCAGCGTGTCGGCCGCGACGATCGCGTCGCCCGAGGCGGACAGCGTGCCGCTGTCCGCGGGGCCGGCGCCGAAGTTGTTGCACCCGAGGCCGTTGCCCGCGGGCGGGTTGCTGCACGGGCAGATGTGGACTCCGTCCTGGCCCGGGAGGCAGAACGACGAGAGCGGCGACACGTTGCAGCCCGCCCGGAGGAGCAGGTTGCACGGGAATCCCGCGTTGTCGAAGCTGATCGGGAGCTGGGCGTTGTTCCCGATGTTGGCGAGGTCCGCCGGGGTCGCGTTGTTGTTGCCGAAGAACCACGCCGCCCCCGAGTGGATGCAGCTGCTCTGGTCCATCGGCGCGACGTACTGACCCGCGGTGTGGACTTCGCTCACGCCCACGAAGAAGACGCCGTTCACCGACGTCGCCGGGATCGGGACCGTGTTGAAGACGTCGAGGTCGACGTTCGCGACGGTCGTGTTCACCACCTGAAGGAGCACGGCATCGCTCGGATCACCGTCGTCGTTCGGGTCGTCCCAGAGCGCCACGCGCGCGGGTGAGCCGTTCGGCGGGCTCGAGCCCGGGCCCGCGGCCGAGCCGTACACGACCTGGACGTTGGAGACGAGGGTCGAGCCGCCGCCGTTCGATCCGAACGCCTGCAGCCAGACCATGTCGCCGCCGGCGATCCAGCCCAGGGCGTTCTCGGAGCTGCCGTCGTCGATCGTGCACGGCGAGCCGGTGCCGCCGATCGTGATGTCGAACGTGCCGACGTTCCCGGTGGCACTCGGGTAGTTTCCGAGCTGGATCGTGTAGGCCGTGCCGTTCGTCACCGCGAAGCACACCGTCGACTCGAGGCCACAGGCGTCGTCGTTGCAGGCGATCGCCTGCCCGGTCGGACAGCCGGCGCCCGTGTAGATCGCGACCTTCGAGTCCATGTTCGCCGTACCGCACATCGTCAGCGTCGCCTGGCCCGACGAGGTCGCCGTCCACGTGTACCAGAGGTCGTTGTCGATGCCCGAGGTCGCGTAGAAGTTGCACGCCGAGTTGCTCTGGCCGGCGCAGCTCGTCGTCGCGGCGGTGTTGTCGAAGTTGTACGGACCCGTCGGGCCGAGCACGACCGGAGCGCTGCACTCGTCGTTGCCGCTGCCCAAGGGCAAGACCGTGATCGTGAACGTGCCGGTGTCCGGCGCCGCGCCCGGGTAGTTGCCGAGCTGGATCGTGTAGGCCTGGCCGTTCGTGACGCAGAACCGCACGCTCGACTCGAGGGCGCAGTCGTCGTCGTTGCAGGCGAGCGCCTGACTCGAGGGGCATCCCGCGCCCCTGTAGACCGCGACCTTCGAGTCCATCCCGTTCAACGTCTGACCGCACAGGGTCAGCGTCGCAGCGCCGCTCGATCCGGCGGTCCACGTGAACCACACGTCGTTGTCGATGCCCGTGGTCGCGTAGAAGTTGCAGGCCGGTTCCGATTGGCCTTGGCTGCCGGTCGTCGCGGACAGGTTGTTGAACCCGAACGGACCCGCGCCCGAGATCGCCTGCGCGGCCGTGCAGTCGTCCGGCGAGGGCGGGGGCGGCGGCGCCTGGAGTGTGACCGTGAACGTACCCGTCGTCTGGTTGGCGTTGTAGCCGCCGACGCGGATCTTGTAGACGCTCGACGCGGCCGCGACGAACGTCGTCTTCGAGATCAGGCCGCAGAAGTCGTCGTTGCAGGCGAGCTGCGGGCCCACGCACGCGGCCGTGTCGTACACGGCGACTTCGGTGTCCGAGCCCGCGCCGCCGGAACAGAGGTCGACGATGTACGTGCCGGCGACGCCCGAAGTCCAGTTGTACCAGACGTCGGATTGGAAGTTCCCGCACGCCGGCGGACCGTCGGTCGTCGCGCCGACCGTGTCGAACGCGAACGGTCCGTTGCCCGAGATCACGGTCGCGGATCCGCAGGCGTCGTTCGGTCCGACGAGATGGGGCGCGTTCGAGCCCGAGTTCTTCTCCGGCATCGGCGTCGCGCTCTGTGCTCCGCCCTTCACTGCGGGAGCGGGTTTTTGCTGAGTCGGCTTCTGATTGCGCACCGGCTTTTGCGCGTATGCGTCGGCGGCCAGCGCACAGGTCGCTGCGGCCACGACGAAGAGGGGAAATCTCATCTTTCGATTGTCCTTCACGTTTCGAAGGTCGGGGACCGCAGCGCCGGAGGTGACGCGCGGTGGGGAATCGGGCTGAGGGATTCCCCCGTCAATGGTAAGCGGTTCCGCCGAAACGGGCCACCGATTCCCCGCGTTCGCTGCGACGAATCGCGGCGAATCGCGGCCCGCGGCCCTCGTCCGCGGGACGCGCCGAGAAGAAAATCGCGCTGACTGGAACCGCGCCGCGTCGGCGTCCGTCCCGGAAAGTCGCTCGCTGCCCGGACTGCTCCGGACTCGGTGATCAGGGCGACCAGACGACCTCGAGGCCGTTCGTCAGGTTGTACGTCGCGCTCGTGCAGAACGGCGCCGGATTGCGGTAGTAGAGCTGGTACTGGCGCGTCGCGCCGACCGGCGGGATCGCGCCGCGCACGGAGATCGGGATGTCGCCGAGCGGTCCGCCGTAGCCGGACTCGCCCAACGCGGAGTTGATCTTGTACCCGAGGCGCACCGGACTCCCGGTCGCGCAGCGCAGTCCGTCTCCGAGCACGCTGCCGTTGCCGTTGTTCACCTGAGTCAGCGCCTGGAAGAAGACCGCGGTCGAGCCCGGAGGCATCCCGCTCCCTTGCAGCACGAACGTGTCGGACGAGACCACCGGCGCGCCGCTGCCTTCGAGCTTCGCGCCCGAGGGGTTGACGGAGTTCGGGCAGCCGCGCCGCGGGAGCCCGACGTTGCCGCAGGGGCAGGGCGTTCCCGAGCCGTCGCCGAAGCAGTACGCCGTGACCGGTCCGCCGCTCGAGCTCTCGACGATCGTGAACGATCCCGCGCCCGGCGGCGCTCCGGGGAAGTTGCCGAGCTGGATCGTGTACGTCGCGCCCGCGGACGCGGCGAAGACGACCTGGCTCGTGACGCCTCCGCACGCGTCGTCGTTGCACGTGATCGCCGACGCGGAGGGGCAGCCCGATCCCGGGTAGATCGCGAGGATCGTGTTTTCCGCGGTCTGGCCGCAGGTTTCGATCGTCACCGTGCCGGTCGACGGCGCGGTCCACGTGTACCAGAGGTCGTTGTGGATCGCACCGCAGCTCGTCGTCTGTCCCTGCGAGCCCGTCGTCGCCGTCGAATTGTCGTACGTCGCGCCGCCGGGGTTCGCCGAGGCCGGTGATGCGCAGTCGTCGTTCGCCGGAGTCGGCGTGATCTCGATGTCGAACGTGCCCCAGCCGCCGGAGAGTCCGCCGCTGCTGCCGATCTGGAGCATGTACGGCGTGCCGCCGCTCGCGGCCCAGTGCAACGTGCTCTGCAGCGCGCAGCCGTCGTCGTCGCAGGCGAGCGACGTGTTGACCGGGCATCCGCTCCCGGCGTAGACCGCGATGTTCGTGTCGACGGTCGTCTGTCCGCACGTGTTCAGCACGGCCATGCCGGACGTCGAGGGCGTCCAGACGAACCACAGGTCGTTGCGCACGGAGACGCAGCCGGGGTTCGACTGACCCTGCGTGCCGGTCGAAGCCAGCGTGTTGTCGAAGGCGAACATTCCGGTCGATCCGGCGAGGTCCGGCGTGTTGCAGTCGTCGGCGAACGCGGAGGCGACGAGGAGCACGCGGAACGTGCCCGTGCCCGTCGACGAGAACGGCGCCTTGCCGACCTGGAACGTGAACGGCTGCCCTGCGCTCGCGACGAAACGCGCGACGGTCTGCACGCCGCCGCCGTCGTCGTTGCACGAGACCGGCGCTCCCGGAGGACACGTGTTGCCGCCGTAGATCGCGACCTTCGTGTCGACGATCGTCTGGAGGCAGGTGGTCAGCACGTACGTGCCCGCGACCGGCGCGCTCCAGTGGTACCAGACGTCGTTCTCGATCGCGGTGGAGCCGTTCGAATCGCATGCGGCGTTGCCCTGGCCGTCGGTGCCGGTCGTCGCGCTCGTGAGGTCGAAAGCGTGCGGTCCGGGGCCGGAGATCGCCTGCGCGGTCGAGCAGGAATCCGAGCCCTGCGCGCGGAGCGGCAGGGCGACGGCGAGGATCGACAGCGGAAGGAGGAGGGAGCGGGGGATCGAGACGAACGACATGGAGGACCTCCGGGGATGAAAATGGAGCTCCCCCAGGGTAGATCGAAATCCGGGAAGACGGCAGCCCGAGTCCTTTCTGAAATCTCCGGGGCGGCGCGCGTCAGTTGTGCCAGACGACCTCCTGCGTCTGCGTGATGTTGAACGTCGCGAGCGGCGGGCAGCCGCCGAGGATCGTCGGGTCGCGGTAGTACACGGCGTAGGAGCGCCGCTGGCCGCTCTGGATCCAGTCGCCCAGCTGTTCCGAACGCGTGGAGACCCGCGTCTCGCCGGCTTCCGGCGCGGTGATCGATCCGCCCGACGCCGTCTTCACGTAGAGGCGCTTGAGTCCGCCCGCCGCGCACCGGACACCCTGGCCGTAGACCACGCCGGCGGGGAGGAGATTCCTGCCTTGGAACACCACGCTCAGCGCCGCCGGAGTCTCGCCGGTCGTCGTGAACACGACCGTGTCGAAGTCGATCACGGGATCGCCGGTGGAGCTCAGTCGAGCTCCGCCCGTCGCCGCGGAGTTGTCGCAACCGCCTGGAGACGCCGCCGGAGGATTGCCGCACGGGCAGGGGATGACGCCGCCGACTCCGGGTTGACACACGTCGACGATCTGCGCGCGCACGCGGATGTCGAGGCCGCACGTCACGGACTGCAGCAGTCGGTCGGTCGCGGTGAAGTCGAGGTGGTACTGGCCGACGTCCGCGACCGTGGGGGTCCACTGGAAGTGCGTCTCGACGGGCTGGGAGGGGCCCGCCGGGAGCGGCGGCACGAAGACGCCGCCCGCGAGCGGCACGGCGTCGCCGGCGACGTCCAGCGTGACGGACTCGCCCGGAGTGTCGCCGTTTCCGCACGCATCGGATGTCCACGCGGAGGCACGAACCGTGAAGTTCAGCGGCAATCCGACCACGGCCTCGAGCGATTGCCCGCACGGCGAGGGCGGATCGAAAGCCGGCATGCCCGGCGTCGAGACCCGCACGGCGACGTCCATCGACCGCGTCGCCTGGACCTGATCGGTCGCCGTGAAAATCAGGTGGTAGAGACCGAGATCGGCGGCCGTCGGGGTCCACGTGAATTGCGTCGATCCGGGCTGAGCCGGATTCGTGGGAAGCGGCGGCTGGAAACTGCCGGCCGCGAGCGGAACGGCGTCGCCCGTTGCGTCCAACGAGATGGCCGCTCCCGGAAGGCCGTTCGTCGCCCACGCGTTCGCGTCGAAGCGGAAGGGCGCTCCGACGTAGCCGTCGAGGACGAGCGCGCACATGGACGACGCCTCGAACACGGGGACACCCGGAGAGCACGCGACGCTCTGCGCGCGGATGAAGACGTTCGAGTCGACGACGTCGTCGCCGCCGTCGGCGATCGCGAGCTTGACGTGGTTCACTCCCGGCAACAGCGCGCCGGTGCCGGAGAGGACGACGGTCAGGCCGTCCATCTCCGTGGCGAGATGCGAGCACGGGAAACCCAAGCCGAGCGTGTGGCAGTCGTTCGTGATGTAGAACGCGCTGTTCTGGTTGGGACCCACGGTCTGGAGCGTGACCGGGTCGTTCGTCCCTGGGATCAGCGCGATGTTCTGGCCGTTGACGAAGCAGGCGAAGAGGTCGTCGATGGACTGCGGGACTCCGTCGTACTCGTCGGACGAGAAGACGTACTGGAGCGAGATCGCGGTTCCTGCCGGGCATTCCATGTCGAACTCCAGCACGGTCGCGTCCCAGGAACAGCACTCCGAAGGGGGGAGAATCGCATCCAGCTCCGGGTCTCCCGGCAAGCCGTTGCCGGGATCCGTGCCCGCGCCGGGGCTCGTGTTCATGGGTCCGAGGACGGTCGCGATGTTGCCCGAGCTCAGGACGATGCCGCCGTCGAAGCCGATGATCCCCGTCCCGCCGCTGAACGTTCCCGCCGCGATCGGCGCGCCGGTGAACTGGATGTTCGTGATCACCGGGCCCGGCCCGACGAGTGCCTGAACGAGGCTCGCGGCCGTCTCTCCTCCGCTCGCCATGTCGTGCGTCACGAGTCCGCCCGGCCCCGGCGTGTGCGCTTGCTGCGACCATTGCGCCGTGCGGGGCGATTGCCTCGCGCGGCTTTGCGCGGGGCTCGACGCTGTCGAGACGACAAATGCGGCGGCGACGAACACCAGGAACGAGTTCCGGGTTGAAGAGAACATGATCGGCTCCTTGTTCTGGCTGAAACCTCCGCTCGTGCGCGTTGCGATGCGGGAGTCCCGCCGGGAAATGACGGCGCCAGGATCGTCGATCGGGAGGAGCCGGTCGATGCGACGAAGGAGTCAGACGGGCCGGAAGAAGTGCGTACTCGGCCGCTGCGGAGTAGGTTGGAGGCCGCCGAGTCTTCGGCGTCTGGAGCTCGATCGGATGCGTCCCGGAATCCTGAGCGCGGCTGCAGCGATGACCATGGGTGGATTCGTATCCGCGCAGGTCACGACGCTCGCGAGCGTCGACTCCTCGGGCGGGCAGGGGAACGGGATCAGCGGCGCGACCGCGATCACTCCCGACGGCCGCTACGTGGTGTTCGACAGCGACGCCACGAACCTGGTCCCCGGAGACACGAACACCTGGGGGGACGTGTTCGTCCGCGATCGCTACGCGGGTACGACCGAGCGGATCAGCGTCGACTCGAACGGAACCCAGGGAAGCAACTTCAGCTGGTCCGGCTCGATCTCGGCCGACGGACGGTACGTGTCGTTCCTGAGCGCGGCGCCCGACCTCGTCCCCGGGGACACGAACGGAATGCCGGACGTGTTCGTCCGCGACCGCCAGCTCGGCCTGACGACGCGCGTCAGCGTCGCGTCCTCCGGCGCCGAGGGGAACGCGCCGTGTTGGAGTCACGCGATCTCGGCGGACGGACGCTACGTCGCTTTCGAGAGCAGGTCCACGAATCTCATCCCGGGGGGCAACCTCGGCTTCGAAGTTTTCGTCCACGACCGCCTCACGGGGCAGACCGAGCTCGCGAGCGTCGACTCCGCGGGAGTGGAGGGCGACGGCGCGAGCGACGACCCGACCTTGTCCGCAGACGGCCGCTTCGTCGCGTTCTCGAGCAACGCCACGAACCTCGTCCCCGGGGACACGAACGCGGTGAGAGACGTGTTCGTCCACGATCGGCAGACCGGTCGGACGACGCGCGTCAGCGTCTCCTCCTCCGGCGCGCAAGGCGACCATTTCAGCTTCGTTCCGCGTCTGTCGGCGGACGGCCGGTTCGTGGTGTTCTCCGGCCTCGCCACGACCCTCGTGCCCGGCGACACGAACGCGGACTACGACGTCTTCGTCCACGACCGCCAGACCGGCGAGACCACGCGCGTCAGCGTCGATTCCTTCGGCGCGCAAGGCGACGACGAGTCGTCGTACTGCTCGATCTCGGCGGACGGGAGGTTCGTCGCTTTCGAAAGCAGAGCCACGAACCTCGTGGCCGGCGACACGAACGGCCTCTGCGACGCGTTCCTCCACGATCGGCAGACCGGACGGACCGAGCGCGTGAGCCTGAGCACCTCGGGCATCCAAGGGAACGACTCGAGCTCGTGGGGCATGGTGCCCTTCGTCTCGAGCGCTGCGCGCCTCGTGGTGTTCAACAGCCTCGCGACCAACCTCGTTCCGAACGACGTGAACGCGGAGCTGGACGCCTTCGTCCGCGACCGCGACGCCTCCGGTTTCTCGATCCTGTGCGAGCCGGGGGCAGCAGGCGTGCTCGCTTGTCCCTGCTCGAATCCGCCGTCAGGCCCCGGACGCGGATGCGACAACTCCTCCGCGACGGGCGGCGCGATCCTCTCGGCGTCCGGCGTCGCCTACCTCTCGATGGATGCTCTCGTCTTCACGACGAGCGGAGAGAAGCCGGCCGCGTTGAGCATCGTGATGCAGGGGAACGGCACGATCCCGAACGGTGCGCTCTACGGCCAGGGCATCCGTTGCGTCGGAGGGACGATCATCCGCCGTCTGTTCGTGAAGACTGCGTCCGCGGGAAGCATCACCGCCCCGGACTTCGGAGCGGGCGATCCAACTGTTTCCGCGCGCTCGGCAGCGAAGGGCGACGTGATCCACGCGGGCGAGAGCCGCTGGTACCTCGTGTACTACCGCGACCCGATCGTGCTCGGCGGCTGTGCGGCGACGAAGACCTTCAATGCGACGCAGGCGGGGCGCGTCGACTGGTCGCTCTGAACGGATCTCGGTTCAGAACTTCCGGCTTCTCTGCAGCACGTCGTCGAGCGTCTTCACGGTCTTGTCGCGCTCGTCGTTCGAGAGGTCCAGGATCTCCTGGAGCGCGATCCCGATGTGCGGGATGTACTTCTCGATGTAGCCGCGCTTGTCGAACTCGGCGCGCAGGCGTTTGCCCTTGCGGATGTACGTCCCGAGCTTGCGCCCGCACTCCATCAATCCGAGCTTGATCTCCTTCTGGATCTCGGCGTAGCTCGCGATCGCTTCCTTCGACTCGGACGTGAACGGCACCCACACGCTCGCGATGTGCACCATCACCGCCATCGGCCCGAGCGGCAGCGCGCCCTTCGGGTGCTGCAGGCCGTAGCGCTTCCAGTCCGTCGCGATCACGCACTTCGTCACGGCGCACGCGGCCTGCTGGTGCAAGAGCGGCACGCGGTTCGCGAACCGCAATACGCGAATCGGCTCGTCCGCGGCGCCGACGAGGTCCTCCGTCGCGACGACCTTCTCTGTCTTCCGGATCCGCCCTTCGTCCGTCACCTCGAGCCCGACGCCGCCGGGCTTGCCGTAGGCGATCCCGACCTCGATCTGGAACGGGTTCCCGCGGTAGACCGTCGGCGGGCGCGTCGTCGCGCAGTAGAAGTCGGCCTCGACCTCCTTCTTCAACCCCGATTGCACGAGCGCCTCCCCGATCGGCGAGATGCACGCGGTGCTCGGCGACGAGATCTTCGTCTTCTGGATCGCGGCGTGGAGCGCCGCCGCTTCCTCGCGCGCGATCCGCGTCGGGTAGGCCTTCTCGGACAGCTTCGCGAGCGCGCAGATCTCGAGCGCGGCCTTGCGTCCGACGCGCGAGAACTCCTCCTGCAGGAACCCCGAGAGGGAGCGCGCGTTCGTGTCCTTGAGCATGGCGATCAACCGCCCGAGCTCGACGCCGTGCGGGTGCGGCTTGATCTCCTCGACCGCGGCCGGGAGCTCCTTCGTCGAGCGCTCGTACACGACCTTCTCTCCGCCCGGATCCGTGTAGCGGATCGTGACGTGCGGATTCGCGATCGCGGTGAGCTTCAAGTACATGTCGACGGAGCGCAGCCCCTTCTGGTACTTCGCCTCCATCTCGATCTCGACGCGCGTGCCGTGCTCGCGGTCCCACGCGACTTCCTTCTCGTCGTGGACGTCCGGCCGGTTGTGCGCCGTGTCGATCGAGAGCTGGAACTCGTGCGCCTTCGCCTTCTTGCCGGTGCGCGAGACGATGCGGACGGGCTTCCCGGTCGTCAGCAGCCCGTACATGCCGGCCGCGGAGATCCCGATGCCCTGCTGGCCGCGACTCTGGCTGAGCTTGTGGAACTTGGAGCCGTAGAGGAGCTTCCCGAAGACCTTGGCGATCTGCTCCCGGACGATGCCGGGGCCGTTGTCCTCGACGGCCATCCGGAAGCGATCCTCGACGTCGCCGGCGCCCCCGACGACGGGAGCGATCTCGACAGTGACCTCGGGCAGGATGCCGGCTTCCTCGCACGCGTCGAGCGAGTTGTCGACCGCTTCCTTGACGGCGGTCAGGAGCGCCTTGAGCGGCGAGTCGAAGCCGAGGAGGTGGCGATTCTTCGTGAAGAACTCGGCGACGGAAATCTCGCGCTGACGCGAGCCCATCTCCTCCGCGCTGGCGCGGCGGGAGGACTTCTTGGGCTCGGGCGGTTCCGCGGGCGCGGCAGCCGGCGCGACCTCCTCCTTCTTCTCCTTCTTCTTCGGGCGCTTCACGGTCGCAGCGCGCGGCGCGTCGTCGAGGTCGAACAGGGTCGGGGCGGAGGCGTTCGGGCTGGACAAGTCTGCATCCTCGGGGTGGCGATCCGAGAGCCCTGTCTACGGAAGACCGGCGCGGGTTTCAACGCGCGTCAATCGACGACGACGGAAGTCACCACCGTCGTGCGATTGACGGGCACGAGCGACCCGCCCGCGACGATGTCGTACACGACGTCGTAGGTCGCCGGGATGATCCGGAGCGCGGTCGGGGTCGCGTGCGTGTGCCCGAGCGAGAACAGACTGCCGTCCTCCTCCCGCAGCGACACTTCGCCGGATTCGTAGACGAGGCGGGGGGCGCCGCTCCGTCGATCGTGAATGCCGGCTGCCGCAGTCGCGAGGTCACGTCGACGTGCAGCGTCTGCGGCGCCGCGAGGAAGAGCCCCTGGAGGAGTCGATGGTGCGCGTTCGCGGGGATCGCCGTGCCCGCGTCGTGCCGGTAGTACAAGTCGTAGCTGCCCGGTGCGACGAGCACGACGCCCGGCTGCGCGTTCGAGAGGCCGAGCAGGATCTCGTCGCCGGCTTCCGCGCCGCGCAGGAGGAACGCCGCGCGCTCGTCCGCGCTGGCGGGGAAGAGCTGGCCGTTGTGGCGGAACTGGGGCGTCAAGGCGACCGACAGCACGGAGGCCTCGAGCGCTCCGTCTGCGCTGAACACGTGACCGGTCTCGACCAGCGCGCGCGCGTTCCGCGGGATCCCCGTGCCGAACTGGTAGGCGTAGAGGACGTCGTACGTCCCCTGGACGACGCGGACGTCCTCGGGCACGAGCTGGCTCGCCGCGCCGAGGAGGAACGTGTCGCCCGGGCTCGTCCCGCGCAGGAAGAACTCGGCTCCCTGGCCGGGGAGGAACGTGCCGCCGTCGTGGAAGAAACTCGGGCTCACGAGCGCCGAGTGGAGGTCGACGTCCACGATCAGGTGGGCGGCGTCGACCGGGACGCCGGTCGCGATGATCGCCGCGATGTTCGCGGGCACGCTCGCGCCGGCGAGGTGTTCGTACGAGACGTCGTAGACGCCCGGGATCACGCGGCGCGAGATCGGACCCGTGTCGCTGTCGCCGAGGACGACGCGGTCCCCGGTCGCGGTCGCGACGAAGCTCCAGCGCCCGCGCTGCGCCGGTGTCGCGGGAAACTCGACGCCGTCGAGCTGCCCTGTGAAGCGCGCCTGGACCGAGGTCACGTCGATCGCGACGTTCACGTTGCCGGCGACCGCGAGACCCGCGCGCACGAGCGCGTGACGGTTCGCGGGCACGACGCTCCCGCCGGCGTCGAGCGAATAAAAGATGTCGTAAATCCCGGGGACGAGCTTGACCGTCGCCGAGCCGTCGTGGCTCTCGCCGAAGGGCACTTCGCTCCCTCCGCCGACCGGGCGGAAGCTGAAGACCGCGTTCTCGTACGCGCTCGCGGGGAACGCGCCGCCGTCGAGCGTGAAGGTCACGCCGAGCGTCGCGACGGGCACGTCGACGTCGAACGTCGCGTCGCTCGAGAGATCCGCGGTCGCCGCGAGCGGCATGCCTTCGTTCGCCGGGACGATCTGTCCGCCCGCGACGCGCTCGTACGACGTTCCGTACGTGCCCGCGAGGACGCGCGCGTCCTGGTACGCGGCGAGGCGCGTCTCGCCGACGAGGCTGCGGACGCCGATCCCTCCGTCGGGCACGAGGTAGATGAAGCCGTTCTCGTACACGGAGTTCGGCGGAGCTGCGCCGCCGAGGGTGATCGCGCCGGAGACGGCCGAGGTCTGGAGGTCGATCGCGAGGGGATCCGCGGGAGGAGTCGCGATGCCGCCGCCGCCTCCGCCGCCGCAGGAGGCGAGGAGGGCCGTGATCGCGACGCAACGCGCTGTCGACCTGCACTGCGTTCGAGCCATGCCTCTGAGGTGAGCCCAGGCTCGAAAAGTGGATCGCGTTCCCTGGATTCTTCGCGGCGCGCGAGAATTCACCAACACTCTCGCGCCGACCGGGCTTGTGGGTGCGGCCGTGGAACACTTGTCCTCCGTCGATCCCGAGCGCCTGCTCGCCCACACGGGCTGGATGCGCGCGCTCGCGCAGAGCCTCCTCCGCGATGCCGGCGCCGCCGACGACGTCGTGCAGGACGCGACGGTCGCGGCGCTCTTGCATGCGCCCGCGCGCGAGCGCGAGCTCGCACCGTGGTTGTCGCGCGTCGTGCGGAACTTCGCGCGGCGGAGGCGGCGCGGCGAGCGGCGCCGCGCGGATCGCGAGGCGCAGGCCGGGGCTCCGGAGCCCGAGTCCGGTCCGGCGGACACGCTGGAGCGCCTCGAGCTGCAGCAGACCGTCGTCGAGGCCGTCCGCGCGATCGAGGAACCGCTGCGGACGACGCTCGTGCTGCGCTACTTCGAAGGGAAAACGAGCGCGGAGATCGCGCGCGTGCAGCGCGTGCCGGCGGGGACGGTGCGCTGGCGGCTCGCGCGCGGTCTCGCCGAGCTTCGCGCGAAGCTCGACACGCGCTTCGGCTCGCGCGCGAGCTGGGCGCTGCTCTTCGCGCCGTTCGCGCGCCAAGGCCTCGCGCCGGCGAGTTCGATCGTCCTGACCGGAGTCTTGGCCATGAATGCAGCTCAAGTGGGCTTGGCGGCGGCGATCGTCGTTCTCGGCGGAGTGGCGTGGTGGGGTTTCGCCCGGGGTCCTGCGACACCCGCGACCCGCGTCGCTCCACTCGCCACGGAATCCGTTCCCGCGGATGTTCCGGTGCTCGAGGCGACCGGAGAGGTACCGCGCGTGACCGCCTCGGGAAACCGCGGCGCGCCGGCGGACTCGGCGACGGCGATGGCCCAGCTCGCGCCGGAGTCCACGCCCGTCACGGATCGCGCTGAAGCGAGTGTGGACGCCCGCTTCGTCGACGAACACGGCGCGCCGTGGGGCGGCGTGCGTTTCGCGGCACACGCGGTGCGGTGGCGGCAGGACTGGAAACCGGGCGAGGCGGCGACCAGTAGCTCCGATGGACGCGCGGAGATGCGGATCGCCATGCCGCTGACGAGGGGCGTTCCGCTCGCCGAATTCGCCCTCGTGTTCGAGGCCTCGCGCGCCGGCTGCGCGACGATCGAGCGTTCGGCCACGCTGCGGCTCGGCACCGCCGTCCACCTCGGCGACGTCGTGCTCGGTCCAGGGATTCGCATCCGCGGCCGCGCCGTCGACGAGCACGGCGACGGAGTGGCACTGGCGTCGATCGGCCTCGTCGCCGGCGAGCTCACCGAGGACGAGGGTCACATGCGTCGTCATGGATCCGACACATTCCGCTCGGCTCCAGGCGCGCAGAGCGCGGCGGACGGATCGTTCGTGCTCGATGGCGTCGCACCGGGCGTGCGCCGCGTCTGGGCGCACGCGGACGGCAAGCGCTTCGCGTGGAGCCAGCCGATCGAAATCCCCGGCGATCGCGACCTCCTCGGGTTTGAGATCGTGCTGACGCCGCTCCTCCCTAGCGACCGCATCGAAGGCCGCGTCGTCGCGCCGGACGACCGGCCGATCGCGGACGCCTACCTGTGGTTCAACGAACGATCGGCCGGGAGTTCACTGGGTTCGACTATCAACGCCGACGCGGAGGGTCGCTTCGGACTGCTCGTGCAGCGCGACGACTCGGCCTACTCGTTCACGGCGCACGACCGGGAAGATCGATTCGCCGCGACGACTGTCGAAGACGTGCACGGGGGCTCGTTGGCGGTCGTGATCCGCATGCACGAGAAGCGCTGGCTTCCGGTCCACGTGCACACCGCCGAAGGAGGCCCGATCGCGGACGCCAAGTTCGAGATCACAGCGATGGGAATGGGAGAGAGCGCGCCCGCCACGAGCTCGGCGCCGGGCGCGTACTCGATCGCGGTGCAGGACGGACAGTTCCAGCTCGAAGTCTCGGCCCCCGGCTTCCACACGCGTGACCTCGGCGCGCTCGACGCGGCGACGTTGCCCGCGACGCTCGACGTCGTGATGTTGCACGCGCCGGTCGTCCGGGGTCGCGTGACGGCGAACGGCCTTCCGATCACCGGAGCACGAGTGCAGCTCGTCCCCGACCGTCCGGGTGCGACAGAAACGGTCGCGGGCTTCCGCTCCCGCTACATCGTGTACCACTCGAGTGCCGGCGCGGTCACGGATGCCGACGGTCGCTTCAGGATGGATTGCGACGAGAACCACGGATTCTGGCTGCGCGTGACGGCCGACGGGTGGGCGGTGGGAGAGGTCGGTCCGACCGACGCCGCGGGGCGCGAAGGCGAGATCGAGCTCGACGTGGAGCTGACGAAGGGCGGGGCGATCGAGGGCAGGGTGATCCTGCCCGATGGCGCAGACGGCGAGGGCGCGATCGTCGCGCTGAACCACGGCGACGGACATCCGCGAACGCTGCGAGCCGGAGCAAAGGGAGTGTTCCGCGTCGATGGCCTCGCCCCTGGACCGTGGCAGGTGCTCGCCGCCCAGAGCGAGATCGATCCGGCGTCCACGAGGTATTCGTCGATCTCCGTCGACGCGCCGATCGAATGGAGCTGCTCCGTCAGCGCCGGGAAGACGACGCACTTCGATCTCGATCTGACGCGGCGGTAGGTGCGATCAGAGACCGACGTCGAGTGTCATCGGTTGCTCGCCGAGCGTGAACGGGATCTCGCGCACGATCGACGCTTCCTCGCCGAGCAGCAGCTTGTAGCTGCCCGGCGCGAGCGTCTGGCGATCGACGCCGCTGTCGCGGAAGGGACGGGTGTACAAGCGGAGGCCGTCTGTGGTGACGATCGTGTAGCGGTGCTGGCGCACGTCGTCGGTCAGCGGACGCAGGATGAGCTCGACGGCGACGTGCACGGGAACGACGACGTCGTCGATCGCCCCTTCCCTGAGATCGACCAGCATCGGCCGGCCGCACCATCGGGAGTCACCTCCCGTCACGCGGAGGAGGTACAGGCGGCGTGCGCACTCGGTCGACTCGAATCGGCCGCTCGCGTCGGCCTGGATTCCGATCGCGGTTCGCGAGAATCCCAAGTTGGATTGTGGCTCATACGGAGTGAGATTCCCTTCCGCCTGAGCCGGGCGACCCTGCGGATCGACGAAACGACCGCGCAGCGGGACCGGCGATTCCAGCGGGATCGCTCCGAGGTCGTTCACGCGACCCGGCGCGAGCCGCGCGCGACGGATCTCGTGCGCGTGGCCGGCAGTCTCGATCGAGATCGTGTAGTCGCCGGGGAGCATCCGCGTGGCCGAGAACGCGCCGGCCCCATTGGTCACGGGAAGCTCTCGGGAAGGACCGTGCAGCATCACTGTGGCTCCCGGGACAGCCCCGAGCGTCGTCGCGTCGACGACGGTTCCTTGGACGTCGCAATAGATGGTCTGCAGCCGTTCGAGGTCGATCTCGATCACCAGGGTCTCGACCGGCGTCTCGACCAATTTCGTCGCGACGACGACGTCGCTCAGTACGGCGCTGACGTAGGTCGGCGGCTTTCCGCCGACGTCGAGGATCCCGACGTTTCCCCGATCGGAGAGTTCGCTCGGAGCCCAGTGCTTTCTCCCGACGACCTCGGCCAATTCCGGCGGAAGGCGCTCTCCCGGAGGCGCTTCCGTGGCGACGGCCCAGAACTTCGCGCTCATGGGCGGCTCGCGGTCGAGCCTTTCACCGCGGTCCGTGGTCACGAAGCGCACCGCGATCGTCCACACGGGATCGAGCGCGAAGTCCTCGCGGCGCTCGGTCTCATGCGCCTCCAGAGTCACCGCGCGCGCGACGCGGCGGAAACCGGACGCCTCGACGCCGATGTCGATCGTGCCCGGAGCGACACCGTCGACCGAATACGTGTCTCCTTGGATCGGCGCCATCCGGTCGACTCCGCGTGCATCCGTGATGCGCACCTGGCCGCGCAGCGTCCGGAACTCCTTGCCCGACGCGTTGGTGAGTCTTCCGGTGAGGACGATCGGCGCGCGCGTGCTCGGCGCGGAGCGCTCGGGTGGCGCAATTTCCGGCGGCGGCGCCATTCGATCGAGCGGGACGGACTCGGGTGCGTCGAGCTGCGGCGGTGCGACCGCTTCGACGCTCTCCCGAGTCTCCACCGGCGCGCTCTCCGTCGCGGGCGGCGTCGATGTGCGCATCAGGACGTAGCCGACCGCGAGCCCGAGCACCGCGGCGAGCGCGAGGAGGCGCTTCATCCGCTCTTCGCGCGCAGGACGGCGCTCCCGATCGCCCACGCGAGCGCCGCGATCAGCAGCACCTTCGGCGCCGTCGTCAGGCATCCGAGCTGCAGAAATCTTTTTTGCAGCGATCCCGCGCAGCTCGGGCAGACGCGCGGCGTCGGTTGCGGGAGCTGCGCCTTGCAGTGCGGGCACGTCCGCGTGTCGAGGATCCTAGGCGACATGCGCGACGGGGAGCGCGATCGGCTCCGGTGCGAGCGTGCCGTCGCACAGCCCGAGTGCGGCGGCGGCGTCGCGGAACGCGAGCAGCGCCGGGCGCAGCTTCGCGCCGGGTTCGTACAGGCATTCCTTCTCGAGGTAGCGGCGGCAGTCGGCGAGCGGGAGGTTCCACGTGCGGCTCGCTTCCTCGGCGAGAGCCTCGATCCGCGATGCGCCGCGCCGGCGCGCGCGCGCGAACGCGTCGAGCTGTGGGCGCGAGAGAACGACGTCCGGGCGCACGATCCACACCGCGAACGCGAACGGCAGTCCCGTCCGCCGCGACCACTCCTTCGACGGGTTGAAGGTCGGCGGTGCGCCGTCGGAGAGCGCGCGCTTCAGCGCCGCGTCGCCGATCTCGAGCCACGCGTCCGCGCGCGCCATCGAGGGATCGCTTCCGGGCGCGACCTCGACGAACGTCCTGGCGTTCGGTGCGCCGCCGAGCAGGATCCGCGTCAACGTCGCCGCGGCCTGGCTCGCGGGATCGAGGGCGACGCTCGCGACTTCCTCGATCGGTTTCCTCAGGAACACCTGCACGCTCGCGACCGTGCCTTCGCCGCTGACCGCGACATGGTCGACGTAGCGGTAGCCGGCCTCGCGGAAGAGCTCGATCGAGCTCACGAGCGCGACGTCGAGCTCGCCCCTGCGCAATGCGCGCACGAGGTCTGCAGGTACGCGCCGCGAGACCTCGAACCCCGGCTCGCGCTCGAGTTCGCAGTCCAGCGGGCGCCCGACGAGGTAGGGGACCGTGCCGACGCGCAACGTCACGCCGCGGATGCTAGCAGGGCCCCGCCGCCCGCGCCTCGCCCCGGTAGAATCGAGCGGCCGCCCACGGAGACCCCCATGCTCACACGCCGCAACGCCGCGTCGACCCTCGCTCTGCTCTTCCTCGCCGCGATCGCCCGCGCGCAGAACTGCGCGAACACGTCGACGGGCCTCGTGCCGATCAACGACCTCGGCGCGGGGATGTACCAGGGCGTCCAGGGCGGCCTGTATCCGGGCGGATCGAACGTCCGTCCTTTCGCGCACACCGTCGGAGGCATGGCGCAGGCCGCGGCGATCGTTCCGCGCGACGCCGCCGGCAATCCGAACGCGAACGGCAGGATCGTCTTCCTCTCGATCGGCATGTCGAACTGCACGCAGGAGTTCTCGCGCTTCGTGCAGCTCTCGAACGTCGATTCGCAGAAGGCGTCGAGTGTCCTCGCGGTCGACGGCGCGCAGGGCGGACAGACCGCGTCGATCATCATGGATCCGAACGCGCCGTTCTGGACGGTCGTGATGCAGCGGCTCGCGGCGGCGGGAGTCACCGCGGAGCAGGTGCAGGCGATCTGGTTCAAGGAGGCGGACGCGAACCCGACGCTCGGCTGGCCGATGTACGCGGTGAATCTCAAGGGCGAGTTCGAGGCGATCCTCCAGGTGATCCACTCGAAGTTCCCGAACTCGCGGCAGTGCTACGTCGCGTCGCGGATCTACGCCGGCTACGCGACGAGCATGCTGAATCCGGAGCCGTATGCGTACGAGCAGGGGTTCTCGTGCAAGTGGACGATCGAGGACCAGATGAACGGGGTCTCGTGGCTGAACTACGACCCGGCGCACGGACCGGTCGCCGCGCCGTGGGTGGACTGGGGGACGTACAACTGGGCCGACGGGCTCCTGCCGCGATCCGACGGACTGACCTGGGCGTGCGCGGATTTCCAGCCCGACGGGACGCACCCGTCGGATTCGGGGCGCGAGAAGGTCGCGCAGGCGCTGCTCCAGTTCGTGCGCACGGAGCCGACCGCCGCGAGCTGGTACGTCGCGCGCCCGGCGCCCGCGCCGTACGGCGTCGGCAAGCTGACGTCGGCGGGGACGTTGCCGACGGTCGGATGGACGGGGACGCCGAGCTACGCGATCGACGATTTCGCGTTCACGTACACGGCGGCGATGCCGCAGAAGTCGGGGCTCGCGTTCCTCGGGCCGCTGCCGGCGGACGTGCCCTACCTGGGCGGGACGGCGACGCGCTGGGTCGCGGGACCGCTGCATCGCCTCCCGGTGCACGTGCTCGACGGATCGGGCGGCTCGAGCTGGGCGATCCCGATCACGCCGTCGATGATCGGCACGACGCGCTTCTACCAGGGGCTCGCGCGCGATCCGAGCCACCCGGACGGCACGGGGCTCGTCGTGACGAACGGTCTGCGCGTCGTCTTCTCGGACTGATCCCTGGTCCAATTGGCCTCGAATGCCGCGCAAGAGGCGGTGTAGGCTGGCGCCATGCTCGGCGACCTCTTCCTCGGCTCGATCATCCGCGGCGCGCTCCATGCGCGACCGAAGCCCTTCTCCCGCTCGATGAACTACTTCGGCGGCGGGATCCCCGGGATTCCCGGGTTCCACGGCGGCGGCATGAACCTCGGAATGCTCCTCGGCGCGGCCGGCCTCGCGTGGGGCGCGTACGAGCACTTCAAGGACCGCGATCCGAGCGTCATGACCACGGTCGAGGGCGGGGGATTCGCCTCCTCCGGCGCGCCACCGCCGCTCCCGAGCACGCCGCCGCCGCTGCCGACTGCGACCGCGGCCGCCCCGGGTCCCGACGCGATCCGCCGGCTCGTCGCGCTGACGATCGCCGCCGCGCGCGCCGACGGCGAGCTCGGCGAGGAGGAGTACGGGAGGATCCTCGCCGCCGCGCGCGAGCACGGAGCGGAGAAGCTCGTGCAGGCCGAGCTCGCCGAGCGCCGCACCGTCCAGGAGATCGTCGTCGGAGCGAACGATCCGCGCTTCGCCGCGCAACTCTACGCGCTCGGCTACGGGATTGTCCGCGCCGACTCCAGCGTCTCGCCGGCCGAACGCAAGTGGCTGCGCGAGCTCGCCGCCGCGCTGAACCTCGACACGGAGAACGCGTCGAGGATCGAGCAGGAGACCGCGGACCGGATCGACCGCCAACCGAGCTGAACCGAGGAGAGAACGTGGACAATCAAGCCGTGTGGTACATCGCGATCGACGGTCACCAGGTCGGGCCGATGTCGCTGGAGGAGCTCGCCGCGAACGTCCGGACCGGGACGGCGCGCAAGGACTCGCTCGTATTCGGACCGGGCATGAAGGAGTGGAAGCGCGCCGCCGACGTCCCCGAGCTCGCGTCGCTCTTCACCGCCGGCTCGGGCGACGCCCCGCCGATCCCGTCGGTGCCCGGCCGCCGCGCGCACGAGATCGACTTCAAGATCGTCGGCAACGAGATGCAGTTCGTCGAGGTCGAGCTCGACCCGGGCGAATGCGCGATCGCCGAAGCCGGCGCGATGATGTACATGACGAACGGCATCGCCATGGAGGCCGTCTTCGGCGACGGCAGCCAGAAGAAGGGCGGCATCCTCGACGCGCTCATGGGCGCCGGCAAGCGCGTGATCATCGGCGAGAGCCTGTTCATGACCGCGTTCCAGAACCAGGCGCAGAGCGGGAAGGAACGCGTCGCCTTCGCCGCGCCGTACGCCGGCAAGATCATCCCGGTCGACCTGCGCGCGATCGGCGGCGAGCTGATCTGCCAGAAGGATTCGTTCCTCTGCGCCGCGCGCGGCGTCTCGGTCGGGATCGCGTTCCAGAAGAAGCTCGGCGCAGGTCTCTTCGGCGGCGAAGGGTTCATCATGGAGCGTCTCCAGGGCGACGGCCTGTGCTTCGTGCACGCCGGCGGGACGGTCCACCAGATCGAGCTCGCTCCGGGCGAGAAGCTGCGCGTCGACACGGGCTGCCTCGTCGCGCTCATGCCGAGCGTCGAGTACGACATCGAGTTCGTCGGCAAGATCAAGACGGCGCTGTTCGGCGGCGAGGGGATCTTCTTCGCGACCCTGCGCGGCCCGGGCAAGGTGTGGCTCCAGTCGCTGCCGTTCTCGCGCCTCGCCGGCCGGATCGTCAGCGCCTCGGGGGGCTGGCGCAAGGAGGAGGGGTCGGTCCTCGACCGCGCCTTCGGCCTCGGGCGGATGATCGACGGGGACTAGCGGGAATCCTGTCCAGCTGCGGCGGGGCGGCGCCATGGGCCTGCAGGAGCCTGCCCATGAAGAAGTCCGCTGCAGTCCGTGTCGTTATCCTCGTTCTCCTCGGTGCGTCCGCGCAGGCGCAGATCACGTCCCTCGCGAGCCAGGATTCCGGCGGGATCCAGGGCAACAACCTGAGCCTCGGCGCGGCCGTCTCGGGCGACGGGAGGTACGTCGCTTTCTACAGCTACGCGACGAATCTCGTCCCCGGCGACACCAACGCGGCGACCGACGTCTTCGTGCGCGATCGCGTCACCGCGACGACCGAGCGCGTCAGCGTCGCGACCGGGGGTACGGAGGCGAACAGTGCCAGCACCGAATCGGCCCTCTCGGGCAACGGCCGGTACGTCGCGTTCACGAGCTTCGCCTCGAACCTGGTCCCGGGGGACACGAACAACTCCACCGACATCTTCGTGCGCGATCGGCTGCTGGGGACGACCGAGCGCGTCAGCGTCGCGACGGGCGGGGCGGAGGGGAATCAGCAGTCAGGTTCGCCGGCGATCTCCGCCGACGGCCGCTTCGTCGCCTTCCACAGCTTCGCGTCGAATCTCGTCGCCGGCGACACGAACGGCACGAACGACATCTTCGTCCACGACCGTCAGACCGCGACGACCGAGCGCGTGAGCGTCGATTCCGGCTCCCTCGAGGCGAACGGACCCTCGGCGTGGCCGGCGCTCTCCGCCGACGGCCGGTACGTGACGTTCATCAGCTACGGATCGAACCTCGTCGTCGGCGACACGAACGGAGTGAACGACCTCTTTCTGCGAGACCGCGTGGCGGGGACGACGGAGCGCGTCAGCCTGCCGACGGGCGGCGGGGAGGCGGACAACGCCAGCGGAATCTCGTCGGTCTCGGCGGACGGTCGTTTCGTCGCGTTCGACAGCTCCGCGACGAACCTCGTGCCCGGGGACATCAACGGGGCTCTCGACGTGTTCGTCCGCGACCGGCAGACCGCGACGACGGAGCGCGTCAGCGTGGCGACCGGCGGCGGCGAGGCGAACGATTTCAGCATCCGTGCGTCGATGTCCGACGACGGGCGCTTCGTCACGTTCCAGTCGCAGGCGACGAACCTCGTGGCGGGGGACACGAACGGTTTCGTCGACATCTTCCTGCGCGATCGCGCGAACGGGACGACGTCGCGGGTGAGCGTGGGCACCGGGTCGATCGAGGCGAACGGCCCCAGCAACTACGCCGCAACCTCCCGCGCCGGCGGCTTCGTGGCCTTCGAGAGCGACGCCTCGAACCTCGTCTTCGGAGACGCGAACGCCCAGACCGACGTGTTCGCGTACGACCGCGATCCGTCGAGCTTCACGAGCGTCTGCTCTCCGGGCGCGAACGGCGTGATCTCCTGCCCGTGCGCGAACCCGCCGTCGGGATCCGGCCGGGGCTGCGACAACTCCTCGGGGACCGGCGGAGCGATCCTGGCGGCGCAGGGCGAGGCGTACCTCTCCGCCGACAGCCTCGTGTTCTCGACGAGCGCGGAGCGTGCGACGGCGACGAGCATCCTGCTGCAGGGAACCGCGACCGCCGCGTCGGGCATCGTGTACGGACAAGGCGTGCGCTGCGTCGCGGGGACGCTGAAGCGCCTTTTCACGAAGATCGCTTCGGGCGGAAGCATCACCGCGCCGGACTGGTCCGTCTTCGACCCGACGGTCTCGTCGCGCTCGGCCGCGAAGGGCGACGTGATCCTCGCGGGCCAGAGCCGCTGGTACCTCGTGTACTACCGCGACCCGATCGTGCTCGGCGGCTGCCCGGCGACGAGCACGTTCAACGCAACACAAACAGGCCGCGTGACGTGGTGGCCGTGATCCCGTAGCCCGCTCGCCGGGCAGGGGTAGGATGGGTGGGATCCCAGGAAGGGATGGGGCTCCCGCCCGTCCCTTCGCGGAATCTCCGAGGAGGTGGTCGACAGGCTCGCTCCTCGCTCGTCCGACCTTCCCTCCCGATGCGCCCCCTGCTTCAGCGGCTGTCTCCCATTGCGTCGATGCTCGGCGTCCTCGCGCTCGTCGGGTGCACGGCCGACATGTACTCGCACCAGGCGGACCGGGTCGTCGGGGAGATCCTGGACCAGGGGACGGAGAGCACGCTCGGCGGCCGGCGCGAGGCGATCGAGAGGCCGAAGGAGGTGCCCGCGGAAGTCGCGCCGCCGGCCGTCGCGCCGGGCGACGTCGCGGGCGTGCAGGTCCTCTCGCTCGCGGACGCGCTCGAGATCGCGATCCAGTCGAACCGCGAGTACGTGACGGCGAAGGAAGCGCTGTATCTGCAGGCCCTGTCGCTCGCGGGCACGCGCCGGACGTTCTCGCCGCTCGTCGCCGCGACGCTGACATACCTCTTCGCGGGCGGGAGCACGACGCCGGAGACCCACACGAGCGGCCTCGACATGTCGGTGTCGAAGCTCCTGCCGACGGGCGGCGTCGTGGTCGCGACGGGCTCGACCGGGTTCTCGACGCTCGGGAGCGACTCGTTCAGCTCGAGCGCCGGCATCCGGTTGACGCAGCCGCTCTTGCGCGGCGCCGGACGCGAGGTCGCGTACGAGCCGTTGACGCAGGCCGAGCGCAATCTGATCTACGCGATCCGCGACTACGAGCTCTTCCGCGAGCGCTTCTCGATCACCGTGGCGAGCGCCTTCTACAACCTCGTCAAGCAGAAGCAGGCGGTCGACAACCAGCGGCACAGCCTCGACGGGTTCGTGTTCGGCCGCAAGCAGGCGGAAGCGCTGTTCAGCGTCGGCCGGACGAGCGAGCTCGAGGTCCTGCGCGCGCGCCGGAGCGAGCTCACGTCGCAGAACACGCTGATCGAGGCCGAGCAGAACTACCACCTCGCGGTCGACCGCTTCCGGATCTTCCTCGGGCTCCCCGACGACCGTCCGATCGAGGTGGCGCCGGAGGAGCCGACGTTCGTGCCGGTCAACTGGGACATCGAGTCGGCGGTCCGCGTGGCGAAGAAGAACCGCCTCGACTTCCTGAACCGGCTGGAGCAGCTCGACGACGCTCGCCGCGGCGTCCGCATCGCGAAGAACGGCCTCTTGCCGGACCTCTCGCTCGGGCTCGGCTACTCGCGCCTCGGCCGCGCCGACTCGAGCTTCCTCCAACAGGATCTGCCGGACGACTCCTACAACGCGTCCTTGACGCTGGACGTGCCGATCGACCAGCGCCCGCAGCGCGACGCGTACCGTTCCGCGCAGATCTCGCTCGCGCGCGCGGAGCGATCGTTCTCGGAGTTCCAGGACGACCTGGAAGTCGACGTGCAGAGCACGTTCCGGGAGCTCGCGCGCGGGAAGCAGAGCCTCGACATCCAGACGCAGCTCATCTCCGACCAGGAGCGCAACGTGAAGATCGCGCAGCTGCGCTTCGAGCAGGGGAACTTCTCGAACCGCGACGTGGTCGAGGCCCAGCAGTCGCTGCTCGACGCCAAGAACGCGCTGATCGAGGAGAAGGTCGCCTACGAGATCGCGCGCCTCGGGCTGCTGAAGGACCTCGGGGTCCTGTTCATCGACGAGAAAGGCATGTGGACCGAATGAAGACCGCATGGATCGTCGTCGGCGGGCTCGTGCTCACGGGAGCGGCGTTCCGCTTCCTCGGGTCCGGATCCACCGCCGTGCGTGCCGAGGAGACGCCCGCCGAAGCGACGTCGCGCGTGCGCCGCGGCGATCTCAAGATCACCGTCGCCGAGACGGGCTACTTGAAGGCGAAGAACTCGGTGAACATCCAGCCGCAGTTCGCGCGCGAGGGGACGATCACCTGGCTCGTCAAGGAAGGCAAGACCGTCGAGAAGGACGAGACGCTCGTCGAGTTCGACAAGACCGAGCTGCAGACGCAGATCGACGACCTGTCGAACAACCTGATCCAGTACCAGACGGAGCTCGAGGCCGCGAAGGCCGAGTTCGAGATCCAGAAGCGCGAGAGCACCGCGGGCGTCGAGAAGGCGAAGTTCGAGCTCCAGGTCGCGAACATGAAGCTCGAGATGCACGAGAAGGGCGAGGCGCCGAACGAGGAGCGCAAGAAGGCGCTCGCCTCGGAGAAGGCGCACTCCGAGCTCGCGCGCGCGCGCGAACGCTTCGACAAGGTGCCCGAGCTTCGCAAGGAAGGCTTCCTCACGAAGATCCAGGAGGAGGAGGAGCGCATCGCGCTGCGCGAGAAGGAGATCGAGGTCGAGAACGCGGACAAGGACCTCGAGCTCTACCGGATGTACACGCAGCCGATGGCGCTCCAGGAGAAGCAGAACGCCGTCAAGGACGCCGAACGCGGGCTGACGAACGCGCAGGAGAAGTCCGACATCAGCCTGAAGGAGAAGGAAGCGCGCCGCACGAGCGCCGACGGCAAGGTGAAGTCGACCGACGCGCGCCTCGCGAAGCTCGCGAAGGACCTCGGCTACATGACGATCCGCGCGCCGCGGCCCGGCATCGCCTACTACGGCAATCCCGCCGAGCCGTGGAACCACGACGACATCAAGGTGGGGAACCGCATCCACCAGGGCAACACGGTGATCACGCTGCCCGACCTGAAGGAGATGCAGGTGCTCATCCAGGTCCACGAGGCGGACATCGACCTCGTCAAGCTCGACCAGTCCGTCGTCGTGACGCTCGAGGCGGTCAAAGACCGCACGTTCGGCGCCAAGGTCACGCGTATCGGCGCGGTCGCGGACTCGAACTGGGGCAACCCCGAGAACAAGACCTTCGAGGTCGAGATCACGATGGATCCGATCGACGTCGAGCTGCGCGCGGGGACGACGGCGAAAGCGGAGATCCAGGTCGAGACGGTCCCCGACACGCTGCACATCCCCGTGCACGCCGTGTTCGCGGAGGAGGGCGAGCACTTCTGCTTCGTCGCGGGGAGCCCGAGCTACGAGAAGCGCGCGCTGAAGATCGGGAAGACCAACAACCACTACGTCCAGGTGCTCGAGGGGCTCGCCGACGCCGACCGCGTGCTGCTCTACGACCCGCGCGAGACGAGCGCCGGGGACTCGAAGGAGTCGCCCGGCGAGAAGGCCGCCCCCGCGTCGGAGGGCGCGGCCGCGGCGCCGGGAATGGCCGCGCATCCCGTGTCCAAGTGATCGCCGAGGAGATCGTCCGCCTCGAGGGCATCGGCAAGGTGCACGGGGATCCCGCGACCGGGCTGCGGGTGCTGCGCGACGTCAAGCTCTCGATCCGCAAGGGCGAGTTCGTCGGCATCGTCGGCGCATCCGGATCGGGCAAGACGACGCTGATGAACATCCTCGGCTGCCTCGACCGCGCGACCGGCGGCTCCTACGTGCTCGACGGGCAGGACGTCTCGGCGCTCGACGACGACGCGCTCTCGAGCGTCCGCAACCGCTCGATCGGCTTCGTCTTCCAGTCGTTCCAGCTCATCCCGCAGCTCACCGTGCTCGAGAACGTCGAGGTGCCGCTGTACTACGGGCAAGTCCGTCGTCACCGGCGCAAGGAACGCGCCGAGGAGCTTCTCGCGATCGTCGGGCTCTCGCATCGCCTCGGCCACTACCCGACGCAGCTCTCCGGCGGCGAGTGCCAGCGCGTCGCGATCGCGCGCGCGCTCGCGAACGAGCCGGCGATGATCCTCGCCGACGAGCCGACGGGGAATCTCGACACGAAGAGCGGCGAGGAAGTGCTCGCGCTCCTCATCGAATTGAACCGGCAGGGCCGGACCGTGCTCATGGTCACGCACAATCCGGAGATCGCCGCGCGGCTGCCGCGCGTCGTCGAGATCCGCGACGGAGCCGTCCTGAAGGACAGCGGCGCCTGATGTGGATCGAGCGCATCTCGGAGGTGTTCCGCCTGGGATTGAAGAACCTCCTGCGGAACAAGCTGCGCTCGTTCCTGACGATGCTCGGGATGATCTTCGGCGTCGGATCGGTGATCGCGATGCTGTCGGTCGGCGCCGGCGCGCGCCGCGAGATCCTGGCCAGGATCCAGGAGCTCGGGATCTGCAACATCATCGTGAACTCCGTCAAGCCGCCGGAGGAGACGAAGATGCAGACGCAGCGGTCGTGGATGGACCGCTACGGCGCGACGTTCAAGGACCGCGACCTGCTCGAGGCGACGTGCCCGACGATCTCGAAGCTCCTGCCGGTGAACCTCGTCAAGAAGCCGGTCTGGAGGGGGAGCAGGCGCGTGGAGTCCTCGGTGCTCGGCGTGCTGCCGGAGCACCTCGCGATGTTCCACCTCGACGTCGGCCGCGGCCGGGCGTTCAACGAGATCGACGCGGCGGAGGACAAGAAGGTGTGCCTCGTGCGCAAGGGACTCATCGAGCAGCTCCAGATCCTCGACGACCCGATCGGCTCCTCCGTCCACATCGGCACGCAGTCGTTCGAGATCATCGGCGTCCTGAAGGACGAGCAGTTCCGTTCGCACACGCGCAAGGCGCTCGCGATCGACGAACGCTCGCAGGAGGTGTACATCCCGTACTCGACGTCGATGCGCACGTTCGGGACGCTGACGTACGTCGAGCACGGCGGCACGCAGGAGCGCTCGATCGTCGAGCTCGACCAGATGATCGCCGTGGCGAAGTCGCCGGAGCTCGTCCGGCCGACGTCGCGGATCATCGACCGCGTGCTGAAGCGCTCGCACAAGAAGAAGGACTACGAGATCGTCGTTCCGCTCGAGCTCCTCCAGCAGAGCGAGAGGACGCAGGACGTGTTCAACGCGGTGATGATGGTCATCGCGGCGATCTCGCTGCTCGTCGGGGGCATCGGGATCGCGAACATCATGCTCGCGACGATCACGGAGAGGACGCGGGAGATCGGCATCCGGCGCGCGATGGGGGCAAGGCGACGGGACATCCTGCTGCAGTTCCTGACCGAGACCGCGGCGATCGGCGCGGTCGGAGGGCTGTTCGGTTGCCTGTTCGGGATCGCCGCGATCCGCGTGATCGTCCGCTACACGGGCTGGCAGGCGCTCGTCGAGCCCCACTACGTGATCGTCGCGCTCGTGATCTCGTGCTGCGTCGCGATCCTGGCGGGGATCTACCCCGCCCGGCGCGCCGCGAAGATGGACCCGATCGTCGCGCTCCGGTACGAGTAGGGCGATGGCGGCATCGGCCTTCCCTCCGCACCCGTTCCCGGACCACGCGCTCCTCGACTGCGGCGACGGCGAGAAGCTCGAGCGCTTCGGCGCGGTCGTCGTGCGACGGCCCGATCCGCAGGCTCTTTGGCCGCGCGCGCTGGAGGACAGCGACTGGCGCAAGGCGGATCTCACGTTCGTCCGCGACGAGGCTAGCGGCGGGCGCGGCGGACAATGGATCTCCGGCAAGGGCGCGCGCGGACCGGAATGGCCGGTCCGGTACGGCGACGCGACGTTCCTCGCGCGTCCGACGCCGTTCAAGCACGTCGGGATCTTCCCCGAGCAGGCGTCGAACTGGGATCTCGTCGCGCGCGCGCGGGCGGGCTTCGGCGTCGAGCGGCCGCGGCTCCTGAATCTCTTCGGCTACACCGGCGTCGCGAGCGTGCTCGCGCTGCGCGCGGAGTACGACGTCACGCACGTCGACGCGTCGAAGACCTCGCTCGCCTGGGCGCGCGACAATCTCGGAGCGTCGGGCCTCGCCGCGGACGCGATGAAGATCGTGCTCGACGACGCGCTCGCGTTCACGCAGCGCGAGGCGCGGCGTGCGGCGCGCTACCAGGTCGTCCTGCTCGATCCTCCGCACCACGGTCGCGGACCGCGCGGCGAGAAGTGGCAGTTCGAGGACTCGATCGGGGCCCTCGTGCAGGCGGTCAAAAGCGTCCTCGCCGACCGCGCGCTCGTCGTCCTGTCGTCGTACGCGATCGGCTGCTCCCCGCTGACGCTCGAGAACCTGCTCGCCGATCTCGGCGCCGGCGCTCTCGAAGCGGGCGAGCTCGTGCTCGCGGAGCAGGGTCCGCGCGCGCGGCTCCTGCCGGCCGGTTTCTGCGCGCGCTGGAGCCGCGGGCTCGATCTCCCGCGCGCGGCGCGATGAGCGGCGCGCTGCGCGTCCTCCACTGCGACAACCATCTTCTCGCGGTGGCGAAGCCCGCGGGAGTGCCGACCGTCCCCGACTCGAGCGGCGACGAGAGCCTCTACGACCAGGCCAAGGCCTGGATCCGCGCCGAGTTCGCGAAGCCCGGCGACGTCTTCCTCGGCATCGTCCACCGCCTCGACCGCCCCGTGTCGGGCGTCGTCGTCTTCGCGCGGACGAGCAAGGGTGCCGCGCGGCTCTCGCGCGCGCTGCGCGAGGGGACCGCGCGGAAGGTCTACTGGGGCGTCGGCGAAGGCCGCCCGCGCGCTGCATCGGGCGTGCTCGAGCAGTGGCTCGCGAAGGACGAGGCGAAGAACCGCGTGCGCGCGTTCCCGCGCGAGCGCGCCGGCGCGAAGCACGCGGTCACGCGCTGGCGCGTGCTCGCGGAAGAGGCGGGTCGGACTCTCTACGAGTTCCTCCCGGAGACCGGGCGCCCGCACCAGCTGCGCGTCGCGGCCGCGACGCTCGGCACGCCGCTCGTCGGCGACGTCAAGTACGGCGCGTCCGCGCCTCTCGCGGACCAGAGCGTCGCGCTCCACGCCGTCGAGCTCGAAATCGAGCATCCGACGCGGAAGGAGCGCCTGCGATTCTCGGTGCGTCCGCCGGCGCGGGACCCGTGGCGGTTCCCGGATTCCCGTCGTACTCTCTAGGTGCGCCGGCTCCTCGCAGGTCAGCGTCGCGTCGCAACTCGCCCGCCGTCCCTCCCGAGATCCCACGATGATCCAGCCGGTCGTTTCGTGCTTCGCCACGTTCTGCCTTCTTTTCAGCGCGTCCGCCGGCGAAGCGCAGGACGCACCGTTCGTCGCCGAAGGCGCGCTCCACCGCGTGATCGTCCCCGCGGGCTCTCCCGAGCTCGCGAACCTGGCGAAGAACGGCGGGATCCTGTGGGCCGAGGACTACGGCTCCTTCACGCTCGCGTACGTCGACACGCGGCGCACGGGCGGGATCGCGGCCGTGCAGGCGGCCGGCCTCGAGATCGCCGACGAGATGACGCGCGTCGACTTCAACGGCATCACGCTCGACGGTGCGGACCCGGCCGGGACGGAGATCCTCCTCGCCTCGATCCCGGAGCCGCTCCGCGCGGCGCCGCCGACGGGCGACGGCTCGCGCCTCCAGATCGTCCAGTTCACCGGGCCGATCAAGGACGCGTGGCTCGACGCGCTGCAGGCGACTGGCGCGCGCGTCGTCACGTACGTCGCGAACGACGCCTACGTCGTGAAGACCGGCCCGGCGTCGACCTCGGCCGTCGCGCTCTTCGCGCAGAGCACGTACGTCCTCGCACTGACGGAGTACCACGCCGCGTTCAAGCTGCGTCCCGCGCTGCGCCCGCCCGCGCTCGTCGACACGAGCGCCTACGACGTGATCGTGCAGGTGATCGCCGACGCGGAGGGCGCGGCCTTCGTGCAGGAGCTGCGCCAGCGCGCGATCGCGGTGCTCGCGGAGCCCGAGCGGGTGCTCGGATACGTGAATTGCCGGGTGCGCCTCGACGGCGCCAACGTGCTCGACGTCGCGCGCGACGCGCGCGTGTTCGCGGTCGAGCCCGTCCTCGAGCCGAAGATGTTCGACGAGCGCCAGGGCCAGATCATGGCCGGGAACCTGACGCCCAACGGGCAGCAGCCCTCGGGGCCGAACTACTTCGCGTGGCTCGCGTCGAAGGCATTCCCGGGCGTCGACCCGTTCAACTTCGCCGTCGACGTCGAGGACGACGGCGTCGACCGCGGAAGCAACACGGACGTCAACGTCGAGTTCAAGGTCGACGGCCTCGCGGGCGGCGCGAGCCGCGTCGTCTACAACAACAACTACACGAACGACGCGCTCGCCGAGAGCCGCGCGGGGCACGGGAACATCAACGCGTCGATCGTCTTCGGCTACAACAGCTCGACCGGGAGCTCGTTCGAGGACTCGCTCGGCTACCAGTACGGCCTCGGCATCGCGCCGTGGGTCAAGGTCGGCAACTCGAAGGTCTTCAACAACAACGGAGCCGGGATCTTCAACCAGGCGACGGGGACGCGCATGCAGAACGCCTGGAACGGCGGCGCGCGCATCTCGACGAACTCGTGGGGCTTCACGTCGGGGAACGACTACAACACCGAGAGCCAGGCGCACGACGTCACCGTCCGTGACGCGGCATCGGGGACCGCGGGCAACCAGGAGATGACGATCGTGTTCGCGGCCGGGAACAGCGGGCCCGGTTCGAGCACCGTCCACCCGCCCGGCACCGCGAAGAACGTGATCACCGCGGGAGCGTCGGAGAACTGGCGCATGACCGGCACCGACGGGTGCGGGTTCGGCAACTCGGACGCCGACAACGCGCAGCAGGTCATCGGGTTCTCCGGGCGCGGGCCGACCTCGGACCAGCGCAAGAAGCCCGAGCTCTGCGCGCCGGGCGTGCACATCCAGGGCGCGGCGAGCCGCGCCGTCGGCTACAACGGCCTCCTCGTCTGCGACCAGTACTGGCCCATCGGGCAGACGCTGTACGCCTGGTCGTCGGGCACGAGCCACTCGACGCCGGCGATCGCGGGAGCGTGCGCGCTCGTCCGCCAGTTCTTCCTGAACCAGGCCCTCCCCGCGCCGAGCCCGGCGCTCACGAAGGCGTTCCTCGTCGCCGGCGCGAGCTACATGACGGGCGTCGCCGACACGCTGTGGTCGAACACGCAGGGGATGGGCCTCGTCAACCTCGCGACGACGTTCGACACGACGCCGCGCATCCTCGTCGACCAGATCCAGGTCTTCTCCGCGACGGGCAACACGTACACCGTCAACGGCACGATCGGCTCCGCCTCCGTCCCGTTCCGCGTCGTCCTCGCCTGGACCGACCCGGCCGGACCGACGAGCGGCAACGCCTTCGTCAACAACCTCGACCTCGAGGTCACGATCAACGGCACGCTGTACCGCGGCAACGTGTTCTCGGGAGCGAACTCGACGACGGGCGGCACGGCGGACATCCGCAACAACCTCGAGAGCGTGTTCCGCCCGGCCGGGACGACCGGCACGTTCAGCATCACCGTCCGCGCGACGAACATCGCCGGCGACGGCGTCCCGGGGAACGGCGACTCGACGGACCAGGACTTCGCGCTCGTCGTCTACAACACGTCGGGCGACTGCAACGGCAACGGGATCGCGGACAACCTCGACATCCAGAACGGCACGAGCCAGGACTGCGACGCGAACGGGGTCCCGGACGAATGCCAGCCCGACGGCGACGGCGACGGGACGATCGACGCCTGCGACGGCTGCCCGAGCGATCCGCTGAAGACCGCACCCGGCCAATGCGGCTGCGGCGTCCCCGACACGGACACCGACGGCGACGGAACCGCGAACTGCCACGACGGATGTCCGAACGATCCGCTGAAGATCGCGCCCGGCCAGTGCGGTTGCGGAGTGCTCGACACCGACACGGACGGCGACGGCACGGCCGACTGCATCGACGGCTGCCCGAACGATCCCTTGAAGACGGCGCCCGGGCAATGCGGTTGCGGCACGCCGGACACCGACAGCGACGGGGACGGCACCGCGAACTGCCACGACGGATGTCCGAACGATCCGAACAAGATCGATCCCGGGATCTGCGGCTGCGGCGTCCCGGACACGGACAGCGACGGCGACGGCACGCCGAACTGCCTCGACGGCTGCCCGAACGATCCGTTGAAGATCGATCCGGGGATCTGCGGCTGCGGCGTCGCCGACATCGACTCGGACGGCGACGGCACCTACGACTGCGACGGCGACAAGTGCCCGAACGATCCGAACAAGATCGCGCCGGGCATCTGCGGGTGCGGCATCCCGGACACGGACACCGACGGCGACACGATCCCCGACTGCATCGACAACTGCATCACGATCCCGAACCCGGGCCAGGCTGACTGCGATTCGGACGGCGAGGGCGACGTGTGCGCGATCGCGGGCGGCGCGCCCGACTGCAACGGCAACGGAATCCCCGACTCGTGCGACATCGCCTCGGGCACGACTCCGGACCAGAACGGGAACGGCATCCCGGACGTCTGCGAGCAGGTCGGCGTTCCGTACTGCTTCGGAGACGGCAGCGGGGCCGCGTGCCCGTGCGGGAACACCGGAGCTCCCGGCCACGGCTGCGCGAACTCGGTCGGGCAGAGCGCACAGCTCTCCGCGGCCGGGACGACGAGCCCGGACACGATCGTGCTCTCGGCGAGCGGCGAGCTCCCGACGGCGTTGACGATCTTCGTCCAGGGTCCGGCGACGATCGCGCCGGCGATCTTCGGCGACGGATTGCGCTGCGTCGGCGGATCGCTCAAGCGCCTGTACGCGAAGTCCGCGAGCGGCGGCGTCGTCTACGCCCCGCACGCGGGCGATCCGTCGATCACGGCGCGTTCGGCCGCACTCGGCGACCCGATCGCCAGCGGGGATACGCGCTACTACATGACGTACTACCGCGACCCGAGCCCGAGCTTCTGCCCGACTCCGCCGGGCGGGACGTTCAATGCCTCGAACGCGTTGTCGATCGTCTGGTAAGTACGGAACCAGGTACGTTTTCTCGCACTTCGCGCTGCGACGCACGGCTTCCGTCCGCCGCGACGCGAAGTGCGAAAAAACGAACCAGGTTCCGTTCGATCGCGCGCTGCTTCCTCATGAAGGGTGGTCGCCGGCCCGTCGGCCGGCGGCTCAACCCGAAACGGAGGCAAGCCATGAAGAGACTAGGCAGACTTCTGCTGTGCGGCGCGACCGTCCTGTTCTCGGTCGCTTCGGTGCCCGCGGCCACGGGCTCGACTGCCGACCTCGTCCCGATCCTCCCGCTGCCCATCGGGGCCGGACTCGGCAACGGCACGTGGCGGTTGCCCGCCGAAGGCACCGGCGTCGCGGAGGCCGGGCTCTACGACGAGTTCGGGACGCTGCGCTACGTGATGCGCGCGGACATGGTGCGGTCGGGCGAGAAGCCCCCGCACGGGATGCCGGAGCAGGGCGGGTTCCACGGCGTGCTCCTCGCGGTCCGCGAGCGCGGCGGCCTCGATCGAGTCGCGACGATCGCCGGCAAGTGGATCCGCGAGGAGGACGGATCCGGCACGTTCGGAGTCGACATCCTCGTGCCGGGCGAGGGCTTCGAGGATCCGATGAAGGTCGTCGGGACGATCGAAGGCGTGCTCCACGCGCCGCGCATGATCTCCTGGCTCGTCGGCTCGCCGCGGACCGCGACGCGGACCGCCTCGGCGCTCGCGCGACTCTCGCTCGCGTGGGTGATCACCGAGTGACACGGAACCAGGTTCGCTTTCTCGCACTTCGAGCTGGGTCGGACGCTAGCCGGGCGTCGCCGCGCGAAGTGCGAGAGAACGAACCTGGTTCCGTATTTCACTGGAACCGGATCGAGCGCTCGCAGAGCACGTTCTCGAGCCCGTTCACCGCGAGACCCCGCGGCTTCGACCTCGTCGGGATCTCGATCCGGTTGTCGCCCGGCTCGAGCAGGATGCGCTGCGTCTTCGCTTCCTGCGCCTCGCGCCAGGCGACGTCGATCGGCACGTGGAAGCCTGTCTTCCCGCTGCCCTTCACGTTGATCTGGACGAGGAAGCTGCGCGCCTTCGCGGTGACCGTGCCGTCGATGACCGGATAGCCCTCGCCGTACACCCACTCGTCGAAGAACGTCTTCCAGCTCTTCCCCGTGTCCTGCTCGAGGATCGCGCGGAAGTCCTCGGTGTCCGCGTTCCGGTAGCGGAACGCGACGTTGAAATCGCGCAGCGACTTCCACCACGCGTCGTCGTCGTCGACGTCGTGGCGGAGCGTCTGGAGCACCCACGCGCCCTTGAAGTAGATCTCGGGCGCGTAGGCCTGCCCCGAGTCGACGTTCGCTCCGCGGAACAGGCGCGACGCCGGCCGGATCGAACCCTGGATCGCGGCGAGGTGCGCGGCCGCGGCCGCCTCGCCTTCCTTCTCCTCGAGGTACACGACCTCCGCGTACGTGGCGAAGCCCTCGTGGATCCAGAAGTGCCCCCAGCTCTTCGCAGAGACGCCGTTGCCCCACCATTCGTGCGCGCTCTCGTGCACGAGGATGTAGTCGAAGCGCTCGTTCTCGTGCGCGTGGACGTCGGGCTCGTCGTGCGCCTTGCACCAGGCCGGAAACGTCGATCCGTACGCGACGCACGTCGAGTGCTCCATGCCCCAGAAGTTCGACTCGACGAGCGCGAACTTCGACTTCGGGAACGGGAACGGGCCGAAGGCCTTCGAGTAGATCGCGAGCATCTCCGGCACGTCCGCGAACTGGAGCTTGCCCTTCTCGACGTCCTCGGGGATCACGTAGGAGGCGAACGGGACCTTCTGCGGCGGCGTGCCTTCGGCGCCCGGGATCTCGAGCTCCTGCACGGTCTCGACGTACGGCGCGACGGAGATCGCGATCGCGTAGGTCTCGCACGGGTACTCGTGCACCCAGCGGAACGTCTCGAGGCCCGCGCCCGATTTCGCGCGCCCTTCGAGGCGCCCGTTCGACACGCCGAAGAGGCCGTCGGGCACGGTCAGGTTGACGAACGTGCGTTCGGGCTTGTCCTCGGGGTGCCAGTACGAGTCCTTGCACGGCCACCACGTCGAGGAGCCGGCACCCTGGCACGACGTGCAGATCCACGGCGCGCCCGACGGCGTCTTCTTCCAGTGGAAGCCTTCGAACGCGTCGGATTCCTTCGGTCTGCCCGTGTACGCGATCGCGACGCGCACCGTGTCGCCCTTCTTCGATCCTTTGGCGAGGAAGATCGAGAGCGTGGAGCCCTTGTGCTCGAAGACGAGCGGCGCGCCGGCGAGCGGAGCGGTCGCGTCGAGCGGCGCCGCGAGGTCGACGACGGACTTCACCTCGAGAGGCTGCTGCAGGTCGAGCACGAGCTTCGCGATCACGACGTCGGTGACGAGCGCCTCGACCGCCACCGTGCCGGTCAGCGTCCGCGTGTGCGGATCGACCGTGAGATCGAGGCGGTACGCCTGGACGTCGTAGGCGGCGCGCGGGTCGTCGCCGGCCGATGTCGCGGGCGCGAGCGCGGGGACGAGGCCCGCCAAGCCGACGAAGAGAGCCGCACGCGCGAGCATGCGGCTCATGATGCGATCCGACAGCGGCGGGCGCGAGCCCGCGACAGACGCGTTACCGGGCGCCCTTCCGCGCGAGCCATCGCGCGGTGAGCTTCTCGAGCCGCGCCTCGTCGAGCGTCCGGCCGCGGCGCTTCGCGGCTTCCACGAGCTTCGCGCGCTGCTCGGGGGTCAAGGTCGAGATCACGCGCTGCGCGAGCGGCCGCAGCTCCGTGAACGTGCGCTCCCGCAACTCCTTCAGCTTGGCGCGCATCTCCTCCCGGGCCGCCTCGCGGTCGCCGGGGTGCGCGCGCAACGCGTCCGCACGGATCTTCGCGGCGTCGGCGCGAGCCCCGCGGGCGATCGGGCCGGCAGCTCGGGCCTCCTCCTTGGCGATCGCGCGCTGCTCGGGCGTCGCGTGCAGCGCGCGGAGGACGCGGTGCGGCGCGTGCGTCCGCGGCGGGTGCTGCGGGGTGGCGCTTGCGCACAGGGTGAGGGCGACGAGAGGAATGCAGAGGTACGCGTGCTTCGAGCTCATGGTGGTCTCCGGGTCCCAGGGTACGGGAATCCCAACCCGACCGGGGAGGCGTGGTTCCGGTCCCTAGCGGCGAAAGCGCGGCGGCAGGAACGTCCCGAGCTCGTTCCGCTTCCACCAGGCCCCCGTCGCGGCGCGCTCCTCCCGCGACGTGAAGCGGTAGTCGTACAGCACGGCCCGGACGGCGCGCGGCGGGCGGTCCGCGAACGGGTTCGCGGCGAAGAGGCCGAGCACGTCGGGCGAGCCCTCGAGCAGCCGGTCGACGAGCGGCGCGAGCCAGCGGCTCCGTTGCGCGGGAGCGAGGGCCGCGAACCACATCTGCCAGTCGAGGCGCGGCATGTGGGGCGCGCACCAGGCCGGCGCGCGTTCGACGTCCCCCGGCTTCCAGCGGAACGGGTACGGCTTCCACTCGACGCCGTCGTCGCTCCCCTGGATCTCGATCTCGCGGCGCTGCTTCGTCATGACGCGGAAGAGACCGTAGTCGGAGAGGCTGCGGCACGGTGCGACGCACGCGTCGATGCTGACGAGCGCGCCGGGGATCTCGTCGACGAGGCCCACGTTCTCGAGGAGCTTCGCGCCGGTGAAGAGGACCGCGAAGCCCGCGAGAGCGAGGCCCGCGATCCGGAGCGCGAGCGGGGCGCGCCGCAGGTTGCGCGGTGCCGTTGCGCGCGCCGCGAGACGCCCGGGCACGAGGCGTGCGAGCAGCGCGTCGTCGAGCAGCGGCACGCACAGCACGATCGAGAGGAGGTTGAAGAACCCGTAGTTGCCGGTGAGGGCGATCACGAGCTGCAGGAAGACGAGCCCGGCGCACGCGATGCGGCGCATCCGCCGCGTGCCGAACGCGAGCCACGGAAAGCCGATCTCGATCGCGTACATGACCGCGCAGGAGGCGCGCTGGAGTCCGAGCGGCATCTGCGCCGCGTACCAGCCGAACACGGTCGGCAGCGGCTGGCTCCACCAGTGGAACGTCAGCGCCGAGAGATCGGAGAAGCCCCAGCTCGGGTCGCCGCTCGTCAGCTTGACGACGCCGGAGGCGAACATGAGCCGGAAGAGGAGCCAGCGCAGGAGCAGCAGCGACGCGGCGGACGGCGGCTGCTCGCGCGCGAGGTCCGGCGTCCACCGCCCGGGCGCGAACGGGATCGCGAAGAGCGCCGTCTCGAGGAGCAGCGCGTCCCACTGGAACCACAGGAAGTCCTGACCCGCGACCGCGAGCGAGAGATAGAGCGCCCACAGGAGGACGAGGCACGCGCGCGGCGCGTAGCCGAGGAAGAGCGCGACGGAGATCAGGAGTCCCGCGATGCACTGCGCGTGGAGGGACGCGTCGCTCGCGGCGAACCAGCACAGCGTCGGGAGCTCCGCGATCCCCGCGCGGCCCGTCGCGGCGCGGACGCGCGCGAGGAACTCGGCGATCGGCAGGATGCCGCGGCTGCCGACGAGGCCGTCGACCTGCACGAAGTACGAGAGGAACGCGACCGCGAAGACGAGCGCGAGCCCGCGCAGGAAGAGCCAGCGCGCGAGGAAGTACGTCGGCTTCGAGGGAACGGGGACGCCGCCGTCCATGGGGGCGGAGGATAGCTTCCGCCTGCGAGCGGACTAGACTGCGCGCGAACGGAGGCGACGATGCCGGCGACCGAGACCGAAGTGCTTCTCCACGCCCTCGACCACGCGTACGACCAGACGTCGTGGCACGGACCGAACCTCCGCGGCGCGATCCGCGGGCTCTCGCACGTCGACGCCGCGCGACGGCCGGCGAAAGGGCGGCACAACGTGTGGGAGCTCGTGCTGCACTGCGCGTACTGGAAGTACACGGTGCGCCGGCGGATGACCGGCGAGAAGCGCGGATCGTTCCCGCTCGAGGGCTCGAACTTCTTCGAGCGCGATGCGAAGGACGGCGCCGCGCGCTGGAAGGCGGACGTCGCGCTGCTCGACGAAGTGCACCGCTCGCTGCGCGCCGAGGTCGCGCGCTTCCCTGCGAAGGAGTGGGGGAGGCGCTTGAAGGGCAGCCGCTGGACGTACCGCGACACCGTCGCCGGCGTCGCGGCGCACGACCTCTACCACGCGGGGCAGATGCGGCTCGTGAAGGTCCTCACGGGACGAGCGTGATCTGGAGTCCGTTCGTCGCGTTCGACCGCGCGCCGCACGGTCCGGTCGCTTCGCGGAACCAGGCCTGCAGGCGCACGAGACCGGGGCTCGAGATCCTCGACGTCCCGATCGGTTTCCAGTGCGCGTTGCCGTCCGCGTCCGCGGCGCAGACTCCGAAGTAGGGGAGCGCTCCGCCGATGCACAAGTGTCCGTTGCCGACGATCGATCCGCCGGTGCCGCTCGCGGCGAGGAGGAGCGCGGGTTGCCCCGGAGGCAGGCCCGTCGCGAGCACCTCGAGGTCCGCGGCCGCCACGCTGTTCGTCCCCGAGCCGATCGTCAGCGTCGCGCCTTCCCCGCTCGAGCCGCTGCAGCCGCCGAGCTCGCTCGTGTTGCCGCACGGGCAGTCGTGACCGAAGCAGAATGCCTCGGCGAAGCTCAGGTCGAGGAGCCGGTTGACGAGCGGCGGAGCGGCCGAGTTGACGCGCACCGAGCCGAAGAGCCCCGGCGGAGAGCCTTCGCAGTGCTGCTCGAAGTCGACGGCCAGCCGCTGGATGAGATTCAGATGACCGATGACGAGCTCGGAGACGATGAACGAACCCGTCAGCGTGTTGCAGCCGTTCCCGTTGCCGATGACGCTCAAGCCCGGCACTCCGGGCGGGTTGAACGGGAACCGGACCGCGCCGTTGTACGTGCCGGGGAGGAGCGGCGTGTTCAGTCCGTTGGAGAAATCGAGGTACCAGTACGTCGACGAGCCGATGCCGTCGACGTAGACGGAGGCGGTCCCGGAATCCGAGTTGAACGTCGTGAAGTAGTACGCGTCGCTGTCGAGGAGCTCCGTCTGACCTTGCCCGATGAAGTCGCCGGGCTCGCTCACGTAGTAGTAGGAAGCCGGGACGTCCGAGTAGTTGACGAGGCGCGTGATGAGACTCGGCGCCGCGGCCTGGTAGCGGATCGTTCCGAAGAGTCCGGGATCGACGCCCTCGCAGTGCTGCACGAAGTCTGCGGCGAATCGCAGGACCTGGTCACCCGCACCGATCTCGAGCTGGGAGATCACGAAGTGTCCCCACAACGTGTTGCAACCCGAGCCGTTGCCCGCGACGGAGAGACCAGCCGTGCCGGGCGGATTGAACGGGTACCGCGACGCGTAGAGATAGGTCCCGCGATGGAGGGGCGTGCCCGTCCCCGAGTCGAAGTCGAGGAACCAGAACGCGCCTCCGCCGGCCTGCTGGATCGTGATGTGAACTCCAGTGGTGGGGGAATAGCTGATGTCGAAGTCCCACAGCGGCTGCGTCAGCAGCCCCGAATGTCCGCCGCCGACGAAGTCGCCCGGCTGGCTGAAGTACTGGAAGTACGTGGACTGCGCGGAGGCGATGCCCGCCAGCGCGACGACGACGAGCAATCTCGACGCAAGGAGCTTCAGGGCCGAGGGAATCATGAGCATCCTCCTCCTGGGTCGTCCGGGAACGAACCGCCAGTCTAGCGGGGGACGCGCGATTTGGGGTCTCAGGAGATCCAATGCATGGTGTCGCTGACGACGACCCATGCGCGTTGCTCGCGTTCCACGCGATAGGTGTTCCCCGACGCGCTCAAGCCGTTCTGGAAGTACCCGCCGTCGACCTCGACGGTGTCCGGGTCGATCCATCGGATGGTCGTCAGACGGAAGAGGATGCCGTGGTCGCTCTGTTCTCCGCGACGGTGGACACCGGGCATGCTGTCGAGATCCGCTGCGGACTCCGGCTCCACCGGCGGAGTGTGCCCCTTGAACCGGGCGAGCAGCGCCGGCGGCGGATCCTTGGGTGCGTCTCCCTCTTTCCCTTCGGAGAGCGAGAGGAAGATGCAGTCCGGGTTCGAGCCCGAGGCGTTGTGATCGAACTGGTAGCGGAAGACCGCTTCCAGAATGTCGAGCTCTTCGGCCCAGCGATGGAGAGCAGCGGAGCTCGGCGCGCGGGCACTCGAGCACGCGCCGACGAGCGTCAGCGCGAGAGCGAGTGCGACGCCTCTCATCACGGGCTCGGCGCGCGACTTGCGCCGAGCGACACCGTGGCTGCCCAGCGGTCTCTTGTCGGGGAGGATGGACTCGCCTTGCTGCTGTGATCGGGATCCCACGGGGAAATCGAAGCTCATGAGATCCAGTGCAAGTCGTCCCTCACGACGACCCACACGCCATCTCGACGCTCAGCGCGGTACGTGTTCTCGCTCTCGCAGCCGGAGTGAGATCCGCCGTCAACTTCAACCGTGCTGTCGTCGATCCATCGAATGTTCGTCAGGAAGAAAAGGATGCCCCGACCGCCTTTCTGCTTGTGACGAACGCTGGAACGCATGCCCGACCCCGCATGGGTGTCGGCGCCGGACGCGGGTTCGACCGGTGGTACGTGATCCTTGAACCGGGCGAGCAGTGAGGCGGGCGGGTCTTTCGGCAGACCCAGGCCCGTATCGCTGGCGAGCGAGAGGAAGACGTAGTCGAACGCGCTGGGACTGCGACCTGAATGGTTGTGATCGAACTGGTAGCGGAAGACCGCTTCCAGGATGTCGAGCTCCGCGGCGGCGCGGTCGACGGGAGCAGCGGAGACTGGCGCTCTCGAGCACGAGCCCATGAGCGTCAAGGCGAGCGCGAGAGCGAGAGTTCTCATCGCTGGCTCGGTGCGCGCCGCTCGCGGTGAATCACGGCTCTTCCGCCACGGCATCCGTGCCGTAGTCGGGGATCGGTTTGCCGGTGACGAGGGAGTAGAGCACGACCGGATCGAAGTCTGCTCCGTTCGGCCAACAGATCGTGCCCCCGTCCGGCTCGACGCGAACGCGCGCGAAATACGCCGCATCCTTCAAGGGTGCAAAGACGCCGTGGAACTCGAGCCGCGGTCCGAGGTCGATCTCACCCTCGACCCCGTCATCGAACCGAAGACGAAGCCGGTGGTCACCCACGGGATTCACCTCGACGACGTCGTGCAGCATCGATTCAGACAAGCGGTGCGACCTTTCTGAGGGGGAGTTGCGCTCTCGCGAGGTTCCAGTCTAGCAGCAGCTCTTCCTGGTGAAGCGCGGCCCATTCGATGACCAGTCCGAGGGCTCTGGGCGGCAGCTCGCCTTCGAGGATCCGCAGAGGCCGCAGTGCGATCGTCGCTGTGGCGCCCCCGGAGTGAACGTGAAAGTGAGGAGGCGCATTGTCGTTGTAGCGCATCCTGATGATGATCCCGAAAAAGCGGCTGATCTCGGGCATGGTCGGCGTCCTGCGCCCCACCGACCAGACCATCCGAGCCGCGGTTACATGCAATCCAGAGTCTTTCACCGGCCACTCAGAGACAGGGCTTTCACGTCAAGGCTCCTCAGCTCCGGCATTTGTGCCGTGGTCGGCTAGTACGTGAATTGCTGCAGCGAGGTCAATCCCGGGGTCACGAGGACGAATCCGGTGCGTCTCCGCGCGTTGATCGCGATCCGAGTCGAGCTCGCCGGCAGGCTCAAGCCGTCGACCGACTCGACGTACTGTCCCTGCTCGTCGAACACCTGGATGCTGCTGCCGCTCGGGGCCGTGCTCGAGAACTCCTGGCCGACGAGGAACAGGCGGTGGATGGGATCGAGCGCGACCGCTCGCCCGCTCTGCGCCTGGCTCGTGGCGCCGGGAAGCGGGACGACGAATCCGGTCTGCGTGGCCAGGTCGTAGAACTCGACGCTGAAGTCGATCTCCGTGCTCGTGCACGCGATGCCCGTCGCAGGGTCCAGCGCGATGCCGTTGACGTACCCGAAGCCGAGGCCGTTGAACCCGCTTTGCGTTCCGGTCGCGAGGTCGATCAGCCCGAACTGCGGTCGGCACTGCGGGCAACCGTTCGAGGCCGCGAGGAGCGCTCGGCCGGTCGACGTGTCGAGCGCCATCACGGGCGAGTTGCTGAAGGCGAACACCGGATCGTTCACCGTGACGAGCGGCCCGAACGTGTTCGCAGCCACGTTCGAGGAGAACACGAAGGTGTTGCTGCTTCCGCCGTTGTGGAACCCCATGAATGCCGTCGCGGGAGATCCCTGGCTCTCGCTCATCGACAAGATGATGTCGTTCGCCGTCAGAGCGGGTGTCCACAGGCCGGTGAACGCGTTGGCGCCGAGCGGGTTCATCGTCAAGTACGTGCGGCGGTCGACGAAGATCGTGCTGACGTGCTCGAACTCGACGAGGCCCACGCTCCGGCCGGCGACCCCCAGGGCGACGAAATCGTTGCTGGTGTCCGTCTGTCGTCGCACGATCCGGACGATGTTGCCGGTGGTCTGGTCGAAGGTCTCGACGGCGACGTCGTGATGCCCGTTCGGCAGCGTGAGCGCTTCGCACAGGAGGCCTTCCGTGCCGGGGCGATCGACGTCGTAGCCGAGGATGAATCCGCCGAGCGCCGTGTGCACGAACACGCCGGTGGCTTGCGCGGGGGGAGATTGGGCGGCTGAGATCGCGGCGAACGCGCCAGTGCTCACGGTCGCGGCGATCCAGCGGCGCCAGCCACGGAAGTGGAGGCAAGTATTCATGGGCGCCATTCTACTGCCGGACTCCGGCGCGCCGGATATGTCCGCTCCTACTCCGACCAGACAACGTTGTACAGCGTGTCCCGCTCCACGGGCACGCGTCCCGCGTCGCGGATCCACTGGATCAGCTCCTCGCGCGCGACGAACTGCGGCGTCGTCGCCCCGGCCTCGTGGTAGATCTTCTCCTCGACCACCGTCCCGTCGACGTCGTCCGCGCCGTAGCTCAGCGCGAGCTGCGCGACCGGAACGTCCATCAGGATCCAGTAGGCCTTCACGTGCGGGATGTTGTCGAGCATCAGCCGCCCGACGGCGATCTCCTTGAGCTCGTCGAGCGCCGTCGGTCCCGCGACGTGCGCCATCTCGCTGTTCTCCGGGTGGAAACTCAGCGGGATGTACGTCTGGAACCCGCCGGTCTCGTCCTGCAGCGTGCGCAGCCGGTCGAGGTGGTCGACGCGCTCCTCGATCGTCTCGATGTGCCCGTGCAGCATCGTGCAGTTGCTCTTCAATCCCGCGCGGTGCACCTTGCGCGCGATCTCGAGCCACTGGTCGCCGCTGATCTTCAGGTGGTAGGTCTCCTGCCGCACGCGCTCGCTGAAGATCTCCGCGCCGCCCCCGGGCACCGACCCGAGACCCGCGGCGATCAGCTCGGGGAGGACCTCCTCCAACGGCCGTCGCGCCTTCTTCGCGATCTGGTCGAGCTCGACCATCGTGAACGCCTTCACGTGGATCGACGGGCGCGCGCGCTTCACCGCGCGCAGGAGCTCGAGGTAGTAGTCGTACTCGAGCTTCGGATGGATCCCCGCGACCATGTGCACCTCGGTCACCGGCTCGTGGAGGTGCTCCCGGATCTTCTCGGCGCACTGCTCGGGCGTCCACCAGTACGCGCCCTCCTGGCCGGGCAGGCGCTGGAACGCGCAGAACCGGCACAGCTTGTTGCAGATGTTCGTGTAGTTGACGTGCTGGTTCACGTTGAAGTACGCGACGTCGCCGTGCATCCGTTCGCGCACGTGGTTCGCCAGCGCGCCGACCGCGTGCACGTCGGCGCGGTAGAGCCGCAGGCCGTCCTCGCGCGACAGGCGCTCGCCGGCGAGCACCTTGTCGGCGACGTCCGAGAGACCGTTCCCTCGCGCCAGCGTCCGCAGCGCGGGAGTGGCGACCTGCGTCATGCGGTCGGCACTCCGGTCCCGGCACCCGAGGCGGACTCCTTCGCGATCGCGTCCATCTCCGCCGCGCTCGGCGCTGCGTCTGCGCCCGCGGGAGCCGTCGCGGCCGCGCGCGCCCTGGTTTTCGACGCCGCGCGGTGCGTCGCCGCTGCCTCGCGGTCGACCGGCGCGCGCGATCCGGCGTGCCGCGGATCGACGATGCCGTACCACGAGTTCCGCTGCCGCGGCACGAAGCCCGCGCGCTCGATCTGCCGCTCGATCCTCTCGATCGACGCGAGGTGGAAGCATCCCGCGGCGCTGACGACGTTCTCCTCGAGCATCGTCCCGCCGAAGTCGTTGCAGCCGTAGCGCAGCGTCACCTGGGCCATCTTGAGCCCCTGCGTCACGTAGCTCGTCTGCATGTTGTCGATGTTGTCGAGGACGATCCGCGAGATCGCCTGGACGCGCAGGTAGACGCCCGGAGTCGTCTTCTTCGGGTACTTCTCCTCCTCGGGCACGCCCGCGGGCTGCATGTTCCAGCACGCGAACGCGGTGAAGCCGCCCGTCTCGTCCTGCAGGTCGCGCAGGCGCACGAGGTGCTCGATGCGCTCCGCCGCGGTCTCGACGTGGCCGAACATCATGGTCGCCGAGCTCCGGAGCCCGGCTTCATGGACCTTCCGGTGGACGTCGAGCCAGCGCTCCGTGCTCGTCTTCTTCGGCGCGATGATCTTGCGCACGCGCTCGACGAGGATCTCGGCGCCGGCGCCCGGCACGCTGCCGAGTCCCGCCTGCACGAGCTCGGCGATCACGTCCTCGACGGGACGCTTGTCGAGCTTCGAGAGGTGGTCGAGCTCGGGCGCGGAGAGCGCGTGGCAGTTGATCTGCGGCCAGCGCGCGCGGATGTCCGCCATCAGCTCGCACCACCATGCGGTCTTGATGTACGGATGGTGCCCGCCCTGCATCAGGAGCTGGCGGCCGCCGAGATCGGCCGTCTCCTGGATGCGCTTCCAGATTTCCTCGCGCGGCAGGACGTAGGCGCCCTCGGCCCCCGGGCGGCGGTAGAACGCGCAGAATCCGCAGTCCGTGACGCAGACGTTCGTCGGGTTCAGGTTGCGGTCGACGATGTACGTGACGATCGGTTCAGCGTGCTTCCGCGCGCGGACGAGGTCGGCGAGCCGCCCGAGCGTCAGGATGTCCGCGCGTTCGTGGAGGAGGAGCGCCTCGTCGGCGTCGATCCGGACGCCGTCCTCGACCTTGCCCGCGATGCGGGCGATCTCGCGGGGTGCCTCCAGGCCGGCGGCCCGCCGCCCCGCGGCGCCGGCAGGGGCGTCGAACGCGCTTCGAACAGGAGGCATCGACGAGGATTCTAGGCTGGCTCCCTCCAAGCTGCGATATTCTGTAGATGATGGCCGCGGTGTCTCCCGACGCACGACTCGGTCCGGCCCGTGCGGTGCGGCGCGGGCTCGCGCTCGTTTGCGCGAGCCTCGTCGTGCTCGCTGCCTGCGCCAAGGAGACGCGCACGAGCGTCATGGACGAACCTGCCGCGCCGGCGGTGGCGACGCAGACGCCGGCTCCGGCACCCGCTCCGGCGCCCGCTGTCGCACCGGATCCGGCTCCCGCGCCTGCCGCTGCACCTGCACCTGCTCCTGCACCTGCTCCTGCACCTGCTCCGGCTCCCGCGGTCGCGTCGAAGCCCGCGGCGGATGCTCCGCAGCCGTCGGTGGGTCTCATCGTCGGGTGCCGCGCACCGGACTTCGAGGCGACCGATGTCGACGGCGTGCGGTTCAAGCTCTCCGACTACCGCGGCAAGGTCGTCGTCCTCGACTTCTGGGGCTTCTGGTGACCCCCGTGCCGCAACATGCTGCCGCATGAGAAGGTGTTCGTGAAACGCCTCGAAAAAGAGCCCTTCGCGATGATCGGGATCAACACCGATCAGAACCTCGAAGTCTTGAAGACGCAGCTCAAGAAGTCCGAGATCACGTGGAGGAACGTGTGGGAAGGACAGGTGCCCGCCGGCCGCGGCGCGCTCTCGACCGCGTGGAACGTCCGCGGCTATCCCACGCTCTACGTCATCGACGCCCAGGGGATCATCCGGTCCGTGAACCACGGCTCCGGATTGGAGCAGACGGTCGACGCGCTGCTCGCCGACCTCAAGAAAGCCTCTGCCAACCGCTAGAACGCGGCGCCGTACACCCGCGCCGTCTCTTTCCATGTGGCTCCTCCTCTTCGCCTGGCTCGGTGCCGCCGTGCCGCCCGTTCCCCGCCAGGATCCCGGCGCCACCGCGGTCCGCACGCTCGAGCCCGAGTTCAACGCGCTGCTCTTGAAGTACGGCGCGGCGGTGCGCGAGTACGACGATCTGCGCGTGCGCCGCGCGAGGGAGCAGAGCACGGACAAGGGGCCGCCGCATCCGGCGCGGCAGTTCTTCGCCGAGTTCATGGCGCTCGCGGGCAAGGACAGCGGCGGCGCGCAGGGCTGGGTGATCGAGAACCTCGCCGACGCGCTCGACGATCCGGCCGAGCGCGCGCGCGTCGCGAAGGAGACCTTCCCGAAGCTCGTCGCGAAGCACGCCGACGAGGACTCCGCGCTCCACGCGATCGACGGCATCAAGCGGATCGCGGCGGACCTCGGAGAGGCGACCGTGATGGACATGGCGCGCGCGCTGGAGCAGCAGAGCCACACGCCCGGCGTGAAGGGAGCCGCGATGCTGCTCGAGGCCTGGAGCCGGAGCCAGGGCGGTGCCGCGACCGATCCGGAGCGCTGGAAGGACACGATGGAGATCTACCGCAGCGTGCTGTACACGCTGCCGAACACGCGCGCCGGCAAGGAAGCCGCGGGCTACCTGATCGGTCCGCTCGAGACGCGCTTCTACGAAGCCGAGCGCAAGTGGGTCGACGCGGTCATCGCGCTCCAGGCCGCGGGCAAGCCCGCCGAGGAATGGCCGCGCCAGCCGATCCACGATTTCGCGCCGGAATACCAGCCGATCGCGCTGGCGGCCCACCACACCGCCGCCCAGTGGGTGAACAAGTTCCATCCGGCGTACGTGCAAGCCGAGGCGCAGGGGCTGCCGTTCGCCTATCAGTGGCTCGCGATCACGCTCGGCGAGTACTACGCCGACGGCAACGGGCCCTGGAACGTGCTGCGCATGGATCTCCTCGCGGCGCTGTACCGCCAGTACCCGAACGATCGGTGGGTGCTCTCGTCGTTGCGCAAGCTGCTGACGTTCATCGAGGCCGTTCCCGTCGAGCCGATCGCCCCGGCACTGCAGACTCTCCTCGACAAGAACACGGATCCGCGCGCGCGCCCGCTCGTGATGTTCGCGCTCGCGCAGTGCGCGAAGTCCCACGGCGACCAGCGCGGGTACGAGCAGGCGATCGCGCTGTTCACGCGCATCCGCGACGAATTCCCGCAGGGCGAGCTGCGCGAGGCCGCCGAGTCGGGTCGCGCGGATCTCGCGCGCTGCATGCCGGGCCAGCCCGCGCCGTCCAAGCCCGCGCCGGACACGGACGGCCGGTCGTTCAGCGTCGCGGACTACAAGGGCCGCGTCGTCATGCTCGAGTTCTGGACGTTCGACGTGCCGGCGTGCCTCGAAGCCGTCCCGTCCCGTGCTGCGCTGGCCGACGAGCTCGCGAAGAAGCCGTTCAGCCTCGTCGGCGTGAACCTCGACCGGTTGAAGCCGCAGCCCTTCCTCGCCCGCGCCGGAGCCGCCGGCATCCGCTGGCGGACCGCCCTCGCCCAGTTCCAGCACCCCGTGACGGAAGGCTGGGAGCTGCGCCGCTACCCGACGACGATCCTGATCGACAAGAAGGGGATCATCCGCGCGCGCGATCTGCCCTGGAACGAGATGGTCGCGCTCGCGAAGCAGCTCGTTGACGAGTCCTAGTGAGCACGGACCTCGCGTCCCTGCTTGCGCTTCGATAAGCTCCCGCGCTCTTCCGCGCATGGACAAGCGAGCCCAGGGCTTCATGGACACGATCGTCTCGCTGTGCAAGCGGCGCGGATTCGTGTTCCAGGCCTCCGAGATCTACGGCGGCATCGGGAACACCTACGACTACGGGCCGCTCGGCGTCGAGCTGAAGCGCCGCGTCAAGGAGGCGTGGTGGAACCGCATGGTCACCTCGCGCGACGACATCGTCGGTCTCGACTCCGCGATCATCCAGAACCCGAAGGTGTGGGAGACGTCGGGTCACGTAGGCGGGTTCTCGGATCCGATGGTCGACTGCAAGAAGTGCAAGGGGCGCTTCCGCGCGGACAAGCTGGACGAGGCGTCGTGCCTCGAGCGGCCGAGCAAGCATCCCGGCGAGTGCGACGGGGAGCTCACCGAAGCGCGCGCGTTCAACCTGATGTTCAAGACCAGCATCGGTCCGGTCGAGAGCACGGGCTCCGTCGCCTACCTGCGTCCCGAGACGGCGCAGGGCATCTTCCTGAACTTCAAGAACGTGCTCGAGTCGTCGCGCCTCAAGCCGCCGTTCGGCATCGCGCAGATCGGCAAGTCCTTCCGCAACGAGATCACGCCGGGCAACTTCGTGTTCCGCACGCGCGAATTCGAGCAGGCGGAGATGGAGTTCTTCGTCCCGCCCGCCGAGAACGACAAGTGGTTCGCGTACTGGCGCAACGAGCGCCGGAGCTGGTACGAGGACTACGGGATCGACGCGGACCGGCTGCGCCTGCGCGACCACGACAAGACCGAGCTCGCGCACTACTCGACCGGCTGCACCGACGTCGAGTACGAGTACCCGTTCGGCTGGGGCGAGCTCGAGGGCATCGCCTGCAGGACGGACTTCGATCTGCGCCGCCACTCCGAGGCGTCGGGCGTCGAGCTCAAGTACTTCGATCCGGACACGAAGGAGCGCTACTTCCCGTACGTGATCGAGCCCGCCGCGGGCGTCGACCGGACGGCGCTCACGTTCCTGATCGACGCCTACGACGAGGAGACGGTCGAAGGCGAGACGCGCGTCGTGCTGCACTTCCATCCCGAGATCGCGCCGGTCACGGTCGGCGTGTTCCCGCTGGTGAAGAAGGAAGGGATGCCCGACAAGGCGCACGAGATCGAGCGCGAGCTGCGCCGGGCACGATTGACGACGTTCTACGACGAGAAGGGCGCGATCGGCCGCCGCTACCGCCGGCAGGACGAGGCCGGCACGCCGTTCTGCGTCACGATCGACGGCGACACGCTGCAGCAGGACGTCGTCACGGTGCGCCACCGCGACTCCATGGAGCAGGACCGCGTGAAGGCGAGCGAGCTCGCCGCCTGGATCGGCGATGCGGTGCGGTCATGGAAGCGCCCGGCGCGGCCGCGCGTCTAGATCCGCTCCGGCCGGGCGAGGCGTCGCGCGCCGCTCGGCTGTTCGCCTGGGGGGCGCTCGCGACGATCCTCCTCGTCGTCTACGGCCGCGTGCTCGGGTACCCGTTCCTGCGCTGGGACGACACGACCGCGGTCACGGACAATCCGTTCCTCTCGCCGCCGAGCTGGACGAATCTCGGACGCGTCTGGAGCGCGCCTTGGGCCGGTTTGTACGTCCCGGCGAGCTTCACCGTGCTCTGGATCGAGGCGCGCATCTCGGCGCTCCTCGGCGGCGGCCCCGATCCACGCGTGTTCCACCTCGGCGTGTTCCTGCTGCACTGCGCGTGCGCGGGAGTCGTCCTGCATCTGCTCCTGCGCCTCGTCGGGGACCTGCGCGCGGCGTTCCTCGGCGCGCTGCTGTTCGCGATCCATCCGCTCCAGACCGAATCGGTCGCCTGGATCACCGAGACGCGCGGCGTGCTCGCGACGCTCTTCGGCCTCCTCGCGCTCGCGGTCCACGTCGGCGGGAGCCCGACGATGCGCCGCGACGTCGCTGCGACGGCGCTCTTCCTGCTCGCGCTGCTCTCGAAACCGTCCGCGGTGGCCGTGCCCGTCGTCGCGCTGCTCGTCGACCGGTTCGTGCTCGACCGTCCGCTCCGGCGGATCCTGCCGCTGCTCGCGGTCTGGTGCGCGATGGTCCTCGCGGTCCTCCTCGTCACGAAGTCGCAGCAGAGCGGTCCGACGATCCGCTTCGAGGCGCCGCTCGTCGCGCGCCCGCTCGTCGCGGGCGACGCGCTCGCCTTCTATCTCGAGAAGCTCGCCTGGCCTTTCGGCCTCGTCGCGGACTACGGACGCAAGCCCGCGTGGCTCATGCAGCAGCCGATCTTCCGCTTCCACTGGCTCGTGCCGGTCTGCCTCGCGGCCGCGCTCGCGTGTCTTCCGCAACGGCGCACGTGGCTCGTCGCCTACGCGCTGTTCGTCGCGGGCGTCCTGCCCGTGCTCGGGCTCGTCTCGTTCAACTTCCAGGACATCTCGACGGTGGGGGACCGCTACGTCCACCTCGCGATGCTCGGTCCGGCGCTCGCGCTCGCGGCGGGGATCGCGCGGTGCCGGGGCCCGGCCGCTCTCGCGCTCGCGGCGACGGCTCTCGTCGCGCTCGCCGGGATTTCCTGGCGGCAGGCGGGATTCTGGCGGGACACCGACGTGTTGTTCCGGCGGACGTTCGAGGTCAACGACCGGAGCTACATCGCCTGCGTCCACATCGGCGTCGGCTGCGCGAACGCGGGGCGGCCGGACGAAGCGGCGACCTGGTACGAGCGCGCGCTCGCGCTCGAGCCGGGCTACCCCGTAGCCGCGGGCAACCTCGGGAAGATCCGGCTCGACCGAGGCGACCTCGACGGCGCGATCGAGCTCTTCCGCGAGACGGTGCGCGGGAGCCCCGACTATCCGTACGCGCGCCAGGATCTCGCGATCGCGCTCGTGCAGCGCGGCATGAGGGCGACGGGCGACGCGCGCAAGCGGGACTGGCAGGAGGCGGAGACGGTGCTGCGCGAGACCGTCCGCATGCAGCCGGGGTTCCACGGCGGGCACCTGACGCTCGGCCAGCTGCTCTTCGTCACCGGCAGGATCGAGGAGGCGCGCAGCGAGTTCGCGCAGGCGCTCGACATCCTCGGCACGTCCGCCGACGCGCACCAGGGCCTCGCGCTCTGCTACGAGAAGCTCGGGGACCGCGCGCGCGCCGCCGAGCACGCGCAGGCCGCCGCGCGCCTCCGCGGCGGTGGCTGATGGCGCGCAAGCTCCTCCCCGCGTGCCTCGTCGCGGCGGTGTTCGCGGCGTTCTTCCCAGCGCTCTCGGCCGGATTCGTCCTCTGGGACGACGACAAGAACTTCGTCGAGAACGCGGGCTGGCGCGGCCTGTCGCTCGAGCACCTCCGCTGGATGGCGACGACGTTCCACGGCGGCCCGTACCAGCCTCTCTCGTGGTTCAGTCTCGCGCTCGAGCACGCGGCGTGGGGGATGCGGCCCGCGGCGTTCCACGCGACGAACGTCGCCCTGCACGCGGCCGGGACGGTCGCGTTCTTCTTCCTCGCGCGGAAGGTCTTCGCGATCGCCGCACCCGCGATCGCCGGGTCCTCGCGCGAGCGCGCGGCCTTCGCCGCGGCGCTGTTCTTCGGCGTGCATCCCCTGCGCGTCGAATCGGTCGCGTGGATCACGGAGCGACGCGACGTGCTCTCGGGAATGTTCTACGTGCTCGCTCTCCTCGCGTACGTGCACGCGGCGACCGAGGAGCCCGGGCGGCGGCGCCGCGTGCTGCTCGGCGCGTCGCTCGCCGCGTTCGTGCTCGGCCTCCTCGCGAAGGCGTCGGGGATGACGCTCCCCCTCGCGCTCGTCGTGTTCGACGTCTGGATCCTGCGCCGGCCGCTGCGCGATGCGCTCGCCGGGAAGATTCCGTTCTTGATCCCCGCGGCGGCGTTCGGCGTCGTCGCGTACTTCGGGCAGGCGTCGCTGGCGCGCGAGCTGCGCACGGTCGGGGAGCACGGCGTCCTGCAGCGCGTCGCGCAGGCCGCGTTCGCCGCGACGTTCTACGCCGGGAGGACGCTCCTCCCGATCCGGCTCTCGCCGATCTACGAGCTGCCGACTCCGCTCGATCCCTTCGAGCCGCGCTTCGTCGTCGCGACGATCCTCGCCGCCTGCGCGACCGCGCTCGCCTTCTCGCTGCGACGGCAGCACCCCGCCGGCTGGACGGCCTGGGCCGCGTTCCTCCTGATCGTCGCCCCCGTGAGCGGCGTCGTGCAAGCCGGCCCGCAGCTCGTCGCCGATCGCTACACGTACCTCGCGTGCATGCCGTTCGCGCTGCTCGTCGCGGGCGCGCTCTTCGTCCTCGCCCCGCGCGCGGCGCCGGTGCTCGCGCTCGTCGCCGCGGCGGCGCTCGCGGCGCGCACGTTCCGCCAGGCGGCGCTCTGGCAGGACACGGAGACGCTCTTCACGCACGCCCTCGCCGTCGACCCGCGGAGCGCGATCGCGCACGACGTCGTCGGCCGGGCGCTGGCGATGCGCGGCCGGCGCGACGAGGCGGCGGAGCACTACCGGCGCGCGATCGAGCTCCACCCGGATCGCCCGATCCCGCACAACAACCTCGGACTGCTGCTCCTGCAGGAGGGCAGGACCGACGAAGCGATCGCGGAGTTCCGCGAGTCGCTGCGCGCGCAGGACGACTACGCGCGCGGCCGCACGAACCTCGGCGCGGCGCTCCTGCGCCGAGGCGACGCCGCCGACGCGGAGTCCGTGCTCCGCGAGGCGCTGCGGCGCGATCCGCGCGACGCGGGCGCGCGCACGAATCTCGCGCAGGCGCTGCTCGCGCAGGGCCGCGTCGACGCGGCGGTCGGGGAGCTCGAGGCGGTGCTCGCGGAGAATCCGCGCCTCGCGGAAGCGCACGAGGGACTCGCGCAGGCGTACGCGCGCCTCGGTCGCGCCGACCTGGCGGCCGAGCACCGGCGCGCGGCGCAGGCGCTGCGCCGCGCTCAGTAGCCCGCGGCCTGTCCGTCCTTCCGCGACTCCGACGCGCCGTAGTAGACGCGGTTCACCGGATCCCAGCGGATAGCCTGGTACCCGCCGTAGTCGCCGACGTTGAATCCGACGGCGTGTCCCTTCTTCGCGAGCTCGCGCGCGGTCTCGTACGGGATCCCGCTCTCGAGCGACACCTTCCCGCCGTCGGTCATCTTCTCGCCCGTCGGCTCCGACGAGCCGTCGTGCAGCATGCGCGGTGCGTCCCCGGCCTCCTGCGTGTTCATCCCGAAGTCGATCAGGTTGACGAGGATCTGGACGTGGCCCTGCGGCTGCGTCGCTCCGCCCATCACGCCGAACGCCAGGTACGGCTCGCCCTCCTTCGTCACGAACGCGGGGATGATCGTGTGGAACGGACGCTTCCCCGGCGCATACGTGTTCAAGTGCCCGGCCTCGAGGTCGAACAGCTCCCCGCGGTCCTGCAGCATGAACCCGAGTCCGTCTGGCGTCATGCCCGAGCCCATGCCGCGGTAGTTGCTCTGGATCAGCGAGACCATGCAGCCGCTCTCGTCCGCCGTCGTGAGGTAGGTCGTGTCGCCGTGCTCGAGCGCGGGATTGCCCGCGGGGTAGCTCCGCGCGGCCCGATCGAGCCGGATCAGCTTGCGGCGCTCCTCGGCGTACTTCTTCGAGATCAGCTCGGCGACCGGGATCTTCGCGAACTCGGGGTCGGCGTACCAACGCGCGCGGTCCTCGAACGCGAGCTTCTTCGCCTCGATGAACACGTGCGCGTACTCCGGGGTCCCGAACCCCATCGCGCGGACGTCGAATCCTTCCAGGAGGTTCAGGATCTCGAGCGCGGCGATGCCCTGCCCGTTCGGCGGCAGCTCCCACACGTCGTAGCCGCGGTAGTTCGTCGACACCGGATCGATCCACTCGGAGTGGTGCGCCGCCATGTCGGCCGCCGTGAGGAATCCGTGGTTGCGCTTCATGTACGCCTCGATCGCGTTCGCGACGTCCCCCTCGTAGAAGGCCGCGCGGCCGCCGGCCGCGATCTTCTCGAGCGTCGCCGCGAGGCGCGGATTCGCGAACACTTCGCCGGTCTTCGGCGCGTGTCCGCCGGGCATGTACGTCTCCTTGAAGTTCTCGTACTTCTCGAGGACGACGGCGCTGCGCTGCCAGTAGTACGCGATCAGCTCGGTGATCGGCGCGCCTTCCTTCGCGTAGCGGATCGCGGGCGCGAGGACCTGCGCGAGGGGGAGCTTGCCGAAGCGCTTCGAGAGCTCGCACCAGGCGTCGACGCATCCGGGGACGGTCACGGGGAGCGGACCGACGCTCGGGATCTTCTTGAGACCCTGCCGCTGGAACTCCTCGAGCGTCAGCGAGCGCGGCGAGTGCCCGCTGCCGTTCAGCCCGTACAGCTTCTTCGTCTTCGGATCCCAGACCATCGCGAACAGGTCGCCGCCCGGCCCGCACGAGACGGGCTCGACCAGCGCGAGCACGGCGTTCGCGGCGATCGCGGCGTCGACGGCGCTGCCGCCTGCGCGCAGGATCTCGAGCGCCGCCTGCGTCGCCAGGGGCTGCGCCGTCGCCGCCATCCCGTGGCGCGCGATGACCTCGGAGCGCGTCGCGAATCCGCGTCCCGTGATCCGGTCACCGGGCGCGAGAAGGAGTGCGAGAGGGAGCAGGCAGGCGAACGTCATGTGCGGATCCTCCGGGGCGCGGAGGAGTGTGGCACAGAGCGCTGCGGGCCGCCAAAGAAGGCGTCGGCCGGGGCTCTCGAGACCCCGGCCGAGCTGGAATACCGATCGGGGATCGGGTGCTACTGCGTGATCGTCGTGACGACGAGCGCGTTCGGCTCGAGACCGCTCGCGGCGGGAGTGCGGATGTTCAGCGCGCCGGTCACCGGGTCGACCTGGAACACCGAGATCGTGTTCGAGCCGCTGTTCGTCGAGTAGAGGAACCGACCCGAGCCGTCGATCGCGAGATCCGTCGGATGGAGGCCGTCGCTGTACTGCACGGCCGGGACGAGGAGCTTTCCCGTGGCCGGATCGACCGCGAACGCGGAGACGTGTCCGGTCCCGGCGGGCTCGAGGTACGACACGTAGCCGAACCGCCCGTCGGGCGAGATCGTGACCGCCGAGGGGCTGACGCCGCTGTTGCCGGCGCCTCCGGGGATCACGGTCGGCTCGCCTGTCGCCGGATCGGTCGAGAACGAGACGACGGCGTTCGCGCTCGAGAGCACGGAGTACAGCACGCGCCTGCGCGGGTGGAAGCCGAGCGCGACGACTCCCGCCGCCGAAGCCGGCGGATTCGGGGAGAGCGTCAGCGCTCCGTTCGACGGATCGACGCGCAAGGTCGAGATCCGCGCGGTTCCCGCGCCGCCGGGATTGCTCGCGACGTAGATGACCTCTCCGGTCGGATCCGGGGTGACCCAGAGCGCGCGGTCGGTGACCTGGTGCGTGTCCGCCGGCGAGAGGGAGCCGTCGTTCTGGGAGATCACGTACGTCGTCACCCACCCGTCGTTCGCGACGACGACGTCGCGCGTCGTGAGGTACAGGAAGCGGCCGGAAGGATCGACGATCGCATGCGTGGGGGCGCCGGTGACCGGCGTCGGCAGGCCGACCGACGCGAGGGCGCCGGTCGCGGCGTCGATCGTGAAGGCGTCGATCGTCTGGCCGGTCTGGTTCGCGACGTAGACGAAGCGGTGTCGCGGGTCGGTCGCGACCGTCACCGGCCGCGTCTGGGTCAGCGGAGGATTCGGGAGCTCCGTGAGCGCGCCGTTCGTCGTGTTGATCGTGTACGCGGGCACTTCGTTCGAGCTCGCGGCGGCGACGTGGACGAAGCGCGGCACGACCGCGAGCTTGTTCGTGCCCTTCGCGAAGCCGACGCCGCTCGGCGCCGCGCGGGTCGCGGCACCGCCGTCGCTCGGGGACAGCGTCCCGGTCGCGTCGTCGATCGCGTACTGCGTCAGCGTCTGGGTGCCGGAGCACGCGACATAGACGAAACGGCCGCCTGCGTCCGACGCCACGGCCGTCGGATTCGTGCCGGTTCCCACGGTCCCGACGACCGTGAGGTCGCCGGTGGCCGGATCCGCGACGAACGTGGAGACGGTGCTGTCGGTCTGGTTCGTGACGTAGACGAAGCGCCCGGTCGGCTCGATGGTGAGTGCCGTCGGCCGGCTGCCCGCGTGACGCGCGGTGAGCACGGTCAGCGCGCCGCTGACGCCGTCGTACCTCACGGGGATCACGAGATTGAACCGTTCGCCGGTCGTGAACACGGCGGTGCCGTTCGGAGCGACGACGACGGCGGTGGGCTGCGAGCCGTTCAGCGTCGCCGCCGGCGACGGGGCCGTGACCGAACCCGTCGGCGCGTCGATCAGGTACGACTGCAAGGCGCTGCCTTGTCCCGTGGTCGGGTTGCCGTGCAGCGTCACGAAGAGGAACCTGCCCAGCGGATCGACGACGCACGACGAAGGTTGGACGCCGGTCGAGATCGACTGGACGACGCTCAAGGCGCCCGTTCCCGGGTCGATCGAGAAGACCTGCAGCTGGTCCGCGTTCTGGCTGCAGACGTAGAGGTATGTGCCGTTCGGATCGATGGCGATCCCGTGAGGTCCGGCACCGAGCGCGACCGGCGTGCCCGGAGTGAGCCAGCCATCGGCGGCGTTCACCGAGTACACCGAGAGATTCGACGTGCCCATGTTCGGCACGTAGACGAAGTTTCCGCTCGGGTGGACGGCGATCCGCTCCGGTCCGACTTGCGACGGCGGCGCGTGGATGTATCCGACGTGGTTCAGGTCTCCGGTCGCGGCGTCATCGCGCAGGAGCGAGATCGTGGAGTCGGTCTGGTTCGCGACGTAGGCGAATCGCGGCGCGAGGCTGACTCCGAGCGTGACGGTCGTCGTCGTGAATCCCGCCCCGTTCGTCGCGCGCAGCACGTACGCGGTCTGCGCCGCGGCTTGCGTCGGCGTCCCGCCGATCGCGCCGGTGTGCAGGTCGAGCGTCACGCCCGCGGGCAGCGACGGGAGAACGGAGAAAGTCGAAGGGCTGCCCGCAAAGGTCGGGACATTGGGTGTCGCAGCGACGTCGACGATCAGCGCTTCCGTTGCGTGCGGATAAACGAGATTGCTCGGCGCCGTTCCGGAGGATCCGCCGCCGCCGCCGCCGCTACAGCCGGCCAGAGCGAGGAGCGCGAGAGTTCCGAATCGCCGATTGAATTGATTCATGGTGGTGCTTCCTGAGTGCGGAAGAGTTCCCCCCTGCGGCGACCCTAGCGTGTCGGCCGTGTGCAGTGATGTCTTCCTGTTCATCGCGCCCATGCGGTGTGGGCCGGGCAGGTACGGGAGCTCGGTCCGGCCCCTGCTCGGGCGCGGCTCCGGGACCGTTCCGCTGAATCATACCTTGGCGCTCGCAACTCGTCTCGGATGGCCGGAAAGGGCTTCGATCAGCCGCCCTCGCGACGCGGAAATTGATTCCGAGTCGACGCCGATACGGATCAGGCCCCGCGCGCCGAACGCGCCAGGATTTGCGCCGCGAGCTGGCGCGATTTGATCACGCACTGGTCCGAATTGTCGTATTCGAAGCGTCCGAAGCGCCCGAGTGCGACGAGCCCGGCGCCGTCCATCCACGCGAAAACGGCCTTCCGACGGGCCGCATACGCGTGGTCGAAGACGACGTACGCGTGGCGCACGGCGCTGCGGTCGTGGAAGAGGATCTCGTCCTTCTCGAGGAGTCCGGCGTGCACGAGTCCGGCGATCACCTCCTCCTCGAGCTCCTTGCCCGGCAGTCCCTTGCCCGCGCGCGCTCCACCGGGAAGCGTCACTTCGCACAGGAACGAGCTCTTCCCCTCGGGCGCGTTCCCGGGCGCGTAGTTCGACATGTACGTGACCCGGTTCGCGGGTCCCTGGACGTCGTGGGGGAGGTAGACCCACGAGAGGTCGGGATGCGCGGCGCGATCCAGGGCGATCAGCACGCACACGAGTCCGTTGTACTCGAGGCCGCGCATCGCGTCGGCGACGTCGCGCGGCATCTCGCGCAGGATGTCCGGCAGATCGGTCAGAGGCAGCGTGCTGACGACGAGATCGAACTCCTCCCCATTCACGCGCCACGACGAACCGTGACGGACGATGTCCTTCACCGGCGTCGAGAGCCGCACCCGGCCCCGGATCGTCGACGCGATGCCGTCGGTGATCGCCTGGAACCCCCCGCGTTTCGGGTAGTAGAAGATCGCCTGGTGCGTGTAGCCTTCCGTGCGGATCCCGACGGAGGAGCGGAGCACGTCGTCGATCGGCGCGTCGGGCACGCGCCCGGCGACCCAGTCGCTCGTGACCTCGGAGAGCTCGCGTTTCCAGACCTTGAGGTTGTAGGGATCCATGAAATGCGACGCGATCCCGTCGCCGAATCGCCAGCGGATCCAGGACCCGAAATCGGCGGGTGCCGCCGATCCCGACACGCGTCGCTCGTGCCAGGCCGCGACGTAGCCGCGCAGGCATTCGAAGTTCGCCTGCGGAGGGAGATCGCCGAGCCCGTTCTCGAACGGGTAGTTCACCCAGCGGTCCTCGAAGCGGATGCGCGTGTGGCGGTCCTTCTGGACGAACGCCGCGTCGCCGCCGGCGCAGTCCTTCATCCACTGCATCGCGGGCGCGTCCTTGCTGTAGAGGATGTGGCCGCCGGCGATGTCGTACGTGAACCCCTCGACGGTCCGGCTCCGGCACAGGCCGCCGACCTCCGCGCCGGCCTCGAAGACGTGGACCGAGCCCGCATCGAGCCCGCCTTCGACGAGGAAACGCGCGAGCGAGAGGCCGGAGACGCCGGCGCCGAGGATGGCGATCTTCAAGGCTCTGAGGGGGGTGGGGCGGGCACGATAGCAGCGGTCGAGTCCGGCCGACAGGCCGCGGCGGCGATCACCTCGCGCGCACGAGATCGCTGTGCGCGACCCCGGAGCGACCGATCGCACGCGCGGCGTCGGTCAGCCAGCGGCGTCCATCGGAAACGTACCCCGCCGTCGGGCGCAAGCTCGGGTCGAGTTTCCGGAAGTATTCGTTGAACGCGTGCATGCAGACTTCGCGCGTGTACTTCGCCAGGCAGGATGCGAGCGCGACGGCCATGGAGGCGCCCTCGGCGCGCTCCGCGAACGCGATGCGCATCCAGCGCGGGGTCGCGTCGCGGTTCCTCTCGATCACCGCATACTCGGAGCGCGGGCGTTCCTCGGAGATCCGCTCGATGCGCGCCTCCGGGAAGGTCTCCCGCAGCAGCGCCTCGTAGCGCATGCGGCCTCCGTGGCGATCGACCAGGAGATCGAGGCCTTCGGCCGCGTACCTGCGCCAGAGATCGCGCAGGATCGCCGCCGAGAAGTCCCAGTGGCTCCGGCTCTTATTGTCCGTGCGCGCGAACGACGCGTTCAGCTCGCCGACGGGCAGCACACGGACGCCCGCGCTGCACGGCTCGACTCCGTTGCGCGCCGCGGCCGCGGCCAGGGCCGCGATGCGCCGGTCGAGCTCCGCGAGGTCGACGCGGAGCGGCAGCGAAGGCGCGAGATGCACGGCCCAGGGCTCGGGATCGAGCGGCGCTCCGGCGAGGAGCTCCCGCGCGCTCGCCGGCGGGCGGCGCGACGACGCGCGGAGCGCGAGGAACGCGAGCGCGACCGTCTCGAGCCGCGCTTCGCCGCGCGGCGTCCGCGCGAACACGATCTTCGAATCCGCGACGAGCATCCGATCCGTGCCGTCGCGCGGTGCGGGCGCGGCGTCGACGTCGAGCGCGCGCCAGAGATCGATGTCCGGATCGGGGACGCGGAACGCGCTGTAGCCGATCGTCAACGGTCCGAGCAGCGGACCGAGCCCGGCTTCGTCGATCCCGGCGACGACGCGCGCGGGCAGCCGGCGCTCGTCGAGCGGGAACGGCAGCGCCGACGCTCTCATCGCGCGGGCAGCGGGTCGGAGCGCCCGCGGTTCTTGACCAGGAGCGCGACGGCGACGAGACCGGTCGCCATCGAGACGATCTGCGACGTCGACACCGCGCCGCCGAACCAGACGCCGCGGACTTCGTCGCCGCGGAACGCCTCGACGAACGAGCGCAGGATCGCGTAGAGGAGGATCGTCCACAGCGCGACTTGCCCGGCGTAGCGGCGGCGCTTCAGGATCTGCCAGCCGACGAACGCGACGATCAGCGCCTTGACGCTCATCCACGGCTCGGTCGCCCACAGGAGCTTGCCTTCGTTCTCGAGGCCGAAGAGGCTTCCTTCCGGCAGCGGCGACGGCACGCGCAGCGTGATCGGGAAGGGCAGGTGCGCGGACTTCGCGGGCACGACGCGGCCGTAGTCGTCGCCGACGAGCAGGCAGCCGACGCGGCCGATCGCCTGTCCGACGAACCCCGCGACCATGCCGAGATCGAGCGCGTGGATCGGCCGGACCTTCTCCCGCTTCGCGCACCACATCCCGCCGACGATCGCGCCGAACATCCCGCCGTACATCACGAGGCCGCCTTCCCAGACGGCGAAGATCTTCATCGGATCGGAGAGGAACTCCTTCCCGACGCCGGACCCGCGGCAGATCTCGACGATGACGTACATGAGCCGCGCGCCGAGCACGACACCGGCGAGGACCCAGACCGTGATCCGCGAGTAGCGCGCCGGGTCTCCCTTGGGATCGTCGCCGTAGCGCTCCGCGAGCTTGCCGAGGATCCACGAGCCCGTGAGGAACCCGATCGCGAGCATGACTCCGAAGCTGCGGATCGGAAACCCAAGGCCCGGGATCTTGAAGAGGATCGGGTGCATGGGCGCACGGCGCGCGCGGATTGTAGGGAGCGCGCCGCGGCAGGTGGAAGGACCTGGGGACATCGGATGCTTCCCTTGCCTCGAACCGCGGGATCGCTATCCTCTCCGCCCCTCCTTCCGCCGGACGGCCGGGCGCTCGCGCCCGAACGCCACCCGAAGTTCGGAGCGGACGTTCCATTCGTCCACCTTCCCTCGAGGAGAAGTCCGATGAGCGACGCCGAGAAGCCGAACCTGCCCAACGCGAAGGTCTTCGTCGAAGGGCGCTACCGGAAGCTGACCCGCGACCTGCCGCAGACCGTCTTCTTCTGCCCCGAGTGCAAGGGTCACCCGCGCCGGCGCCGCGGCTGCGCGCGCTGCGAAGGCTTCGGCAAGCTGACGCGCGATTCGGTGCAGGAGCTCGTCGGCTGGGTCGCGGGCGCCGCGTTCAAGACGCGGAGGAACAAGTTCCACGGCGCCGGGCGCGAGGACATCGACGTCCGGATGCTGGGGGAAGGTCGCCCGTTCGTGCTCGAGATGGTGAATCCGAAGTGTCTCGACGTCGATCTCGCCGCGCTCGAGGCGGAGATCAACCGTCGCAACGAGGGCCGTCTCGAGATCCGCGGACTCCACTGGACCGAGAAGACGCGCGTGCGCGCGATCAAGGAGACGCCGCACGCGAAGGAGTACGAGGCGCGCGTCGAGGCGGAAGGGGAGCCTTCCTCCGACGCGATCGCCGCTGTCGTCGGCCGGAGGCTCGCCGTCACGCAGCAGACCCCCGCGCGCGTCGCGCACCGTCGCGCGGACAAGGCGCGCGAGCGCTGGGTCGAGTTCTCGGGCTTCACGCGGATCGACGACGCTTCCGTGCCCGCGGGGACGACGCACTGGGCCGTCCGCATCCGCACCGAGCACGGAACCTACGTCAAGGAAGTCGTCAACGGCGAGGCGGGCGCGACGACGCCGTCGCTCGCGGGCCTTCTCGGCCTGCCGTGCCGCTGCCTCGAGCTCGACGTCCTCGCGATCCTCGACGTCGAAGGTCACGCGGAGACGGTCGCGCGCGCGCCGGCCGCGTTCGGCGAGAACGTCTAGACGAGCACGCCGAGGATCTCGGTCTCGAACACGAGGTCGCGTCCGACGAATCCCTGCGCGGCGTAGGAGAACATCCGGCTGCGGATCCGCTCCTTCCGAGCGACGAAGACGAGGCGCGCGGGCGGCTGCACCACGCCGCGGAAGCGCGTGTCGTTCATTCCGCCGAAACCGAGGAAGGCGCCGTCGGGCAGCGAGCGCGTGCGCAGGTAGTCGTACGAGCAGAGCTGCGCGGCCGCCTCGCACATGAGCGCACCGGGGAAGATCGGGCGACCCGGGATGTGGTCGTCCGCCCACCAGTCGTCCGCGCGGATCTCCTTGAACCCGACGATCCTCGATCCGTCGGCTGCGATGTGGAGGATCCCGTCGAGCAGCGCGAACCGACCCCGCTGCTTGATCTTCCCGAGGATGTCGTCGCGCGTCGCGACGACACGCGACAGGTCGGCGGTTTCGAAGTCGATCAGCGGTTCGGAGGGCATCGGGGCCGGCAGTCTAGGCAGGCGCTCCCGTGATGCAATCACCGAGTGAGCCCCGTCCACGAGGTCGCCCGCCGGAGGGTCGGCGGGCGTCCTCGTGGCCGGAAGCCGGCGCGATCAGGCGCTGCTGACTTCCAATTGGTTGACGACGTCGCGGACGCCGTCGCACTTGCGCGCGAGCCGCTCGGCCTCTTCCTTCTCGTGCTGGGTCGCGACGCGGCCCATCAGATAGACGACACCGTGCTCGGTGTTCACTTCGATGTTGCGGGCCTTCACGTCGTTGTCGCCGACCATCTTGGTCTTGACGGCTGCCGTGATCGACGCGTCGCTGATCTGCGACCCGACCGATTGATTCGTGCGGCAGCCTTGCACGACAGGCGTCGCTGCGACGACGCCGAGAGTGAGGGCGAGGATCCACGGACTGAACTTCGAGTTTCTCATGGGAATGTCTCCTTGTTTGGGTATGCGTGCGACGCTGCGGACTCGCGGTCGCTGCACTGCTTGGGCAAGCAGCGTTCCATTCGTGCGCTTGCGAAATGACGGTCTCGAGAACGGAGGCGGGAGCGCCGCCGATCGGCGGACGCTCCCGCGCTCCTGAAGTCTCCGAACGTCCTCAGATCCTCTGGTCGTCCGGCGTCTCGGCGGTCTCGGTATGACCGGGGCCGTCGGGTTCGGTGTCGCCGTAGCGCGGCAGATGCGGAGTGTCCTCCGGTCGCGGTCGCGCGGTGCGTTCGTCGCGACGGCCGGTGGACGGATCCTCTCGCTCTGCGCCGCTTCGGCCTTGATCGGTGTGCTCGGACTCCTCGTTCTCGCTTCTGCCGCCGGAGCTCTGCGTCGACGGGTTCGTGTTCCTCGGATCCATGACTTGCCTTCCTTCGAGCCCGCACCATCGCGGGCCGGTTCCCGCGAGGCACAATGCGTGCCGGAAAGAGCCCGAGGGGTCCCGACGGCCCGCGCCGCGCGCAAAACGCACGCCCCGCGTAGCTTCTACAAAGGACGGTCCTACGGCGTCGCGTCGTCCGCCTTCGCCGCGGTGCTCTCGATGATCTCCTGGATCGCCTTGCGGTGCAGGTTGCCGAGGTGGCCACCGGCGGGGAAGAAGTGCGCGCGGTCGCCGAACAGTTCCTTCAGCCACGCGACGTCCTCCGGACGCAGGAGGAGATCGTTCTCGTTCGCGAACAGACGGACCTTGTCGTTCGCGCGCAGACCGTCGGCGATCGCGTGCAGATCGCAGCGCTCGAACATCGTGCGCGCTCCCGCTTCGTCGAACGAGATCGTGGGATCGCGCTTGCTGAAGTACGGGAGCACGTACGCGTACATGTACTCCATGTACGAATACTCCGACGCCTCGCGGAACGCGGGCGCGCGCTGCAACCATCTCGATTTCGTCTTCAAGACGCCCAGGTGATGCAGGCTCTCGGTCTGCAGGATCACGAACTGCAGATCCATGCGGAAGGAGAGTCCGATCAGGAACTCGGACTCCAATTGCGTGAACGGCAGCTCCGTGCCGGGCTCGAGGTCGCCGCCGCCTAGAAACAGCGCCTTGCCGAGGATGTTCGCGATCTGGCGCTTGCGCTGCGCCGGCGGGAACTCGAGCGGCGCGTTGTAGAACGCGTCGACCTGCTTCATCGCGTGCTCGAGATCGACCGGAACGTCCATCGCGACGTAGACGTCGAACGGGAGGAGGCCGGCGGCCGCGGATTCCTTCTCGGCCGCGGCGATGAAGAGGACCTGGAATGCGCCCATCGAGATCCCGGCCAGTCGCCTGGAGTTGAACCGTCCGGCGAATTGCTTCTCGAGGTCGCGATCGATGGCCGTGATCGCGGCGTGGAGATCGCACGCGTCCTGCGGCGTGTAGCCCGGCATGTCGACCGTCGACGCGTTGGCGATGAACTCCCAGTTCGTCGGATTGGACAGCGTGACGACGGAATTGCCGTGCTGGTACGCGATCTCGGCGAGACCGAGCGCCGAGTTGCTCAGCCTGTGTCCTCCAAGACCCGGAACGATGTACACGAGCGGGCTCGGCTTGGGCTGCAGCCAGTACGAGTAGGGAATGCGACGCCCCGCACCGATGCGCGCGCGCCCGACGCTGCGCCATTCGGGAAAGGCCGGATCCTCGAACGTCAGGAAGACGACGTCCAGCGTCTGCGTCGCCGCGCTCTCGTCGCGTTGCCACGAGAGATCCTTGACGTCGACGTCGCGATTCAGCGTGTACAGCGTGCGCGCGGGCTCGTAGGCGTCGAAGTTCGCGTCGACGAGACGGAGCTCGGCCTGCGACTCGTCCGACACACGATTCACGCGGCGCACCCACGCGGCCGGAAAGTAGTAGTTCAGGGGATCGCTCAGCTCGTCCGGGATCTTCCCGATGCCGTCGCGAATCGTGCTCGGACCGTACAGCGGCAGGAAGAAGTACGTGCTGTTCTTCCATCCCCACTTGGCGAACGTCTGCCCGAAATCCTCGTCGTGAGCCTTGAGGCCCATGCGCGAGGCGGGATCGAACAGGCCGAGCAGGCCGATCGTCGAATTGACCACGAAGCGCAGGGTTTCCTCGCCGGCTTCCTTCCATTCGCCCTGCAGCGCGTTGTTGATGCCCCGCTTGGGGAACAGCAGGTTCTCGCCGGCCATCTTGATCCGATCGCGAACGGGGGGCGGGACGAAGTTCCGGTACACGCCGCCGACCGGTGCGATGACGTACTTCAAGAGACCGAAGTCGATCGCCGCCAGGACGCGATTCGCCGGCTCGAGGGGGTCGTCGACGTGGGGGAACACGATCTCCTCGCGCTGGAAGTACTCGGCTCCCGGCCCCGTGTAGTGCGACCAGTCGCGGCGTTGGAACTCCGTGCTGCAGCCGGAGAGAAGGAAGAGCGCGATGCCGAACGCGGCCGACGAGAGGCCGCGGTGGCCCGCGGCGCCCGGCGTCGAGTACCGTGCGCTTCCCGATGCCGAGCCGCTCACGCCTTCACGCCCGCTACCCGTTGATCCTGCTGCTCGCACTCCTCGTGACTGGCGTGCTCCTCGGTCTCGCGCCGCGGCACCGCTCGGACTGGGCGCTCGAGAACGCGCTCGCGGCTGCCGCGGTGGTCGTCCTGGTGGTCACGCATCGTCGTTTTCCACTCTCGAACGTGTCGTACACGTCGATCTTCGTGTTCCTCATGCTGCACGAGCTCGGCGCCCACTACACGTACGCGGAGGTCCCGTACGACGCGTGGTTCGAGGAACTCACCGGTCGCGGCCTGAACGACTGGTTCGGATTCCACCGCAATCACTTCGACCGTCTGGTCCACTTCTCCTACGGACTGCTATTCGCGTACCCGATGCGCGAAATCTTCGTCCGCATCGCCAACGCGCGCGGGTTCTGGGGCTACTTCCTCCCGCTCGAGATGGTCATGTCGACCTCGATGCTCTACGAGTTGATCGAGTGGGGTGCCGCCTCGACCGTCGGCAAGGAACTCGGCCAGGCGTACCTCGGGACGCAGGGCGACGAGTGGGACTCGCAGAAGGACATGCTGCTCGCGACGATGGGCGCCGTCGTCGCCCTGGTCGTCGCGGCGTCGATCCACCGGGCGTACAACCGCGATTTCCAGCGCGAGTGGGCGGAGAGCCTCAGCGTGTCGAAGAAGGAGCCCCTCGGCGAGCAGGAGCTCGCGAAGCTGAAACGCGGGCGCTGAGCCCGTCGCCCGGCGACGCCGCGCGTCGCCGGGGCTAGCATGTCGCGCCATGGCTCGGCCTCCGCCGAAGAAGTCGCTCCGCCCGGCCACGCTGTGCGTGCACGCCGGGCACCGCGCGAACGCGTCGACGCGCGAGGTCGTCGCCCCGATCGCCCAGACGTCGACGTTCCTGCTCGACGACGAGTCGTACGCGCGGATGCTGAGCGGGCGCGTCGACGAGGCGCTGATCTACACGCGGATCAGGAACCCGACGCTCGACGCCGTGCAGCGGCGGATCGCCGCGCTCGAGGGCGCCGAGGCGTGCCTCGTGTTCGCGTCGGGCATGGCGGCGATCCATTCGAGCGTGATGAGCCTCGTCCGCAGCGGCTCGCGCATCGTCGCCCACAAGGAGCTCTACGGGTCCACCTGGGATCTCCTCGCGAACTTCCTCCCGCCCCTCGGGATCGAGACGGTCCTCGCCGACCTCAACGACGAGGGCGACCGCTCGCGCGCGCTGCGCGGAGGCGCCGCTCTCGTGTACTGCGAGAGCATCTCGAACCCGACGATGTGCGTCGCCGACGTGCCGGCGATCGCGCGCGCCGCGCACGCGGCCGGAGCGAAGCTCGTGGTCGACGCGACGTTCGCGACACCGATGCTCCAGCGACCTCTCGCTCTCGGCGCGGATCTCGTCGTCCACTCGGCGACGAAGTACCTCGCCGGCCACTCCGACCTGATCGGAGGCGCGGCGTGCGGGAGCACCGCGGCGATGCGCGGCGTATTCCGCTGGCTGCAGCTCGGCGGCGGGTGCATGGACCCGCACGCCGCTTTCCTGCTCGACCGCGGGCTGAAGACGCTCCCGCTGCGGATGCGTGCGCACGTCGAGAACGCGGGGCGGCTCGCGACCCGTCTCGCGGAGCACCCGCGCGTGACGCAGGTGCTCTACCCGGGACTTCCGGCGCACGCGAGCCACGCGCTCGCGAGAGACGTCCTCTCCGGGGCGGGCGGGATGCTCGCCGTCGTCGTCGCCGGCGGCGACGCGGCCGCGCTGCGCTTCGTCCGCGCGCTGAAGCTCGCGCTCGAGGCCTCGAGCCTCGGAGGCGTCGAGACTCTCGTCAGCCTGCCGTTCAACACGTCCCACGTGAAACTCTCCGAGGCGGAGCGCGCGGCCGCGGGCATCCCGCCCGGGCTCGTGCGCGTCTCCGTCGGGATCGAGGACGTCGAGGACCTGATCGAGGACTTCGAGCAGGCGCTCGACGCGTCGGCCTAGCGCCGGACGGTCCGGTCCTGGACGACCATCACGAGCGGCAGCTCCTTGCCGGCCTGGAGGTCGATCGACGCGCTGGCTTCGAAGCCTTCCTCGCTGCGCGCGTCGATGCGGTAGTGGCCGAGCGGCAGGAAGCGCGCGTGCGCGATCCCGACCGTGTCCGTGAACGTGTCGACCGTGCCCGAGCCCGTCGCCGAGCCGCTGATGTGCGCGCGCGGCATCGGCCGCATCCGCACGTCGGTCACGGTGAACTTGAGCGCCCCGGTCGGCGGCAGCGTCCGCGTCGGGAAGCGCAGCGAGGGAGCCTGGAACACGAGCGCCTGCGCCGGCACGAGCGGCGAGTCGGGCCGCCCGAACGAGAGGCGGTACTCGCCGTCGAGGACGTCGCGGAACACGAACGCGCCCGCGGCGTCGGTCGAGATCGTCGCGCGCTCGTGCGTCGCGATCGCGTCGAGCGTCACGTCGAGCCCCTCGGCCGGCCGTCCGTCCGCATCGATCACGCCCCCGTCGATGAACCCCGACGGCGTCAGGAGGAGCGACACGAACACGTCCGCCGAGTCGCGGACGAGCAGCACGTTCCCGGGCACGCAGTTCTGCGCGCCGGCCTGCGCGCGGACGAGGTAGCCTCCGAGCGGCAGCCCCTCGACCGCGAACTGCGTCTCGCCGTGCTCGAACTCGACGCGCCTGGACTCGGCGCGGTCGTGACCTTCGAGCCACGGATGCGGACCGACGATCAGCGTCCACCGATCCGGGACGCGCGCGCCGCCGCGGACCAGGATCTCCCCACGGATCGCGCCGCGTCCGTCGAATTGCCCGGCGGGGTCGGTTGCGTTCGCCGCGGACTGCACCCGCGCGGCGGAGTCGGGGGAACGCTCGACGGGTTCGATCGCCGGCGCTGCCGTGCGGGGCGCCGGAGCATCGGGTATCGCGGCGGCGGGCGCGCGCGTTTCCCCGCCGAGCCACAGCGCGATCCCGACGACGACGCACGCGGCCAGCGCGAGCACGACGAGCAGCGCGTGGATCCGTCCGGCGGTTGACACGCCGTGGAGCCCTCGCCTAGGCTCCCAAGTCTCTCGTTGTCCCACGGAATCCTGCCGAATGCCCTGTGCGACCTTCGCGCGCGCTCCCGAGCGCGTCGATCCTAGCCCGAAGGTCGCCCGCCTGCGAGGCGCGGGACTCCTCGCGCTGCTCCTCCTCACCCTCGCCGTGCCTCGCGCGGAGGCCGCGACGGGCGAGGCCCCGAAGGGACGGCTCGTCGTGCTCGGGTTCGACGGTGCCGACGCGCGCATCGCGGGGGAGATGATGGACCGCGGGGAGCTGCCGCACCTCGCACGCCTGCGCGCGGAAGGGACCTTCGCGCCGCTCGCGACGACCGTGCCCGCCGAATCGCCGGTGTCGTGGGCTTCGCTGAACAGCGGACAGAACCCGGCGAAGACGGGGATCCCGGGCTTCGTGAAGCGCGTGATCCCGCCGGGGAGGGATCCCGCGCCGCGCGTCGGTTTCTACGAGGACGTCGAGCGCGAGACCGCGTCCCTGAAGATCTCGCCGCTCCTGCGGTTCCTCGTCACCTTCGAGCCGCGGACCGCCGGTCTGCTCGCGGCGCTCGCCGTGCTCGCGGTCTTCAGCCTCTTGTTCGTGCTGCTGCTCCGGATCCGCAAGTCGGTCGCGCTGCCGCTCGCGCTCGTGCTCGGCGCCGCCGGCGGCTGGGCGGGCTTCAAGGCGAGCTCGGAGGTTCCGCGACGGATCCCGGGCATCGTCGCGAACCTCGTGCAGACGGGCGGGTTCTGGGAGGTCGCGGCGCGCGCCGGCGTGGCCTCGGTCGTGCTCGACGGCGCGATGACCTGGGATCGCCCGGAGGTTCCCGGGGCCAAGGTGCTCTCCGGACTCGGCGTCCCCGACGTCCGCGGCGCGTACGGCGACTGGTTCGTGTACACCGCCGACGCGAGCGAGATGGCGCGCCAGCCGGAAGGCCGCGGGACGGACACGGGGGGGACCGTGTTCCGCGTCGACGAGGTGGGCGGGCGGATCGACGCGCTCGTCTTCGGTCCGCTCCGGATCGGCGGCGCCGAGGGCGAGCGGCTGACCGTGCCGCTGGTCGTCGAGCACGCCCCGGGCGGGAAATCGCGGCTCACGATCGACGGCGTCGACCACGAGATCGCCGAGGGCGAGTGGTCGCCGTGGTACCGGCTCGTGTTCGAGATGACTCCGCTCGTGCGCGTGCACGCGATCACGCGCGCGAAGCTCCTCCGGTCCGACCCGTTCCTGCTCTACCTCGACTTCCTGCAGATCGACCCGTCGTCGCCGCCGCCGTGGCAGCCCGTCAGCGAGCCGCGGGGCTACGCGAAGGAGCTCGCGCGCGCGACCGGCTCGCCGTTCGAGACCGTCGGCTGGGCGTGCCTCACGATGCCGTACAAGGACCGCGAGATCGAGCCGGCGACGTTCCTCGAGGACGTCGACGCGACGCGCGCGGGTCGCGAGAAGCTCTGCAACGAGGAGATCGCGAAGACCGACTGGCGGCTCTTCATGTGCGTCGAGAGCACGCCCGACCGCGTGCAGCACATGATGTATCAGTTCTACGACAAGGAGCACCCGAAGTACGACGCCGGGAAGGCGCAAGCGCGCGCGCGTTTCGGCGGCGAGGAGATCGCGCTCGCCGACGCGATCCCCGCGGCGTACCGGCAGATGGACCGCTTCGTCGGCGAAGTCATGGAGAAGCACCTGCGCCCGGGGGACACGCTGATCGTGTGCGCGGACCACGGCTTCCAGAGCTTCCGGCGCGGCCTGAACCTGAACAACTGGCTCTTCGAGCACGGCTACCTCGCGCTGCGCGACATCGGCGAGAAGAGCCAGGGCCGCTACCTCCAGTTCGTCGACTGGCAGCGGACCCGCGCGTACGCGGTCGGCCTGGGGACGATCTACCTCAATCTGCGCGGGCGCGAGCCGGAAGGCATCGTCGATCCCGCCGATGCGCCGGCGCTGCTCGAGGCACTAGCCCGCGATCTCGTCGCGACGCGCGACGTGACGCGCGACGAGAAGCGCGCGGTCGTCCGCGAGGTCTACCGCATGGACAAGATCCACGCGGGTCCGCACCAGGACCTCGAGGGGGATCTCATGGTCGGCCTCGAAGCCGGCTACCGGGTCGGCTGGTCGACGACCACCGGCGGGATCCGGCTCGAGTCGGCCGACGGAGGCTCCGGCTGGAAGCCCGCGCCCTCGATCGAGGACAACACGAACAACTGGTCGGGCGACCACGTCTCGGTCGCGCGTGATCTCGTGCCGGGCGTCTTCTTCTGCAACCGCAAGGTCAGGCTCCCGGCGGAGGGCGTCGACCTGTTGCAGATCGCCCCGACGGCGCTCGCGGTCCTCGGCGTCCCGATCCCGGCCGAGTACGACCTCCCGCCGCTCGAGTTCGACGACTGAACGAGCGCCGCCGCTTTCGCCGGTCTTACAGCTTCCGCGCGGATCGCGTCGCGATCGCAAGGTGATCGTGAAATGCGCGGGCCCCTTCGCGCGTAGGGCGCGCCGCTCGTAGCCGATCGCCGTCCGCCTTGAGCCGATCCTGCGCGAAGCTTTCCGTGATCTTGCGCAGGATCCGGCAAGCTCGATCGACCAAGGCGGACGATCGCCCGAAGAGGAAGAGTATGGAAGCCACGACCCAAGCGAAGCCGCCCGTTCTCCTGTGCTGGACCGACACGGAGAGTGGCGAGGAACTGTGCATCCTGGTCCACGGACCCGCCGAGTTCCTGGAGGAGTTGCGCGCCGCGGGATTCCGTCCCGCGCCCGCGGAGGGACCTGGGTTCGAGCACGGCGCGCGCCGCGCGCCGTGCGTGTTCGTCGCCTCGCGCTAGTGCGAGATCTCGGACCACTCGACGCTCGTGACGCCCTTCTGGGCGGCGATCAGCTCGAGCATCTCGGGAGCCTGCTTCACGTTGCGGCAACGGATGTGGAACACGAGCTCGAAGGGGAGCTCCGGCCCGCCGCGGTTGCCGGACAAGTCCTGGAGCCGGATGCCGCGCACCGCGAGTAGCTCCCCGACGGTGCTCGCGAGCGCCGTGAGCTCGGAGCGCTCGCCGCGCACGACGAGTCGCCGGTAGATCACGGGCGCGATGCCGCGCGTGAATCGATCGACCACGGCGAGCACCATGAGGATGATCACGCTGGCGACGAGCGCGAGCGCGTACTCGCCCTGCCCGACGACGATCCCGAGACCCGCGACCGACCAGACCGTCGCTCCGGTCGTGATCCCGCGCACGATGTCCCCGGCCCGGATGACGGTCGCCGCCCCGAGGAAACCGATGCCCGTGACGATGCCCGCGGCCAGTCGATTGGGATCGAGCACGACGCGGAACGCGTCGCCCTGGGACTGGAGCCCGGAAGGGATCACGCGCGACGCCTGGACGAGGACCGCCGACGCGAGGCACACGAGCATGTGCGTCCGCAGACCGGCCGGGCGGCCGTGGATCTCGCGCTCGAAGCCGATCAAGCCGCCGACGACGAGGGCGGCGAGCAGGGGCAGCGGATCGAGCCGCGAGAGCTGCTCGATCAGCGAATCGGAGTGGGGCATGCGGGGGCGCTCCGGACCCCTTCTCGTCCACGCACTCGCGGTCGCTGGAGTCCCGAGGGTTGCTTGGCCGCGGGAACCATATCAGAATGGCCCGCCGCATTCCTTGGGCGCTTCCAGGCGACCCCCTGACCCGAATCCATGCTCCATCCTCCCTTGATCGAACGCATCACCCGCTCTCTCGCCTACATGCTCCGGCACCAGCCCGAGCAGTTCGATTTGGAGCTCGACGAATACGGATACGCGGACCTCGACGACGTCGTCGCCGCGCTCAACGAGCGCCTCGGCGAGCCGGTCGAGGCCGAAGACGTCGTCCAAGCCGTCGAGGGGGGCGACCGCCCGCGCTACGAGATCCGCGAGGGACGCGTCCGCGCTCTGTACGGCCACTCGATCCAGGTGAAGCCGGGCGAGCCTTCGAAGCCGCCGGACGTCCTGTACGTCGGAATCTCCCGCACGGACGCCGACCGCGCGCGCCGGTACGGGCTGCGTCCCGGGCGGAGGAGCTTCCTGCACCTCGCGCTGAGTCCCGAGGACGCGCTCGAAACGGGGCGGCGCGCTTCGCGCGACTACGCGGTCGTCACGGTGAACGCGCTCGACGCGTGGGAAGAGGGGATCAACTTCTACGACCGCAAGTCGCTGTTCCTCTCCGACCCGATCCCGACGCACTTCCTGCAGGTCGGCGACACGCACACGGACGGCTACGGCGACGACGAGGGCGGAGAGCGCGGCGGACGAGGAGGACGCGGCGAACCCCGCTCCCACGACGCGCGCCCCCAAGACGATCGCTCGGAACCTCCGCGCCGCCGCGAGTGGCGCGACCGTCCGCCCGAGCGCGCCCCCGAACGCGCACCCGAACGCGCACCCGAACGCGCGCCGGAGCGCGCGCCCGAACGTGCACCGGAGCGTGCACCCGACCGCCCCGTGGAAGCCGGACCGGAACGCGCTCCCGATCGCGGCGGCCGCGACGAGCATCGCGGGGACCGCGGTCCGCGCGGCCGCGAGCACCACGGCCGCGGGGATCGCCGCGGTGGAGAACACCGAGGACCGCCGCGCGACGACCGCTCCGCACCGCGGCCCGAGCGCGACAGCCGACCGCCGCCGCGCCACGAGTCGCCCGATCGCCGCGACGCGCCGCGCGGACCGTCGCCCGCGCGCGAGCGACCCGGCGAGCCCGCGTCGCGTCCGATGCAGCCCCGCGAACCGGCGCGCGCGAGCGCTCCGCCGCCCGCGCCGCCGAGCTCCGACTCGTTCGGCCGGGGGGTGTTCGAGGCGCGCCCGGAACCGCCGCGCGAGACGCGTCCCGCGCCGCCGCGCGCTTCCGAGCCGCGCCCGCGCGACGAAGCGCCGCCCGCGCCGGAGAAGTCCCGGGAACCCGCGCGTGCCGAGTCGAACGACTCGGGATTCGGCGCAGGCATCTGACCCCTGGAGCGTCCCGGCGCCGCGCCGTGCACGAGATGCGCGAGCCGAAGATCGCGGAGCGTCTCCCCGAGGGCTACGACGTCGAGAGCGGAGCCGAGGGCATCCTCGCGCTCTCGCGCGAGATGGGACCCGCGCTCCGCAGCGCGGGGTACGGGCTCTCCTCGGACGGAGCGGCGACCGCGAGCGTCCTCGCCGGCCGCAAGCCGCTCTTCGAGCTCACGACCAGCGCCGGCGTCTTCCTCGTGCGCCGTTTCTCGCACGGCGGACTCCTCCGGTTCCTGACGCGCGAGCGCTTCCGCGATCCGTCGCGGCCGTTCCGCGAGCTCGCCGTCTCCTCGTCGCTCGCCCGCGCCGGCGTCGGAACGCCGCTGGTCGCCGCGGCGCGCGCGCGCCCCGCGCCCGGCTTCGGCTGGAAGCTCGAGATCGTGACGCGCCGGATCGAAGGCGCGGTCGACCTCGACGCCGTCCTCACCGACGCCCGCGCGGGGCGCGTCGACCGGCGTTCGATCGCGCGCCTCGCGCGCGCGGCCGGTGGACTCGTCCGCGCGATGCACGACGCCGGCTGCAGCCACGCCGACCTGACGACGAAGAACATGCTCGTCGAGGCGGCGTCGATGGGGGACCGCTTCCCGAGGACCTGGATCCTCGATCTCGACCGCGCGCGCATCGTCCAGTCGCTCGCCGAATCCGAGCGGCGCGCGGGGCTCGCGCGGCTCTACCGCTACGTCCGCCGGCGTGAGCGCGCCCAGGGCGCCGGACTCGCGCGCACGGACTGGCCGCGTTTCCTCGCCGCGTACGAGCCCGACCGCCGGACCCGCCGCCTCCTCGCGCGTGCGATCCTCCGGGCGCACGGCCGATCCCTCGTCTGGCACGCGCTCGGGTGGCGACTGGAAAGGATTTTCCGTCGCGCCTAGAGGCGGCGTCCGCGCCGGCTGTTTCCCGTCGCCCGCTCGCCGCGTCCGGAAAACGTGGGATAGGGTTACGACGTGGATTCCCACCCGATCTTGCTCGCGCCGGCACCGCCCGGGGTCGCCGTCCTCGGACCGGCGATCGCGGGATCGGAGCGCGTCCTCACTCCGCAAGCGCTCGCGTTCGTCGCCGATCTCGAGCGGCGCTTCGGCGGCCGCCGCCGGCAGCTCCTGGCGCGCCGCAAGGGCGTGCAGATGCGCCTCGACGCCGGCGAACGGCCCGTGTTCGCCGACGAAACGCGCGAGCTCCGCCAGGCGGACTGGAAGATCGCAGAGGCGCCGCACGACCTGCGCGACCGCCGCGTGGAGATCACGGGACCGGTCGACCGGAAGATGATCATCAACGCGCTGAACAGCGGCGCGAACGTGTTCATGGCCGACTTCGAGGACTCGAATGCCCCGACGTTCGCAAACCTCGTCGAGGGTCAGGCGAACCTCCAGGACGCCGTGCGCAGGACGATCCGCTTCGTCCAGCCCGACACCGGCAAGGAGTACCGCCTCGCGGAGCGCACGGCGACGCTCGTCGTCCGGCCGCGCGGCTGGCACCTCGAGGAGAAGCACGTGCTCGTCGACGGAGAGCCGTGCTCGGCGTCGCTGTTCGACTTCGCGCTCTACTTCTTCCACAACGCGGGCACGCTCGTCGCGAACGGCACCGGCCCGTACTTCTACCTCCCGAAACTCGAGAGCAGGCTCGAGGCGCGCCTGTGGAACGACGTGTTCCTGTACGCGCAGGAGACGCTCGGCCTCCCGCGCGGCACGATCCGCGCGACGGTCCTGATCGAGACGATCCTCGCCGCGTTCGAGATGGACGAGATCCTGTGGGAGCTGCGCGAGCACTCCTCGGGCCTCAACTGCGGGCGCTGGGACTACATCTTCAGCTTCATCAAGAAGTTCCGCGCCGACCCGTCGTTCGTCCTCCCCGACCGCGGCCTCGTGACGATGGACCAGGGCTTCCTGCGCGACTACAGCCTGCTGCTCGTCAAGACTTGTCACCGCCGCGGCGCGCACGCGATGGGCGGGATGGCGGCGCAGATCCCGATCCGCGAAGACGCGGAGAAGAACGCGGCGGCGATCGCCAAGGTGCGCGCGGACAAGCGCCGCGAGGCCGAAGCCGGCCACGACGGCACGTGGGTCGCCCACCCCGGGCTCGTCGCCGTCGCGCGCGAGGAGTTCGACCGCGTGCTCGGCGCGCGCCCGAACCAGCTCGACGTCCTGCGCCCCGACGTGCGCGTCGGCGCCGCGGACCTCCTCACCGTTCCCGCGGGACCGATCACCGAGAAAGGGTTGAGGACGAACCTCGAGATCGGCGTGCGCTACCTCCAGGCCTGGCTCGGCGGCAACGGCTGCGTCCCGATCCACCACCTCATGGAGGACGCGGCGACCGCGGAGATCAGCCGTGCGCAAGTGTGGCAGTGGCAGCACCACGGCGCGCGCCTCGCGGACGGCCGTCGCGTCGACGTCGCGCTCGTGCGCGCGATCCTCGCCGAAGAGGTCGCCGCGCTCAGGAAAGCCTCCGTCGGCGATTCCGAGCGACGCCTCGATCTCGCAGCGCACCTCACCGAGTCGATGTGCACGTCCCCCGAGATGGGGGATTTCCTGACGCTTCCCGCGTACGAACTCATCCTGACCCTGGCCTGATTCCTTCCCCCCATGTCCAGACACGAACACAAGCACGCCGCCCTGCGTTGGGCGGGAATCCAACGCGACTTCACCTCGGCCGACGTCGACCGCCTGCGCGGCAGCGTGCGCTTCGAGTACACGCTCGCGCGGATGGGCGCGGAGCGGCTCTGGACGCTCCTCCATACCGAGGAGTTCGTGCCGGCGCTCGGCGCGCTCACCGGCAACCAGGCGATGCAGATGGTGAAGGCGGGCTTGAAGGCGATCTACCTCTCCGGCTGGCAGGTCGCGGCGGACGCGAACCTCGCCGGACACATGTACCCCGACCAGAGCCTGTACCCGAGCAACAGCGTCCCGATAGTCGTGCGCCGCATCAACCAGACGCTCCAGCGCGCGGACCAGATCGCGCACATGGAAGGCGACGACTCGACGCACTGGTTCGCGCCGATCGTCGCCGACGCGGAAGCCGGCTTCGGCGGTCCGCTGAACGCGTTCGAGCTGATGAAGCAGATGATCGAGGCGGGCGCCGCCGGCGTGCACTTCGAGGATCAGCTGGCTTCCGAGAAGAAGTGCGGCCACCTCGGCGGCAAGGTGCTCGTGCCGACGCAGGCCTTCATCCGCACGCTGAACGCGGCGCGACTCGCGGCCGACGTCATGGACGTGCCGACGCTCCTCGTCGCGCGCACGGACGCGGACGCGGCGACGCTCGTGACGAGCGACGTCGACGAGCGCGACCGCGAGTTCCTGACCGGCGAGCGCACCACGGAAGGTTTCTTCCGTCTGAGGGAAGGCACCGGCATCGACCATTGCATCAAGCGCGGCCTCGCCTTTGCCGGGCACGCCGATTTGTTGTGGTGGGAAACCAGCCACCCCGATCTCAATGAGGCGCGGCGTTTCGCCGAGGCGATCCACAAGGTCCACCCCGGCAAGCTGATGGCTTACAATTGCTCGCCCAGCTTCAACTGGGAGGCGAAGCTCGACCGCGACACGATCGCGCGCTTCCAGCGCGAGCTCGGCACGATGGGCTACAAGTTTCAGTTCGTGACCCTGGCCGGCTTCCACAGCCTCAATCTCGGCATGTTCGAGCTGGCCAGCGGCTATCGCGACCGCGGCATGGCGGCCTATTCCGAGCTGCAGCGCGCCGAATTCGTTGCCGAGGCTGAGGGCTACAGCGCAACCCGCCACCAGCGCGAGGTCGG
>DASYPQ010000024.1:0-211002 GCA_036006425.1 Planctomycetota bacterium
ATAGCGCACGGCCACCGGATGATCCTGGCCGAACGCGGCGCTGAGCGCCTGTCGGCATTCCCGCTCGTCGGAGGGCGCGAGCAGGCTCATGTTGGGGACGCACCGGACGAACGCGATGTCGTACGCGCCCGCGTGCGTCGGGCCGTCGGCGCCGACCAGGCCCGCGCGATCGAGCGCGAACACCACCGGCAGGTTCTGGATCGCGACGTCGTGGATCAGCTGGTCGTAGCCGCGCTGCAGGAACGTGGAGTAGATCGCCGCGACGGGGCGCAGGCCGCCCTTCGCCATTCCGGCCGCCATCGCGCAGGCGTGCTGCTCGGTGATCCCGGTGTCGTGGAAGCGCGCCGGGAAGCGCTCGGCGAACGCGTCGAGACCGGTCCCCGACGGCATCGCCGCCGTGATCGCGTGGACGCGCACGTCGCGCTCGCCGATGCGGATGAGCGCGTCGCCGAACGCCTTCGTGAACGCGGGTCCGGGCGAAGCGACCGGGCGCGGTTCCTCGAGCACGGGCTCGAGCTTCTTCGGCTCGACGCCCTTCACGCCGTGCACGCGCTCGGGGTGCGTCGGCGCCTTCGGGTGTCCCTTCCCCTTCTCCGTGAGGATGTGCAGCAGGACGACGCCGTCGAGCGACCGCGCGCGCTCGAGGTGCTCGACGAGCAGGCGCACGTCGTGTCCGTCGATCGGACCGACGTACGTGACGCCGAGCTCCTCGAAGATGTGCCCCGGGACGACCGCGTGGCGCACGACCTCGCCGATCTGGTCGAGTGCCCGGTCGACGCGCGGGCCGATCACGGGGATCGCGGAGATCAGGCTCTGGACTTCCTGGTGCGCGCGCTGGACGAGCCGGTTGCTGCGGATGCGCGAAAGGTAGCGCGCGAGCGCGCCCACGGAGCGGCTGATCGACCACTCGTTGTCGTTCAGGACCACGAGGAGCCGCTGGCCGCTCGCGGCGGCGTGGTTCAGGGCCTCGAAGGCGACCCCGGTGCCGAGCGCCGCGTCCCCGACGAGGGCGACGGCGTGCGGCGGCCGCTCCCCGTGGCCGCGCGCGAACGCGAGGCCGAGCGCGAGGGAGATCGCGGTGCCCGCGTGGCCGGTGTGGAAGAGGTCGTACTCGGACTCGTGCGGATGCGTGAAGCCGCACAGGCCGCCCGTCTGCCGCAGGGTCGCGAACTTCTCGCGGCGACCCGTGAGGAGCTTGTGCGGATAGGCCTGGTGCGAGACGTCGAAGACGAGGCGGTCGCGGCGGAAGTCGAAGACGTAGTGGAGGGCCGTCGTGATCTCGACCGTGCCGAGGTTCGAGCCGAGGTGGCCGCCGGTGCGCTGGACGGAGTCGAGCAGGAACGCCCGCAAGTCCGCGCAGACGGCCGGGAGGTCGGAGGGCTCGAGGCGCTTCAGGTCGAGGGGCGAAGCGAGCGACTCGAGGAGCGTCCCCTGGATCGACGGCTGGCTCATGGAACCCTCCTAGTCTGGCGCAACGGGGCGCGAGTGCAAGGCAGGCGAGGCTCCCGGCCCCGCAGGCCTCAACGCGTGCGCCGCAAGACCTCGTCGACGAGGTTCAGCGCGAGGTCGTCGGAGTGACGCGGCAGCGCCCGCGCGGCCTCGCGCGCGCGCTCGGCGAGGTGCTTCGCCTCCGCGCGCGCGCCCTCGAGACCGAGCGCCGCGACGAGCGTCGGCTTCTTCTCGCGCGCGTCCTTGCCGGGCGTCTTGCCGAGCGAGTCCGCGTCGCCGGTGACGTCGAGGACATCGTCCGTCGCCTGGAAGCAGCGCCCGAGCGCGAGTCCGTAGTTCTTCGCCGCGGCGCGGCCCGCGGAGTCCGCGCGCGCCGCGATCGCTCCCATCTCGGCGGCCGCGGCGAAGAGCGCCGCGGTCTTCTTCGCGTGGATCTCCTCGACGGCGGCGCGGCCCGACGGCACGGCCTCCGCCGCGAGATCGAGCACCTGGCCGCCGACCATGCCGCGATGTCCGGCGCCTTCGGCGAGCACGCGCGCGTGCTCGGCCGCGCGGTCGCCGGTGCGCGCGAGCAGCCCGAAGGCGAACGTCAGCAGCGCGTCGCCCGCGAGGATCGCGAGCGCCTCGCCGTACACGCGGTGGCAGGTCGGGCGCCCGCGGCGCAGGTCGTCGTCGTCCATGCACGGCAGGTCGTCGTGCACGAGGCTGTAGGCGTGGACGCACTCGACGGCCGCCGCGGGATGGACGGCGTCCTCGTCGCGGCCGCCGAAGTGGAGGACGACGAGGCGGAGGACGGCGGGCCGGAGCCGTTTTCCGCCGCCGAGGAGCGCGTAGCGGATCGCTTCGGCGAGGGTCGGCGGCGCGCCGTCGAGATCGCGCAGCATCCGCTCGAGCGCGCGGTCGGCCCAGGTGCGCGCGTCGTCGAGCCAGGGCCCGATCAGCGCGAGCGGAGGCCGCGGAGTGCCCATCGCGTCGCGGGCCGGAGTCAGGAGCCGCGCGGAGTGCGCCGCGCGGACTCGCGCTCGGCGTCGGGGTCGCCGGCGTAGGGAGCGAGGCCGCCGTCGGCGACCGCGGAGAGTTCCTCGACGCGCTTCTGGAACCCGTCGAGGAGGTTCTTGCAGCCTTTCAGGAGCTCGACGCCTTCCTGGTAGCGCGCGATCGCGGCTTCGAGAGGGATCGAGCCGTTCTCGAGCTCGGCGACGATCGCTTCGAGGCGCACGAGGCGTTCGTCGAAGGATTCGGGTGCAGCGGAGGGCTTCGGGGCCGAGGCCATCGGTGCGGAGTGTAGGGAAGTCGCGCGGGCGCGGCGAGGGGGCGGCTGATAGAAAGGGCGGGATGAAGGGACGTGCGGTGATCGTCGGGTTGGTGCTCGCGCTGGCGGGCGCGTGCGGAGACGGCGCGGGGGCGGCGAAGTCGACGGACGGGAGTCGGCTGTTCGTCAATCAGGCGTGCGCGACGTGTCACGGGATGGACGGGGCGGGTTCGCAGCTCGGGCCGCCGTTGCGGGGGAAGAAGCAGTTTTGGACGAAGGAGAAACTCGTTCGGTATTTGAAGGACCCGATCGGCTCTGCGGAGAAGGATCCGCGGCTCGGGGAGCTGTCGAAGAAGTACATGCTGCCGATGGCAAGGTTCGACAAGTTGACGGAGGAGGAGCTGGGGCAGATCGCGGACTTTGTACTGGCGATGTGAGTACGGAGCCAGAGCAACTTCTCAACGATTTCCGTCCGTCGGAAATCGTTGAGAAGTTGCTCTGGCTCCGTACTCCAAGCCTCGGCGGGTATCCGCCGGCGGAATCGGTTGCGCGTTGCTCCGCAGCAGCTGTTGCGTCGCAGTGCACGCATCGCAACGGCAGGCGACCGGCAACTCGCAACCGATTCCGCCGGCTGCGCGCCTGCGGCGAGTACGCCGCAGCCGCGCATCCGGCGGTCTTGGGGCGGACTACTCCCCTACTTCTTCACGCCCAGCCACAGGCCGTCGCCGATCGGGAGGATGATCGAGGTCAGGCGGGTTTCCTTTGCCATCTGATCGTTGAATGCCCGCACGGCGGCGACCTCGCGGTCCTTCGGGTGCTCGGACAGGAGCTGGCCGAAGGCGAAGGCGTTGTCGACGAGGATCAATCCGCCCTTGCGCACGATCCGCAGGGATTGCTCGAGGTACGCGGGGTAGCTCGATTTGTCGGCGTCGAGGAACGCGGCGTCGGCGGAACCGTCCGCGAATTGCGGGAGCACGTCGATCCCCTTGCCCTCGAACACCGTCACGTGCTCCGCGACATCCGACTTCGCGATCCATGCGCGCGCGAACTCCGCGTGCTTCTTCGCGTACTCGATCGTCCTCACGCCGCCGCCTTGCGGGAGTGCACGCGCCATCCAGATGGCGGAGTAGCCGGCGAGCGTGCCCACCTCGACGACTTCCTTCACTCCCGCGGCGCGCAGCAGGATCTGCATGAACGCGCCCTGCTCCGGGGCGATCGAGATCGGCGGGAGGCCGGCTTCGTGCGCGGCTTTCTTCAGGCTCGCGAGGAAGGCGTCCTCGCGCGTCGTCCGCGCGGCGAGGTACTCGAAGTGCGCGGCGGTGACCAGCGTCGACGACTCGGACATCGGCTCACCCGTTCGCGAGCGAACGCTCGCCGCGGCGCGGGAGCACGTACGGACGCCCCGCCTCGCGGCCGCCGGGCCACGTGCCGTAGTACAGGTGCTCGCCGTAGATCGGCTCGAGCACCTCGCGGCGCAGCACGGCTTCGACCGGTCCGTCCGCTGCGACGCGGCCGCGGTCGAGCAGCACGACGCGCCGCGCGTACTGCCCGGCGAGGTTCAGGTCGTGCGTCACGAACAGCGCCGCGCGGTCGCGCAGGGCCGGCAGCGACGCGACGAGGTCGAGCACGCGGATCTGGTGCTCGGGGTCGAGGCCGCTCGTCGGCTCGTCGATCAGGAGCACCGGCGACGCCTGCGCGAGAGCGCGCGCGACGAGCACCCGCTGGCGCTGTCCGCCGGAGAGCTCGGCCATCGCGCGCCCGGCGAGATCGGCGGCGTCGCACTCCGCGAGCGCGCGGCGGACGGCGTCGCGGTCCTCCGCCGACGGCGAGGCGAAGCGCGGGATGCGCGCGTAGCGACCCGAGGAGACGAAGTCCTCGACGCGCACGTCGGGGAGCACCGGGAGGAACTGCGGCACGACCGCGATGCGGTGCGCGCGCTCGCGCGGCGTGAGATCGGCGAGCAGGCTCCCCTGGTGGCGCACGTCGCCGGCCGTCGGTGCGAGCAGGCCGCCGAGCACCTTCACGAGCGTGCTCTTGCCCGAGCCGTTCGGCCCGATCACAGCGACGAGATCGCCCGAGTCGAGCGCGAGGTCGACGCCGTCGAGCGCGCGCAGCGGACCGGCGTAGTCGTAGACGACGCCACGGGCTTCGAGCAGCGGCATGCGCGTCTCCGTCCGTCAGCTCCGGCTCTTCGCCGCGGCGCTGCCCCACTCGAACGCGACCGGGATCTCGACCGTCGCGGCGAGGCTCTTCGCCACCGGACACGTGTGCGCGGTGCGCTCGAGCGTCTCCCGCGCGCGCTCGTCGAGCCCGCCCGGCATCGTGATCTTGACGTCGAGCTTGCCGATCCTGCGCGCCGGATCCGCGACCATGATCTTCTCCACCGTCGCGCTCGCGCCCTCGATCGCCCACCCGTGGCGCTTCGCGACGATCCCCATCGTCGTCAGCATGCATGTCCCGAGCGCCGTCGCGACGAGATCGGTCGGCGAGAACGACTCCCCGCGCCCCTGGTTGTCGACCGGCGCGTCCGTCGCGAGCTGCGTCCCGGACGGACCGTGCACGGAGTTGCAATGCAGCTCGCCCTCGTACCGCACCTGGATCTGGACCATGCGGCCGATCCTAGCAACCTCGGGACAGCCCCGCGCCGCGGCGCTAGATTGCCGTCATGAAGCCCACCCGGATCCTTCTCGCGGCACTCGTGTTCCTTCCTTCCGTCGCCTGCTCCGACTCGAGGCCGGAGAAGGTTGCGCCGCCCGCAAATCCGGGCAGCAAGAGCGCGACGACGCCGACTCCCGTCGCGCCGCCCTCGGCCGGTCTCGCGTTCACGGCGCAGGAAGGCTGGGTGACGGAGAAGCCCACGAGCGCGATGCGCAAGGCGCAGTACAAGCTGCCGCACGCGGAGAAGGACACGGAGGACGCGTCGCTCGTCGTCTACTACTTCGCAGGCCAAGGCGGCGACTTCCAGGCGAACGTCGACCGCTGGTGCAGCCAGTTCGAGCAGCCCGACGGCAAGAAGTCGGCCGACGTCCTGAAGAGCGCGACGCGCACGGTGAACGGCATGACCGTCCACGACGTCGACCTCTCCGGCACCTACGTCGCCGAGACGGCGCCCGGGTCGGGCGAGCACGTCCGCAAGGAGAACTGGCGCATGCTCGCCGCGATCCTCGAAGCGAAGGACGGTCCCTACTACGCGAAGCTCGTCGGCCCGGTCGCGACCGTCGCGCGCTGGGAGGAGAGCTTCAAGGCGTTCGTCAGCGCGGTGAAGCCCGGCAGCTGACGCCGCGCGCGGTCGTCTACTTCGACCGCCAGGCGATCTCGCCGTTGATCACGGTCATGCGGGCGTGCGCCGTCAAGAGCGCCGCGGGCTCGCAGCTCACCGGGTTCACGGTGAGGATCGTCATGTCGCACGCATACCCCGGCAGGAGACGGCCGCGGCGGTCCTCCTGGTGGCAGGCGAACGCGGCGCCGCTCGTGAAGCCCGCGAGCGCGGACGCGCCGTCCATCGATTCGCTCGGAGTCGGCGCGTCGTCGCCGGACGACGTCGGCGCGGTCGGCCGCGTGCGCGCGGCGTGCAGGCCGGGCAAGGGGTCCGGGCTCTCGACGGGGAAGTCGCTGCCGAACGCGAGGCTCCGGAGCTCGGGCGCGAGCTCGCGCCATGCGTAGGCGCCGCGCGTCCGCTCCTTGCCGAGGCGCGCGACGGCCCAGGGCATGTCCGAGATCGCGTGGACGGGCTGCATCGACGGGACCACGCCGAGCGCAGGGAAGCGCGGCCAGTCCTTGAGCGACACGACCTGCGCGTGCTCGATGCGCGGGCGGAGGTCCTTCGCGGTCGGATGGACCGTTTCGAGCGTCTCGTACACGTCGAGCACGGTCCGGTTCGCGCGGTCGCCGATCGCGTGGATCGCGGGCTGGAGGCCGTGCCTCTGGCAGACCGCGAGGCGCTCCGAGAGCGCGCGCTCGTCGAGGATCATCTGCCCGCGCTCGCCGGGGGCGTCGCTGTAGTCGGCGAGCAGCGCCGCGCCGCGCGAGCCGAGCGCTCCGTCCGCGATCAGCTTGACGCCCGGGCAGGAGAGCATGTCCCCCGCATCGGGAAGGAGCGGCAGATCCGCGACCATCGCGTCGGTCAGCTCGTCCGTCCCGGCGAAGTACGACACGACGCGCAGGCGCAGCCGGCCGTGCGCGCGCAGATCCTTGAGCACCTCGAGCTCGTCCCGCGACGTGCCCATGTCGTGGACGCACGTCAACCCGAACGCGAGCAGCCTCTCCTGCGCCGCGAGGATGCGCGCCTCGATCGTCGCGCGGCTCGGAGACGGGATGCACTTCTCGACGAGCTCCATCCCGCGGTCGACGAGGACTCCCGTCGCGCGGCCCTCGTCGACGAGGATCCGTCCGCCCTGGACCTTCGGCTCCTCCTCGAACGGCCGGTCGAGCTTCGCGGCCGCGAGTGCCAACCGGTTCGCGATCGCAGCGTGCCCGTCGACGCGCGCGAGGAGGACCGGATTCTTCGGCGTCTTGTCCGAGAGTGCCGCGTGGTGCGGGAAGGACTTGTCCTCCCACAGGTTCTGGTCCCATCCGCGGCCGCGGATCCAGACGCCTTCCTTCTCGACGCTCGCGCGCGCGGCGACACGCTCGACGACCTCGGCGAACGACTTGCATCCGCGCAGGTCGACGTCGACGAGCGAGTTCCCGTAGCTCACGAGATGTCCGTGCGCGTCCTGGAGGCCGGGCACCGCGGTCGATCCGAGCAGATCGACGCGCACGGCGTTCTGCGCGTCCGGGTTGCGCTCGATGTCGGCGAGACGCCCGACGGCGAGCACCTTGCCTCCGCGCGCGAGCAGCGCCTCGGTGACCGTGCCCTTGCCGTCGTTCAGCACGATCTTCCCGCCGTGGAAGATCGCGGGCCGCGCGCGCGGGTCGACCGCGGGCTTCGGCGCGGAGTTCGCGGGCGTACGAGGGGGCGATCCTTGGCCGACAAAAGCGGCCAGGGCGAGCAGCACCGAGGGGAACACGGTCGCTCTCATCGGTCGTGAGGGTGTCGCAACAGTACTCGGGCTTCAAGCCCGGGACTGGATTGCTAGAGTGCCGCGCGTGTCGGCCCTCTCCGGACGCAAAGCTCTTGTTACCGGCGCGTCCTCCGGGATCGGCGCGGCCACCGCCGTGGCGCTCGCCGAGGCCGGCGCGACCGTCGTCCTCGCCGCGCGGCGCCTCGAGAAGCTCGCCGAGGTCGCGAAAGCCTGCCCGGGCTCCCGCTCGATCGCCGTCGACGTCCGCGACGCCGCGGCGATGGACCGCGCGTTCGCGGGGCTCGAGATCGACGTCCTCGTCGCCAACGCGGGCCTCTCGATCGGGATGGAGAAGCTCCCCGACGGACGGCCCGACGACTGGGCCGCCGCGATCGACACGAATGTGAAGGGCGTCCTCAACACCTTGCACGCCGCGGTGCCCGCGATGATCGCGCGCGGGCGCGGCGACGTCGTGCTCCTCGGCAGCGTCGCCGGGCGCCAGGTGTACGCGGGCGGGACGGTGTACTGCGCGACGAAGCACGCGGTGCGCGCGATCTACGAAGGTCTGCGGCTCGACGCGGCAGGCAGCGGCGTCCGCTTCACGACTGTCGATCCGGGGATGGTCGGCGAGACCGAGTTCAGCGCGATCCGGTTCCGCGGCGACACAGCGCGCGCGGCGGCGGTCTACACCGGGGTCGACTACCTCCACCCGCGGGACGTCGCGGATGCGATCGTCTGGGCCGTCACCCGTCCCCCGCGCGTCAACATCGGCGAGATCGTCATGTGGGCCTCCGCGCAGGCGAGCACGACCGTCGTCACGCGAAAACCGTCGACCGGATGACCTGCCGCGCGGGCGGCCGTAGAATCTCCGCCCGCCATGGCCCGCGACCCCCAAGATCCCCTCTCCGCCGAGATCGACGCGGCGCTCGACGGCGTCGATCTCCAGAACCTCGACTCGCGCCAATCCGCCGCCGCGCCCGGTGTCGCCTCCGGGGGAGCACAGGCCTCCGCGAAGAACGCTGCACGCGGCCCCGCGAACGTCCGCCGCGGGACCGTCGTCGGCGTGTCGGGCGACGACGTGTTCGTCGAGCTCGGGCCGCGCATGCAGGGCGTCGCCGCGCGGAAGGAATTCGACGAGGTGCCCGCGGTCGGCCAGGCCTTCGATTTCACGCTGCACGGCCGCGAAGACGACCTGTGGGTGCTGACGCGCCGCGAGATCCAGGCGCTCGCCGCGTGGGACGAGGTCGAGGTCGGGTCGCTCGTGAAGGCGCGCGTCACCGGGCAGAACACGGGCGGGCTCGAGGCGAAGATCGGGCCGATGGCGGCGTTCCTGCCGGCGTCCCAGGTCGCGCTGCGTCACGAGAGCGATCTCTCGACCTACATCGGCCAGACGCTGACCTGCCAGGTGCTCGAGGTCGACCGCGCGCGCAAGCGGATCCTCCTCTCGCGCCGCGCGGTGCTCGAGAAGGAGCGCGCGGAGGCCGTGCAGGAGAGCATCGGCCGCTTCTCCGCCGGCCAGAAGATCCGCGGCAAGGTGACGCGCGTCGAGGCGTTCGGAGCGTTCGTCGACCTCGGCAACGGCATCGAGGGCCTCGTCCACGTCAGCAACCTCTCGCGGCGCCGCGTGGAGAACGCCGCGTCGGTCGTCGCGGTCGGGCAGGAGGTCGAGGCGCAGATCACCGAGATCAAGGACGGCGGGAAGCGCATCGGTCTTTCGATGAAGGTGCTCGAGCCCGATCCGTGGGAGACGGCGCCGTCGCGCTACGCCACGGATGCGATCGTGTCGGGCCGCGTGACGCGCATCGCCGAGTTCGGCGCGTTCGTCGAGGTGGAGCCCGGTCTCGAGGGCCTGCTCCATGTCTCGCAGATGGCGAAGGACCGCGTCCGCCGTCCCGGCGACTACGCCAAGGTCGGCGAGACCCTCAGCGTCCGCATCGTCGCGGTCGAGCCGGCGAAGCGCAGGCTCTCCCTCTCGCGCCTCGATCCGCGCGGCGCGGTGCTCGGCTCGGAGGAGGCCGTCGACGCGTCGGTGATCGACGAGGCGCTCGGCAAGGCGACGTCGAAGCCCGCGCTGACGAACCTCGGCGGGCTCTTCAAGAAGGCCCTCGAGCGCAAGAACCCGAGCTAGTAGCTCTCGTCCTTCGACGGGAACTCGTGGCCCTTGACGTCGCGCACGAAGTGCCCGAACGCCGCCAGCATGTCGGCCCCGATCGTCGCGTAGCGCCGCACGAAGCGCGGATTGAACTGCGTGTAGAGGCCGAGCATGTCGTGGCTGACGAGGATCTGGCCGTCGCAGCCGCCGCCCGCGCCGATCCCGATCACCGGGATCGTGAGGTCCTTCGCGATCGACGCCGCGAGCGCAGCGGGGACCTTCTCGAGGACGAGCGCGAACGCGCCGGCGTCCTGGAGCGACTTCGCGTCGCGCCGCACCTCCTCCGCCTCGGCCGGCGTCGTCGCGCGCACCTGGTATGAGCCGAACTTGTGGATCGACTGCGGCGTCAGGCCGAGGTGCCCCATCACCGGGATCCCGACGTCGACGATGCGGCGCACGGTCGGACAGATCACGGCGCCGCCTTCGAGCTTCACCGCTTCGACGCCCGCCTCCTTCACCATCCGCCCGGCGTTGCGCAGCGCTTCGTCGGCGTTGACCTGGAACGACATGAACGGGAGGTCGCCGATCACGAGGGCGCGCTGGACCGCCGACGCGACAAGCGTCGCGTGGTAGAGCATCTGCTCCATCGTCACGGTCACCGTCGTCTCCTTGCCCTGCACGACCGTGGCGACCGAGTCGCCGACGAGGATCGCGTCGACGCCGGCGCGGTCGAGGAGCGCCCCCATCGTGTGGTCGTACGCGGTCAGCGCCGCGATCACCTCGCCGCGCTCCTTCATCCGGCGCAGGCTCTTCGTGGTGATCTTGCGGCGGTCCGAGGGCTCTTTCGGAGTGTGGGAGTTCGGCATCGAGCCCCTCACTCTAGCGCGAGCCGCGCGACTGGGCGACTCCGTGCTCGAGCAGCGCGAGCGCGCAGTGCACGCCGTCGAGGGCCGCGCTCATGATCCCTCCCGCGTAGCCCGCGCCCTCGCCGGCTGGCAGCAGGTTCGCGAATCCGGCGGCGCGGCGCGTGACGCGGTCCCGGGGAATCCGCACGGGGCACGCGCTGCGCGACTCGACGCCGACGAGGACGCCGCGCTCGCCGGCGAACCCCGGGATCGAGCGATCGAAACGCGCGATCGCGTGGCGCAGCCCGTCGCGGAGCAGCGGCGGCAAGAGCTCGTCGACGCGCGCCGCGCGCGTGCCGAACGTGTAGCTCGAGCGCGGCGCGTGCGCCGTCGCGCGCCCCGCGAGGAAGTCGTCCGCGCGCTGCGCCGGTGCCGTGTAGTCGCCGCCTCCGGCTTCGAAGAAGCGCCGCTCGACGTCGCGCTGGAACGCGATCCCGGCGAAGGAGTCGGCGCCGAGGTCCCGCGGATCGAGCGTGACGACGACCGCGGCGTTCGCGTACCGCGACGAGTGCGCGGCGTTGCTCATCCCGTTCGTGCACAGGAGCCCGGGCTCGTTGACGCTCGCGACGATGCGGCCGCCCGGGCACATGCAGAAGGAGTGCGCCGCCGGCGCGCCCGCCTCCGCGCGGCAGACGAGCGCGTAGTACGCAGGGCCGAGGAGCCGCGCGTCCGCTCCCTCGCCGTGCTGGCTCGCGTCGACGAGCTCCTGCGGGTGCTCGATGCGCACGCCGATCTGGAACGGCTTGCCCTCGAACGGCACGCCCTGCTCGGCGAGGCTCGCGAACGTGTCGCGCGCGCTGTGGCCGGGCGCGAGGATCGCTGCGTCGCAGGCGATCTCCCCCGCCGAGGTGGCGAGCGCGCGCACCACGCGCTCCGGACCGGGCGCGAGCACGATCCCCTCGAGACGCGTGTTCCAGGCGAACGACACTCCGGCCGCCTCGAGTGTCGCGCGCAGCGACGGGAGGATCCGGTGCAGGCGGTCCGTGCCGATGTGCGCGCGGCTGTCGTACAGGATGTCGCTCGCGGCGCCTGCGGCGACGAGCTCCTCGAGCACCGCGGGCTCGAGCGGATCGTCGACCCGCGTGTAGAGCTTGCCGTCCGAGTACGTCCCGGCGCCGCCTTCCCCGAACAGGAGGTTCGACTCGGGATCGGGCGTCCGGGTGCGGTGGAAGCGCACGAGCTCGCGGCTGCGGCGCTCCACACGCGAGCCGCGGTCGAGGAGCGTGACGCGGACTCCGTGCCGGGCGAGCACGAGCGCGGCGAAGAGGCCGGCCGGTCCCGCCCCGACGACGGCCACGTGCGCCGCGGGATGCCCGGAGAGCGACGCGTGGACGGCGGCGACGCGGGGGTCGACGCGAGGCGGCGCCTCGATCACGCGCCCCGCGCGCACGGCCTTCGCGAGGGCGCCGCTCCGGAATCCCGCGTCGACCGTGAGATCGACGTGGACGACGAACACGAGGCGCCTCGCTCCGTCGCGCCGGCGCGCGTCGAGCGCCTTCTTCGCGATGCGGAACGCGCGCAGGCGCCCGGGATCGATCCCGAGCGCGCGGCAGGCGCGTTCCTTGAGCACGGCCTCCGGCTCGCCGACGGCGAGCTCGAGGGCGAGGGCTCGCCAGGTCTTCCGCGCGGGGGTGCCCGACACGCGCGTCAGTCTGGCACAAGACCGCGCTGGAGCCGACGGCGTGCGCCGGCTAGCCTCCTCCTGCGGTCCACCATGAAGCGACGGTCGAGCGATCCCGCCGCGATCCGCGGTCCGCGAGCCGCTTCGGACGGCGAGGCGCTCCTCGCCGAGATCCTCGACGCCCCCGACCGCGATCGCATCCCCGGAGCGCGACCCGTCGTGTCGGTCCACGAGCAGGAGGATCCGACGTTCCTCGCCGCGGTCGAGGCGCGGCGCGTCTCCGCCGCGCGGCTCTCGCGGCGCGGCACGTGGCACGGCGAGTGGGCGGAGCTCGAAGGCCCCGGGAACGGGGACGGCCTCGCGGAGCTCGCCGCGCGCTGGCACGGCGCCCGGCCGATCGTCCTCGCGGGAATCGCTTCCGTGGAGGAGCTCGCCGCGTTCGAGGACCGCATCGCGGGCGCGGAGGAGCTCCACGGAGCGCTGCAGGAACCGCGCGGCCTCCGCGCGTGGCTCGCGGAGCTCGCGCCGGACCTCGCGCCGGAATTCCTGCCCCGCGCCGCGCGCGCGCGTCTCTTCGACGAGGAGCGCGATCTCGAGCGCATCCTCTTCGAATCGGTCCTGCCTCCGTCGCGCGCAGGCCGCGCTCCCCGCGGCCGCAAGGTCGACGATCTGTGGGTGAAATCCTCGTGGCTCTCCAAGGCGGAAGGCGACGCCTCGCTGCGCGTGCGCGTCTCGTTCGGCCGCGAGCGCGACGACGACGCGAGCGGCGACCTGCTGCGACACCGCCTCGTCGCGGCGCTCGCCGCGCGCCTCTTCCCCGAGAGCGCGCTCGTCTCCGCGAATCCGCCCCTCGTGCAGCTCGTCGAGGGACTGATCGGCGAACCGGCGCTCTTCACGCAGCACATCGCGTACTGGAACGCGCCGGAGGGCGGCGCCCTGTTCCACCACGACGCGTTCGCGCAGGACGAGGAGGAGTCGGCGCGGCCCGGGCAGCTCGGCGTGTGCTACCTCCAGCTGTCCGGGCGCACGGCCTGGCTCGCGCTCTCGATCGAGGACCTCGCTCAGCGCGTGGGCGAGTTCCTCGACTGCCTCTCGGAAGGCGATCTCCCCTGGGTGCGCGCCCAGCTCCTCGCGGACGCGACGAGCGCGAAACGCATGCTCGCGCTCTCCGCGGATCTGCCCGCGCTCGTTCGCGAGCTCGCGCGCCCGGGCTGCGGCGTCTTCTCCGAGCTCGTCAACCGCGGTCCGGAGTTCACGGCCTGGCTCGCCGACGCGGGGCACGCCGCGATCCTCGGGCCGGGCGACGCGATCCTGCTGCCGAACCACGGGATCGCGCACACGGCGATGCACTCCGTGTTCTGCGCGGGCGACGACGTAGCCTACTCCCTCTCGCTCGCGATCCGCGCGGACCGAGAGGAGACCGAACGCTGGGCGGGCCCTTGATCACCGCCGCGAAGACGACGCCGCTCGCCCTCGTGCTCGAGGATCTGGCGATCCGCGCCGAGCGCGTGCGCACGGTCGGGGACACGCCCTCGGCGGCGAAGGCGGACCCGGGCGCCGCGCTCGCGGCTGTGTCCGCGCGCGAACGCGACGCGGAGGCGGGCGCAGCGGAAGCGGCCGCGTTCGCGGCGCCCGAGCTCGCGGCGGGCGGGTCGCTGCTCCTCGAGCTCGAAGGCGAACGCGACGAGAGGGAGCTCGCGCGCTGGCGCAACGCGCTGTGGCCCGCGGCCCACGTCGGAGCGATCTACCGCCTCGCGCACACCGGGATCCTGCGCACGACGCTCGCCGGGACCGCGAAGCTGCGCGGCGCGACCGGAGTCCGCGGCCTCCTGCTCGTCGGCCGGGCGCGGGAGCACGTCCTCGCTCCGGACGCGACCGTCGCGAAGTTCGACCAGAACGCGGCCGGCTGGGACGGGAAACCCGGGTCGCCCGGCTACGCGCACTTCCGCTGGATGCGCCGGTTCGTCGGGACGTTCGCCGGCCTCGAGTGGATGCATGCGAGCGCGCGCCGCATCCTCGACTTCGGCTGCGGCGCCGGCTGGGTCGGGATCGAGGCCGCGCTCGCCGCGGGCGGCGCCGAGCTCGCCGCGTTCGATCCGAGCCCGGAGATGGTCCGGATCACCGAGGAGAACGCGCGCGCGAGCGGCGTCGCGCGGTGCACCGCGCGCATCGGATTCGGCGAAGCCCCGCCGTTCCCGGCGCCAAGCGAGGATCCCTTCCCGCTCGTCATCAGCTCGGGAGTGATCAGCTTCGCGCCCGAGCCCGAGCGCTGGCTCGACGGGCTCGCGCGGACCGTGGCGCGCGGCGGGAAGCTCGTGATCGGCGACATCCACCGCGAGTCCCGCGGGATGAAGCGGCGGCGCGCGAACAAGGCGCTCCTCCCCGCGCGCGAGATGAACGCGCGGACGCGCGGCGAAGTGCGCGCGTCGCTCGAGAAGCGCGGGTTCGTGTTCGAGGCGGAAGCGGGCTACCAGCTCACCTACCCCGTCCCGGAGCTCGCGTGGTGGAGCGAGACGAAGCTCGGCGGCGCGCTGAACCCGGCGCTCCTGTGGTGGAACCGTACGCGCGCCGGCGGCGGCGCGGAGAGCGCGGACCGCTTCGACAGCTGGGTGCTGCGGATGCGCCGCGACTGACGCGCGAGAGTCAGCCCCCGCGGCTCTCGAACACGGAGCGCAGGAGGCCGATGCGGACGGCGGCGTCGGCCGGACGCGGTTCCAGGATCGTCGGATCGACGAAACCGCACGTCTCGAGCCAGCGGCGGACCCGCGCGCCGACTTCGGGCGTCGCGATCGGCTCCGCGACGACGTACGCCGTCCTGAGGCCGAGCGACGCCGCGCGGCGCGCGCGGTCCGGGGACGTCCCGGGGTGGATCGGGCCGCCGACGAGCACGACGGCCCGGTAGAGGCCGGGAGCGCGCAGCGCGACGTCGAACGCGACCATCGCGCCCGCGCCCTCGCCCGCGATCCAGATCCTGTCGCGGTCGACCGCGTGCTCCACGAGGAACGGTCGCACCGCGTCCTCGACCGTCTGCTCGACGTCGAGCGGCTTGCGCACGAGATCGCGCGGGTCCTCGAACCAGGTCATCCCGTCGCCGGGCTCGACGATGGTCGGGATCGAGCCCGACGGCGCGAGCAGCGTCGCTCCGAGGTCGCGCGCGAGCACTCCCCACGGCCCGGCGACGACCTCCGCGGGCGTGCGGCCCTCCGCGTGGAGGACGACGAGGAGCGGACCCGCCTCGCCGCGCGATGCCGCGGGCGACAGCGCGATCCCCGGAGCCGCGGCGAACGCGCGCACCTGCTCGGCGTGCCGGCGGATCCGCTCGAGGACCGCGCGGCCGCGCGGGTCGTCGCGCAGGTTCGCGATCTCCGGATCCGTCTCCGCGACGCGCAGGCGGTACGGCGCGACACCGAAGCCCATCGTCGCGGCGCGGTCGAGCCACTCGATCCCGTGCTCGACGTCTCCCGCGAGCGCGTAGCCGCAGGCGACGTTGTACGCGCAGACGGACCTCGAGGGATCGATCTCGAGGCAGCGCCGGAACGCGGCGATCGCCCGGTCGAGTTCGCGCGACTGGAGGGCCGTGATCCCCGTCTGGAACGTCGCGTCGTACTCGGGCTTGGCGCCGGAATCGACGACGAACGGCAGCGGATCCGGCGCCGGCGCGAGCGAGGTGGCGACCCCGTACCGCGCCGCCTCGGTGCGTTCGGCGTCGGCTTGGGCGCGGTCCCCGAGCGCGTCGTCGACGCGCGCGAGCTCCACGAGGACGCGCGCGATGCCGGCGACATCCGGGGCCCAGGCGCCCTTCCGGATCCCGAGCGCCTCCGAGAGACGCGGCCGCGCGCGCGCGGGCTCGCCGCGGTCGAGCGCCACGACGCCGAGCCGTTCGAGGACTTCCGCCGTCTCGACCTCCTCGGCGCCCTGCCCGCGCAGCACGCCGAGCGCGAGCGAGAGCGACCGCTCGACCGTCGCATGGTCGCCCATCAGGCCCGCCGCTTCCGCGAGCGTCCGGTGGAGCCTCGCCGCGTCGGAGCCGGGGGCGCCGGCGGACTTCTCGAGGAGCTCGAGACCGCGCTCGCACAGACGCCGCGCGGTCTCCGGATGTCCGGCCGAGAGGTGCGCGGTCGCGAGCTCGTTCAGGAGTTCCGCCTGCGCGCGCCGGTCGTCGACGTCCGCGCTCTGCCGGATCGCGAGCGCGCGGTCGAGCAGCGGGATCGCGCGCTCGGAGAGGCCGAGGTTCTGGTAGACGGCGCCGGTCGCCGCGTACAGCTCGGAGCGGACGAGCGGATCCTCCTCGAACGCGCCCTCGAGGCGCTCGACGCCGCGGTCGAGCAGCTCGCGCGCCGAGATCGTCGCGCCTTTCGCGCGGTCGGCTTCCGTCAGCTCGAACTGGTCGACGAGGAAGTCCGTCACCTTGGATTTCAGGTACGCCTCGCGCGTCGCGCGCCGCTCCTCCCCGCGGATCGCCGCGTTCGCCCACAGGAGCCCGATCGGAAGACCGACGAGGACGAGCCCCGCGAGCAGGAGAGCGGTCGCGGTCGCCGGATTCCTCCGCGCGAACCGCCACGAGCGCCGCAGCACGCCGGCGGGCTTCGCGCGCACGGGCTGGAACGCGAGGAACCGCCGCAGGTCGGCGGCGAACTCCGCCATCGACGGGTAGCGGCGCTCCGGATCCTTCTCGAGCGCCGTCAGGCAGATCGTCTCGAGATCCCGCGGGATCATCGGATTCAGCCGGCGCAGCGACGGCGGCTCGCGGTGCGTGATCTGGCGGAAGACGTGGACGCTCGTCGGACCCTCGAAGGGGCGGCGCAGCGCGAGCAGCTCGAACAGCGTCACGCCGAGCGAGTAGACGTCCGTGCGCCGATCGACGCGGCCCGGCGGCCCGGTCACCTGCTCGGGCGACATGTAGAACGGGCTGCCGGCGAGATCGCCGGTCCGCGTGAGCGCGGGCTCCTCGGCGACGCTCGCGAGGCCGAGGTCGAACAGCATCGCGCGGCCGTCGCGCCGGATCATCACGTTCGCGGGCTTGACGTCGCGGTGCACGATCGCGTTCGCGTGCGCGTGGCCGAGCGCGTCGGCGATCTCGACGGCCCAGCGGCACACCGTCTCGACGTAGGTCGTGCCCCACGAACCTTCCTCCGTCGCGCGGTCCCCGGCGCCGACGATCTCGCGCAGGAGTGCCACGGACAGCTCGTCGAAGCCGAGCCCTCGTTCGCGGATCTCCTCGACGATCCGCGCGAGCGTCGTGCCCTCGACGAAATCCATCGTGAAGTAGGGCCGCCCGTCGCTCTCGCCGACGTCGTGGATCGCGACGATGCCGGGGTGCTCGAGCCGCGCGACCGCGCGGATCTCGCGCTCGAAGCGCGCCCGCGCGCGCAGCGCCACCTCGCCCGAGCCACGCGCCGCGAGCGGCACGTGCCCGAGCTTGATCGCGACACGGCAGCCCCGGCGCTCGTCGAGGCCGAGGTACACCTCGCCCATGCCTCCCTGTCCGAGGAAATCGATCACGCGGTGCGGACCGATCGAGGGCGGGGCGGCAGGCCGCTCGGATCCGGAGACGAGCCCGAGGCGCTCGAGCGCCGCGAGGCGATCGAGGAGGCGCGTCCTTTGCGCCGCGTCGCCTCCGCACACCTCGTCGACGGCGTCGGGCCCGAGCACCGACAGACGGTCGATGCAGCGTGCGAGCAGCGCCTCGTCGTCGTCCGTCGGTGTGGTCATCGGGCATTCCCAACGTAACCCGGTCCGCGGGGGCCGGATAGAATCGAGTCGTGGTCGACCGCGACGACGAAGGAACCGCGCCGGGCGCGAAGTCCGATCTGCTCGAGGAGCATCTCGCCGGATTGCGCGCGTTCGTGCATCTGCGCCTCGGATCCCGTCTGCGCGAGAAGGAAGAGAGCCAGGATCTCGTGCAGTCCGTCTGCCGCGAGGTGCTCGCCGATCCCTCCGCGTTCGAACAGCGCGCGGGCACCGGGTTCCGCGAGTGGCTGCACCGCGCCGCCGAGAACAAGATCCGCGACCGCTGGAGGTACTGGAGGCGGGAGCGCCGCGACGTGGCTCGCGAAACGCCGGGCGCTCCCGAGTCCGAGCTCGTCGATCTGGTGACGCCGAGCCGCGCGGCGGGGAGCCGGGAGGAGCTCGCGCGCTTGGAGCGCGCGTTCCTCCGGCTCCCCCCGGACTACCGCGAGGTCATCGTGCTCGCCCGCCTGCGCGGGCTTTCGCACGAGAGCATCGCCGCGAAGCTCGGTCGGACCGAGCTCGCGACGCGCACGCTGCTCTCGCGGGCCCTCGCGCGCCTGGCATTCGCGCTCGAGGACGCTTGACGCATGGTCAGGGTGTGAACGTGACCGCGTAGGAGTTCGTCGTGTTGAAGCGGTTCCCGCACGGGCCCGGAGGATCGCGGTACCACGTCTGCATGTTCCACGTCGCGCCGGCGATGATCGCGCTCGACGGAAAGTGCGCGAGGACGTACCCGACGAGGTGCTCGGGCATCGCGATCGAGCCCGAGATGCCGGTGTTCTGCACCGGGAACCGCATCGCCGGGTAGCCGCTGCCGCCGCCGCCCGCGCACAGGAGCCCGTCGCCGAGCGGGACCATCGTCGAGTGCTGCGACATGTAGAAGCGCGCGAACCGGTTGGGCGGCATGTTGAACGCGGTGATCGCGAGATCGTCAGCCGCGACGCTCGTGCTCCCGGAGCCGAGCAGCCGTCCGCCCCAGCCGAGCGAGTGCGCGCAGCCCGCGGTCCCGTCGTCGTTGCCGCACGGACAGCCGCCGCCGTAGCAGTAGATCAGGCCCGGCTGCGGCTCGATCAAGAGCGCGAGCGAGCTCACCGGCACGGACGCGGAGAAGCTCCCCTTGAGCGCTCCGGTCATCCGCTCGAGGCGGCGCAGCGACCCGTCCGACCCGCCGACGACGATGTCGTCCGCCTGCACGACCAGCGCCTCGGAGTCGTTGCCCGCAGGGAACGTGCCCTCGAGCATCTGCGTCAGGAGATTGACCCGGTAGATGTTCCCGTTGCTCGATCCGAGGATCAGGTGCGTCGAGTCCGCGGCCAGCGCGTTGACGGGCCCGCCGCAGGTGCCCCAGAACTGGAAGTTGCCCGCGATGGCGTCGCCCTTCTCCACGATGCCGAACGAAGTCCCCGCGAAGACGTCGTTGCCCATGACGAGCAGCGCCGTCACCGGCGCGCCGACCTGGAGCGTCGCGATCACGGCACCCGTCGTCGCGTCGACGCGGACGAGCGTGCCGTCGGTGCCGCCGACGAGCAGGTTTCCGCCGTGCATCGCGAGCGCCTGGGCGTCGTTCGGCACGTTGAACGCGAAGTTGACGAACGAGTCGCTCGGGCCCTTCTGGTAGACGCGGCCGCTGGGGTCGCCGATCAGGAGACGGCTGCCGTCGAGCGTCATCGACTGCGCGGCTCCGCCGCACGCGCCGATCGTCGTGAAGGCGCCGGAGAAGGGATTGCCGCTCTGGATCAGGGTCGTCGGGCTGCCGACGAAGAGCTCGTCGGCGCGCGCCGGCGCGAGGAGCGCGACGGCAATCGGGAGTGTGAACAGGGAGGCACGGGCATAGCGGTTCATTGGGGGTGGCCTTTGCGCTTAGTGAGGGGTGAAGGGGCCCGCGGAGCGGGTCCACCCCGATCAGCGCCGCGCCGGCCGGCGTGTGGCACCGGAATCCCGGTTTTCCGTGCCGAACGCGCCCTTCCCGAAATCCACGAGCCGCGCGAGCACCGCGCGCATGTCCGAGCGACGGACGATGCAGTCGATCTGGCCCTTCTCGAGGAGGAACTCCGCCCGCTGGAACCCGGGCGGGAGCTCCTGCTTGATCGTCGTCGCGATCACACGCGGGCCCGCGAAGCCGATCAAGGCGCCCGGCTCGGCCAGAGTCAGGTCGCACACCGACGCGAACGAAGCCGTGACTCCGCCGGTCGTCGGGTGGGTCATCACGCAGATCGAGAATCCGCCGGCGTCGTTCAGGCTCGCGAGCGCCGCCGACGTCTTCGCCATCTGCAGGAGCGAGAACATCCCCTCGTGCATCCGCGCCCCGCCGCTGCTCGTGAAGATCACCAGCGTCTCGCGCCGCGTCCGCGCGAGATCCGCCGCGAGCGCGACCTTCTCGCCGACGACTTCCCCCATCGAGCCACCCATGAACGAGAAGTCGAGCACCGCGAGCACGACCGGTCGCCCGTCGATCTTGCCCGTGCCGAGGAGAAGCGCTTCGTTCTGCCCCGTGCGCTTCACGGTCTTCGCGATCTTCTCCGAGTACGGCACGCTGTCCGTGAACTCGAGGCGGTCGAGCGCGCCCAGCTCGGCGAACTTCTCCGACCACGTGCCCGGGTCGACGAGCATCGCGATCCGCGCCTTGCCCGGCAGCGTGAAGTGAAAGTCGCAGGCCGGGCACACCATGCCCTTCTCCTCGAGCTCCTTGCGGTAGATCATCGCGCCGCAGCTCTCGCACTTGAGCCACAGGCCTTCGGGCATCTCCTTCTTCTTGCGCTTCACGCGCCCGCGCTTCTCGTCCGCGGGCGCCGGGCCGAGGCCTTCGCCCATCACGGTGTCGTCCTGGACCTCGAACGCGCCGTTCGCCTCCTCGGGTTCGGGGGGTGCGGCTTGCGGCGCGGGCTCGCGCGGAGGCTCGCGCGCGGGCTCGGTGGGCGGCGGGGCGACCGGCTGGGGAGCCGGCGGCTGCGCGGGTGCCGCGCGGCGGCCCGGTCGTTTCTCAGCGGGCATGCGTGGTCTCCCGGCGCGCGCCCTCCGCGCCGGCACGGAAGCGCGCGAGCGTCGCCTTCATGTCGGGTGCGCCGAAGAGCGCCGAGCCCGAGACGAGCGCGTCGGCGCCGGCGGCGGCGCACGCGGGGATCGTCTCGCCGTTCAAGCCGCCGTCCATCTCCACGTGGCCCGCGTACCCGCGCTCGCGCAGCGCGCGCGTCTTCGCCAGGACCTCCGGCATGAACTTCTGCCCGCCGAACCCGGGCAACACGCTCATGACGAGCACGAGATCGACCGCGTCGAGGATCGGGAGCACGCGCTCGACGGGCGTGTCCGGGTTCAGCGCGACGCCGACGACGGCGATCTTCTGCGCGCGGAACGCTGCGATGACCGCGCGCGCGGCGGCGGCGTCCGCGCAGAGCTCGATGTGGAACGTGAGGACGTGCGCTCCGGCGCGCGCGAAGTCGGGCGCGTACTTCACCGGATCGGTGATCATCAAGTGGACGTCGAGCGGCACGTGCGCGACTTCGTGGATCTTCTCGACGACCGGCGGGCCGATCGTCAGGTTCGGCACGAAGTGGCCGTCCATGACGTCGACGTGGAGCCAGTCCGCGCCGGCGCCTTCGGCCCGCGCGACCTCGTCCGCGAGTCGCGCGAAGTCGCTGGCGAGGATCGACGGCGCGACGAGGATCGGGCGGGGCTGTGCAGATCGCTGCATGAGCGGGCGCATTGTAGCCTCGCGGTCGAGCCGCTCGCGCTAGCGCGCCTTCTTCTCGGACAGGACCGCGATGCCCGGCAGTTCCTTGCCTTCGAGCAGCTCGAGCGACGCCCCGCCGCCGGTCGAAATGTGCTTGATCTTCGACGCGAGCCCGGCTTGCTCGACCGCCGCGACCGAATCGCCGCCGCCGACGACGGTGTAGCCCGGACAGGCGGCGACGGCGCGCGCGACGGCCTCGGTGCCGCCCCGGAACGCCGGCCATTCGAAGACGCCCATCGGTCCGTTCCACACGACCGTGCGCGCGGCCGCGATCCGCTCCGCGTAGAAGGTCGCCGTCTTCGGCCCGATGTCGAGTCCGAGGAACGGCTCGGGGATGTCGATGCCCGACACGATCGCGCTCGTGTCCTCGGCGAAGCGGGTGCCGCACAGGTGGTCTTGCGGCAGGAAGATCGGGACGCCCATGCGCTCCGCCTTCATCATCGCCTGCAGCACCAGGTCGATCTGGTCCTCCTGCACGAGCGACTTGCCGACCGAGTGGTCCTGCGCCTTCAGGAAGGTGTACGCCATGCCGCCGCCGACGAGGATCGCGTTGACGCGCTCGAGCAGGTGGTCGACGACCTTGAGCTTGTCCGAGACCTTCGCGCCCCCGAGGATCGCGATGAACGGCTGCTCGGGCTTCTCGAGGACGCGCCGGAAGGCCGCGATCTCCTTCTCGAGCAGGCGTCCCGCCGCGCAAGGCAGGAGGCGCGCGATGCCGCAGACGCTGGCGTGGTCGCGGTGCGACGCGCCGAAGGCGTCGTTGACGAAGACGTCGCCGAGCTCCGCGAACTCCGCCGCGAGCGCCTTGTCGCCCTTCTCCTCGCCGGGGTGGAAGCGGACGTTCTCGAGGAGGATCGTCGTCTTCGGCGCGGCCTTCGCGATCGCGTCCGCGACCTTGAGGCCGATGCTCTCGTCGAGCTTCAGGAACGGCGTGTCGAGGAGCTGCTCGACGCGTTGTCCGACCGCCGTGAGCCGCATCTTCTCGACGACGGCGCCCTTCGGCCTCCCGAGGTGCGAGAGGAGGATCGGCTTCCCGCCCTTCGCGAGGATCTCGCGGATCGTCGGGAGGGTCGCGCGGATGCGCGTGTCGTCGGTGATCTCGCCCTTCTCGTTCTGCGGGACGTTGAAATCGACGCGGACGAGCACGCGCTTGTTCTTGAGATCGAGGTCGTCGAGGCGAGCGGCGTCGAGGTTCATGGGTCGGAAGACTACAGGCGGCGATCGTGCTTCGGGAGGGTCTCGGTCCAGTCGACGATCACGGTGAGCGGCGCCTGCAGCCAGTCCTCGACGGGGACGAGGAGGAGCAGTCTCGCCCCGTCCCGCGATGCACCGATGAGATCCTGCGAGCGCGAGATGGGCAGCACTTCGGGAGTTGCGATCTCCACTTCGTCCCCGAAGGAGAGCTTCGCCGCGAGAACTTCCCGATCGAGCGAGCGCCAGAAGATCTCGGCCCCGTCAGGGCGCCACCACGGGCGGGTTCCGCCGTGGGTCGACACCTGCCACCGCCGTCCGGTGAGCGGCCAGGCGTGGATGTAGACCTCGGACCGACCGCTCTCGTCGGAGACGCACGCGAGCCAATTGCCGTCCGGGGAGAAACGTGCTCCGGACTCGTTCGCGGGAGTCGCGAGCACGTGGGACGGCTCCGCGCGGCCCTCCGCGGACGCCGACCACAGGTCCGCACCGCTGTCCTTGCCCTCGGCGTCGAAGTAGACGAGCGCTCCGTCCGTCGAGAAGCAACTCGGCTCGGAGCTGGTCTCGAAGCCCGCGACGCGCTCCTCGCTCCCCGGAGCGTCCGTCGACACGACGTACACGTCTCCCACCCCCGTACGCATCGACGTGAACGCGATGCGGTCGCCGGACGGGGACCAGACCGGGGCGAAGTCGCCGGCCGGATCGAAGGTCAAGCGCGTCGAGGTGCCACGCGCGAGTTCGAGGATCCAGAGATCGGCGGCGCGTCCGTCGGCGTCGACCGAGCCGAACGCGACTCGCTTCTGGTCGGCGGACAGCGCGACTTGCCCGTACACCTGGGGCTCGCCGCATTTAGTCAGGACGCGCCCCGATCGATCCGTCCAGGCGAGATACGCGCGTGGATCGACCTTGCTGAAGCACAGCACTCCGTCGCGCGAGGCGCTGAATTCGAACTCGTGGTTCTGGCCGATCTCGGACACGTGCCCTGCAATCGGGATCGGACCACCCTCGAGGCGCAGCGCACCCGTGTCGAACGCCTGTGCGAGCAGGTTGCTCCCGCGCACGTAGAGCAGCCATCCGGGCTCGACGAAGACGATCTTCGACACGGCGTCGAACAGATCGACGTCCTGTCCGGGGGCGTCGAGGGATGCGAGCCGGATGTGGTGATCCTCCGTGCGCCAGGAGTCGGCGAGATAGACGAAATGGCGTCCGTCGGGGAGGAACGAAGGCCAGCGGTGCCCCTCGTCGCGCGGACCCAGCTTCGTCACCGGAACGGACGGGCCGCCGCTCGCGGAGACGCGCTGGAGCGCCCAGGTCCGCTCGTCGGCGAAGAGGATCGTCCCGTCCGCGGACCACGCTCCTCCGTTCGCGGAGACGCGCTGCGCGAGCTTCACGGCCGGACCGCCGGCGAGATCGACGCGCCAGAGCTCCTGGCCGACGCGGAACGCCAGAGAGCGCGAGTCCGGCGACCAGAACGACTGCTCCCCGCCCTCGGTGCCGGGGATCGGGTGCGCCTCCGCGGCATCGAGGTCGCGGAGCCAGATCCGGCTCTTGCTCGCCTCGCCGTACGCGGTGAACGCGACGCGGCGCCCGTCCGGAGACACCGCGCACTGGTCGAAGAACACGTAGGGCGCAGACGGAGGTCGCGTGAGCTCGAGCTGCAGAGGTCCGCGTCGCGGCACCTCCGGTCCACGGGATCCGCGGATCCAGAGGGCGACGGCCGCGAGGACCGCGGCGGCGGCGAGCGACCACGCGGGCCAGGTGCTTCCGCGGCGCGGAGCGACGGTGCCTGCACCGGACTCGCTCGAGCTCGCGATCCACTCGAGCTCGTGCATCAGGTCGCGCGCGCTCTGCCAGCGATCGTCGGGCTCCTTCTCGAGGCAGCGCGAGACGGCGCGCTGGAGCGCCGGCGAGGCCAGCGGCTGCCGCTCCGCGAGGGGCGCCGGCGTCCTCTCGAGGATCGCGGCGATGACGCTCGCCTGGCTGTCTCCTGGGAACGCGCGGGCGCCCGAGATCATCTCGTAGAGCATCGCGCCGAAGGCGAAGAGGTCGCTGCGCGCGTCCGCATCGCGACCGTGCAGCTGCTCCGGCGCCATGTACTGGATCGTCCCGAGGATCGTGCCTTCCTGAGTCAGCGGTGTTTCGTGGAAGATCGCCGAGCCGGTGCGCGGACCGAGCGCGCCGATCTTCCGCGCGAGACCGAAGTCGAGGAGCTTCGCGCCCGACTTCGTGAGCATGACGTTCCCCGGTTTCAGGTCGCGGTGGACGACGCCCTGCCTGTGAGCCGCGTCGAGGGCGCTCGCGATCTCGATCGCGGTGCGCAGCGCGAGGTCGAGCGGCAGAGGACCGGCGAGGAGGTGCGCCGCGAGCGTCTCTCCCTCGATGTGCTCCATGACGAGGAACTCGACGTCGCCCTCGCGTCCGACGTCGTAGAGGGCGCAGATGTGCGGGTGGCTGAAGCTCGAGACCGCGCGGGCTTCGCGCTCGAAGCGCTCGCGGAGGTCCGCGGTCGCGGCGAGATCGGCGTTGAGGACCTTGATCGCGACCGTGCGATCGAGCCGTGCGTCGCGGGCGCGCCACACTTCCCCCATGCCGCCGGCGCCGAGCTTGGCGACGATTTCGTAGGGGCCGAGGCGAGCTCCGGGGCCCAGGGGCATCGGGCCAGTGTAGCGCGCGCCGCCGCGCGAGGACCGCTAGGATGGCGACCGCCGTGACCGGGGCGCTTCCCGAACCCCATCTCGCTCCGACGCGCGCTCCCTCCCTCGCGGGCCGCGCCGTCCTCGCCGCCGCTCTGTTCGTCGGGTTCTACGTCTTCGCGCTCGCGATCGCGGCGCTCCTGCTCGCCGTCGTGTGGTTCTGCTTCGCAAAGCTCGATCGCGCGCCCGGGATGATCGTGATCCCGAGCGCGCTCGGGGCGCTCGGCATCCTGTGGTCGCTCGTGCCGCGGTATCCGCGCTTCCAGCCGCCCGGGCCGGAGCTCCTCGACTCCGAGCAGCCGCGACTCTTCGAGCGTCTGCGCTCCATCGCGCGCGCGGCCGGGCAGCCGATGCCGAGCCACGTCTACGTCGTTCCCGCCGTGAACGCGTTCGTCGCCGAGCACGCCGGCCCGTTCGGCGCCGGCCGCATGCGGTTCCTGGGGATCGGGCTGCCGCTGCTCTGGACGCTCTCCGTGGACGAGTTCGAAGCCGTGCTCGCGCACGAGTTCGGCCATTTCCACGGAGGAGACACGAGCCTCGGCCCGTGGCTCTACAAGACGCGCGCGACGATCACGCGGACGATCGCGAACCTGCGCGACGGGCGGACGCGAATCCTGCAAGGACCGTTCGTCGCGTACGGGAACTTCTTCCTGCGCATGACGCACTCGGTGTCTCGGAGCCAGGAGTACGCCGCGGACGCGCTCGCGGCGCGGCTCGTCGGAGGCGACGCGCTCGCGCGCGGGCTCGTGCGGATCGGCAAGGCGTCGATGGCCTACGACCCGTTCCTGCAGAACGAGATCGGACCCGTGCTCGCGTCCGGCGTGCGACCGCCGATCGCGGACGGGTTCCGGCGCTTCCTCGCCGCCGACGCGGTGTCGACGTCGCTCGACGACGCGATCGAGAAGCGGAAGCGCGAGGAGAAGCAGAACCCGTACGACACGCACCCGACGCTGCGCGATCGGCTCGCCGCACTCGCGCGGCTCCCCGCCGGAGAAGCCGGCGACCCCGACACCCCCGCGATCACGCTGCTCGAGCACCCGGAGCGCTACGAGATCGAGCTCCTGCACCGGCTGGTTCCGCGCCTCGACGTCGCGCGGATGGAGCTCGTCGAGTGGCCCGAGATGGCCGAGCGCGTGCTCGTGCCGGGCTGGGAGCGCGAGCGCGCGAAGGCGGGCGAGACGCTGCGGGGCAAGACGATCGCGGAGCTCGCGGACGACCTCGCCCCGAAGATCGGCGTGATGATGCCGCCGCCGCAGGAGCAGGCGAACCGCGTGCACCTACGCGGTGCCGCGATCGCGCTCGCGCTGCGCGCGCACGGTTGGGTCGTCGAGAGGGAGCTCGGCGAAGCGACGGCGCTGTCGCACGGCGATCAATGGATCGAGCCGTTCCGCGAGCTCTCCGACGTTTCCCACGGCAAGACGCAGCCCGAGGAGTGGCGCGAGCACTGCAGGGAAGCAGGGATCGAGGGCGTCGAGCTGACCTGACGCGCGTCGGCGACGGAACCAACGGCCCGGTTCCCGGTTCGAGCGGCATGCGCATCGCGTACTTGGCGGCGGTCACAGCGTCCCTGTTCGCTGCCCGACAGCTGCCGCGACAACCCGACTCCGTCCCGCAAGGAGACCAGTTCGCCTGCGCGATCGCGGCAGGCCGCGACCTCGACGGCGATGGGATCCCGGACGCCGTCATCGCCGATGCAACGCCTCCGGGTGGCTCGTCGCTCTGGATCGTGTCCGGGCGCGAGGGATCTGTGCGGTTGCGCTGCGCAATTCCGAACGAGATCACGGGAGTCGACCTCGTCGGGGACATCGACGGAGATGGACTGTCGGAGATCGCCCTCGTCACGGGGCATTGGGACGGCCCCACCGCGCTCGAGCTCCTCTCGGGCCGAACTGGCTCCCTGATCCGTCGCGATGATGCCGCGTGCTGGGGCGTGCGGCGCCTATGGAGCGTCAGGGCTGCCGGCGATGTCGACGGGGATGGTTGTCCTGACTTGCTCGTCGGGTGCGCCGAAATAGCTGCGTCTGGTGCGACGTCCGGGATCGTGTTGGTCGTGTCGGGCAAGGATGGCAACCTCCTGCACCGGTTCGACGGAGGACTCGCATGCACACGACTCGGCGACGTCGACTCCGACGGCCGCTCGGACTTTGCGATCGCGTACTTCGGACGTGTGACCTCCACCCTCCGCTGGCGGCCGTGGGTCGCCAGCATCGTCGTGTACTCGGGCAGATCCGGCGCTCCGGCATTCGAGATCCTGGGCGATTCATCGGGAAGGGAATGCGATCTCGACCTGGATGGGGGGAACGAGTTCGATGGCGACGGCTCGCCCGATCTCCTCGTCGGCTCGCACAAATACAACTGGGGATCCAAGCCCTCGGGGCGCGTTCGCGTCGACTCCGGGCGCAGCGGGAACCTGCTCAGTAACTTCGATCGCAGTTCGATGCCGGAGAGGCGGGCCTTCGAAGATGATTCGTTCGGCGAGATCGTCCGCTGGAGTTCCGACCTGAACGGCGATGGAGTGCCCGAGATCCTCGTCGGCGCCCCCGAGGACGGCGCGTTCGAGGGAACGGCCTACGTGCTCTCCGGGCGCGACGGCAAGCCCCTGCACACGATCGAGGGCCACTGCGGAGTCCTCGTGCCGGGAGAGCCCGACCGCGGAGATCGCCACGTCGGCCGGACGCTGTCTCGGGCCGGCGATCTCGATCGAGATGGCGTCGAGGATTTCCTTGTCGGGAACCATCCCTACGATCTCGGCCAGTTCGGCCTCGTGCGTGCATTCTCCGGCGCGTCCGGCTGCCTGCTGTGGTCGATCGACCGCGATGCCGTCTTGCGCTCGAACGCGAAGGCAGTGTCAGCCCGCTGACGCAGAATTCGGCTCGATCGCGTATCCGAGTTCGCGGCCGAGCTTCCCGTACATCAGTCCCGCCGTCACGTCGTAGGCGACGTGCACGAGCATCGCGACGTACAGCCCGCCGCTCGCCCAGACGATCGCTTGGAACCCGAGCGCGAACACGGCGATCACGAGCACGGACCTCCAGCCCTGGACGAAGTGCGTGCCGCCGAACGACAACGCGGAGAGCAGCGCGGCCACGGCGTACGTCCCGACGATCGGCACGAGCAGTTGCGTCTGCACGCCGCGCCACGTGATCTCCTCCCCGATCCCCGCGAGCAGCGACACGGCGATCCACCACGCGCGCTCCTGCGCGTCCCTCGGCATGTACAGGCTGACAATCGGCGCGCGCTTCTCCACCGCCCGCCGCCAGCGCGGGCGCATGTACAGCACCGCCGCGGCGTAGAACGCCACGCCCACGGGGAGACCGCGCACGAGGTGCGACGTGTCGAACGCGAAGACATCGACGCGCGCGACGACCGCCACGAGCACCGACAGGCCCGCGTGGTAGGCGAGCTCGATCGTCGCGCCGCGGAAGTGCTTCTTCGGATCCGGGAGCGCCTTCTTCTTGCCCGCGAACTTCCGGTGCAGCCGGAAGACCAGGAGCGGGAGGAGGACTCCGAAGTAGAGGACGTGGAACCAAGCCGCGAGTTGGGCTCTCTCCACGGGACGCGGCCTCGGCGAATCGGCCGGGCTACGCCTTCGCGCCCGCCGTCGGCGCCCCGGCGCCCTTCAGGCTGTGCGCGTAGATCATCAAGTCGACGACGCGGTTGCTGTAGCCCCACTCGTTGTCGTACCAGGCGACGACCTTGACCATGTTGCCGGCCATCACCATCGTCGACTGCGCGTCGAACAACGCGCTCGCCGGGTTGTGGATTACGTCCGACGACACGAGCGGGTCCGTCGAGTACTCGAGGATCCCCTTCAGCGGCGCCTTGCCCGCCGCGCTCTCGAACGCCTTGTTCACTTCCTCGATCGTCACGTTCCTCGCGAGCGTCGCGACGAGATCGATCACCGATCCGTCCGGCACCGGGACGCGCATCGACACGCCGTCGAGCTTGCCCTTGAGCTTCGGCAGGATCTTCCCGACCGCGCGGGCGGCACCCGTCGTCGTCGGGATGATGTTCATGGCCGCCGCGCGCGCGCGCCGCAGGTCCTTGTGCGGGAGGTCGAGGATCTGCTGGTCGTTCGTGTAGGCGTGCACGGTGGTCATCAGCCCGTGCTGGATGCCGAACGCGTCGTCGAGCACCTTCGCGACCGGCGCGAGGCAATTCGTCGTGCAGCTCGCGTTGCTGATCATCCGGTGCTCGGCCTTGAGCGTGTCCTGGTTCACGCCCATCACGATCATCGCGTCGATCTCGTCCTTCGCGGGCACGGTAAGGAGCACCTTCGCGGCACCCCCGTCGACGTGCTTCTGGCACCCCTCGCGGCTGGCGAAGATCCCGGTCGCCTCGACGACGAAATCGACACCGTTCGAGCCGTGCGGGAGCTTCGCCGGGTCGCGCTCGGCCGTCACCGCGATCTTCCGGCCGTTGACGATGATCCCGTCCTTGGCCGCCTCGACCGTCCCCTGGAACCGCCCGTGGACCGAGTCGTACTTCAGGAGGTGGGCGAGGGTCGCGGGGTCCGTGATGTCGTTGATCGAGACGACCTCCATCCCGGGCTTCTGGGCCAGGATCCGGAAGACGTTCCGACCGATGCGGCCGAAGCCGTTGATGGCGATGCGCATGAGGGTTGCGTTGGGGGGCTCGGTTTCCAGGGGAATCGGGCCCGGAGACTAGCGGCCTGCGCCGATGGCATCAACGAGACTCCGGCCCCTCTCCCGCACCGAGATTCCTCGCTCGGCGCGGGCGAGGGGCCGGACTCCCGCCAGTGCTATCCTGCCCGGTCCCCCGCCGCGGACCGGTGCCGCCTTGCCCCGCAGCCGCGCAGCGAAAACGACCCCGTGAAGCGACACTCCTCGTTCTCCTTTCCGACGGATCCCGGCGCTGCCGGTTCGTCGAAACGGGACGCCGGCCCGCTCGCCTCGACGCGCTGGCTGCAGCTCGCGCGCGCCGTCGGCCTCGCCGCCGACGCGCCCGTCGTCGTCGCTCTCTCGGGGGGTGCCGACAGCGTCTTCCTCCTCCACCTCGTCGCCGCCGCGAAGCCGCGCCCGCGCGCCCTCGCGGTCCACGTCGACCACGGCCTGCGCGGTGAGGAGAGCCGCGAGGACGCCGCCTTCTGCGCGCGCCTGGCCGCGTCGCTCGGCATCCCGTTCGTCCGCCGCGCGGTCGAGCTCGAAGGCGCCGGGCCGTCGCTCGAGGCGCGCGCGCGCACCGCGCGGTACCGCGTCCTGTGCGAGGAGGCCGCGCGCGCGTCGATCCCGACGATCCTGACCGGACACCACGCCGACGACGCGCTCGAGACGCTGCTCCAGCGCTGGATGCGCGGGACCGAGATGCACGGGCTCCCCGGGCTCAAGAAGACGCTGCGCCTCCAGGGCCGCGCGGAGCCGCGCACCGCCCAGGCGAACGAGCGCCTCGGAGCGAGCGACCTCAATCCGACCGGAGTCGACGTCCAGATCGTCCGCCCGCTGATCGCGATGCGGCGCGAGGAAGTCCGGCGCATCCTTTCCGACGCGGAGATCCCCTGGCGCGAGGACGGCTCGAACGCGAACGCGCGCTTCACGCGCAACCGGATCCGCAACGAGCTGTTGCCCGCGATCGAGGCGTCGTGCGGCCCCGAGGCGATCGAGAACCTGCGCGCCTTCGGCGCCGCGGTCGAAGCGCTCGAGGACCGCTGCGCCTCGAGGACCGCGCCGCTCGCGTGGGCGCCGCCGGTGCACGCCGCCGCGCGGCGATCCTCCGGCGACCTCCCCCTCGGCGGGACGCTCTCGCGCGCGGGGCTGCTCGAGCTCCCGACGCCGCTGCGCCGGCGCGCCCTGTGGCGCCTCCTCGTCGAGGGCACCGGGCGCGCGCCTTCGGCGCCGCTCCTCGGCCTTTTGCTCTCCGACCTCGCGGGCGGCCGGACGACGCGCAGAAGCCTCCCCGGCGGCTGGAGCCTGCACCTGCGATCGAGCCTCTTGCACCTCGAGCCCGAGGCGCGCGCGACAGCCCCGGCCGGGAACGCAACCCCCGAGCCGGCGACAGGACAGCTGGAATGGTCGTTCGCGGAAGCTCCGACCGCCGCCCCCGGCTCCACGGGGGCCCAGCGCCTCGACCTCCCCGGCCTCGTGACGCTCTCCGACCGGCGCCAGATCCTGGCCGAAATCGTGTACCTGCCGCGCGGCACGGACGTCCTGCGCGCCGGCACGAGCGTCGAGATCGACGCGAGCGAGTTCGTCGCCGAGCCGCCCTGGACCGCTCCGACCTTGTGGGTGCGCTTCCCGAGTCCGGGGGACCGGTTCCACGCGCTCGGCGCCCCGGGGAGCAAGGCGCTCTCGCGCTTCCTCGCCGACGCGGGCGTCCCGCGCGAAGGCCGCGCGAGCGTCCCCCTCGTCTTCGCCGGCGACGAGCTCGTGTGGGTCGCGGGCATCCGGCCGTGCGAATCCCGCCGCATCCGGCCCGACACCGAGGCGCGGCTGCGCCTGACGCTGTCGGCGCCGTCACCCGAGCCGCGCCCGAAGAGCGGCGCGAAGCCGGGCGCGAAGACTGCACCGAAGAGGCGCGTCCGGACGCGGTGACCCGCGGGCGCCGGCGGGGTACTCTCCCCGCAAGGCCGCCGGTCCGCTGGAGGATCGGCGGCGGTCGTGATCGAGAAGCTGCAAGCGAACCTGGCCGACGTGCGCTCCCGGATCGACACCGCCGCCCGCCGCGCCGGCCGGCGCGGCGAGGAGATCGCCCTCGTCGCCGTGACGAAGGCGGTCGAACCCGAGCTCGCCGCCGAGCTCGTGCGCCTCGGCCAGCTCGACCTCGGCGAGAACCGCGCCGACGAGCTCGAGCGGAAGGAACTCGCGCTCCGCGCCGCCGGTCTCGCGCCGCGCTGGCACTTCATCGGCCATTTGCAGAAGAACAAGGTCCGCCGGGTCGTCGCGCTGGCGTCGTCGATCCACTCGATCGATTCGTCCGCCCTGCTCGACGCCGTCGACCGGACGGCCGGAGAGCTCGGGCGGCGCCCCGAGGTCTGGATCCAGGTGAAGCTCACCGACGAGCCGACGAAGACCGGCCTCGCGCCCGAGGAGGCCGCGGCGCTCTGCGCGCGCGCGGCCGCGCTCGAGCACGTCCGCGTTGCCGGGTTGATGACGCTCGCGCCGCTTTCCAGCGAGGGCACGGGAGAAGCCGAAGCCCGCGCCGTGTTCCGGGAACTCGCCAAACTCGCCGTCTCTGTGGCGCGCGCGGCGCCGATGGGCGATGCTCTTCGGTCCGGCAGGGCGCGGATGTCGATGGGCATGAGCGGCGACTTCGAGTGGGCGGTCGAGGAGGGCAGCGACGTCGTGCGCATCGGCAGCCTTCTGTTCGAGGAGGTCGCGGCTTGAGCCAGCCCCCCGAGGAACGGCTCCTCCTCGTCGTCGTCGGCGAGGACCGCGCGGGCGCGGAGCTGCCGCGCCAGGGCGTCCTCACCGTCGGGAGCGCGGCCGACCGCGTCGGCTTCCACCTCGAGGGCGAAGGCGTCGAGAGCGTCCACTGCGCGATCGCGCGGACGAAGGGCGGCGGCTGGGCGGTCAAGGACCTCGGCTCGGCGTCGGGCACGGTCCTGAACGGCCGCCGCGTCGAGCAGGCGCGCCTGAAGGCCGGCGACCGCATCGTCGTCGGCGCGCGCGAGCTGCGCGTGCTCGCGCCCGCGGGTGCCGCGGCGCCGCGCACCGAGGAGACCGGCGCGTTCGTGCCGATCGCCGGCGCGGGACTCGACGAGATCGCGCCGAAGGAAGGCCCGCTGAAGAGCACGACGCTCGCCCCACCCGTCCTGTCGGGCTACCGGATCGAGCGGCCGCTGGGCCGCGGCGGCATGGGCAGTGTCTACCTCGCCGTGCAGTCGAGCCTCGACCGGCCGGTCGCGCTCAAGGTGCTCGCGTCGAAGCTCGCGGCGGACGCCGAGTTCGTGCGGCGCTTCCAGGCGGAAGCGCGCGCCGCCGCCGCGCTCGCGCACCCGAACGTCGTCACGGTCTACGACGTCGGCGAGGAGCGCGGCGTCCACTACCTCTCGATGGAGTACATGGACCGCGGGACGCTCGAGGAGCGCGTCGCCGGCGGCGGGAAGCTCTCGTGGGCGGAGACGCTCGACGTCCTGCGCGACGCGGCCGCGGGGCTCGTGTACGCGGAGGCCAAGGGCATCGTCCACCGCGACCTGAAGCCCGCGAACCTGATGCAGAACCACGTCGGCGCGACGAAGATCGCCGACCTCGGGCTCGCGACGCACATCGAGGCCGAAGAGCGCGAGAGCGCCGACCGCAAGGTGTTCGGCACTCCGCACTTCATGGCGCCCGAGCAGGCGCGCGGCGAACGCGTCGATGGGCGCTCGGATCTGTACTCGCTCGGCGCGACCGCGTACCGGCTGCTCTCGGGCCACACGCCGTTCGAAGGGACGACCGCGCGCGAGATCGTGCGCGCGCACCTGTCGCAGGAGCCCCGGCCGCTGCGCGAGTTCGCGCCCGATCTCCCGGACGAGGCGGTCGCGCTGGTCGCCCGACTGATGCGCAAGGACCCGACCGAGCGCTACGCCTCCGCCAGCGAGCTCCTGCGCGAGATCGAGCGCCTGCGGACGAAGGCCCCGTCCGCGTCGGTCCAGGCGGCGCCGCGCGGGAGTCGCGGTGGGAAACTCGTCGCGGTCTTCCTGCTCCTCGTCCTCCTCGGAGGCGGCGCGTGGTGGCTGCGCGGACACCCCGAGATCCTCGAGGGCCTGACGAAGTCCGTGGCGCCGGCCGGCCGTCCGTCCCCCGTCCACCCGCCGGATCCGATCGCGCCGGCCGAGCCGGACGCGAACGAGCCGCCGCCGGCGCCGGACACCGACGTCGCGTCGGTTCCGCCCGAGACGCCGAAGGACGACGACAAGGCGCTCCAGCTGCTCGAAGCGAACGCGCGCGTCGCCCTGCTCGAGCTCCAGGGCAAGGAGATGACGCCCGAGGAGAAGCGCGACGCGCTGCGCGCGCTCGCTGCGCAGTGGCGCGGCACGACGGCGGCGAGCGAGGCTGTCGACAAGGCCCAGGCGATCGACGCCGACCTCTCGACGCGCGCGGCGGCCGACGTCGAGCACCAGGCGCGCCTCGACGAGCTCCTCGCGCGAATGCAGGTCGCGGCCGGAGGCAGCGAGGTTCCCCCGCGCCCCGGCCAGGCGCTCCTCAACATGCGCGCCGTCCCCGGACAAGCCGCGTTCGCGACGGACCCGCTTTTCGTCGCGAAGCGGAAGGAGCTCGAGCGTGGGGTGATCGGCCGCGCCGCCGCGTTTGCGCACGCGCGCCTCGACGAGACGGCGGCCGAGATGGCGAAGGGGCAGTTCGAGGGCGTCGAGGCGAAGCTCGCGGAGCTGATGCCCGTGTTCGAGCTGCCGGACTTCCCGCCCGGCGAAGGCCCCGCCGGCGTCGACGACCTGTTCGAGATCGGCCGCACCGCGCGCGAGCGCATGAACAACCTGGCGCTCCTCCACGGGCAGTTCGTGAGCCGCCAGAGCCGCGAGGACGCGCTCGCGATCGCGCAGGGTTTCGGCGGGAGCGCGGGGCTCGAGCACGAGCTGCGCGCCCTCGACCTCGCGGCCGTCAAGCAGCGGCTCGTCGGCATCCAGGGCAAGCTCGCGTCGAAGGAGACGCGCACGAGCATCGACGACCTCGTCGCCGACATCGACGCCGCCGACGCGGCCTTGAAGACGCTCGGTCGCGAGTTCGCGAACTGGCGGCGCAAGAGCTTCACGGAGCCGCGCGGCGGCAAGATCGTGACGCGCAACGCCGTCGGCGCCGACGCGACCGGCATCCTCGCCGAAGGCGACGGAGGCGCCGTGGAGCACGTCGACTGGTCCGCGTTCGGCGGCGACGACCGCGAGATCTCGAAGCTCTTCACCGAGCGCCTCACGCGCGAATGGACGCCCGACGAGCTGCGCGGGATCGCCGGCCTCCTGCGCCTGACCGCCGTCGTCGAAGCGATCGGCCGTGCGGGCAAGATGTTCGACCCGGCGAAGCGCTACAACTTCACCGACGCCGACGCGCGCGAGATGACCGAGTGCTTCGCGCAGGCGCAGATCTGGGCCGAGAAAGCCGGGACGAGCGACGCCCTCGCGAAGGAGGTCGCCGCGGCGCGCCAGCTGACGCACGTCTGCCAGAAGATGACCGAAGGCTCGTGGTCGTTCGCGGTGAGCGCGACCGAGGAGCTCCTCGCGCGCCACGCGAGCACGCTGGTCGTGCGCCTGCTCTCGGACGGGACGATGCCCGAAGGTCCGAAGGCGAAGGACTAGGGCCTACTGGATCTTCTCGAGCGTCTCGTGCGCGATCTTGCACGCGGGATCGAGCTCGAGCGCCTTGTGCGCGCGCTCCGCCGCCTCCGCCGTGCGCCCGAGCGCCTGGAGACACGCCGCCTGCAGGCCGATCCACTCGGCCTGCTCGGACTCGGCGAGCGGGCCCGGGTGATCGCCGTCGAGGTCCTCGGGGACCTTCGGGCCGACCGTGTACTCGCGCAGGGCCTCCTCGTTGCGCCCGGCCGAGCGCAGCGCGTCGCCGTAGTCGCGGTGGAGCTTGCGCAGGAACGGATCGATCTCGTTCGCCTCGCCGTACCGTTTCGCGGCCTCGGCGAAGCGTCCGTGCTCGAAGTGCCAGGCGGCGACGGTGCGGCGGCCCTCGAAGGCGCCGGCGTCCCAGTCGAGGCGGCGCTCGAGCGCGCGCATCGAATCGTCCTTGCGGTCCATCGCCTCGTAGAGCTTCGAGAGGTGCAGCTCGGCGGACATCGGGGCTTCGTCGAAGCCGGGGAAGTCCTTCTCCGCGGCGAGGAAGTTCTTCTCCGCCGCCTCGTTCTCGTCGGCGTCCTTCGCGAGGACGCCCATCGCGATGCGCGCGCGGAAGTCCTCGGCGCGCTCGAGCGCCTTGCCCCAGATCGCGCGCGCCTTGTCGCGGTCGCCTTCCTTGAGCGCGATCTCGCCGCGCAGGAACTCGGCGCGCGCCGGCTGGGGATCGAGGCTCTGGATCACGCGCAGCGCTTCTTGCGCGTCGATCTTCTGCGCGTCCTGCCAGGCGTGCCAGGCGACCGTGCACCACGCGTCGCCCCAGGCGGCGAGCTTCTCGGGCCCCGCATCCGACTTCGGGCGTTCGCGCGACAGGCTCGTGCGCACGCGCTCGGCCTGCGCGTCCGACCAGCGCGGCTCGATCTTGAGATCCGCGGTCAGCCCGCGCACGTACGCCGCGAAATCGCGGTCGAGCGCTTCGGGCGTCGTCTGGTAGACCTCGTTGAAGGCCTGGTCGATGTCGAGTCCGCGGTCGAAGGCCTCGAAGATCCGGACCATCGGCGGGAAGCCGCGGCGCTCGATGAGCATCCGGCACAGCAGACCGCCCTGGTAGTAGCCGAACAGGATCCGCGACGACCGGAACGCGCGGTTCAGGTCGCGCACCGGGATGATGTCGCCGTTCGCGAGCGCGTCGACGAGCTCGCGCCGCATGTTCCGCGTCCACGTCGGGTTCCGGTTCTCCTCTTCCCACGTCGCGAGACCCTCGGTGATCCAGCGCGGGCAGCGGTTGTGCGACAGCTCGAGGTGGATGACGTGCGTGAACTCGTGGAACGACGTCCGCGCCCACGACTGCGTGCCGCGCATCTCCGAGAGCGGCGAGACCGAGGTCACGACCGGCCCGAAGCACACGCCGAGCGCCGGGAAGCCCTCGAAGCCCGTCGAGCGCACCGAGAAATCGGCGTGGCGGTCGAACACCTCGATCGTCGTCGGTCCGGGCGTGTACCCGTACCGCGCCGCGAGCTCGGAGCGCGCCGCCGTGTAGAACGGCACGAGGTAGGTCCGCAGCACGTCGGCCGCGGCCGGGTTCCACGCGAACGTGAGCTCGCCGTGCTTCTCGCGCACGAGCCCCGTGCTCATCTTCTTCAGGACGAGGCGCGTGTTGTCGCGCCAGGCGTCCTGGCGACCGGCCGCCTCGGTCTGCGCGCGGTCGAGCGCCACGCGGGCCGCGTCCTCGTCGCCGGTGTCCGCGAGCGCGCGGCCGAGCTCCTTCCAGGCCTCGTAGTCGTGCTCGTCGCGCACCGTCGCGCGACGCGCGAACGGGGTCGCCTCGGCGAAGCGGTACAGCTCGGCGAGATGGCGCCCGACCTCGCGCTCGGGCGTCGCGTCGGCGGGATCCTCGGCGGCGAGCTCGGCGAGCCCCTTCTCGCACTCGGCCTCGCGGTGCTCGACCCAGGCGAGGGCGGCGCGCAGCGTGCGCACCTCGCGGCGCCCGGGGGCCACCTGCTCGAGGCGCGCGAGGCGCTCGCGGCAGCTCTTGAGCTGGCCGTCGTCGAGGTCCGCCGACGTCCCGGCCAGCGCGCCCTCGATCGAATCGGGCTTCAGGACGAGGAGCTCGTCGAGGATGTCCTGCGCGGTCCGCGAGTGGCGCTGCCAGTTCGCCCGGTGGAGCCGGAAGAGGCCGAGGAGCGCCGCTTCGTGCCCGGGCGCGAGGCGCAGCGCGTCGCGGTACTGGTCCGCGGGCGAGCGCTTCTTCGCGGCGTCGACCTCCCGGTCGGCCTCGAAGTAGACGTCGCCGAGCGCCGCCAGGACGTCGGGCTCGGAGCTCCCCTCGTCGGCCCGGCTCTTCTCGTCCGCGGCGACGTAGCTCGTCGAAGCGCCCTCGAGGTCGCCGAGGCGCCGCTGGCACCGGCCGCGCGCGAGGAGCCCGCGCCAGCCCTGCTCGTCGGGCGTCGCGGCGCCGCGCGCGAGGACGGTTTTCGCCCGCCCGCGCTGGCCGGCGTCCCAGAGCGCGGAACCGAGGGCCCAGGCGCCTTCCGCGTCGGCGGGCTCGGCGCCCTTCGGCAGTTTCTCGAGGACGCCCACGGCGTCGGTCGGCCGGCCGAGGACGCGGAGGATTTCCGCTGCGAGGCGGGCGCAACGCGCCTCGAGCTCGGGCCCCGAGGACGCCGTGCGCGCGTCCGCGAGGGCGCGCTGGGCGTCCGCGAGCGCCGGCGCGTACGCGCAGAGCTCGAAGCGCGCCTCGGCGAGCAAGAGCCGCGCCTCGGGATCGGCCGGCGTGTCGCCGAGCACCGACTCGAGGCTCCGGATCGCCTTGCGGGCCTGCCCGCGGCGGATCAGGACCGCGTCCTGGTGGATCTCCTCCGCGACGAGGCGCGCTTCCTCGGTGGACTCGCCCTGCGCGACGGCGGGAGCCGGACGGCCGAAGGCGAGCCAGACGGCGAGGAGCGCGGCGGTTCGATGGGGCATCGCGTTCCAGTTCACCAGTTCAGTCGGGGCTCGCCAAGCGGAAGGAATGGGATCGGCCCCGTTGTTTCGCCATGGCCGCTTCGGTATGCCCTTGGATCATGAACGCAAGACTCACGCGCATGCCGGGCCGGAGGAGTATCGGCTCGATCTTCCTCGTCCTTCTGCCGATCGTCTCCTTCGCCGCGTGCCGGGCCGTGGCGCCCGTGGCACCGCTGCCGCCGGCGCCGCCGAGCGAGCCCGCGACTCCCGCGGTCGCGCGGACGCCCACTTGGGTCGGCGAGCCGCTCTCGTGGGCGAAGCTCGGCGCGATCGAGACGTGGCTCGCGACGGACGGCGTCACCGCCGATCCGTTCTGGCGCGTCGAGGGAGAGATCGCGCTGCACCAGGGGCGCGTCGATCTCGCGCGCGCGGAGAAGAGCGGACAGAAGGCGACCGACGCGGCGTCGCGCTCGAGACTGCACGCGTCGCGCGCGGGCTTCCAGCACGTGCTCGCCGAGAGCGACGCGACGCCCGAGCAGAAGAAGCGCGCGGAAGCGGCGATCCAGATCTGCGACCGGATGCTCGGAACCACGCCGGCGTCGAGCGCTCCGCGCGCGGCGCTGCCGATCATCCCGCGCTCGCAGTGGGGAGCGATGACGGCGATCGCCGCGCACATGGACAAGAACCGCGGCGGATGGCGGCGGATGACCGTGCACCACTCGGCCGAGCGCGTGCCGCCCGAGCTCGACGGGACGTTCGCGGAATCCGCGGCCGCGGTGCGCAGCATCCAGAAGGCGCACATGGAAGGGAAGGAGACCGGCTACGGCGACATCGGCTACCACTTCGTGATCGACCCGTACGGTCGCGTGTTCCAGGGCCGCGACCTCGCCTGGCAGGGCGCGCACGCGGCCGGCGCGAACAACGTGCAGAACATCGGCATCTGCCTGATCGGGAACTTCGACGAGGAGAAGCCGACGAAGGCGGCCCTCGACCGGCTGCGGCAGCTGCTCGACAACCTGCGCTCGACGTGGAAGATCCCGCGCAGCCAGGTGTTCACGCACCAGGAGCTGAAGAGCACCGAGTGCCCGGGCCGGAATCTCGCGCGCTGGGTCGAGGCGTACCGGCACACCGCCGTCGCGCCGGTCGAAGCGTCGGCGCGCGCGAACTAGGTCGCCGTCTTCTCCTGCGCGAGGTCCGCGGCGGCCATGCCGCGGATCAGGTCCTCGAAGCGCATGCGCGGGCGCCAATCGAGTTTTTCCCGCGCTTTCGCCGGGTTTCCGACGAGGGCCTGGACGTCGGCGGGCCGGAAGAGGTTCGCGTCGACGACGACCTTCGACTCCCAGTCGAGGCCGACCGCATCGAACGCGATCGCGCACACCTCGCGCACCGTGTGCGTCTCGCCCGTCGCGATGACGTAGTCCCCGGGCTCGTCCTCCTGGAGCATCCGCCACATCGCGCGGACGTAGTCGCCGGCGAAGCCCCAGTCGCGCCGCGCCTCGAGGTTGCCGAGCCTGAGCTCGCTCTCCTTGCCGAGCGCGATGCGGGCCGCCGCGCGCGTGATCTTCCGCGTGACGAACTCGACGCCGCGGCGCGGCGACTCGTGGTTGAACAGGATGCCGCTCGACGCGTGGATGCCGTACGCCTCGCGCGCGTTCACGGTGATCCAGTGCGCGTACACCTTGGCGACGCCGTACGGGCTGCGCGGATGGAACGGCGTCGTCTCCTTCTGCGGCGACTCCGCCGCGTCGCCGAACATCTCGGAAGTCGAGGCCTGGTAGAACCGCGCCTCCGGACACACGTGGCGCACGGCCTCGAGGAGCCGCGTCACGCCGAGCCCGGTGATCTCCGCCGTCAGCACCGGCTCGTCGAACGAGCGCGGGACGAACGACTGGGCCGCGAGGTTGTACACCTCGTGCGGACGCGCGTCGGCGAGGGCGCGCTGGAGGCTCGACTGGTCGAGCAGGTCGCCCTGGACGAGGTGCAGCCGGTCCTGGACGTGCGCGATGCGCTCGAGGCGCGTGCTCGACGAGCGCCGGACGAGCCCGAACACCTCGTAGCCCTCGTCGAGCAGGAGCTCCGCGAGGTAGCTCCCGTCCTGCCCCGTGACACCGGTGACGAGAGCGCGTTTCTTCGAGCGATCGGCCATCGAGCTCCTCCGACGACGCGCGCCGCGGTTCCTTGCTCACCTTCTCGAGAGGAGCCAGGCCGCGACCGCGAGCGCCAGGACCACACGGTACCAGCCGAAGAGCGCGAGGCCTCTGCGCTCGAGCCAGGCGACCATCCACTTCACCGAGATCCAGGCGGTCACCGCGGCGACGCCGAATCCGAGGGCGATCGATGCGATCCCGTACGCCGCGACCATCGCGTGTCCGTGGTGCACCGCCTTCCAGGCGGTCGCGGCGGTCAGCGTGAGCAGGCCGAGGAGCAGGCTGAATTCCACGGCCGCCGGCATCGAGAGCCCGAGCAGGAGTCCGCCCCCGATCGTCGCGAGACTCCGGCTCGTCCCGGGCCAGAGCGCGAGACACTGGAAGAGGCCGATCGCGAGAGCCGTGCTCGTCCCGATCGAGGCGAGACCGCGCTCGCCGCCGCGCAGCCCGCGCACGCAGACGAGGATCGCGGCGCCGCCGACGAACCACGCCGCGACGACCGGCCAGAGGCCGAAGAGGCGCGCGTCGATCCACCTCTCCGCGGCGAGCCCGATGACCGCGGCGGGCAGGAACGCGACGAGGAGTCGCCCGAGCAGCGCGCGCTCGGATCCGGCGAGCATCGCGCGGAACCGCGGCAAGTAGAGGCCGAGCACCGCCGCGATCGCGCCGGCCTGGATGCAGATCGCGAACGCGCGCGAGGATTCGTCGTCACCGATGCCGAGCGCGCGCTCGGCGAGGATCAGGTGGCCCGTCGAGCTGATCGGAAGGTACTCGGTGACGCCCTCGACGGCGCCGAGCACGATCGACTGCCACCACTCCATCCTCAGCGGATCGCGCGCACGGCTTCGAGCGGCGGGGTGAACGGCAGGGAGAAGGCCTCGGCGACGGCCTGGTAGGTGATCTTGCCGCCGATCAGGTTCGCGGCGCTGCGCAGCGGCGCGCTCTTCTCGACCGCGCCGATCGGACCGAGCTCGGCGAGCTTCACCGTCCACGAGAGCGTCGCGTTCGTCAGCGCGAACGTCGAGGTCCGCGGCACCGCTCCGGGCATGTTCGCGACGCCGTAGTGGATCACTCCGTCGATCACGTACGTCGGCTCGGCGTGCGTCGTCGCGTGGACGGTCTCGATGCAGCCGCCCTGGTCGACGGCGACGTCGACGATCACGCTCCCCTTGCGCATCAGCTTCAAGTCCTCGCGGCGCACGAGCTTCGGCGCCGCGGCGCCGGGGATGAGCACCGCGCCGACGACGAGGTCGGCTGTGACGAGCGCCTCGCGGACCGCGAGCGGCGTCGAGTACACGGTGCGGCAGTTCGCCGGCAGGATCTGGTCGAGGTAGCGCAACCGATCCAGGTTGATGTCCATGATCGTCACCTCGGCGCCGAGCCCCGCGGCCATGCGCGCCGCTTCCGTGCCGACGACGCCGCCGCCGAGGATCAGGACCTTCGCGGGAAAGACGCCCGGCACGCCGCCGAGCAGGATCCCGGATCCCCCGGTCGACGCCTCGAGATACTTCGCGCCTTCCTGCACCGCCATCCGTCCCGCGACTTCGCTCATCGGTGTCAAGAGCGGCAGCGTGCCGTCGACCTCGAGCGTCTCGTACGCGAACGCGTGGCAGCCCGTCTTCAGGATGCCGTCGGTGAGCTTCCGGTCGGCCGCGAGGTGCAGGTACGTGAAGAGCGTCTGCCCAGCGCGCAGGAGCGGCCACTCCTGCGGCAGCGGCTCCTTCACCTTGAGGACGAGATCGCATTTCGCGAACACGCTCTTCGCGTCCGGCGCGATCGTCGCTCCCGCCTGCTTGTAGGCTTCGTCCGTGAGCCCGCTGCCCACCCCCGCGCCGGTCTCGACGGTGATCTCGTGGCCGCCACCGCGCAGGCGATCGACGCCGGCCGGGGTGAGTGCGACCCGGTTCTCGTTGTTCTTGATCTCGCGCGCGACGCCGATCTTCAATGCAGATCCTCGCTCCTTGGGAAGTGGGGGCGAGGAGTCTAGCGTCCTCCGCGCGCGGGAAAACCCTTGGCAGCCGCCGGGTGGCTCCCCTACCCTCTCCCGCCCCGATACCGCGGGCATGCACGGGCGATTAGCTCAGTTGGTTAGAGCGCTACGTTGACATCGTAGAGGTCGTAGGTTCGAGTCCTATATCGCCCACCATTCCTCCGCCGCGCCGACGCGCAGCGCGAGACTCGGCCCTCACGCGGCGTGCCGCCACGACGTAGCAGGCGACCCGGAGGTCCTCGACCATGCTGCCGCTCCTTTTCTTCTCCCTCGTCGCCCAAGGGTCCTCGCTCGTCCGCGTCCCGGACTCCGAGGAGATGCGCAACCGCCGCATCACGCCCGTCGTGCGCGTCGCGCAATCGGCGTCGCCGGCGGTCGTCTTCATCCAGACGAACGGCGAGCGCCGGATGCTCGCGCGCGACTGGTGGGGCCAGGTGTTCTCCCGCACGGCGCCGTTCAGCGTGTCAGGCTCGGGCGTCGTCATCCGCAAGGAAGGCTTCATCATCACGAACTACCACGTCGTGCGCGACGCGAAGGAGATCCTCGTCAGCTTCGCGGCCGAGTTCGACGACGCGACCTACAAGGCCGCGATGATCTCGTTCGACGAGAACGAGGACCTCGCGCTGATCAAGATCACGCGCGACCGCGACTTCTCGACGATCCCGCTCGGACACAGCAACGACCTGATGCCGGGCGAGACGGTCGTCGCGATCGGGAATCCCTACGGCCAGACGATCAGCGTCACGCAGGGCATCATCTCCGGACTGCACCGCAACGTGCCGATCCCGCAGGCGCCGGACGGACACGTGGTCGAGTTCCCCGAGATGATCCAGACGGACGCGACGATCAACCCGGGCAACAGCGGCGGGCCGCTGCTCAACATCAACGGCGATCTCGTCGGCATCAACACGGCGATGAACAGCCAGGCGCAGAACATCGGGTTCGCGATCCCGGTCGACCGCGTGCGCTCGGTGCTCGAGAACCAGCTGCTCTCCCCCGAGACGGCGCCGGCATGGCTCGGCTTCGACATCGAGCCGGGCGACCACCTGTGCATCGCGCGCGTCGTCCCCGGCAGTCCGGCCGCCACCGCGGGTCTGAAGCCGGGCGACTGCATCGTCGCCGTCGCGGGCGAGAAGGTCGTGAACCAGGACGAGTACCGCGCGGCGCGCGTCAACCTGACGCCGCTGCGGCCGGCGGAGCTCCAGGTCGAGAGCAAGGGCAGCAAGCGTCGCGTGAAGCTCGAGCCCTGGTACCGCGAGGACGGGATCCTGTACGAGCGCTTCGGAGCGCGGTTCGAGACGAAGTCGTTTCCGCGGCGCGGCGTGTGGCTGCGCATCAAGGAGCTCCGCCCGGGCGGACCCGCGGCCCAGCTCGGGCTCGAGGTCGGCGACCTGATCGACGGGCTCAAGGCGAAGTCGCGGCGCGGCCAGCCCTGGACCTTCGAGAGCGCCGAGGCCCTGTCGAGCCTGATCGGAACGCTGCCGAAGGGGGCGGAGCTCGTCATCGAGGTCCTCCGCGACGCCGACAAGGACGGCTCGTTCACCTCGGACGAGCTCCTGCGCGGCACTCTGACGCTCGAATGAGCGCGGCGGAGCTCCCCGTCTGGCACGGGGAGACCGGACCTGTATACTTCTCCGCCCTGCGTCGTCGGCCGCGTCGTCGGCGAGGCGCCTCCACGAGCGCTGGACCCCACTTCTTGCGGTGATGAAAGCCTTTCTCGAGCTCAGCGAGCGCTTCGGCAACATGCTCTCGCGAGCTCTGCTGCTGGTGCTCTATTTCGTCCTCCTCGGGCCGTTCGCGCTCGTCTACCGCCTCGTCGCGGACCCCCTGCACCTGCGGGCACGCAAGCGCGGCAACTGGACGGCCTGGAAGACCCACAACGACACGCTGAGCACCGCCCGGAGGCAGGACTGATGAACGTCCTCGGCCTCTCCTTCTACTACCACGATTCGTCCGCGGCGCTCGTCCAGGACGGCGTGCTCGTCGCCGCGGCGGAGGAAGAGCGCTTCAGCCGCCGCAAGCACGACTCGGGCTTCCCGAGCCTCGCGATCGAGTTCGTCCTGAAGACCGGCAAGATCCGGATCCAGGATGTCGACTGGGTCGTCTTCTACGAGAAGCCCTTCGTCAAGCTCGAGCGGATGCTCCTCTCGGCGATGGGGACGTTCCCGCGCTCCGCCGCGGTCTTCCGCGAGTCGATGCAGCGCTGGATCTCCGACAAGCTCTGGATCAAGTCGATGATGTCGAAGAAGCTCGGCATCCCCTCGTCCAAGTTCCTCTTCGCCGAGCACCACGTCAGCCACGCCGCGTCCTGCTTCTACACGTCGCCGTTCGAGGAGGCCGCGATCCTGACGGTCGACGGCGCAGGCGAATGGACGACGTCGACGATCGGCGTCGGGCGCGGGACGAAGCTCGAGATCCTGAAGGAGATCCGCTTCCCGCACTCGCTCGGCCTTCTCTACTCGGCCTTCACCGCGTACTGCGGATTCGAGGTCAACGAGGGCGAGTACAAGCTCATGGGAATGCACCCGTACGGGAAGCCGAAGTACGTCGACAAGATCTACGAGATCCTCGACGTCGGCGAGGACGGGAGCCTGTGGCACGACATGCGGTACTTCGCGTACCACTACTCGACCGACAGCACGCTGAACGACCGCTTCGGGGAGCACTTCGGCCGTCCGCCGCGCGATCCGAAGATGAGCGACAAGTCGCTCGACCCGTTCTACTGCGACATGGCCGCGAGCATCCAGAAGGTGACCGAGGAGGTCGTCCTGAAGATGGCGCGCCACGCGCACGAGATCACCGGCCTGAAGAAGCTGTGCATGGCCGGCGGTGTCGCGCTGAACTCCGTCGCCAACTACAAGATCCTGCGCCAGGGGCCGTTCGAGGACATGTACATCCTCCCCGCGCCCGGCGACGACGGCGGATGCGTCGGCGCGGCGTACTGGGCCTACAACCACGTGCTCGGGCAGCCACGCGGACCGGCGCTCGACCACGCGTATCTCGGGAGCGAGCACTCGGACGCCGACATCGAGGCGTTCCTGAAGAAGAACGACATCGCGTTCGAGAAGATCGACGACGACAAGAAGTTCTACGACTTCGCCGCGCGTGCGCTGATCGACGGCAAGGTCTGCGGCTGGTTCCGCGGGCGGTTCGAGTTCGGGCCGCGGGCGCTCGGCGCGCGATCGATCATCGCGGATCCGCGGCGTCCGGAGATGAAGGAGAAGCTGAACGCGACGATCAAGTTCCGCGAGGCGTTCCGGCCGTTCGCGCCGTCGGTGCTCGAGGAGCGCGCGAACGAGTTCTTCGACATCCCGGAGGCGTCGAGGCACTTCCCGGCGCGGTTCATGCTCTACGTGACGCCGGTGCGCGAGGACAAGCGCTCGGTGATCCCCGCGATCACGCACGAGGACGGATCGGGGCGGCTGCAGACGGTGTTCAAGGACACGAATCCCGCGTACCACGGGATGATCGAGCGGTTCGGCGAGCTGACCGGCGTGCCGGTGATCATGAACACGTCGTTCAATCTCAAAGGCGAGCCGATCGTCGAGTCCCCCGCGCACGCCTTCAACACGTTCAGCCTGTCGGGGATGGATCTGCTCTTCCTGAACAACTACGTCGTCCGCGCGGACGCGAAGAAGAAGATCGCCGACACGCGCTTCCACCTCCGGCACGAAGGCGACTCCGTGACGGCGATGGTGAGCTGACGACCGCGCGCATCCCATGAAGGCGATCAACGTCCTCCTCGCGCTCCTCGTGAGCCTCGCGGTCGCCGCGGGCGTGCTCGAGATCGGCCTGCGCCTGCTCGGGATGGGTCCGCAGCCGACGATCAACAAGTTCGACAAGGATCTCGGCTGGGTGAAGACGCCGAACTCCGTCGCGCACCGGAAGACGGGCGAGTACGACGTGACGTTCAAGATCAACTCGCTCGGCCTGCGCGACGACGAGATGACGAGCCCGGCGAAGCCCGCGGGGACGTTCCGCGTGCTCGCTCTCGGCGACTCGTTCGTGCAGGGCTACACGGTCGACCGCGAGAACCTGTTCGCCGACATCCTCGAGAAGTGGTGGCAGGCGGAAGGCCGCAAGGTCGACGTGATCAACGCGGGGACCGAGGGCTACTCGACCGACCAGGAGGTCGTGTGGTTCCAGGAGCGCGGCCGCGAGTACCAGCCCGACCTCGTGCTGCTGTTCCCCTACGAGAACGACCTGTACTGGAACGCGAAGACCCACTACGACCGCTACCCGAAGCCGCGTTTCAATCCGTCCGGGGAAGCCGAGATGCGCGTGTTGCAGGATCCGGGGCCGCCGAGCGTCGTCGACCGCTGGGCGCTCGGCCGGTTCCTGAAGACCGTCTTCAGCCACCACGACCTGTGGTCGCCCGCCGGCGGGCATCCGCTGCCGATGGAATGGGTCGCGTACTTCCGCACCGACCCCGAGCCGATGCGGGAGGTCAAGGAGCGCACGCACGGCGCTTTGCTCGCGCTCCAGCGCAGCTGCAAGGACGTCGGTGCCGCGCTCTGCGTCGTTCCGATCCCGAACAAGGCCGCGATCGAGCCCACCGCGAAGAAGACGCTCGAGAGCCAGGTCGGCGTGGACACGGGCTCGTGGTCCCCCGACGTGCCGGTCGAGACCTTCCTTGCGCTCTGCAAGGACCTCGGCATCCCGGCGATCGATCCGCGCGACGCGCTCCGGGCCGACGTTCCGAAGGTCCGCGACGGTCACCTCTATTACCAGAAGGACTGGCACCTGAACGCCGAGGGCAACCGCACGCTCGCGCGGTTCGTCCACGACCAGCTCGACACGAGCGGCGCGTTCCCGGCCGCGTTCGCTTCGACCCGCAAGGCCGAGCTCCCGATCCCGCCGGACGCGCCGCCGTCGTACGGGCCCGTGAAGCTCTTCGCCTTCCTCTGGGCGCTGCTCTCGATCAGCTGGATCCTGACCTACCGCAAGGATCCCGCGTGGCAGGCGCCACTCAAGGTCGCGGTCATGCTCGGCCTCGTCTTCACGATCGCGCTCGGCGGCGGCTGGCTCCTCGGCCAGCTCCCCGCTGCCTGGTCGAGCAAGATCGCCGTGCTCTTCGTCCTCGGCCTCCTCGGCTTCATCGTCTGGAAGCTCGGACGCCGCATCGGGACCATCGTCGAGCTCTTCATCTGCTTCGTCGGACGGGGCCACTGGTACCTGATCCCCCTCGTCGTCGTGCTGCTCTCCGTCGGCAGCCTGCTCGTCGTCGCGGCGAGCTCCCCCCTGATCGCCCCCTTCATCTACACGCTGTTCTAGCGCGTTTCGCGGCCGTTCCGGCCTTCCCGCGGGAGTGCGCTATACTTTGCAAGCCCTGTCCGGAGACCCGAGCATGAAGCGCTTCCTGCGAGAGAACTGGCTCTACGTCGTCGCCCCGATCGTCATCGTCATGGTGCTCCTCGGAGCCCTCGTGATCTTCGGCGGCAGCGAAGCCTCGCCGTTCATCTACAACATCTTCTAGCTCGAGAGATCGATTCCGATCGCGCGCAGGAGATCGAATCCCCCGCAGGCCTCGGCGGCGACGAGGAAGAGCTCCGCGTCCTCGTCGATCATGACGCGCCGCAGCTCGTACGCATCGCAGCCCTTGCGGTTCGTCCCCGCGTGCGTCGTCGTGGCACTCGCGAACCCGGCCTTCCGCACGGCCTCCTTCGACTTCGCGTCGTAGTCCCAGCGCCGTCCGAACGGGAACGCGAAGCTCGCGCTCGCGACGTCCATCCGGCGGTCGATCGCTTCGCGCCCCTCGCGCACCTCCCGCTCCGCGCCGGCCGCGTCGAGGCGCGACAGGATCTCGTGGTTCGCGGTGTGCCCCCCGAGCTCGACGCCGCCGTCGGCGAGCTTCCGCACGTCCGCCCAGGTCATGTAGAGCTCGTCGCACAGCGCGCGCTCGTCCCCGCCGAGCGCCGCGAAGACTTCCTCGATCGCGCGGTTCCGCGCCGCGGGAGGCGCGTCGTACTTCAGCACGCGCTTCAGGTGATACGTCGTCGCCGACCCCTCGGCCTGGAGCGCCTCGAGCCTCGTCACCGTCGGCGCGTCCCCGCAGCGCGCGCCGAAGCTGCGCACGAATTCCTTCTCGCCGACCCGCGCGAGGATCCAGAAGAACTTGTGCGACCAGTTGACGCGGCGCGCCTCGAGGGGCTGGCTCTCGAGGTAGACCGTCGCGGGCACGCCGACGCGCGCGAGGAGCGGCAGGAGATCCGTCGCGTTGTCGCGGTACCCGTCGTCCATCGAGAGCGCGAGCAGGCTCCTGCCCTTCGTCCCTTCGAGCCGCCGCAGGCCTTCGCCGACCGTCGTCACGTCGTACCGGCGCGCGAACCAGGACATCATGCGCTCGAGCTTCTCGCCCGCGATCTTCATGTCCTTCGGGAGGCGCGCGTTGGACGGAGCCGTCACGCAGTGTCCGGCGAGGATCGTGAGTCGACGCGGCATCAGCGCGTCGACGACGCGCTCGAGCCCCGTGTGGAAGAGCGTGCGCGCCCAGGCGTCGCGCAGGAAGAGCTTGATCCGGTGCTTCACGCTACCCGACCGTTTCGTCATCCCGGTCGCCGTCGGTCAAGTACCATCCGCGCGCGTCGAGCGCCGCCTGCGCGAGCGGGTGCGCGGGATCGTTCTGCCAGGCGATCACGATCAGGTGGTGGCTCGCCTTCGGCGGCAGGAACCCGGCTTCCTGGAGGCGCTCGCACCACCACGATCCGTCGACAGCGTGCGCCTGCACGACGGACGCGCCCTGCAGCTCGAGTCGCTCGAGCGCCGCCGACATCGCCGCCGCGAGCGCGTCGTCGTCGCGCGCGAGCACGTCGACGAGCCACCCGACCGATTCCTTCGGCCGCGGGAGCTGCACGACCGCGTAGGCCGCGAGCTTGCCCTGCTCGTCGAAGACGCCGAGCGCGCGGTGGAGGCCCGACGGACTGCCGAGGAAGCGCCAGTCGAGCCAATCCGCGTCCCGACGCACCATGAGCGCGAAGCGCTTCTCGACGGCGCGCGAGAGATCGGCGACCTCGCGCGGGAACTTCTCGATCGCGCGGACCTGGAAGCGCCCTCCGGCGCGCTCGACGAGCTTCGTGCGCGCCGCGCGGCCCTTGCGGACGCCGAGCGGGACGAGCCACCCCTGGAGCCGTCCCTGCCGCGAGCGTTCGACGCGCGCGGCCTCGTCGTCCTTCAAGAGGAACGTCCACGGCCGCACGGTGCCGACGCGCTTCCAGCCGAGCTCGAGGAAGATGTGCGCGGAGCGGCGGTTCGGGAGGCCGAAGACGGCGGGCCAGCCGAGCCGCTTCGTCTCCCCCATGCACGCGCGATCGAGCGCGCTGAAGAGCCCCTTCTTGCGCCAGTCGGGGTGCGTCATCACGTCGCCGGTCTCGCCGAGCGGCGCGCGCGTCGCTTCGTCGCCTTGCGCGAGCGCCTGGCGCGGCGAGCACGCGTAGCCGCACGCGCCTTCTCCGCCCGGAGGCAGCGAGAGGAAGCTCACGGAGCTCCCGTGCGGGCTCCGGTCGTACCGCCAGGCGAGCGCCGCGACGTCGATCTGCTTCTTGAAGCAGGCGTTGTAGAGCCGCACCTGCGCTGCGCGATCGGCCGGGCCGCAGAGGTGCACCTCGACCTCCGTGGGCGGCTTCTTGGCCGGCCGTGACATGGCGCAGGATGATCGGACGAGCGGCGGTCCACCGCAAGGCGGAGACCCGGCCGCTCGTGTCCCTGGTGGCATCACTTGGTCTTCACCGGCGCCGCGGGCCGCGGCGGGAGCCCGTGCTTCGCGGCGCCCATCGCCTTCGTGACTTCCTCGACAGCGCGCTCGAGCTGCGGATCGTGGCCCGCGATCACGGACGCCGGGTCGTTCTCGACGACGATGTCGGGGTCGACACCGTGACCTTCGACCGCCCAGTGTCCCTGCGCGTCGGCGTGGCCGAACTCCGGCACGCTCACCGACCCGCCGTCGATCAGGGCACCGTGGTCGGTGATCCCGACGACGCCGCCCCACGAGCGCTTGCCGATCAGCGGTCCGAGCTTCGACTCGCGGAACATCCACGGGAAGATGTCCCCGTCGGATGCCGAGTCCTCGTTCAGGAGGCAGGCCATCGGACCGGTGAACACGACCTGCGGGTACGTCCCGACGTAGTCGCTGTTGCGCGAGTACTCGGTGCCGAGAAGCGTCTGCCGCAGCCGCTCGAGCACCATCGCGCTGACGTTGCCGCCGCCGTTGCCGCGGTCGTCGAGGATCAAGGCCGACTTCCGGATCTGGCCGTAGTACCACTTGATGAACTCGCGGATCCCGTCGGCACCCATGTTCGGGAGATGGATGTACCCGATCTGGCCGTTCGACATCCGGTCGACGCGCGCGCGGTTCCCCTCGACCCAGTCGAGGTAGATGAGATCGACCTCGGAGCTGATCGGGCGGAAGACGACCTTGCGCGCGCCCTGGGCCTCGGGCTTGTCGTTCAGCGTGAACTCGACGGGACGGTCCGCCTTGTTGCGCAGCAGCCGGTACGGGTTCTCGTGCTGGTCGAGGTTCTCTCCGTCGATCGCGAGGACGTAGTCGCCGACGTGCGCGTCGACGCCGATCTCGGTCAAGGGCGAGCGGTAGCGCTCCTCCTCGTTCTGGCCGGCGAAGATCTTCGAGATCTTGTACCGGCCGCTCGCCGCGTCGAGCTCGAACCTGCAGCCGGGCAGCGCGACGCGTTCGCGCTCGGGCGTCGCCCAGTCGCCGCCGGCGATGTACGCGTGGCCGATGTTCAGCTCCGCGACCATCTCGCCCATGACGTAGTTCAGGTCCGACCGGTGCGCGACGAACTCGAGGAGCTGCCCGTACTGCCGCCGCAGCGTCTTCCAGTCGTAGCCGTGCATGTTCGGCACGTAGAAGTAGTCGCGGTAGCGGCGCCACACCTCGTTGAAGATCTGGATCCACTCCTGCTTCGGCACGCGGTCGACCATGAGGCCGGCGGTCGACACGACCTTCTTCGAGTCCTTGCCCTTCGGCGAGGCGTCGTACATCGCGATCTCGCCGCCCTGGCGGACGACGATCTTGTTCCCGTCGTGCGACATCGCGCCGCCGCCGATGCCCTCGGCGAGCACGGTCGCCTTCCGGTCCTTCAGGTTGAAGACCATCAGCGCCGGCTTCTCGCCGTTGTCGCGGCCGTAGTAGCCCGCGCCCGAGCGCGCGTAGAACAGGTTCTCCTTGTTCACGTTCAGGTTCGAGTAGTTCCCGGCCTCGACCGGCACGCGCGCGACGCGCGCGGCGAGCCCGTCGAAGTCGATCTGGACGGCCTTCGGCTTCTCGTCCTTCTTGCCCTCGGGCTTCTCGTCCTTCTTCCCTTCGGGTTTCTCGTCCTTCTTCGCGTCGGATTTGGCCGCGTCGTCGGGCTTCGCTGCGGCGACTTCGTCGCTCTCGGGCGGGAACGGGTTCTTCCCGTCCTTCCGCAGGGCGAGCGCGAAGATCCCGGTCGTCCGGTTCGTGGCGAAGTTCCACTCGACACCGGAGAGCTGCGGGGCGTACTCGCGGTCGGAGAGGTAGTAGAGGTAGTCGCCCGAGGGATCCCACGCGGGCTCCGTTTCGTTGAACATCTCGGTCGTCACCTGGTGCAAGTCGCCCTTCTCCACGCCCCAGACGGAGATCGAGCGGAATCCGTTCTCGCCGCCGAGGGAGAACGCGAGCCAGGCTCCGTCGCCCGACCAGGCGTAGTCCCCGGCGTTCCCCGCCTTGTCGCGCGCGACCTCGACGATCTCGCGCGTCTCGACCGTCAGCGAGAAGATGCGGCCCGTCTGGTCGCTGAACGCGATCCGCTTGCCGTCGGGCGACCACACGAGGCCGAGGCGGCGCGCGCTGCTGTCCTTCGTCAGCTGCTCGGCGGCGCCGGAGCCGTCCTGCGCGACGAGCCAGATCTCCTCCTCGCCCGAGCGGTCGGAGACGAACGCGACCTTGGCGCCGTCCGGCGACCAGATCGCGCCGCGGTCGTGGGCGTCCGACGAGTGCGTCAGGTTCCGCGTCGGACCCTTCTCGACCGGTGCGCTGAACACGTCGCCGCGCGCGACGACGAGCACGCGCTCGCCCTTCGGGCTGATCCCGACGCCTTCGATGCGGTCGGCGGCCGACACGCGCGAGGGACGCATCGCGACACCGTCGTTCGGCACGACGATGATGAGCTTCTTGTCCGTGCGCGCCTTCGTGTCGAAGACGTGCAGCTCCCCGCCGCCCTCGTACACGATCTCCCCGTTCTCGCCCTTGCTCGGCCAGCGGACGTCCCAGTCGGTGCTCTTCGTCAGCTGCTCGACCTTCTGCGACTCGACGTCGTACGAGTAGAGGTTCAGCGTGCCGTCGCGGTCGGACGCGAAGCAGATCTGGTTGCCGATCCACATCGGGTCGCGCTCGGTCCGCGGCGAGTGGGCGACGGGCTGCGTCTTCGCCGTCGCGAGGTCGTAGATGAAGAGATCCTGCGCCCAGCCGCCCTCGTAGCGCTTCCAGGTCCGGAAGTCGCGCGCGAGCGGCGAGTAGACGACCTGCGTCTCCCCCGCGGAGAAGTCGCCGCCGCCCGAGATCGGCATCGGCAGCGCGACGGGCAGCCCGCCTTCGAGGTCGACGGTGTAGAGCCGCGTCTCCGCGAGGCTCCAGTGGTCGCGCATCGAGCGGAAGAGCACGCGCTTGCTGTCCTTCGTCCAGCCGTAGACCTGGTTGTCCGCGCCCCACCGCGCCGGCAGCGGCCCGCGCGCCGGATACCACGTGAGCTGCTTCGGGATCCCGCCTTCGGCCGGGATCACGTACACCTGCTCGTCGCCGTCGTACTGCCCGGTGAACGCGATCCACTTCCCGTCCGGGGAGAACCTCGGGAAGAGCTCGATGCCCTCGTGCGCGGTGAGTCGCGTCGCTTCGCCGCCTGCGGACGGCGCGAGCCAGAGATCGCCGGCGTAGCAGAACGCGATCTTGTCCGCGCGGATGTCCGGGAACCGCAGGAGCTTCGTCTGGGCGGCGGCGGTTCCGGCGAGGAGCGCCGCGCCGGCGAGGACGGAAAACGACGCGAGGACTCGCGGGAAGCGAGCGGAGCGAGGACGCATGGGGCGGATCTCCAGGAGAAAGCGCTCGGGCGAGAGCGCGAAGAGCGCCACAGGATAGGGAGCGCGGATCGAGCGAGCGAGGACGCACTGCTCGGATCGCGTAAGAAGCGCGCGAGCCGCGCTCTGGTAGGATCGCCGCCCCGCATGAGCGACCAAGCCAGGGCCGCCACGGAGCTCGCCGCCGTCCTCGCGCGCAGGCAGCGCGATCAGGGCGCGAGCTTCCCGCGCTGCGGGCTGATCGTCCTCGCGCGCGCGGAAGCGCAGAGCGCGCTCGCCGGAGTCCTCGCGCGGATTCCCGCGGATCTCGCGCCGCTCTTCGCGGAGATCGCCGTGCTCGTCGACGGCGATGCGAACGACGCACCCGCGCTCCCGCGCCTCCCGAACCTGCACGTGCGCGGCAATCCGCGGCGCTACGGGCACGGCGGCCGACGCAAGGTCGCGATCGAGTACGCGCTCGAGCGCGGGTTCGACCACGTGATCCTCCTCGAGGGCGACGGCAGTCATCCTCCGGAGCGGCTCGCGGAGCTGTGGGCGCCCGCGGTGCTCGAAGGCTGCGACGTCGTCCTCGGCGCGAGCGAAGGCCGACGCTCCGGCGCGGCCGGTTTCCTGCTGCGGCGCCTGCTCGGCATGCGTGTGGCGGATTGGGACAGCAGCCTGCGGCTCTACGCGCGCGAGATCCTGCGGCGCATCCCGTTCCAGCTCGGCGCGGACGACCGCCGGTTCGACACGGAGATCCTGATCCAGTGCCGCGCGCTCGGGGCGCCGGTGCGCGAAGTGGTTCTTCCGCGCTTCGACGAGCCCCAGAGCAACCTCTCGGGCGGGTTGTCGGCCGCGCTCGCGTACCGGCTGCACCAGCTGCACATCCAGCGCAACGGCACGTTCCTCGTCGACCACGACGTCTTCTACACGTTCAAGCACAGCCGCGCGGGATCCCACATGCAGATCCTCGCCGCCGTCCGGCCGGGTGCGCGCGTGCTCGACCTCGGATGCTCGCAGGGGCTGCTCGCGCGCCCGCTGCGCGAGAAGGGCGTGCGCACGACCGGAGTCGACGTCGGTACGCCCGAGAAGGTATCGCGCGATCTCGAGGCCTACCACCAGCGCGACCTCGAGGAGCCGCTCGACATCCCGGAGGGACGCGTGTTCGACTACGTCGTCGTCGCCGACGTGATCGAGCACTTGAAGAACCGCGAGCAGCTGCTCCGCAGCGCGCGGCGGTACCTGAAGCCGGACGGCCGCCTCCTGATCTCGACGCCGAACATCGCGATCTGGTTCTACCGGCTGTCGCTCCTCGCCGGTCGCTTCGAGTACGGTCCGCGCGGCGTTCTCGACGAGACGCACGTCCACCTCTTCACGCAGTCGACCTTCCGCCGCGAGGTAGAGAAGGGCGGCTTCCGCATCCTGCGCCAGCGCGAGACGTCCCTGCCGTTCGAGATCCTGTTCGAATCGACGGGACAGAGCCGGCTCGTGGCCTCTCTGTCGGAGCTCTACCACCTGCTCGCGCGGATCTACCCGAAGATGTTCGCGTACCAATTCCTCCTCGAGGCCGAGGTGACGACGCTGCTGGACCCGCCGCAGACGCAGGGGGCGCGATGACGAAGTCGCCCCCCGCCTGGCTCGCCCCCGGACTCTTCGTCCTGGCGCTGGCCCTCCTCGCGCGGATCCTCCTCGCGTCGTTCGGCGCCGCCGTGCGCGACGTGACCTCCGACGACGGCTACTACCTCCACTACATGCAGGCCGTCCAGCAGGGCGGGCTCTCCGCGTTCCCGCGCCTGTTCGACCAGTGGAACGCGACGACGGCCGCCTGGATTTACCCGCCGCCCTCCCGCATCGGATTCATCGTCGTCTCGGCGCTGTGGGCGAATCCGTTCGGCGCGTCGCTCGAGTCCCTCCAGCACCTGTCGTTCGCCTCGCACCTCGCGCTGTGCGTCGTGAACTACGCGTTCGCGCGCCGCCACTTCGGCGAGCCGAAGGCGTTCTTCATCGGGATCTCGATCGCGTTCTCCGCGCTGCTGATGGGGCTCTCGCGCCTCGCGCTCACCGACAGCTTCAACGCGCTGTGCATGACGACGACGGTGTGGCTGTTCCTCGGCCTCCTGCGCGATCCCTCGAGGTTCAGGAACGGCATCGCGTTCATGGCCTCGCTCGCGTTCATGGTGCTCGTGAAGGAGCTCTCGGTCCTCCTCGTGGTCCCCTTCCTCGCGTTCGTGCTCTACGAGCGCTTCGCGCGGCGCGTCCCGCACGACCTCGTGCGCTTCGCGCTGTGGTTCGCGATCCCGGGCGTCGTCACCGCGGCGGTGTTCGTGCTGGCAGCCGGAAGCGTCCCGACGCTCGTCGAGACGATGACGATCGTCCTCAAGTCGCCGTCGACGAACGACTACGCGCTCCACTTCGGCGCCGGACCCTGGTTCCGGCCGATCGTCGACTACCTCCTGTTCTCGCCCGTCCCGACGCTGCTCGCGATCGGCTGGTTCGCCGTGAGCGTCGTCCGACTGCGCGCCGGCGCGTACGACCGCACGAGCGCGTTCTTCGTGTTCCTCACCGGGCTCCTCGTCCTGCTCTTCAGCTTCTTCACGAAGAACATCCGCTACGCGGTCGTGTTCGAGCTGCCGATCCGCGTCTTCGCGGTGCTCGCAATCAGCGAGCTCGTCGGCAACGTGAGCGCGCGGCGGGCGACGCTCCTCGTCGGTGCAGCCGTCGTCTACCTGTGCTGGCTCGACTGGACGACGTTCGACCTCTTCTGGGTGCACGGGCACCTGTACGATCCGGTGACGGCGTTCCTCGCGATGTACCGGAAGCTCCTGCCGCTCCAGGCGAAGTGAGCCGCGCTAGCGCGCGAACACCGGGACGTACAGCCACGCGACGAACCACGCCGCCGCGGCGATCCCGGCGGCCCAAGCGACCCTCCCCGGGATCGGGCCGCGCGTGACGTGCGCGCGGACGAACGAGGGAACCTGGTCGAGCGGAACGAAGCTCGCGAGCGTGAACCAGAGCGTGAGGTACGGTCCGGTGTCCATCGTCTTCCACGTCAGGAGGTGGAAGCTCACCGCCGCGGGCACGTAGAACCACCGCGATCTCCTCCAGAACAAGGCGATCGGGAACGTCGCCTGCACGAGGACGAGCCCGAGCGACATGACGCGGCACGCGAGGACGCTGCGCGCGAAGAAGGGCGTCCAGTCGCCGTGGCAGTGCAGCATGATCGCCTGCAGCGAATACCCGTTCAGCCACGTCCAGCCGCCGATCGCGAGCTTGCTCGCGCCCGCGAAGAAGTACCCGAGCGCCGCGGTGGCCTGCGTGAACCGCCACGGCAACGCGGCCCAGGCCGCCGTGTCGGGAAGCGCGCGCCCACGGAGGCGCGCGAGGAGCGCATCGAGCGACACGCGCGCGCCCGACGGCGCGAACGGGAGCGCGAAGAGGCCGAGGACGAGCGCGATGCAGTCGTGGTGCGGCTGTCCGAGCGAGTAGACGGTGCCGAGCTCGAACCACGTGAGCAGCGCCGCGAGCGCGCACGTCGCGCGCGTGAAGAGTCCGGCCGCAGCGAGAGCGATCGCGACGAGCGTCGCCGTGAACAGGGCCGACGCGAGGCCAGGGCCCGGGGTCCCGACGCCGAGGACCTGGAACGAGTAGATCGGGTTCCAGGCCCGGTGGACGTACTCCGGAGTGCCGCTCGCGACCTGGACGAGGAGCGTGTCGCGGTGCTGGAACACCGCGTACGCCGCCGTGAGCATCATCACGACGCGGAACGCGCCGAGCCGGACGAGCGACGCCTCGCCGAACCAGTACCGGTCCCAGCGGTCAGCGAGTCGCACCGGAACCTCCGAAGACTCCGAAGATCAGCGGGGCGATCGGGACCGGGCCGTCGGGCGTCAGGCGGCGGCGCCGCGCGCAGATCTGCAACCCGACGAGCGGCGCGTCGGGATGCTGGCGGGCGTAGCGCGCGAGCCAAGCGCTCGCCGCGGGTTCGCCGCCCTCGAGGAGCGCTCCGAGGACTTGCCAGCGGTTGTCCCAGGCGCTCCCGAGGGAGATGTCGTCGATCCAGCGCTTCCGTCCCTCCGGATCGATGCCGACGATCCCTTCGTCGTACGTGATCGCGTTCTCGGCGTGCGGCTCCGCGTACATCGAGAAGCCGACGAACGGCCAGGCCTTCGCGTGTGGCACGACTCCGGCGACGATCTGCGCGAGCAGCGCGACGGCGATCAGGCCGCCGACGACGCCGCGCGCAAGCGAGCGCCGTCGCGCGCCGAAGACGGAGATCCCGATCAGGGCGAGCGCCGCGATCCCCGCGACCGGAACGAGGACGCGCGGCTCGTACTTCCTCGGATACGCGACGAGGAGGGGCACGCGGAACGGCGGCGAGCGGTTCAGATCGCGGTCGATTGCGACGACCTCGAGGAGGTGCTCGCCCGGCGCGAGAGGCGTCGCCGGAGGCTCGAGCTCGGGGTCGCGCCAGACGTGGTGGCGGTCGAGTCGCCAGCGGAAGGTGGCTCCGCCCGCGCCCGTGCCGGCGGCGACGATGCGCAGGGGCGCGTCGGAGTCGACGCGCAGCGTCTGCCCCACCGCGCACGCGACGCCGTCGATCGACACCGCCGTCAGCGCGGGCGCGCGCTCGGCGTCGGGGACGTAGTGCGCGAGCTCGTCCGAGGGGACGTCGCCGGCGCCCTGGATCGTGCGCCCCCAGAAGAAGCTCGGATCGAGGACGCCGAAGGCCCGGTCCGTCGAGAGCCAGACGCGCCGGCGTCGATCGACGAACACGGAGGTCGGAGTCCCGGGCGGAGCGCCCTCGCGCAGCTCGACGCGATCGAGCGCGTCGACTTCAGGCGCGACGACGAAGAGCCCGCGCTCCGCCGCGACGAAGCAGCGCCCCGCCGGATCGAGCGCGAGAGCGCGGATGGCGCCCGTTCCGCCCGGATCCGTGCAGCGGAGCGCCGTCGTGGCGCCGTCGCGGGTCCGGATGAGCTCCGCGCCGCGCGCTTCGAGGACCGAGCCCGGCGCCTCCTCGACCGACACGCCCGCGAACGGGTCCGCGCCCAGCGCGAGGCACAGCCCGAGCAGTCGGAGCGATCCCGTGGTCGGCGCCTCAGCTCGACGCGACCGACGACATGCCCATGCCCTTCAAGCCCTTCAGGGGCGGGGGCGGCACGAGACCGAGTGCGCGACCGAGGCGCTTCTTCCCGAACTGCGGGTTCTCGAAGTAGTACATCGCGCGCTCCATGAAGCGCCGCGCGCGCTGGTTGTAGCCGTAGTACCAGCGCTCGTAGCTCCGCACCATGTTCTTGCGCAGCTCCTCGAGCTCGACCTGCGTGAAGTGCTCGTGCTTGTACGCGGAGCGGTTGCTCGACACGTAGTTCTCGGTGAGGTCGGTGAGGTCGATGTTCGCGAGGTAGCCGTCCCAACTCTCCGTGCCGATCAGCGGGTTGAACACGCTGACGCGCACGAGGTCGGGACCGGCGAGCTTCAAGACCTTCTCGGTCTCCTGGATGTCCTCGAGCGTCTCCCCCGGGCTCCCGACGATCAGGTACACCTTCGCCCAGATCCCAGCGCGCCGCGTCATCCGCGCCGCTTCGACGATCACCTCCGGCGTCAGGTCCTTCTTCAGGACGTCGAGCATCCGCTGGCTGCCCGATTCCCAGCCGTAGTAGATCCGGCGGCATCCGGCGCGGTGCATGTGCTTCAGGAGCGGGTAGTCGACGCAGTCCGCGCGCGTGTTCGCGATCCACTCGAACTTCAGGCCGCGGCGCAGGATCTCGTCGCACATCTCGTGGATGCGCTTCCGGCGCAGCGTCAGGATCTCGTCGACGAACAGCACGACGCCCGGGTTGTACGTGTGGACGATGTGCTCGAGCTCGTCGACGATCATCGCCGTCGAGCGCACGCGGAAGCCGCGTCCCGTCAGCTCCTTCTGGCAGAAGATGCACTTGAAGGGGCAGCCGCGCGTCGTGAAGACGTAGGCGAGGCGCTCCGGGTTGAGCTGGAAGTACTTCTCCATCGGCAGGAGATGGCGCGCCGGCAGCGGCAGGTCGTCGAGCTTCTTGATCAGCGGCGGCGCGGGATTGTCGACCCACATCGTGCCCTCGCGCATCGCGGCGAGGCCCGGGATCGTCTTCATCGCGGCCTCGTCGTTGCCGTCGAGCGCGCGCAAGAACTGCGGCAGCGTCTCCTCGGCCTCGCCCTTGAGCACGTAGTCGAAGTGGCCGGAGTCGAGGAAGATCCCCTGGTCGACCGACGCGTGCGGGCCGCCCATGATCGTGATCTTGCCGCGGCTCTTCGCGTACTTCGCCCAGGCGATCGCGCGGCGGATGTTCGGCGTGAGCGCGTCGAAGCCGATGATGTCGTTCTTGTCGATCGCCTCGCGCATCGCCGTGTCGTTGACGATGCGCTCGTCGACGAGCTCGACCGGGATCTTCTCGCGCTCGAGGGATGCGCCGAGGTAGGCGATCCCGAGGATCATCGCCAGGGGGTCCTCCTGGACGTGGGGCTTGACGTAGGCGAGGAGAGTTTTGCGCATCGAATGAGGGTCGGAGCTGGCGGTCAGGAGTCGCGCAGCCGGCCGTCGTGAACTGTACCCCGCCGGCCAAACACGCGCAATTCCCTGTCTTGAATAGGTTTGGATCGACGATCCTCTATCGGCTCGCGACGGCGCGCTGGTACTCCTCGAGGTACTCGGAGGTCAGACGCTCGATCGTAAAGCGCTGGAGGAGCCGCAGATACCCTGCCTCGCCGAAGCGCTGGCGCAGCGCCGGGTCGCGCAGGAGCGCCGCCACGCGCTCGGCGAAGGCCGCGACCGCAAAGGGGTTCTCGACGTACCCCGTGACCCCGTCGCGGACGACCTCGGGACTGCCGCCGAAGACGGTCGCGACGACCGGCTTCTTGTGCTCCATCGCCTCGAGGTTCACGAGCCCGAACGTATCGAAGCAGATCGACGGCGTCGCGAAGACGTCCGTCGCGGCGTAGGCCGCCTGGAGCTCGTTCCCCTCGAGCCAGCCGGTGGTCACGACGCGCGACTCGACGGAGAGCGCGCGCGCCGCCGGCGCGAACTCCCGCTCCCAGGCCTCGGTCCTCCCCATCGCGAGAAGGCGGAGATCCGGGAACTCGGGGGCGAGATGCGCGAGCACCTCGAGCAGCTGGACGACGCCCTTCTGCTCGTGCAGCCGGCCCGCGATCGTGAGGACGCGCTTCCCCTCGAGCCCGAACCGGCGCCGGAACGCCGCGACTTCGGCGTCCGAAGGCTTGTGCGCGTCGGCGCGGATCGCGTTGTGGATCGTGCGGTCGACGCGGATCCTGTTCGCGCGGATCGCCGTCGCGAGCTCGGCGGACACCGCGACGAAGCGGTCGACGTCGCGCGCGAGCACGCCCCGGATCGCGGCGTTGCGCCAGGGGTTCCAGCGCAGGCGCTGGCACGGGATGCACTTCTGCCAGTACGCCTCGTAGTCGCGCAGCGAACCCTCGCGCTCGGGTCCGCCGTGGAAGCACGTGAGCTTCTGGTAGCAGAACGTCATCACGTCGTGGGCGGTGAACACGACGCCCGCGCCGGCCTCGCGCGCAGCCGTCAGCGCCGCGTACGAGAGGTGCGTGTGGAGGAGGTGCGCGTGGACGACGTCCGGCCGGAACGTCGCGAGCACGCGCCGGAACGGCTCGCGCACGCGCGGGTTGTCGAGCGACACGAAGCCGCGGAAGCGGACGTTGTAGTCGGAGACGAGGCGGAAGACGCGCAGCCCCTCGATCACCGTCTCCCCCGCATCCCGTGGGTCCTGGACGGCGGTCGCCAGCGCGGTCTCGTGCCCGAGCCCCCGGAGCGCCTCCGCGTGCTGGTACATCTGGCGCACCGACGAACCGATCCGCGGATCGGAGAGGTCGTTCAGGAAAAGGATTCTCAAGGGGTCCGTGCGGAGATTCTATCGGTCCGGCTGCCGCCCGTGCCGAAAGAGGAGGTGCGAGATGAAGAGCCGCATCTACGCGTTGAAGGAAGCCGAGCGGATCGTTCCGCTCTTGCGATCGATCGGTCGGGAGATCCGGGCGCGCCGCTTGGAGTCGGACGAGATCCAGAAGCGGATCGAGACGCTGCGCGCGAGCCCGCCACGCGCGGCGCCCGATGCGTCGAGCCTCGAGTCGGAGCTCGCGACGCATCTGCGCGAGATCCGAAGCGCGGAGAAGGAGCTCGAGCGGCTCGGTTGCAGGCTCGACGAGCAGCACCCGCTGCGGATCCTGATCCCCTCGCCGAACGGGGACTGGGCCTTCGACGGAAGCCTCGACGACACGCGCTTCTACGCGACGCCGGCGCGCGGCGCGTCCTGAGCCCCGAGGATCTCGTCGTAGAGCGCGAGGACGCTCCGCGCGTTCGCGTCCCACGACGACTGGAGGGCGCGCTCCCGCGCCGCCTTCCCGAGCGAGCGCGCGAAGCTCTCGTCGGAGAGCAGGCGCTCGAGCCCCGCAGCGACGGCTTCCTCGTTCGGCTCGACGAGCAGGCCCGTCACGCCATGGACGACCGCGTCCTCCGCGCCGCAGCCGCGCGTCCCGATCGCCGGGCGCCCGCACGCGGCCGCCTCGAGGTACACGATGCCGAAGCCCTCGAACCCGCCGTCGCTCGCCTGCACCGGCGTCAGGAGGAAGACGCGCGTCCGCTGGAGGAGATCGATCTTCTCGGACTCGTCGACATTGCCGAGGAAGTGGACGCGCTCCGCGAGACCCGCGGCGCGCACGCCGGCGAGGAGCTCCGTCGCATACGGGTCGCCGCCGGCCTTGCCGACGACGTAGTGGTGAAGGTCCGGATGCGCGGGCGCGACGCGCGCGAACGCCGCCAGGGCGAGGTGGTGGCCCTTGCGCTCCTTGATTTCGCCGATCGACAGCGTGAAAGGGTGCGCGTGCCAGGCGCGCGGCCCGATGCCGCTGGCTGCCGCGTAGTGCTCCGCGGACACGGCGTTCGGGATCACGCGCAGGCGCTCGAACGCCGTCGTGCCGGCGAGCTCGACGAGCCGGTCGCGCGTGTAGCGACTGACGGAGACGAGGCCCGCGAGATGCGCGTAGGTCCAACGCGCGAGGCCCGCGTGCCGCCGCGCGAGGAGCGGTTGCACACTGTAGGTCCCGTGCGCCGTCGCGACGCAGGGGATGCCGCGGAGGCGCGCGCCGAGGACACCCGCGAGGCTGTGCGGATAGTCCTTGATCGCGTGGACGAGGTCGGCGCCCTCTGCGGCGGAGGACACGCGCAGGCTCGCCGCGGCGAGGCTCGTCCAGAAGCGCGGCGGCGACATGTGGAAGAAGTAGTCCGGCGGGAGCCCGACCGAGACGTGCCAGTGCGCGGGCACGTCCGCGGAGGTCGGCCGGTGCTTCCGCGCGAGCAGGATCCGGACCTCGAGGCCCGGCCGCGCCTTCTCGAGCGCCGTGATCAGGCGCACCGCGTAGCGACCGACGCCGTCGAGATCCGAGAGCGAGTCGGTCAGGAAGAGAACGCGCATCCCCGGCGCATGATAGCTTCCGCACGCTGCCCATGCGCGACGAAGCGATCGAAGCGAGCCCCGAAGGCCGCGGCGCGTTCGGCGGATTCATCGGCCCGCGCACGCTCGTCGAGCAGGTGCGGATCGCGGCCCCGTTCCTGTTCGACGGAACGCATCCCCTCTCCGCGACCGTCCCGGAGACACACGGCGAGCGCCTGCTCGACCACGCGTTCCATCCGCTCGGATGGTGGTCGATCCTCCGCCACGCGCATCTCGTGCAGGCGGAGGCCGAGCCTTCCCCGACCGCGCGCAGCGACTACTTCGCGCTGTGCCTGGCGGCGCACTTCGCCAGCGTCGCCTCGTACGTCCCGACGGACGTCGACGCGAAGATCCGCCGCGCGCTATGGTTCGAGCCCCAGCCGGACGACGAGCGCGCGCGGAAGTGCGCTCTCGCGCTCCACCTGTCGGAGTGGGACGTCCGCGGCGTCAGCGCGCGGATCGAGGTCGTCGAGGGGTTCGGACCGGTCTCCGGGCACGACGGGGAGCGTCTCTCGGTGCTCTGCGGCGGGATGCTCGCGTCGCGCGACGCCGGAGACCTCGCGACGGCGGCGCGGTTCGAGACGCAGATCGACGCGGAGCTCGACCGCGAAGCGCGCGCGTTCGAGGCGGTCGAGCGCGAGGGCGGGCGGGAGCTCGACCTCCTGCGCCTCGCCTGGATCCTGACGCACAACGCCGGGGACGTCGGGCAGGGGCTCGCCGCGGCGGCCGCCGGCCATCGATTCGGCGATCTCGCGCGCAGCGGGTTCGAGCGGTACGGCGGAGCGTTCGGACGCGCGGCCGCGCTCTACCGCGCGATCCTCGCTCCCGAGGGACACCGCAACTACCCGCTGCGCGCGACGAAGCTCCTGCGCGCGCATCCCGACCTCCTGGCGCCGCTCGGACCCTGCCTCGACGAGTGGGGATCGCGCCTCGCGAACTGGAGCGCGTGGTCGACCGCGCAACGCGCCGAGGTCGTCTCGGCGCTCGTCGAAGGTTGCCGCAAGGTCGAAGGACAGGAGTCCTACTTCCGCGCGCTCGCCGGGTTCGACGCGGCGCATCCCGCGGGACTCGCGTCGCGCGAGCTCGACGCGCACTGGACGAGCTCGATCCGGAAGGCGCTGCGGAACCCGGAGCAGCGCGCGAAAGTCGGCGTGCCGCGCGTCTCGTTCGAACGGAGCCTCGCTAAACGCGTGCGCTCGATTCTCTCTCCAGCGCGCGCAGCTGGAACACGAGACCGACGACCACCGTGATCCAGCACACGACCTCCACCGGCACGATCGGGCCTCTCCACTCGCCGACAGAGTTCGCGTCCGCGGAAACCCACGGCAGCCCGCGGGACCAGAACGTCGCGCCCAGCCAGTTCGGATCCGCGTTCTCGAACGGAACGCCCTGGCACCAGAACGTGTAGACGAGGAACAGGAACGCGCCGCTCGCGAGGCACCACGCGAGCGCGACGCCGGGCGCGATACCCGCGATCCACGGGACGAGCCAGGCGAGGTACTGCACGCCGAAACCCGGTGTGACGACGAGGAAGGCGAACGCGAGGACCGCGAGCTGGCGGAAGAGCGGCGGCCGCGCGGGTCGCCGGTTCATCCACAGCGCGAGGCCGACGAGCGTCGCCGCGAGGAACACGCGGCCCCAGGATTCGAACGCGAGGGCTCCCTTCAAGATCCGAGAGATCCCCCACAGTCCGTACGAGCTCTTGTAGAGGAGCACCTTGCGCGCGATGAGCGCCGGCTCCTGGAAGATCCACGGCAACGACGCCACGACGATCGCCGACACCGCGGCGCCGAAGTACTCGAAGCGCGCGCGCCACGAAGGCAGCCACAGACAGATCGCCGGCCAGAACACGAGCGGCACGACCTTCATGTCGACCGCCATCCCCATCGCGAGGCCGGCGAGCCAGAACGGCGCGCGCCGCTCGAGCAGGAGGATCGAAACGAGCACGAAGAAGATCATCACGGGGTCGTTGTTGCCGTGGAAACCGGAGATCATCACCGACGCCGGCGCGGCGGCGACGAGCAGCAGCGTGAAGCGCGTCGAGGCCTCGCCGAGCCGCGCGCGGACGAGGCGGGCGACGATCCAGACGCTCCCGAAGTCCGCGAGGATGGCCGGGAGCCGCACCCAGAACCACGGCGCCCAGCCGGTCGTCTGGTGGAGCCACCGCAGCGCCGTCAGCCAACGGATGACGAACGGCGGATGGTTGAACTCGGACTCCTTCTCGTAGAGGAGCTTCGCGCCCGAGCCGCGGTACTCCTGCAGGAAGTACCAGAACGCCCGGATGTCGTTCGTCCCCTGCGTCGTCGTCGCGAGGACGAGCTTCACGGCGAGCGCCGCGAGCGCCGCGACGAGCACCGCGCGCGGGAGACCGAAGCCTTCCTTCTCGCGGAGAACCTGCGACATCCGCGCAGGATACAACGGCGCGGTTTCCGCGGTCCTCACCGCCCGAGCCAGACGTGGAGCTCGTCGCTCTCGACGTTCGAAGTGACGGCGTCGATCCTTCCGTCCTCGTTCAGGTCGCCGAGCGCCAGCGTCCAGACGCCCCGTCCGGCGGCGAAGGGCGATCCCGGCGCGGGCGTGAACCGGCCGCGGCCGTCCCCGAGAAGCACGGTCAGGCTGTCGCCGGTCGCAAGGACGAGGTCCGCCTTCCGGTCGCCGTCCGCATCGGCGACGACCACTTTCGCGGCGCGTCGTCCGAGATCGAACGGCGACTGCGGGGACGGGCGGAATCCCTTGCCGCCGTCGTTCAGGAGGATCGTGATCGACGAGCAGTCGTCGTGCGCGGTCACGAGATCGAGGCGCTGGTCGCCGTCGAGATCGCCGAGCGCGGCGAAGTACGGCCCCGCGGTCACGATCAACGGGGAGTACGGCGCCGGCGAGAACCCGCCCCGGCCGTCGCCGAGGAGGACGGTGACCGTCCGCGCCAGCGAGCCGTGCTCGCGGGAGTACGAGCCGGTGCCGCTGTCGGGCACGACGATGTCGAGGCGGCCGTCGCCGTCGACGTCGCCTAGCGCCGCCGGATAGGGACCCGGCCCGGCCGCGAACGGCGACCCGGGTGCGGGCGCGAACTTGCCGCGGCCGTCGCCGAGCAGAACGGCGACGGTGCCTTCCGAGGAGTTCACGGCCACGAGGTCGAGATGGCCGTCCCCGTTCACGTCGCCGGATCGCAGTCCGTGGTTGTGGGGCTTGCCCGCGTTGCCGGTGACGGCCGGCGAATCGGGAGCGGGCGAGAAGCCGCCGGCTCCGTCCCCGAGCAGGACGGCGGCGGCGTAGCTGTCGTGGCTCGCGACGGCGAGGTCGAGTCGGCCGTCCTCGTTCACGTCGGCGACGCTCGTCTCGCCGGCGCGGACGGCGCGCAGCGCGGCGGTGTCCGGCGACCGCGTGAACGCCCCGGTTCCATCGCCGAGCAGGATCGAGAGCCCGCGCTCCGCTCCGGTCGCGGCGACGAGGTCCACGTGACCGTCGCGGTTCAGATCGGCCAGTTGGACGTTGCCCGTACCGCCCGGCATGGCGATCGGAGAGCCCGGAGCGGGCACGAAGAGGAGCTGGCTCGGACGGCGGCTCGAGCAGGCGACCACCGCCGCGAGCGCCGCGACGAGCACCGCGCGCGGGAGACGGCGACCTAGGTCGTCCATGCGGCCTCCATCGCGTCGAGCACGCGGCGCGCGCGCGCGTCCCAGGTGTGCTCCGCGGCGCGCGCGCGCAGGTTCGCCGCGAGGCGCGCTCGCAGCGCGGGATCGCCGGCGAGGCGGTCGATCCCGCGCGCGAGCGCCTCGGCGTCGTCGGGGGCGACGAGCACGGCATCGCGCCCGTCCTCGAGCAGCTCGCGCAGGCTCGGCAGGTCGCTCGCGACGAGCGGCACGCCGACCGCCATCGCCTCGAAAAGTTTCAGCGGCGAGGTGTGGCGCGCGCTGATCGCCGGCCGCGACCGGTTCGAGACGACCGCGAGGTCCGCGGCGGCGAGGTAGAGCGGCACGCGCGTCGGCGGCTGGAATCCGTCGATGCGCACGTTCGCGAGACCGCCTACGCGCGCGCGCAGCTTCCGGACGTCGGCCTCCATGCCGCCGGCGATCGCGAAGTAGACGCCCGGCAGGGAGCGCGCCGCGTCGACGAGGACGTCGACGCCCTTCCACTCGAGGAGACCTCCGGTGTAGACGGCGAGCGGGACCTCGCGCGGCAACCCGAGCTCCGCGCGCGCGGCATCCCGCGTGGGGAGGTGCGCGAAGCGCGCGGGCTCGAACCCGTCGTGCTCGACGCGGATCTTCGCCTCGGCGAGGCCGAGCTCGACGAGGTCGGCGCGCACGCCTCCGGAGATCGCCCAGATCCCGCGCGCGCCGCGCCCCGCCTCGAGGAGCCAGCGGCGCCGGAGTCGCCCGCCGGGCACGCGGTGGACCTCGAGGAAGACGTCCTCGTGCCCGGCGCGCACGAGGCGCAGCGCGCACTCGAGCTCGCGCGAGAGGACGCGCGCGCCCGCGAGCTCCTTGCGCACGACGCGCGCCGCGTTGCGCGCGAACGATTGCTCCTGCAGGCGCGCCGGGGCGTACTGCAGCGCGCGCGGAACGCGGTCGATCCAGTCGATGCAGGGCACGGCGCGCGCGGTCGGCCGGTCGCCGGGGCCGACGCCGTAGAAATCCCACAGGTCCTGTCCGGCCGGGAGGGCCGGCGTCCGCCTGCGCTGCGCGTAGAGGAGCGTCGTCGGCGCGCCCGCGCGCTGGTAGGCCGCCGCGCACTGCGCGACCTGGAGCGACTGCGCGCGCTCGCTCGGCATGCGCGCGTTCGCGACGAGGACGAGCGGGGCGCGGCGGGACGTCACTTCTTCGGTCCAGGCGGGTCGGACTCGGTGTATCCCAGTTTCCCCAGGAGCTGCTTCTGCGTCTCGATGTCGCGCGGCGATTCGAGGATCGAATCGGGCGGGATCGGCAGGCTGTCGTTGAACGTGCGGATCTTCTCGAAGAGCCGCGAGGCTTCCGCCGGCTCCTTGCGCAGGAGGTTGAAGCGCTCCTCGGGGTCGCTCTGGAGGTCGTAGAGCCGCGGCGGCTCCGGATCGCCCGCGAGCGCACGGTTCCAGGCTTCCGCGCCGAGCAGCGCCGCGTGCGGCACGACGACCTTCCAGCGCCGGTCCTGCGCCGCCGTGTAGCTCGCGTTCTCCGCGAGCGAGAACTCGCGCACGGCACTCGCCTCGCCGCGCACGAGCGGCAGGAGACTCGTCCCGTCGATCCGCGCGCGCTCCGAGTCCGCCGCCGGCAGGGCGATCCCGAGCAGGTCGCAGACCGTCGGGAGGATGTCGATCTCGTCCACGAGCGCCGCGACGCGCGTCTTCGGCTGGAGACGCTTCGGCCAGCGCATGACGAGCGGGATGCGCAGGTTCGACTGGACCATGTGGTCGTGCTCCCACAGCTCCTGCTCGCCGAGCGATTCGCCGTGGTCGGCGGTGACGATCACGAGCGTGTCGTCGAGTATCCCGCGCTTCTCGAGCGCGTCGACGATCCAGCCGATCTGCGCGTCCGCCTGGGCGACGCCCGCGTAGTACAAGTTCCGGATCTGCTCGCGGTCGGCGAGCGTCGCCTGGTACTTCCCGCTCTCGATCAGCTGCCGGTGGTCCGACCAGAAGCTCCGGATCGGGCCGGTGTAGTTGGGGTCGCAGTACTGCCGGCGGAATTCCTCGGGCGGGTCATAGGGCGTGTGCGTCGAGTACAGGTGGACCATCGCGAAGAAGCGCCGGTCCGCGTGCGCGTCGATCCACTTCGTCGCCTCGGCGGCGGTGCCGCCGAGCTCGAGGTGCTGGTTCGCCTTGTTCCTCAGGATGGAAACGAGGAGGCCGGCGCGGAAGACGCTCCACGAGCTCGCGAGCACGACGAGATCGTGGCCGGCGGTCGCCTCGTAGCGCATGTCGAAGCCGCCGAGGAGCCCCGAGGCGGCCGTCAGGGTCCCCGTGTGGAACGTCGCCTCGAGCCAGTCGCGCTCCGTGAGCTGCGTGCCGTCGGACTTCACCGCGCTCTTCAAGATCGTCGGCAGCGTCTCGTTCTCCGGCATCCGCAAGCCGGGCTTCATGTGCAGGAGGCCATGGCGGCGCGGGTACTTCCCGGTCAGGATCGATCCGAAGCTCGACCAGGTGAACGGCGCCTGCGTGAACGCGTCCTCGAAGACGACGCCCTCCGCCGCGAGCCGGTCGACGTGCGGCGTCTTCACGCGCGTGTTGCCGTAGCAGCCGAGCACGTCCTGCCGCATCGCGTCGACGATCACGAGCACGACGTTCGGCAGCTCCTTGTTCGCGGGTCCGATTTCGCCGCGCGAGCCGACCGCGTTCCGTTGCGCGAACAGGAACGCGATGCCCGCGACCCAGAGCGCGACGGCGACGAGCGCGGACGTGCGCTGGATCGCGGGCGGCGCGTGCAGGATCGCCGCCGCGAGGAACCAGGCCGCCGTCGCCGCGACCGCGAGCATCGCCGCCATCGCGACGAGGCGCTCCGGCGAGGCGACCGCGTGCCCGTAGAAGACGTACGGGCGCGTCCACCAGGCGAGCTCGGCGAAGAGACCGAGGGCGAGCCCGATCCGCAGGAGCACGAGCTGACGGAGGCTCCCCATCGATTTGCGCAGCAGCGGGTGCAACACGACGCCGAGGACGGCCAGCGCCGCCATCCCGATCACCGTGTACTGGAGCACGGCCGCGGCGAAGCAGCCGGCGAGCGCGAGGGCTCCGCCGCGGACGGCATCGAGGTTCGCCGCCACGATCGCGTCGGCGAGGCCGAAGAGGAGCCCGCACACGGCGCCGGCGCCGAGGCCGGCTCGCACGCTCGCCGCGACTCCGGGCGGCGTGGCGGGCTGGATGCGGATCGGATCCATCCTCGCTAGAAGCTACCTCATCGCTTCGCGCGAGGCTTCAAGGGATGCGGTAGGACGCGCGCGGGCCCTCGCGCACGACGTCGCGAGCACCGCGCGGGAAGCGGAAATCGACGCTGCGCGCCGCGCCGTCGGATTCGACGTGCTCCTCGACCGCGAGTCCGTCGCCCTCGAGGCGGAAGCGCCGGACGAGCGCGCTGCCCGGCGCGCGCGAGCCGTCGCGGTGCGCCAGGGCGGAGCGCAAGAGGACTCCGTCCTCGAGGACGTCGACTTCCGGCGCGAGGTCGAACGCGCTCCCGACGCGCGGGCTCGCGAACGCGATCACGCCGTCGCGGAACACGCGCCCCGGAGCGCGGAGCGCCGCACCGAATCGTCCCGCGCGGGCGTGGACGCGCGCGAGCCACAGGGAGAAGCGCAGCTCGGACGATCCCGAGCGCCATCCGCGCGCCGGCGAGAACGCGCCGGCGGTGCCGACCCACTCGCCCGCGCCGCGATCGAGCACGTCGCGGCCGGTGCGCTTGTCGAACACGCGCAGGAGACCTGCTCCGCGCGGGCTTCCGTGGTGGACGTTGACGCCGGGCCGCTTCCCGCGCACCCACGCGATCGTGCGTCCGTCCTCGAGCCTGCCGAGCTCGGCCTGCGGGAACCACTGGACGCGCAGGTCGATCGATCCGCTTGCGCTAGGCGCCGGCGCCGCCGCTCCCTCGCGCGCGAACGCCGCCTCGAGATCGACGGCCGCGCGCAGGATCCACGCGGCGTGCGCCGACCAGAACAGCGGGCACTGGTAGCTCCGTCCGCGCCCCGACGCAGGCAGGTGGCTGCGCGGCTCCCCGTCGGGGAGGAGGTGCGCCGCCCACGCGCGGAACGAGCGCACCGCGGCGTCGGCGAAGCGCTCGCGGCCGTCGAGGCGCCATCCTTTCGCGAGCGCGTGGACGTCGAAGGGGTGCGAGGCGACCTCGTACTCGGCGCCCCAGTACCAGGGCTTCGCCTCGACGAGCCCGCACTTCGTCCCGTCGGGCGCCTGGAGCGCGAGGAGGAACTCGAGCCCGCGCGCGAGCGGGCCGCGGAACAAGGGATCGGCGGGGTCGCGCCCGAGCAGCGCGAGCGCGTGGAAGAGGAAGCCCGTGATCCGCGACTGGTAGAACGCGGAGACGTCGCTCTCGCCCGCGTGCTCGGCTCCCCACTCGACCGGATGGTAGGGGTAGCTCCCGTCGGCGTGCTGGATCGCTTCGAGGGCACCGATCGCCTCGATCGAGGCGCGCTCGAGGTCCGCGTCGCCCGACAGCGCGGCGGCCGCGGCGAGCCCGGTGAGACCCCAGGCGCGCTGTGCCGGGATCCCCTTGTCGAGGACGGCGTAGCGGAGATACGTCCGCGCGTGGAGAACGCTCGCAGCGAGGAAGCGCTCGCGTTCCTCGGGTGCGAGCGTCGGTCCGAGGCGGCGGACGATCTCCGCGAGCGCGTCGCTCGCGGCGCCACCGTCGATGATGCTGTTCGAGCAGTTGAACGGATCGTGCCAGCCGGGGCGGAAGGTGTGGCACGGGCTGTCGCCCTCGCGCACGAGGTTCGCGACGAGCCGGCGCGCCTGGCCGACGGCGAGCTCGCGCAGGAAGTCCGCGTCGCGCGCAGGATCGAGCGCGAGGAGTTCCAGCGCCGAGACGATCGCGTACGCGCTCTTGCCGGTGTGCTCGACGGCGTGCTCGCGGCAGAGGATCCGGCCCTCGCGGTCGCGGTGAGCGGCGAGCCAGACGAGCGTGCGCCGCAGCGGCTCGAGGATCTCCTCGCGGATCGGCGCGGTCCCCGGCATGGTCGCGGATCTTCGGGGTGCGCCGGAGCCGTTTCAATGACCGGCGTCGGAGCTAGCCGCGCAGCACGCCCGAGTACGCCCGCCACACGGGCAGGATCGGCTCCTCGCGGATGCCGTTGATCCGCCGCCGCAGCTCGCGCGCGAGGCGGTCGGCGAGCGTCCAGCCGACGCAGCTCTTGACCCACCAACCGGCGCCCTGGCCGAGGTGCGTCCGGTACCACGCGAGGCGCTGCGCGTGCCACTCCGGCGAGAGCTCGGGGTACACCTGCTCGCCGACGCCGTCCTCGTCGAGCGCGAGCACGCTGCTCGCGTAGCCGATGCGCCAGCCCGCCTCGCGGACGCGCGCGCACAGGTCGGCCTCGTGGAAGTGCGGCCAGAGGCTCGCGTCGAGCGTGTACGAGCGCTTCAGGGCCTTGCGGCGCATCAGGAAGCAGGCGCTCGCCGTGTGCTCGACGTCGCCGTCGCGCTCGTAGTCGAAGTCGCACGCGAAGGCGCGGGAGAGCTCCGCGTTCCTCGGACGCCAGCGCTCGAGCGGCGTGCCGAGCCACAGCGCGGTCGCGAGCGTCGGCAGACGGAGGTGCGCGGCGACGGTCGATCCGTCCGCGCGCAAGAGGCGCGGGACGACGGCACCGTGGCGCAGGTTCCTCTCGAGGTACGCCACCATCTCGGTGACCGCTCCGGGGTAGAGCTGGATCCGCGCGTCGAGAAGCAGCACGTAGGCGCCGCGCGACATCGCGACTCCCTGGTTCGCGGCGTTCGCGAAACCCGGATCGGTCTCGTTGCGCACGAGCCGCACGTGCTCGTACGCGTCGGTCACCATCCGCTGCGTCCCGTCGGTGCTCCCGCTGTCGACGACGAGCACCTCCGACGACCAGGGCAAGGCTTGCTTCAGGGACTCGAGGCACGAACGCAACCGCTCGCGGGCGTTCTGAGCACAGATGACCACGGACACGTCACTCACGCTGTCACTCCTTACGTTGCTGTCGACTGCGCGGGCGCCACCCCCGCCCGGCGGGCCGGATCGCCGCCACGACCCGTGCCCGCCGCGCACTTCATCGGCGGGGCTTCGCGCGGATCTGGAGGCGCCGGCAGCGCGACCGCGTCACGCGGAGACTTCGGCGCCGCCCATCTCGGCGACCAGGCGCCGCATGAGCGCGTCCACCTCGTGATCCCGCGCTGCGATCGCGCGCAGACGCGCCCCGAGGGCGTCGCGCTCGGCTTGTGTAAGAGCCAGGAGGGCCTCGATCCGCTCCGCGAGCTGCGCGGCGTTGCCGGGCTCGAAGCCGAGCAGCTCGGCGTCCGGACCGAGCTCGGCGAACAGCGGCAGGACGGCTTCGTTGCACGTCACGACCGGTCGCCCCATCGCCATCGCCTCGAGCACGACCTTGTCGAGGCTGCCGGTGAGGCTCGTGTTGACGACGAGCGTCGCGCGCCGGTAGTAGGCCGGGACTTCGCGGTACGGCACGCTCCCCGGTCGCTGCACGCGGCTCTCGAGCGCGCCGAGGCGGATCTCGTCCTCGATCGTGCGCAGGTAACCGGCGTCGGATTCGGTCAGTCCCGCGCCGACGAGGTCGAGGTGGACGTCCGCACCGCGCGCGACGAGGATCGCGGTCGCCTCGATCGCGGTCAGCGGATCCTTGCGCGGCGTCAGGCGCCCGACGGCGACGATCCGCGTCGGCGCGACCGGCGCCGACGATGCGACCCCGTCGTTCGCGAAGTGCGCGAGGTCGATCCCGTGGCCCGTGACGACGCGCTTCTCCGTGTCGACACGCAGCGATTCCGGGCTCGCGGTGAAGACCTTGTCGACGGCGCGGACCGCGCGGCGCAGGCGCGCGTCGACCGTCGCGTGCGTGTACCAGAGGTACAGGCCCGCGCCCGCGTTCCGGGCCGGCCGGCGCGCGAGCAGCGCGTACCGCGGCACCATGTGCGCGAGCACGGTGTCGAAGCCGTCCTTCTCGAGCGCCTCGGAGAGGATCGCGCGGTAGCGGAGCCAGCGCGAGATCGCTCCCTTGCGGCCGACGACGCGCACGTCGACGTTCGCGGGCAGCGTCGACACGTCGCCGGCGTCGAGAGCGACGGCGCGGACGCGCTCGCATTCGCGCGCGAGCCCCTCGATCCAGCGCGGCACGAAGCCGAGGACGGCGTCCTGCGCATCGACGACCTGGGTGAGGAAGAGGAGCTTCAAGCGACGGCGAGCCCCTTCAACCCGTCGGCGTAGACCTGGATCGTCCGCGACTGCTCGAAGCGCGCGGCGAGCTCCGCCGCGTGCGCGCCCAGCGCGCGCCGGCGGTCCTCGTCGGCGAGCGTCCGCTCGATCGCGAGAGCGAGACTGGCGGAGTCGAATCCCGCGAGGGCGCCCGCGGCGCCGTCCGCGAGCAGATCGCCGAGGATCCCGACCTTCGTGCTGACCGCCGGCGTGCCGCAGGCCATCGCCTCGACGGCGAAGCGCGGGCCTCCTTCGCAGCTCGACGCGCAGACGACGAGCCGCGAGCGCCGGTAGATGCGCGCGAGATCCTCCGGGGATTCGACCCAGTCGACGAAGCGCGTGGCATCGCCGATCCCGCGCTTCGCCGCGCGCTCCCGCGTCGCGTCCCGCATCGGGCCGCGCCCCACGAACAGGACCGAGAAGCGCTTCCCGCGCTCGGCGAGCTCCGCCAGCGCGTCGACGATCCGGTCGAGGCCTTTGTTCTCCACCATCCGCCCGACGAACACGAGGTCCTGGTCGAACCCGTCCGCGGGAGCGGGACGGAACACCGCGAGGTCGAGGTACAGGGACGGCAGCACGAGGATCTTCTCGCGCGGCACGCCCCACTTCGACAGGAGCGGCGCCATCTCGTTCGCGTTCACGACGCGGAACGCCGCCGCGCGGTCGCGCGCCCAGCGGACGTAGCGGCGGGCGAGCGAGCGGTCGAAACGCTCGCGCCAGCTCGACGCGAACGGATGACCGGGGACGTGGTGGATCTCCGACACGTACGGCACCTCCGTGCGTTTGGAGATCCTCGCCGCGCCGACGCCGTTCCGGAACCAGCCGTAGTCGTGGCTGACGACGAGCGCGTGGCCGTGCTCCCGCACGAGCGCCTCCCCCGCCTTCGCGATCCACCCCGCCGACCGGCGCGGCGACACCTCGGCCGGATGGAAGTGCACGCGCTCGTGGATCGAGAGGACCGTCGGCGCGCGCGGCGGGCGCGGACAGAGCACGTCGATGCGCTCGAAGTGCCGCGAGAACTCCCGCTGCATCGCGTAGAACGGGCCTTTCTCGCCGAGGACGACCTGGCGGTCGCCGGAGATCATCAGGAGGCGCATTTCCGCTCCTCCGCGACGATGCGGTACACGTCCTCGAGCCGGCCGGCGAGAGCCTCGGCGGAGTGGCGCGTCGCGACGCGCATCCGCGCGCGCAGCCCCATCGCGGGGCCGAGGTGCGGGTCGTCGAGCAGCTGCGCGAGGCCGAACGCGAGCTCGTCGACGCCACGGCCGAGGAAGCCGGTGCGCTCGTGCGCCACGATCTCGCCGACGCCGCCGACGTCGCTCGCGACGACCGGGCGCGCCGAGGCCGCGGCCTCGACGAGCGCGATCGGCAGTCCCTCCGAACGCGACGAGAGCAGGACGGCGTCGAGATCCGCGAGGACCGCGGGCATGTCTTCGCGCGCGCCGAGAAGGTGCGCGCGGCGGGAGAGGTCGGGCGCGAGAGCTCCAATCCTCCGTTCGACGAGACCGCGCAGCGTTCCGTCGCCGACGAAGGCGAGGTGGAGCTTCGTGTAGCGCCCGGCGAGCATCGCGAAGACATCGAGCGCGAGCTCGGGCTGCTTCACGGCCGCGAGTCGACCGACGACGCCGACGACGAAGTCGTCCGGGCCCGCGCCGATCTCGGCGCGCAGCGCGCCGCCGGGCGCCCCCCGCTCGCGCGGCTGGAGCCCGAGCAGGGGCCCGAGGTCGATCCCCGGCGGGACGACGACGAGACGGCGCTCGTCCTCGACGATCCCGAGGCGCACGAGGTCGTCGGCCGTCGCGTGCGAGACGGCCAGGATCCGGTCGGTCCTCCGCGCGAGCCGGCGCTCGACGGCGACGAGCCCGCGCGACAACGACTTCGGGAAATACCCTTCGAGGACGTGCCCGTGGAACGTGTGCACGCGCGCGGCCCGCGGCAGCGCGCGCGCGGCGCGGCGGCCGATCGCCCCAGCCTTCGACGCGTGCGTGTGGACGACGTCGGGCGCGAACCGCGCGAGACCGCGGCGCAGCGCGAGGAGCGCGCGCAGGTCCCCGGCCGGCGAGATTCCGCGCGCGAGGCCCGGGACGCGCTCGACCTCGATCCCGCGCCGGCCGAACGCCTCGGTGAGGTCCCCCTCGCCTGGCTCCGGCCGCCCCGCGAACACCCGCAGCTCGTGTCCGCGCGCGGCGAGCACGGGGTCGCTCGCGAGCGCCTGCCGCGCCGGACCGCCGAGGTTCAGGCGCGTCAGGACGCGAGCGATGCGCAACGAGCTTTCCTCCCCCGCATGATCACCGTGCAGTCTACGACCGCGCGCTCGAAGCCTCCAGGAAGGCGGCCGGCGGGGTCAAACGCAGAAGAGGACGAGGTGGTACACGATCAGGACCGCGTACGCGCCTGCGGCCGCCCACAGTCCGATGCGCGCGACGCGCAGGTTCTTGTGCAGGCACAGCACGAGCAGCGCGAACGTCACGAGTCCGGACTTCAGCAGCACGAACTTCGTGAGCCCCGCGCGCAGCAGGAGGTCCGCGACCGGATTCACCTCCGCGCCGCCGCTCTGGAGATGGACGAGCGTGAAGAAGCAGTCGGCGATGTTCGCGAGTGCGATCCACATCAGCGCGATGAGCAGACGCGAGCCGTAGATGTCGACGAAGCTTCCCTCGCGCTCCTCTCCGCGCCGCGGATCACGGCGCCTGCCCGCGCGGAACGACCAGCGCGAGAGCCGCGGCGTCTTGCGCTTGCGGCGGTCGGGGCCGCGCCAGGGCGTCTCGGCCTTGGCCGGGCCGGGCGGCGCCGACGACGCCGTCTCGTTCACGATCTCCTCGGATGCCATGGCGTCGGCGGGCGGGGCGGGCGAGGGTCCGTCGCGGGTGCGCCGTGCCCTCCGACTGCCTATCGGACGAGGTCCGAAGGCGACTTGACCTCGCCGTAGACGGCGAGCGTCTCCTCGACCATGCGCTCGAGCGCGAAACGCTCCTGGACGCGCGCAGCGCCCGCCCGGCCGAGGCGCTCGCGGAGCGCGGGATCAGCGGCGAGACGCGCGAGGGCGCGCGCCAGCGCCGGCGGATCGTGGGGAGGCACCAGGATGCCGGTTTCGCCGTCGATGACGACCTCGGGGACGGCGGAGACGCGCGTCGCGAGGACGGGCAGCTCCGCCGCCATCGCCTCGAGGAAGACGAGGCCGAGCCCCTCCCACAAGGACGACATGACGAAACCGTCGGACATCGCGACGAGCTCCGGGACGTCGCGTCGGATGCCGGCGAACACCGCGCGCGGCCCAAGCCCGAGCTCGCGCGCGAGCGCCTCGGCTTCGCGCCGGCCGTTCCCGAACGGGTCGTCGCCGACGAGGAGCAGCCGCACGCGCGGGTCGGCGACCTCGGCGAGCGCGCGCAGGAGGTCGCCGTGCGCCTTCTGCGGCGCGAAGCGCGCGACGCAGATGAAGACGACGTCCGTCGGCGCGAAGCCGAACGTCGCGCGCAGGGCGTTCCGCGCGGTCGGGTCGGCGCGCGCGGCGGCGGCCGCGGCGGCGAACGGCGTCGGATCGATGCCGTAGTAGATCCGCCGGATCCGCGCGGCGCGGAGCCGCCCGTGCTCCTGGACGAAGCGCCCGACGTGGTCCGAGAGCACGATGGTGCGGACGGGCAGGTTGCCGAGCCAGCCGTGCACGCGCGAGACGAGCGGACGCTTGAGGACCTGCTCGTCGTTGTGCTTGCTCGCGACGAGGCTAGCCCGTTTTCCCGCGAGCGTCGCGAGGAGCGCCGTCGTCATGTCCGCCTTGAGGAGGTGGCTGTGGACGAGGTCGGCCCAGCGGATCGAGCGCAGGAGCGCGAGCGGGCCCGCGCGCGCGACGAAGCCGGCCCCGGCGCCCCGCAGCTCGTCCGCGAGCGAGCCCTCGCCCTTGAGGTACAGAACGCGGATCGTGTGCCCGCGGCGCGACTGGCCGCGCACCTGCGACAGGAGATGCACTTCGGCGCCGCCGACGTCGAGCGTCGTGATCACGTGCAGGATCTTCACGCGAACTCCCCGTACAGCGCGACGACGCCGTCGACCATGCGGTCCGCCGTCCACCGTCCGAGCATCCGCGCGCGACCGCGCTCGCCCATCGCGCGCCGTTCGGCCGGCGGAAGGGCGAGCAGCGCGCGGACGGACTCGGCCAGCGCTTCCGCGGAGATCGCGCGCGCGAGGAAGCCCGTGCTGCCGCTCGCGATCACCTCGGACGCGCCGTCGACCGGCGTCGCGACGACCGGTCGCGCCGCGGCCATGCTCTCGAGCACGATGTACGGCATCGCCTCCCAGCGCGACGGCACGAGGGTGAAGTCCGCCGTGGCGACGAGCGCGGGTGCGTCGTCGCGGAACCCGAGAACGTGCACGCGGCTCTCGACACCGAGTCGCTGTGCCTGCGCGACGAGCGCGTCGCGCATCTCGCCTTCGCCGGCGAGGAGGAGGTGCAGGTCCGCGAGGCCCGGCAGGGCGAGCATCTCGACCGCGAGATCCTGACCCTTCGCGAGGTTGTAGAGCCCGAGGACGGCCGCGACGGGCGCGCCTGCCGGGAGTCCGAGCTCCGCGCGCGGGAGTGCCTTCGCCGACGTCCAGCGCGCGGGATCCGGGCCGTTCGGGATCACGTGGATCGTGTCCTTCGCGACGACGCCGGACCGCGCGATCGTCGCCGCTTCGCTGTCCGACACGGCGACAGTCGCGAGCGTGCGGCCCGCGAGCGCGGCCTCGACCTTCCGGAAGAGCTCGCGCTTCCAGGCCGGGAACATCGCGTCGAACAGGAACGCGAAGGTGTGCGGCGTGTGGATGCGCGCGCCGACGCCCGTCGCGATCGAGGCGAGACGCCCGAGCGCCCCGCCCTTGCTGCTGTGCGTGTGGACGATCTCCGGCCGCAGGCGCTCGAGGTGGCGCGAGAGCGCCGCGACGTGCACGGCGTCCCGCCCGGGGGCGATCTCGCGGAGCATCGGGAGCACGAGGATCCCGCATCCCGCGGCCGCGAGGCGCGCGAGGTCCGCGTCGAAGGACGCCTGGCGCAGGTTCGAGACCGCGAGGTGCACGTCGAGACCGCGCGCGCGCTGCCCCGCCGCGAGGTCGACGAGGTGACGGCGCGTGCCGCCGATCGTCGACTCCATGACGTGGAGGACGCGCATCTCGTCCGTCAGTACGCCCCGGTGCCCTTGACGACCGCGAACATCGTGAGCGCGATGATGACGATGTCGAGCAGCAGCGACTGGTGCTCGATGTAGTAGAGGTCGTAGTCGAGGTTCTCGTGGATCGCCGACTGGCGGGCGTAGGAGATCTGCCACAGCCCCGTGATCCCGGGTTTCGCGCGCAGGCGCTCGCGGTCGAGCGGCCCGTACTGCGCGACGATGAACGCCATCTCGGGCCGGGGACCGACGACGCTCATCTCGCCCTTGAGCACGTTCAGGAACTGCGGGAGCTCGTCGAGGCTGAACCGGCGCAGCCAGCGCCCGATCGGAGTGATCCGCGGGTCATCGGACTTGCGCGGCGACTCCGCGTCGCTCGACACGTGCGTGTGCATCGTGCGGAACTTGAGCATGCGGAACGGCCGGCCGTCCTTCCCGATGCGCTGCTGCGCGAAGAAGATCGGGCCGGGCGACGCACGCTTGATCAGGATCGCCGTGATGACGAACACGGGCGCCGCGAGGACGAGCACGGAGAGGGAGAGCAGGACGTCCAGCGTGCGCTTCGCGAACATGCCGAACAGGTTCGGCGACCGGTCCGCGGGCGTCACGAGCGGCACGGAGTCGAGCGTCTCGATCCGCACCTTCGAGGCCATCAAGTGGTGGAATCGCGGCACGACGCGCCACGTGACGCCGAGGCGCTGCAGCTCGGCGATCGCGCGCATCACCCGCTCCTCGCTCGCCTCCGGCATCGCCACGAACACCTCGCTGATCTTGTGGTCGCCGACGAGGCGCTCGAGGTCCGCGAACGTGCCCAGGACGGCCGAGCGCTCGACCATCGAGCCCACCTTGCGCGCGTCGTCGTCGAGGAACCCGACGAGATTGAGCCCGAGCGTCGGCACGAGCATGAACTTGCGCTGCAGCTGCCGGCCGGTCCCGCCCGCGCCATAGATCAGCACGTTGCGGTTCCCGAGCCCGCGCTGGTGCAGGCGCTGGATCACCTTGAACGAGGCGAACCGGCTCGCGGTCATGAAGACGAGGATCAGGGCGAACGTCGCGAGCAGCGTGAGCCTCGAGAAGGTGATCGGGTTCACCTGGAGGTTCACGAACTTGTGCAAGGGCACGAGGAGCCCGTAGATCGGCCCGCTCGCGTCCTGCCGCGTCGTGTGGAGGTAGTTCAGGAGCGCGATGAGCACGAGGAACGAGATGAGGACGCTCTTCACGATCCCCTTGAACTCCTCCATGTTCAGCAGGCTCTTCGACGGGCTGTACAGCCCCTGCGCGTGGAACGTCACGAGGCAGACCGCGGCGACGAGCGAGGAGAGCCCGCGGTAGATCGCCGCCTGCGCCGGGTGCAGCTCCGGGGCGACGTCGAGCCCGAACATGCGCTGGCCGATGTGGTAGGCGAGCCAGCACGAGAACAGCAGCACGGCGAGGTCGACCAGGACCTGCACCGACAGCACGACCGGCTCGAAGTTGCGCCGGACGAAAGTGCCGAGGACGGTCATGGATGCTGCAGGGGGTCGGGCGGGAACCATCCCCGGTGGAGGGATGGCGAGCTGGATCGCCGCGACGCTCGGCACGAGCCTGCCAGGGCCGGGGGCGGAAGGTGGCTTCGCAGGGGAGGAGAGGTTCTCGAAACTTGGCTGACCATGATAGCGGCGGCCTCGCTCCCCCGGTCCTCTGGACCTCGAGTCCATGCGGACCGCGTCGCGGGGACGAGCGCCGTCGAAGGGGACCCTTCGTATCGGCAGGTTCCCCCGCGCGAGTTGGGCCGATCGAGCGGAATGTCGGACTCCGGCACGACCACCGCCTTCCGCTATGCTCTTCGCCGACCATGAAGATCGCACTCACGGGGGGCACGGGATTCATCGGCGGCTACCTCGGCCGCGGCCTCGCCGGAGCCGGCCACGACCTGCGACTCCTGGTGCGCGCGGGGCGCGAGAACGCCGTCGCGGCGTCGGGTCTCCGGAACCCGGAGATCCACGTCGGGGACCTGACGAAGACGGACTCCTTGTCCGGCTTCCTCGACGGCGTCGACCTCCTCGTCCACGTCGCGAGCGCCCACGACCACTTCACCGAAGCGGAGATGCGCGCCGTGAACATCGGCGGGACCGAAGCCCTCCTCGCCGAAGGGAAGGCGCGCGCAAACCCGGGCTTCCAGATCTGGGTGATCTCGTCCGCGGTGATCGGGGCGCCCGTCTACAGCTACTACCGCGACAGCAAGCGCGTGCAGGAGAAGCTGATCCGAGGCTCCGGGATCCCGTGGGCGTCGTTCCGCCCGACGCTCGTCTACGGCGTCGGCGACCATCGCCACACGGCGCGCTGGCTGCGCCGCTGCGGCGCGAAGGGTGGCACGCTCTGGGTCCCCCACGACGGTCTCTCGAAGATCAATCCGGTCCACGTCGACGACGTCGTCGACGCCGTGCTGCGTTTCTTCGCGTTCGAGCGCGGCGTCGACTGCTGCTACGAGCTCGCCGGGCCGAACGGGATCCCCTACAACGAGTTCGTCGATCTCACGATCGCCGCGGCGGGCGGCGGCATCCGGCGCCGGAACATCCCGAAGAAGTGGGCCGACCGGTTCATCTTCCTGAAGGGTCTCTTCGTCGACAACACCGAGGACCGCCGCGCGTCCGCGTACTTCAATCTCCACCACGAGCACGACATCAGCAACGCGACGTTCGAGCTCGGCTGGAAGCCGCGGCCCTACGCCGAGGGCATCCGGGCCGTCGCCGCGGGCGGATGGTGGCGCGAGGAGCGCTCCGCCGCGCCGGTGGCTTCGGCCTCGGGCCGCGCATGACGAAACGCACCGGCTGCCTGCTCGCCCTCGCGCTCGGGTTGTTCGGCTGCGCGTTCGTCGCCGGGATCGCCGCATCGAGGGCGTGGACCGGCGGATTCCGTTGGCTCGCGTCCGGTGCGTCGCCCGAGAAACTCCAGTCCGGTGTCCCGCGATCCGGGACGCTGGATCTCGCGCGCACCCACGAGCGCGAGTTCGAGCTCGACGTCGACGAGCGCGCGGTCGCGCTGCGCGTGAAGCTCGTCTCCCACCGCGCGGAGCTCGACCTGCGCGCGAGCTGCGGCGACTCCGCCTTCTCGGTGCCGACGGATTCCGGGGAGGCGACGCTCGCGATCGGCCGATTCACCGACCCGCCGATCGCGGCCGGACGCTGGTCCTTCCGCGTCGGCTGGGGAAGCAATCTCCCCCCGCGCACGACCGAGGATCGGCTCGAGAACGTCGCCTTCTCGATCGAGGCACAGGTCTTCGAAACGCGCGTCGACGGCGATCTCGCGCCGGGCTCGTCCGTCGAGGGCTCGATCGACGAGGAGAGCGGCGGATTCCGGACCTTCCGCGTCGAGGTGCCGCCCGGCTCCCGCTTTCTCCGCATCGATCTGGCCGACGTGACGAGCGATCTCGACCTGTACGCGCGCCACGGCGGCGCGGTACTCGCGCTCACGGACGACGTCCGCTTCGCGCAGCACCCCTACGGCTGCGAGAGCCTGCTCCTCGGCGACGCGTCGGCGCCCGTCGAGGCGGGCACGTGGTTCGTCGACGTCGTCGACGTCGTGGAAGAGGAGCGGCCGGCGGCGTTCCGGATCTTCGCGTCGCTCGCCGCGGATCCGCCGAGCGAGCTGCTGGCGATCCCCGTGCTCGGGGAGTCGTCGAGGGACGCGCCGCGGGGCGCGGCTCCCGTCGCGAACGCGCTCTCGGCGGTCGTCGAGATCGCCACCGACGACGCGGTCGGGAGCGGGACGATCCTGACCGCCGACGGGTGGATCCTGACGAACGCGCACGTCGTCGAGCGCGTCGGCGGAGGGACCTTCGCGGACGTCGTCGTCTCCGCGTCGCTCGACCCGCGCGAGCCTCCGGTCGAGCTCTTCCGCGGGACCGTCGAACGCGTCGACGAGGACCGCGACTTCGCGCTGGTGCACGTCCGGACCGGCTTCTACGGACAGCCCCTGCCCGACGGATACCGGTTCCCGACCGTCTTGATCGGCGACCCCGATGCGCTCGCGATCGGCGATCCGATCTGGCTCGTCGGCTATCCGTCGACGGGCGGCCAGGGATCGCGCGTCACGATCACGTGCACGCGCGGCGTCGTTTCAGGCTACGAATCGGCGGACTTCGGTCCGGTGCTCAAGACCGACGCCGAGATCACGACCGGGAACTCCGGCGGCGCCGCGCTCGACGAGCGCGGGCGCATCGTCGGCGTGCCGACGTCGCTCGTCGAGGTCGGGAGCGGCCAGGTCGCATACGTCCATCCGCTGAGTGCGCTGCCCGCCGAGTGGCGCGACCTGCTCGGAGCCAAGGCGAGGCACTAGGGACGTGCGCCCGACGGACGCCTGGAGCCGGCTCGCGCGACTCGTGCCGTGGGCGTGCGCGCTCGCGCACGCCGCGCTCGGCCTCCAGGTCCTGTACCGCGCGCATCCCTCCGAGGACGCGTACATCCTCTTCGACTACGTCAAGAACCTCGTCGCCGGCCACGGGATCGTCTACTGGCCCGGCGGACCGCACGCGGAAGGCGCGACCGACTTCCTGTGGATGATCGCGATCGCCACGCTCGTCAAGCTGAAGTGCGACGTCGCGGTCGCGGCGGTCCTCCTGAATGCCGCCGGCGCCTGGCTCGCGAGCACGCTCTGCGTCCGCGCCGTCCTGCGCGCCGGAGTCCGCGGTCCCGCGGCCTTCGCGCTCGCTCTTGCGACGCTCGTGTTCGCGTTCGGAGCGGGCGCGCTCGCGAGCTACGTCGGGTTCAGCGCGACGGCGTACAGCGCGCTCGCGCTGCTCCTCTACGCCTGGTGGACCGACGCGCCGGCCGATCGGCTCCACGTTCTTCCGTGGCTCGGACTCGCGCTCGCGCTCTTCCGTCCGGACGGCGCGTTCCTCGCCGCGGGGTTCACGGCACTCGGGCTCGCGCGCGCGCACCGCGAGGGCACGCTGCCGGGCTTCCTCCGCGCGACCGGTCTCGTCGTCGTGCTCGGCGCTGCGTACCTCTTCGCGCGCTGGCGCTACTTCGGGCTCGTCCTTCCGCTGCCGCTGTACGTGAAGGGCCACGCGGCGGGAGAGCTCCCCGGTCTGGCACCGACGCTGGGCTGGATGCGAGACGGCCTAGGGGCCGCACCGCTCGCGCTCGGCATCGTCGCGCTCGCGGGCACCGGCCGGCTGCTCGGCCTTGCGGCGCCGCGCGCGCTCGCTCTCGGTCTCATGCCGTTCGCGCTGCACGCGCTCGCGCTGTGCTTCGCGCACCAGAGCCAGAACTTCGCGTTCCGCTTCCACGCGCCGACACACGCGGCGCTCTTCTACGTGCTGCTCGTCCTCGCGGCGCGCGCGTGTGCCGCCGCCCCGTCGGCGGCGTCGCGCGTCGCGGTGTCGGCGGCGACCCTCGCGTGTCTCGCGCCCGGCCTCGGCCGCACGCTCGATCTCTACCCGTGGACGTGGCGCCAGCACACCTACGTCGACTCGTTCGCTCCCGACCTCGGTGAGCTCCTCCCGCCCGGGCGCACGATCGCGTTGACCGAGGCGGGGCGACTCGCGTACTGGACGCGCGTGCGCGTCGAGGACATCGTCGGCTTGAACAACCCGCGCACCGCGCGCACGCCGCCGGATCTCGCGTACCTGCGATCGATCGATCCGGACGTCGTGATGTTCTACGCCTCGCCGGCCGTGTTCGGATTCGGACGCACGCTCGGCAGCGCGCGCGAGGCGCCGGTCGCACCGCTCGACGTCGATCTCCTCCGCGACGTTCCCGAGCCGCGCTACCGCGAGGTGTTCGACCAGGATCTCCCCCGCTGGACCGCCGGCGTCGTCCCCGGGCGCGTCGCGTCGCTCAAGCTCGCGCGCTTCCTCGTCGAGAGCCGCGGCTACGACGTCTACGCCGTGCGCTACGCGAGCGGGTACGAGCACGTGTGGGCGTTCCGGTCGGGTCTCCCCGAGACCGCAGCCATCCTCCGCGCGCTGCGTTCCGCGGCCGCGGACGAGGCGTACCGGACGTACGCGCAGACGGCGCGGCTCCCGTTCGCTCAGGCGTCGCGCCCGTAGATCTCGCGCAGGATCCGCTTCGCGATCTTGCCGCTGCCGACGCGCGGGAGCTCGGTGAGGAACGCGATCGCGCGCGGCACCTTGTAGCCGGCGACGAGCGCGCGACAGGCCTCGGCGAGCTCTGCCTCGGTCGCGTGTGCACCCGGACGGAGGACGACCGCGGCGCGCACGCTCTCGCCCCAGAGCGGGTCGGGCACGCCGAAGACGGCCGCTTCGAGCACGGCCGGATGCGCGTACAGCGCGTTCTCCACCTCGGCCGAGTACACCGCCTCGCCGCCGGTCTTGATCACGTCCTTCCGCCTGTCGACGATCGCGATGCTGCCCTCGGGATCGACGACGGCGAGGTCGCCGGTCTTCAGCCAGCCGTCCTCGAAGGCCTCGCGCGTCGCGGCGGGATCCTCGAAGTAGCCCGGCGTCACCGTCTCGCCGCGCGCGCGGATCTCGCCGACGCTGTGTCCGTCGCGCGGGACGTCGGCGCCGTCGTCGCCGACGACGCGCAGCTCGACCGCGCGGAACGCGCGCCCGGAGATCGTGAGGAACGGGCTCGTCTCGGTCATGCCGTACGTCGGCGCGTACGCGCAGCGGAATGTCGCAAGCGCGTCCTGCACGAGCGCGGGAGCGATCGGCGCGCCGCCGGTCAGCAGGAGCCGCAGGCTCGACGCGTCCGTGCCGCGTGCGCGCGGGTGACGCACCATCAGGTTCAACATCGTCGGGACGAGGTTCGTGATCGTCACGCGCTCGCGCTCGATCGCCGCGAGCGCCGCTTCCGCGTCGAAGCGCGGGAGCATCGCGTGCGTCCCGCCGACGGCCGTGATCGCGAGCGTCGCCCAGGCGTCCGCGAGGTGGAACATCGGCGCGAAGTGCCCCCACACGTCCTCTTCCCCCAGCCCGAGCTCGAGGATCGCCGCACGCGCGTGCGCGCAGACGTTGCGGTGGGTCAGGAGGACGCCCTTCGGCCGTCCCGTCGTGCCGCTCGTGAAGTAGATCTGCGCGACGGCGTCGCCCGCCACGGCGACCGGGGCGAGGCTCCCCGCGTGCCGCTCGAGCAGCGCTTCGTACTCGGGACCGATGCGGAGCGCGTCCGCGGCATCCGGCGCGAGCGCGGGATCGCAGATCAGCGCGCGCGCTCCGGATCGCTTCAGGATCTCCGCGATCTCGCGCGGGGCAAGGCGCACGTTGAGCGGGACGAGGATCGCGCCGATGCCCGCCGTGGCGAACGTCGCCTCGAGGAACTCGACGCCATTCGGCGCGAGGATCGCGACGCGGTCGCCGGCGCGCACGCCGCGAGCGCCGAGGCCGCGCGCGAGCGCCCCGACGCGGCGGTGGACCTCGCCGTAGTCGAGGCGGCGCGCGCCGTCGACGACGGCGAGCCGACGCGCGGATCGCTCCTGCGTGCCGGCGAGCAGCGCGAAGACGTCCAGGCTACGCGCGCCCGTGCCAGGCGGGCATCTTTCTCAGGTGCTCGCGGGCGGCTTTCTCCGCTTCCGCGCGCGGCATCTTCTGCATGCCCATGAAGTAACCCGTCGTCGTGCCCTCGAGGATCTGCTCGAAGGGCTTCAGCTTGCCGTTCGCGTCGGTGCAGTAGCCGCAGTACAGCTCGCCCGCCTTCGCGTCCTTCATCGGCATGCCGCACGACTGGCAGCTCCCCATCTTCACCGGCGTGTAGAAGAGGAAGCGGAAGCCGTCGGGATCTTGGAGCGCGAACTCGCGGATGCCGTAGAATTGCGTCTTCGGCTTCGGGAGCTCCTTGAGGCCCTTCGTCGTCAGCTGCGCGTGGTACGCGTCGACGTCGGGGACCTGGACGTAGATCAGGACACCGACGCCCGGCTGGTTCTTGCGGTATTCCTCCGCCAGCGCGCGCATGTACTTGGCGGCGCCCTCGTCGCCGGCGCACATCTTGGCGGCGTCCGCGTCGGACATCAGCGCGCCGATCATGATCCCCTGGCGCCCCATCATCATGTTCGCCCACATCGGGTTCTTCTCGTCGGGCCACGCGGCCTCGAGCTCGAAGCCGAGGGTCTCGCGGTAGAAGGCGACGCTCTTCTTCGCGTCGCGAACGGTCAGCATCAGCGTGAGGGGATCGTGCTCTTTCTGCGGCATGTTCGTTCTCCTTGGGCGCGAGGATACCGGGCGCGGCTAATCGTCGTAATTCCTGAGCTTCGCAAGGACTGCGTAGTCCTCGAGGGTCGAGGTGTCCTGGACGCTCTCGACCCCCGCGGCGACGTCCCGGAGCAGACGGCGCATGATCTTGCCGCTGCGCGTCTTGGGCAGCGCCTCCGTGAAGCGGATCTGCGCCGGACGCGCGAGCTTGCCGATCTCGTGCGCAACGTGCTCCATGAGCTCCTGGCGCAGGAGATCGCTGGCCTTGTGCGCGCTCCCGACGGTGACGAAGGCGCAGATCGCCTGCCCCGTGAGCTCGTCGGGGCGGCCGACGACCGCGGCTTCGCAGACCTTGTCGTGGCTCACGAGCGCGCTCTCGATCTCCATCGTCGAGAGACGGTGCCCGCTCACGTTGATCACGTCGTCGACGCGTCCGAGGATCCAGAAGTAGCCCTTCTCGTCCTTGCGCGCCCCGTCGCCGGTGAAGTAGACGCCCGGGAACTTCGACCAGTAGTTCTCGCGGTACCGCGCGGGGTCTCCCCAGATGCCGCGCAGCATCGACGGCCACGGCTTCCGGATGACGAGGTATCCGCCCTGGTTCGGCCCGAGCTCCTTCCCCTGCTCGTCGACGATGGCGGCGTCGATCCCGAAGAACGGCCGCGTCGCGGAGCCCGGCTGCGTCGGCGTGAGACCGGGCAGCGGCGTGATCGCGATCGATCCGGTCTCGGTCTGCCACCATGTGTCGACGACCGGGCAGCGCTCGCGACCGATCGTGCGGCGGTACCACATCCACGCTTCGGGGTTGATCGGCTCGCCGACGGTCCCGAGCAGCCGCAGCGTGTCGAGCTTGTACTTCTCGGGCCACTCGTCGCCCCAGCGCATGAACGTGCGGATCGCCGTCGGGGCCGTGTAGAACACCGTGACCGAGTGGCGGTCGACCATCTCCCACAGGCGGCCGAAGTGCGGCGTGTTCGGAGCGCCTTCGTACATCACGACCGTGGCGCCGTTCGCGAGCGGGCCGTACACGATGTAGGTGTGTCCGGTGACCCAGCCGACGTCGGCCGTGCACCAGTAGACGTCCTCCTCGCGCAGGTCGAACACGTAGCGCGTCGACAGGTAGGCGCCGACGAGATACCCGCCGGTCGTGTGCACGATCCCCTTCGGCTTGCCGGTCGATCCGGACGTGTACAGGAGGAAGAGCAGGTCCTCGCTGTCCATCGGCTCGGGCGGACACTCGGTCGAAGCCAGCGCGACGAGGTCGTGGTACCAGACGTCGCGGCCCTCGGACCAGTGGATCGCGTTCTTCGCGCGCTTGACGACGAGCACCGTGTGGACGCCGGAGACGCCGAGGAGCGCCTCGTCGACGGAGGGCTTCAGCGGCAGCACGGCGCCGCGCCGGAACGATCCGTCAGCGGTGATCACGGCGGTGCATCCGCCGTCCTGGATGCGCTCCTTCAGGGCCTGCGAGCTGAAGCCGCCGAACACGACCGAGTGCGCCGCGCCGATCCGCGCGCACGCGAGCATCGCGATCGCCACTTCCGGGATCATCGGCATGTAGATCGCGACGCGGTCGCCCTTCCGGACGCCGCGGTTCTTGAGCCCGTTCGCGAGGCGGCTGACCTCGAGGTGCAGCTCCGCGTAGGTGAGCGAACGCGTCTCGCCGGGTTCGCCCTCCCAGACGATCGCGCGCTTCCCGCCGCGGCGGACGAGGTGCTGGTCGAGACAGACGGCGCTCGCGTTCAGCTTGCCGCCGACGAACCACTTCGCGACCGGCGCCCCGCTCCAGTCGAGGACCTTCCCGAACGGGTGCATCCACGGCAGCTCGCCCGCGATGCGACCCCAGAAGCGCTCGGGGTCGTCGATCGAGTCGCGGTACATCCGCTGGAAGTCGGCTTCCTTCGCCAGACGGCTCTGCTGCGCGAAGTCGCGCGGCGGCGGGAAGTGGCGGTTCTCGTGGAGGACGTTCTCGATCTCGCTCATCACGGGTCTCCGGCGCGGACAGGGTAGCTCAACCCGCGCGCGCGGCGAAGCGACAGCGATCCGAGAGCGGGCACGCATCGCAATCGGGAGCGGACCGCTTGCACAGGGCCTGTCCGTGCGTCCGGAGCAGTTGGTGGGCGCGCACGAGCCATGCGCGCGCCTTCCCCTTCGTCGCCGGCGCGAGGGCTTCGAGCGCGGAGCGGTAGGTCGCGGCGTAGCTCTTCTTCTCCTCGCCGAACCCGAGCCGCACGGCGACGCGCAGCCCGTTCGACTCGAGGGCGAGCACCGCCTCGGCGCCGCAGAAGAGCAGGATCTTCTCCGCGCCCGGGTCCCCGATGCTCGGGAACTTCTTGAGGATCCGTTTCGCGGCCGTGCGCGGAAGCCGCAGGATCTCCGCGAGATCCCGGCTTCCTTCCGCGAGCGCGAGCCGCGCGATCCCTCGCAGGCGCTCGACGCGCTCCTCCGGATGCATCCCGCCGAGGTCCGTCGCGGCGCGGAGCGCCTTCTCGGACGCCGCGGCGATCGCTCCCGCGGTCGTCCCCGCGTGCTGCGCGAGCGCGCGGAAGGCGAGCTCGCGCTTCCGGTCGTCGACGAGGTAGGCGACGTTCTCCCAGAGGATCCATTCGAGCGGAGTCTTCGGGATCGCCCGCTTCGGGGGCCCGTAGAGCTTCTCCAGCTCGGCGAGCGCGCGGGCTAGAAGCTCCACCCCACCGTCAGGAGCACCAGGTTGTCGGCCCGCTCCGCACCCGTCGCGGGAGTGTTGTCCCAGGAGAAGAGCCACTGGAGCTGCGCGAGCATGCTCTTCGTCAGCATGAGCTTGCCGTGCGTGTCGACTCGCGCGGAGACGTCGTCCGTGTCCTCGAGGCTCGGGTAGATTTCGCCGGTCTGGCCGACCTGCCAGGTGTCGTTCGGCTTGTAGTCGACGTTGTACGCGAAGCGCGCCGCGATGAAGTCGGCGTCCGCGGTGTTGTCCTTGTAGTTCTCGTCGACGTACGAAAGGCCGGCTTCACCCGACAGCTTCCATTTTTCGTCCTCGACGAACTGGTAGCCGGCGCCCACGCCGACGATCGCCCGCAGCTCGAGCTGCGCCGCGAGGTCGCCTTCGGCACTCGCCTGGGCGAGGGCGTACGCCTTCTTCGAGAGGAAGTAGTCGTACTTGGCCGTCGCGATGGTGCGGCGATCCGTCGTCGCGCCGTCCTCCTTGGCGTAGTTCCACAAGAAGCCGAACGTGGTCCGGTCCTTCTCGCGGCGCTTCGACACGTTGGCGGTCGCGCTCCCCGTCTTCCGGTTCGTGTTGCCGTCGGCGTAGGTCATTCCGACCGTGACGCTGCCCTTCCACTTGTCGAGTTCCTCCGGCGGAGGTCCGTCGGCCGCCGCGGGGGCGAGATCGAAGCCGGGTGCCACCTCGGAGAGGAACGGAAGCGGGATCGGAGCGTTCGCGAGGTCGGGGCTGGCGAGGCTCGTCATGACGACGGCGAGGAGACAGGTCATCGAAAGGCTCCGTGGTCCGGGTTTCGGGGGCGACATTCTGGCGCCCGCTCCGGCGAATGCCAAGGACGCCTGCCCGATCCGCGACGGACTACGCGCGCTTCCGGAACAGCGTGAAGTAGCGCGCGACCTTGCCGGCGAGTCGCAGAGGACTGCGCATTTCGCGGACGATGCGCTTCGGCCGCCGGTAGAAGCGCCGGTAGCCTTCGCGGATCTTCGCCTCGATTGCGTCCGCGCTCATGAACTGGTTGCCTTCGAGCGCGCGGAATCCCGTCATCTCCGCGTAGTCGAGCTCCTTCTCCCCGCGCACCATCTTGTACAGCGGCGTTCCCGGGTAGGCCGTCACCGCGCAGAACTGCACCTGGTCCGGATCGCAGCGCTCGACGAGGTCGAACGTCTCCTCGACCATCGCGGGCGTCTCCTCGGGGAAGCCGATCATGCAGAACGCGCGCGTCTCGACGCCGTTGTCGCGGCACGCCTGGAACACTTCCTCGCACTTCGCGAAGTCGATCGCGGTCTTCTTCCCGTCGAGGAGCTTCGAGCCGCAGTGCAGCTTCTGCATTTCCACGTTGCCGGACTCGACGCCGAGCGAGATGTGCCTGCAGCCCGCCTTGCCCATCGCCTCGACGAGCGCGCGATCGAGCGTCTTGACGGCCGTCTCGCACTGCCAGTCGAGATCGAGCTTCTCGCGCAGGATGCCGTCGCAGATCTCCTTCACGCGGTCCTTGCGCGTGGTGAAGATCGGGTCGCGGAACACGACGTGCCGCAGCCCGTGGTTCCGGTGCAGGTCGACGAGTTCGGCGAGCACGTGCGCCGGCGAGCGGAACCGGAAGCGCAGCCCCTGCGCGAGCGTGTAGCCGCAGAAGCTGCAGTCGAGCGGACAGCCGCGCGAGGACTTGACCGTCGTCACCGGCCCGTCGAGCCCGGGGAATCGGTACGCGTCGTTGTCCAGGAGATGGCGCGACGGGATCGGCAGCTGGTCGAGATCGGGGATCTTCTCGCGCTCGGGCTCGTGGACGACCGTGCTCTCGCCGCCCGCGCCCGTCCCGCGCCAGCTCGTCCCGAGGACGCCGCGCAGATCCCGGCCCGCGGCGACGCGCTGCGCCACCTCGAGCACCGTGAATTCCGGCTCGCCGCGCACGACGACGTCGACGTTCTCGTGCTCGAAGACGTCGCCCGGCGTGTACGTCACCTGGCTCCCGAGGATCGCGACGCGGACTCCGGATGCCGCGCGCACGCCGCGGCACAGCGCGAGATCCTGGTCGAGCGACGTGCTGCTCGAGTCGACGCACACGAGGTCCGGTTTCTCGGCGACGATCGCGTCGCGCGCCGCATCCGGACCGAGGCCGAGCGCGTCGGAATCGTGGATCACGACCTCGAACCCGTGCTTCTCGAGGACCGCGGCGACGTGCGCGAGCTCGATCGGCGGGTACAGGAGCCCGGGATTGACGGCCATCCCGAACCCTCCCATCAAGCCGCGGCTGACGCGGAACTCGGGTGGGCTCGGAGGATTGACGAGGACGACCTTCACGCGCAGGGGCACTTTTGCCCCCTGCGAACTCTACACCGGGTCCCGCGCGGTCAGTAGGCGCCGCGTCCGGAGAGGACCGCGGTCACGGTCTGCGCGAGGAGCCGGAAGTCGGTCCAGGGCCCGCGGCGCTGGATGTAGCGCATGTCCATGCGCATCCAGTCCTCGAACGCGATCTCGTTCCGGCCGCTCACCTGCCAGATGCACGTCAGGCCGCCCGACACGCTCAGTCGCCGACGCTGCCAACGCTCGTAGCTCGGGACCTCGTTCAACATCGGGGGCCGGGGCCCGACGAGCGAGAAGTCGCCCTTGAGGACGTTCCAGAGCTGCGGGAGTTCGTCGATGCTCCAGCGCCGCATGAGGCGACCGGTCCGCGTCATCCGGGGATCGTTCCGGATCTTGAACGCGGGGCCATCGAGCTCGTTCAGGGCGGCGAGCTCGGCCCGGCGCTTCTCGGCGTCTACAAACATCGAGCGGAACTTGTAGAAAGTGAAGGGCTGGCCTCCGCGGCCGGCGCGCCGCTGCCGGAAGATGATCGGACCCGGGGAGTCGAGCTTGATCGCGAGTGCGATGATCCCGAAGAACGGGAGGAGGACGAGCAGCGCGAGCGACGCGACGAGGATGTCGAGCGCACGCTTCCACCACGGGGTCGGCACGGCGAGGTTGGTCCAGAGGTCCTGGACGTTCCAGCTCGCTGCGGGAGCCTGCGCCTCGGGCGGACTGCCGACGAGCGCGGCGTCGTCGTCGAGGCGGCGATGGCCGTTCAGCGGGGTGCCGCCGGAGACGTGGGTGTGCCCGTTGCCGCCGTGGTTCTTCGGAGCGTCGTCGTCCGACTTCCGATCGTCCGACCGGTCGCCCGCGGGGTTCGTCGCGTTCGCGCGCACGTCGGCGTCCGAAATCGACGGGTAGACGTAGAGCGTCGGCTCGATGCGCACGTTGAGCGCGGCGACGGCGCGGTCGATCCATCCGGCCACCGTCCGAGCCTGGACGGGGTCCGTGTCCGTGAGCAGAACCGCGAGGCGATCGCGATCGAGCTGGCCTACGAGATCGGTCGCACGCAGGCGCTGGACGAGCTGCCTCGAGAGACGGTCGAGGACGAGCGGATTGCCTTCGACGCGATGCAGCACGAGCAGACTGAACACGCGCGTGCCGCGGTCGGCGAGGCTGCGCTCGCGTTCCAGCAGCATCTCGAACTCGGGTGCGCCGAGAACGGTGTGGCGCGCGGTCGAGCGGCGGATGCGTGAGAAGAAGTGCGAGCCTGTGGTTTGGGGGGTGATGAGGAGCATGCGAGTGCGATGACAAATCCTGCGCCATCGGTTCGGGCGCCGTGGATTATCCGCGGGAAGTCGTGCGAGACGAGGAGACGGCCAGGTTGCGCGCAGAGCTCCTGCGCGAGGAGTCGTGTGGGCCAGGAATAGTAGCGGATTTTGCAAAAGAGCGGCAACTCGGAAAATGCAATTCCCGTCAAACCCGCGCAGTCCGGAACGCGTTCTTTGTCCCGGCCGCGCTCGACCTGGAAGTATCTTCCGGGTCAGAAAGGAACAGTTTCCTCCCCGCGCTACCCCCAGAACCTCCAGTCGCCGGTCATGAACGTTACGACCACCATGACGACGTTGGTCGCCGCGTGTGCGAGCACCGCGTCGAACAGGCGCCGACGCCGGCGGTACGCGAGTGTGTAAAGAAGTCCAACGGCCGTGCCGGCCGGCCAGCTGCCGTGCAGCAAACCGAACGCGAACGAGGAGAGCAGCGCGGCGAGCCACGTGATCGCGGCCGGGCTTACGGATTCGAATTCTGCCGCGACCATCCGTCTGGCCAGGAAGCCGCGAAAAGCGAGCTCCTCCACGATCGGCGTGATGAGGCAGGTTCCGGCGATCCGCGTCGTCCACCACAACGCGGCGGCGACGGGCGCGAAGTCGCGGATCTCCGCTCCGACCGGCGCGGCTCCGGGTGCCACGCCGAGGCCGATCGGCAGGAGGCGGACGAGCACCGACCACACGCCGAACGCGGCGACGCCGATGCCCACGGCGCCCCACGACCAGGTCGGCCGGAGCTCCGCGTGCTCCTTGCGATGGAGCCACAGCACCGCGAGCACCGGAACGATCCGCAGCGCGTACAGCTTCTCGGGCGTCGCCGAGAACGCGCCGGCGATCATCGCCGTCGCGGTGAACGCGAGGAGCGGGCCGAGGTAGAGCGCGGCCGGGTTGACGTCGCTCCGCGCCCGCGCCGGCGCCGCGGGACCGGAGGCGAAGAAGCGCACGCGGGTCCCCACCGCGACGCAGCCGAGCGCGATGCCGCACACGAGCGGCCACCCGGCGTAGACGTGGAAGCCCTGCATCGCCATCTCGGGCGAGACCGTCGTGCCGAAGACGATGAGCAGCGTGATGCGGACCGAGTTCATCAGCCACGCGAGGCACGCGCCGATCGGCAGCAGCAGGAGGGCCTGCGGGAAGCGCAGGCGATCGCGCCAAAACCCCAGGAAAAATGCGAAGAACACGACGAAGAGCGTCGCGCCCTCGTAGCCCGAGCAGTACTGGCTGACCGAGACCGAGAATCGGCTCGTTCCGAGGATCAGGCCCTCCGGGTCGTAGATCCGGTCGGCGAAGAAGAGCCCGAGCATCCGGTAGGAGATCCACATCGTCCCGCGGGACAGCGGCTCCCACATGGGCCAGTCCTCCCCGAACGCGTTCGCCGCCACGACGGCGCCCGACGCGATGGCGAGCCCGCCGAGGCCGATCCACGCGAGGGAACGCACGAGCTGCCGCTGCGCGGCGGCGGGGACGGAGATCCCCGCGAGCAGGCACACGGAGGCGACGCCGCAGAGGACCCACGGGATCGGCAGGATCTCCGCGACGAAGCCCTGCTCGACGGCACCGTCCAGCATGCGCGCCGTGAGGAGGTAGAAGAGGGCCAGCGCGCAGAGATGTCCGGCGGCGGAGGGCAACCAGGATCGCGGTCGCTCGCGCAACGGCGCCGTCGCGCCGTACGCGGCGACGATGCGGGAGCGACCGAACAGGAGCATCGCACCGAGCGCGCACAGCACCCAGGACGTGTTGAACCGGAGCGCGCGGACGAGAGGCGCCCACCACAGGGGCGACGACTCGAGTCCGTCGGTCGTGAAGCGCGCCTTGAGGAGCCAGAGCTCGAGCGCGAGCAGGATCGCCGGGACGTAGACCGGGATGCCCTGTCGCGCGCGCGGCGCGAGCGTCGGTGCCGACTCCACGCTCGAATCAGGCAATTCGAACCTCACGAGAGCTTCCTAGGACGGAAGCGGAGCACTGGCCCGGATTCCCGCTCGGGGAAGCGGCTCCTCGACGCAACGCGAGCGGGTTCAGCTCGTCGCCGGACGCCGGCGACCCGTGAGCACCAGGGTACCGCCGACGAGCAGCACGATCCCGGCGGCCGCGAGGCTCGGAGCGATCTCCGGCGCCGCCCCGTGCTGGCGGTGGTGGTCCCCGCTCGACTTCGCGCGGTTTCCGGTGTTGGCGAGAGCGAGGGAGCCGACGAACGCGATGGACGCGATCCCGGTCAAGAGGACCTTCGTGGAGCGGCGCGCGAACGAACGGGATGTCATCGGGAGTTCCTGAATCTTGTCTGGCAGAGGAGATGCCGGGCCTGAGCGTCGAAGTATCCGCCGGCCCCGGAACGATTGCAAGGCCGACGCGCCCTCTCCGATCTCGATCGCGGAACGCATCGCGAAAGGATTTCCGAGTCTCGCGGACTACGCGCGACGGAGCTCGCCGCCGAGCTCCGCGACTTCGCGCGCGAGGCGATCGAGGAAGCGCGCGACGTCGTGCTCCGAGAGGGTCCGGTCGTCGCTCTCGAGCGTCACGTGGAACGCGAGCGACTTCCGGCCCGTGCCGAGATTGGGACCCGTGTACACGTCGAAGAGGTCGCTCGCCGCCACGGTGCCCTTGCCCGCCTTCTCGATCGCCGCGACGAGGCGCGCCGCCTCGACGTCGAGCGGCAGGGCCGCCGCGACGTCGACCTTGACCGCCGGGAACTTCGGGATCGGGCGGGTCGCGGTCTGGGCGCGCGGAGCGGCGAGGAGCGCGTCGATCGAGAGCTCCGCGCAGGCGACGTCGCAGGCGAGATCGCCCGTGAGCTCGAGCCGGCGCGCGACGAGCGGCTCGAGCGCCGCGAGCGTCGCGACGGGCTCCGCGGCGCCCTCGAGGCGGGCGACGAGGCAGCGAGCCGGATGGGCCCAAGGCGGCGTCTCCGACGCCCGTTCCCACGCCGGCGCGCTCCACCCGCAACCGACGAGGAGATCCGCGACGGCACCCTTCAGGCGGACGAGAGGATCGCGGTCGAAGCGCGCGCCATCTCCCGCCGGCGCCGCGGCCCAGACGAGCGCGCACGCGTGCACTTCGGCTGGCTCGCCCGCGGGCGAGGGGCTGTACCCCTTCCCGATCTCGAAGAGGCGCACCTCGTCGCGGCGCCGGCGGTTGTCGGCGAGCGTCGCGAGCAGGCTCGGGAGCACCGACCGGCGGATCCTGGAGACGCCCTCGGCGGCGGGATTCACGACCTGGACGTGCGGGAGGCCCTGGATCCCGAGGCGCGCGAGGTGCTCGTCGCTCAGGAACGAGTGCGAGATCGTCTCGTGGAACCGGGCGCCGCCGGCGAGCCGATCCTGGAGGACGCGCACGATCCGGCGCCGTTCCCACGACGCGTCGCGGAGGGGCGGGACGAGCGCGCCGACGAGCGCCCGTTCGGGGATCCGGCCGTAGCGGTGGATCCGGCCGATCTCCTCGACGAGGTCCTGCTCGATCGTGAGGTCCTTCGTCGCGCGCGCGCTCGGAACGCGCACGTCGAACGCGTCCCCGTTCCGCACGAGCTCGAACCCGAGCCGGCGCAGGATGTCCTCGATCTCGCCGTCCTGGATCTCGGCCCCGAGGAGGTCGCGCGCGCGCGCGCCGCGCAGACGGATCGTGCGCGCCGGATCCTTCCACGAGCCCGCGTCGGTGATCGGCGCCGGGAGCGCGAGAGTGGGCTCGAGCGCGCGCAGGAGCGCGAGGAAGTGCGCCGCGGCCTTCGCGGGCAGCGTCGGATCGAGGTTCTTCTCGAAGCGCGCGGAGGAATCCGTCCGCAGTCCGAGCCGTTGCGCGGTGCGGCGCACGACCGCGGGCTGGAACGACGCGACCTCGAGGAGGAGCGAGCTCGTCTCGGCCGAGACCTTCGAGGCCTCCCCTCCCATGACTCCGGCGAGCGCGACGGGGACGGGCCCGGAGCAGATGAGCATGTCGTCGGCACCGAGCCGGCGCTCGACCCCGTCGAGCGTCGTCAGGCTCTCTCCGGTGCGTGCCATGCGCACGACGATCCCCTCGGGGGACAGGCGCGCGCGGTCGAACACGTGGTTCGGCTGCGCGAGATCGAGCATCACGAAGTTCGAGAGATCGACGAGGAGGTCGATCGGGCGCTGGCCGACGGCGAGCAGGAGCGCGCGCAGCCAATCGGGCGAGCGCCGCGTCTTCACGCCGTCGATCGGGACGGCGATGTAGCGCGGGCACGCAGGCGTCTCGATCCGCACGGGAAAAGCCGGGCCCTTGCCGGTCGCGGGCAACGCGACGTCGAGGGGCAGCATCTGCCGGCGGAAGATCGCGGCGACCTCGGCGGCCATCCCGCGGTGTCCCCAGAGATCGGGCCGGTGCGTCAGCGACTTGTTGTCGATCTCGATCGTCCAGTCGTCGAGACCGACCGACTCCGCGACGGGCTGGCCGATCGGTGCGTCCGCGGGCAGCACCCAGATCCCCGAGTGCTCGTCGCCCAGGCCGAGCTCGCGCTCGGAGCAGATCATCCCGCAACTCTCGGCGCCGCGGATCTTCGCCTTCTTGATCGTCACATCGCCGGGGAGCTTCGTGCCGACGCGCGCGACGGCGACGCGCTGTCCGGCGGCGACGTTCGAGGCGCCGCAGACGATTCCGAGCAGCTCCGGACCGCCGACGTCGACCTTGCAGACCGAGAGCTTGTCGGCGTCGGGATGCTTCGCGCGCTCGACGACGTGGCCGACGACGACCTCGGAGAGGTGCGGGAGGAAGCGCTCGACGCCCTCGACCTCCGCGGTCGAGAGCGTCAGGCCCTCGGCGATCTCCCGGGCCGAAAGCCCCGAGATGTCGACGTGGCGCGCGAGCCAGCGCGTGGAGATCTTCACGCGAACTGCTCCAGGAACCGCAGGTCGCCGGCGAGCAGGAGGCGCACGTCGTCGATGCCGTAGCGCAACATCGTCAGGCGCGAGAGGCCGAGCCCGAACGCGAACCCGGTCCATTGCTCGGGGTCGATGCCGCCGGCCGTCAGCACGTTCGGGTGGACCATCCCGCAGGGCAGGAGCTCGATCCACGTCGACTGCTTGCAGACGCTGCAACCCTTCGTGCAGAACGGGCAGCGCGCGTCGAGCTCGAAGCCGGGCTCGACGAACGGGAAGTAGCCGGGGCGCAGGCGGATCTCGATGTCACGACCGAAGATGCCGCGCAGGAGCGTCTTCATCGTCCCGATCAAGTGGCCGACGGAGACCTCCTTGTCGATGCAGAGGCCCTCCATCTGGTGGAAGGTGTGCTCGTGGGACGCGTCGACGGTCTCGTTCCGGAAGACCTTGCCCGGGACGATGGCGCGGAACGGCGGCTTCAAGCGCTCCATCGCGCGCACCTGGACGGGCGAGGTGTGCGTGCGCAGGACGAGCTTGCCCTCCGGATCGCAGCGGAAGGTGTCCATCGTGTCGCGCGCGGGGTGGTCGCGCGCGATGTTCAGCGCGTCGAAGTTGTAGCGCTCGAGCTCGACCTCGGGGCCGTCGAGGACGAGCCAGCCCATGCTCGTGAAGAGGTCCTCGAGCTCCCGCGTGACCTTCGTGATCGGGTGGAGCGAGCCGCGGCGCGGCCGCGGCGCGGAGAGCGTCGGGTCGAAGCCCGGATCGGTGCGCTCCGCCGCGAGCGACGCGGCCTCGAATTCCTCGCGCCGGCTCGCGATCGCCGCATCGATCCCCTGCTTCAGGCGGTTGACGCCCTGCCCCGCGGCCCTGCGGCTCTCGGGCGGGAGCGTCGGCAGCGCCGCGAAACGGGATTCGACGAGCGCCTTCGAGTCGCGCTCGATCGTCCGGAGCGTGGCCGCGTCCGGCGCGCGCGCGATGCTCGCGAGCGCCCCCGCGAGGAGGGCGTCGAGATCCTGGCTGGGCTCGGCCACGACGGCGGCGCTCCTCGAGCGTCCCGCGCGCTCAGGTCCGCGCCGACCGCGCCTCGTTCACGAGCATGTCGAACGCGGCCGGATCGTGGATCGCGAGCTCGGAGAGCTGCTTGCGATCGAGATCGATCGAGGCCTTCTTCAGCCCGTCGACGAACGCCGAGTAGCTCATCCCGCGCAGCCGCGCCGCGGCGTTGATGCGGATGATCCACAGGCGCCGGAACTGGCGCTTCTTCGCGCGACGGTCGCGCGTCGAGTAGGCCCACGCGCGGAGCAGCGTCTCGCGCACCGTGCGCCACAGCTTGCTGCGGCCTCCGAAGAAGCCCTTCGCCTGCTTGAAGTACCGGCCCTTCTTGCGCCGCCGGGGAGCGCCCATCGTGACGCGTGTCATGGCTCAGGGATCCAGCATGCGCTTCGTGAGCGTCGACCAGGTGGTGTTCAGGACCATGCGGCCGCGCAGCTTGCGACCGGTCTCGCCGGTGTACGCCGCGTGCATGTGGCCGCGACCGGGATGGCTGCACTTAACCTTCCCGCTCTTCGTGACCTTGAAGCGCTTCTTGACGGCGCCCTTCGACTTCATCTTCGGCATCGGACTTCCTCGGGCATCGACCTCGAATCCCCGCTCGCAGGCATGCCTCGCGCCGCTTGCAGGGGCCGGAACGGCTGACGCCTCCCGGACTTGGAGCGGAAGAGGGTACGGTCCTCCCCCGGGAAAGCAAGGTCTAGATGCCCTCGAGGCTCGCGCGCAGGAACCAGCCGTTCTTCTCGAACTCCGTGACCATGCCGGTCAAGAGGTCGACCGTGTCCGTGTCACCTTGCGCCTCCCCGGCCTCCCGCGCGGCGCGCAGGCTCTCGAGGAAGACCTCGAACCGATCCGCGAGGAGTGCCACGTGCTCGAGCCCGGCCGTCGTCGACGCCGGATACTCGGGGATGCGGGACGTCTTCGCGACCTGCTTCGCGGTGCCGACCGCGAGCGCTCCGAGCGCGACCGCCCGCTCCGCGATCGTGTCGGTGAAGCCGTCGAGCGCCGTCGCGAAGCCCTCGAACAAGGGATGGAGCGCCGCGAAGTGCGGGCCCTTCACGTTCCAGTGGGCGACCTTGATCTGCGACTTGAGGTCGAGGCCGTCGACGAGGCAGGCGTTCAGCTCGCGCGCGATCGTCGCCCGGGACGTTTCGGAAAGAGGATTCGAAGTTCTGTACATGGATCACCTCCTGGCGGGAATCGGGGGTCGGGCATCCATCGCGAGCACCGCGGCTGCGGCGCGCACGACGGACGCGATGCGGACGGCGTCGAGGACGTCGAGCTCGGTCTTGCCGGATTCGAGGACGGATCGTTCGTGCGCCTGCACGCACGCCTCGCAGCCCGCGATCGCGCTGACGGCGAGGCAGAGGAGCTCGAACTCCGCCTTGCCCATCCTCGGCTTCGCGATGCGGCTCATCCGCAGGCGCGCGGGGAGCTCGGCGTAGGACGCCTTCCCCACCATGTGACGGAACCGGTAGAAGACGTTGTTCATCGCCATCAGCGCGACCGCGGCGCGCGCGTCGTTCTTCGCGTCGTCGTCGAGGACCGCCGATCCGTCGTTCTCGACCGCCGCGGCGAGCTCGATACTCCCCGAGGCGAGGGCGCTCGCCAGAGCGACCGCAAAGCGCGTGCGCTCGTCGAGCGCGCTCTCCGCGAGCACGGCGGCGACGTTCATCCGGATGTCCTTCGCGGCATCCGGAAAACCCGCCGAGAGAGTCTCGAGCGCCTGCATCAGGCCACCTGGAGCGTCTTCTCGCCCTTCTTCCAGTTGCAGGGGCACAGCTCCTCGGTCTGCAGCGCGTCGAGCACGCGCAGGACCTCGTCGACGCTGCGTCCGACCTTCAGGTCGTTCACGGACGCCCAGCGGATGATCCCGTCGGGATCGACGAGGAACGTCGCGCGCAGCGGGACGCCTTCCGTCTTGTGCAGGATGCCGAGCGCGGACGAGAGCTCGCGACGCGTGTCCGCGAGCATCGGGAACGGCAGGTCCATCAGATCCGGGTGCGACTTGCGCCAGGCGAGGTGGACGAACTGCGTGTCCGTGCTCGCGCCGAGGACCTGCGCCTCGCGGTCCTTGAAGTCGCGGGCGCGGCGACCGAAGGCGGCGATCTCGGTCGGGCAGACGAACGTGAAGTCCATCGGCCAGAAAAAGAGGACCTTCCACTGGTCCGGGTAGCTGTCGGCGGTGATCTCGGTGAACTCGGCACCGGACTTCGTATCGACGACGGCTTGGAGCTGGAACGGGGGCAGGCGGTCTCCGACGGTCAACATGATCGAATCTCCTTCTCGCTGGATGCAGGGGCTCGCGACAGGAGGACAGTTTCGACCGTGGACGCGGGGCGTGGAATTCGATTGTCTGTATGAACAGGATCGACGATGCCTATCGATTTCTCCGCCGTCACCTTGACCGAGCTGCGCTACGCGGTCGCGGTCGCCGATTACCGGCACTTCGGGCGCGCGGCGGCGGCGTGCTTCGTGACGCAACCGACGCTCTCGGCGCAGGTGGCGAAGCTCGAGCGGACGCTCGGAGTGAAGCTGTTCGAGCGCTCGAGCAAGTCCGTCCAGGCGACGGCGGAAGGCGAGGAGATCGTGCGCGAGGCCCGCGCGGTCCTCGCCGCCGCGGAGCGGATCGTCGAGGTCGCACGGAGCCGGAGCGAGCCGATGACCGGGACGTGGCGACTCGGCGTGATCCCGACGCTCGCTCCGTATCTCCTGCCGTGGCTCGTGCCGCTCCTGCGCGAGAGCTTCCCGCGGCTCGCCCTCGTGTTCCGCGAGATGAAGACAGCGGACGTGCTCGGGGAGCTCGCGCAGCGCCGGCTCGACTGCGGCCTGCTCGCGCTGCCGGTGTCGGTCGAGGGGCTCGCAGTGGAGCCGCTCTTCGACGAGCCCTTCCTCCTGATCGCGCCCCGGGACCACGCGCTGGCCGCGAAGAAGATCGTGCGCGAGTCCGACCTCCTCGGCGAGCGCGTGCTGCTGCTCGACGAGGGCCATTGCCTGCGCGAACAGGCGCTCTCGGTCTGCGCACGCGCCGGCGCGCGCGACGCGACGGGAGAGGGCGACTTCCGCGCGACGAGCATCGAGACGCTCCGCCACATGGTCGCGGGCGGGATGGGACTGACGCTCCTCCCGGCGCTCGCTCTAGGCGCCGGGCGAGCCGGCGCGGACGTCGCGGTCGCGCGGTTCGCCGAGCCCGCGCCCTCGCGCACCATGGCGCTCGTGTTCCGCGCGAGCCACCCGCGCGCGCGCGACTACGTGCAGATCGCGGCGTTCGTGCGCGGGCGGTTGCCCGCGGAGGTACGGAAGCCCTCCGCGGGTCGCCCGCGCCGAAGCTGACCGAAGCAGGCCTCTCAGGGACCCCAGACGATCGAACCCGCCTGGCTGTCGTTGAACGTGCTCAGCGGATTCCCGCACGGAACGGCCGCAGACGGATCGCGGTAGTACGTCGAGTAGTAGCGCGTTTGTCCCGCCAAGATGGGATCGCCCAGCGCGGCCGATCGCGTGTGGACGTCCGGATCGGTCCCGCCGGGGCGCGTGATCGTGCCGCCCGAGGCCGCGCCGGTGTACAGCCGCTTCAGGGCCCCGGCGACGCAGCGCACGCCGGCGCCGTAAGGCACGCCGGTCACGTTGTTGACCGTGCCCTGCAGGAACACGCTGAACGCCGTGTTGTTCTCGCCCGTGCAGGTGAACACCAGCGTGTCTGCTGCGAGCGAGGCGTTGCCAGCCGCCGACAGGGTCGCGCCCCCCGTGATCGAGCCGAAGTTGTTGCAGCCGCGACCGGGACCCGAGGGCGGGTTGCCGCAGGGGCAGCCGACCACGCCGCCGACGCCCGGATCGCAGAAGGACGTGAAGCCGACCGAGTCCGTGCCCTCGAGCGTCCACCCGGTGATCGAGCCCGTGTCGGCGGCCCACCAGTCGACGATGTTCAGGGTCCACGTACCGGCCGGGCCCGCGATCGAATTGAGGGGCGTGTTGTTGATCACGTACGTCCCGCTCGTCCACATGCCGCCGCCGGTATTGAGGAACTGGTCGTAGGTTCCGGGAGCGATGTTCGTCGCACCCTGGTTCACCGAAGCGCCGCCGGATTGGACGAACGTGTAGTCGCCCGCGCTGTAGTCACCGCTGTTGCCCGAAGCCGATCCATCGAAGCCGGGACGGACGACCACGTTGTAGCGAGCGCCGGCGGGATCCTCGATGAACACATGGACGTCGCCGCGGTACGTGTGCGTCAGCCCGAGGAGCTTCACTGCCGTGATGCTCGTCACAGGGTTCGCGACCGCGACCGTGCTCGTGAGCGTCGCCCACGTGGGCTGGACGTTCCACGTCCCGGGCGAGTTCGGACAATCGGGGATCGCGCCTCCGCCTCCGCTGACGGAGAAGTTGTTGGCCGCGGCGGTCGCGCAGAGAGATGCGCAGGCGAGGATCTTGGGAAGCGTGCTGTTCCTCATGGTTGCTCCTGGGGGGGGGAAGGGGAGAACGGGGCTGGGCTTCCCATTCTGCTCGGCTTTTCGAGGTCGGGATGCGGGAACTGGCTCATTCCGCGGCCACCGCGCGCCGGAGGCCCCGCAGGGCCGTCACGGACACCAGGTCGTGCTCAGCCCGTCCGATCCGTTGTAGAGCGCGCCGCCCGCGGGCGGGTCGCGGTACCAGAGCATGAAGCCCCAGGACTGGCCGCTCGTGATGTGACCGCCGGCCGGAAGCGTGTTCAGGTCGAGCGGATAGAAGACGTCCCCGACGAAGTCCGACGTCGTGATCGGCGAGACGCGGAAGAACGGCGGGTTGATGCAACGGAAGCCGTTGCCGAACGGCGCGAACCCGCTCTGGTCCTGCGCGTACAGGTACATGCACGTCTTGTTCGGCGGCACGCCGAACGTCTGCAGCACGAAGTTGTTCTGCGCGATCGCGTTCGTGCCCGAGTAGCCCATCGTCGCGCCGCCGGGTCCCGCGGAGTTCGCCGCCGCGACGCAGAAGTTCGTCGGCGTCACGGGCACGCAGTGGTCGTACAGGATCTGCCCGATCCACGTGCCCCAGCCGTTTCCCGCGCGCGCGTACTCCTGGATCGTCCAGAACTCGAGGTCGTTCGTCGGGTCGATGCTCGTCAGGCTGTAGTCGCCCCATCGGCACGGAGTCCCTCCGTCGTCGTAGCCCCCCTCGCCCGCCTTGAGGAGCACGACCGGTCCGGTCTGTCCCGCGGGGTCGGTCGACTTGCGGCCGGTGACGTAGCTCGCCGCGAACTGCGCCGCGTCCGATCCGGAGAAGCCGACGACCACGTTGCCGATCGCGTTGACCGAGATGCCTGGCATGAAGTAGTACCGCGCGGGGTCGTCGATCACGCCGGCCTGGACGACGCGATTGCTCGGGACGCTCGCGTTGGGATCGATCTGGTACCAGCGGACGACGCTGCGACCGCCCGAGGCGACGGCGTGCGCCGTCCAGACGAACCCGTTGCGGAACACGGCATTCATCAAGCGCCCGTCGAGCGTGTCGAGATCCCTTCCGCTCTGGTTCGGTGCGTCGGGCGGCGCGCTGAACGCGCCGAGATCGCTCGTCCCCATGTTCGTCAGCGTCGGGGCCGTCAACGGCGGGTTCACGCGGTACAGCGTCGAGTAGGTGACGCAGTACTCCGCGCCCGGCGTCCCGTGCGTCACGCACGGCTGGACCGCGCCTTCCCAGTTCAGCCCGCGGAACGCCGTGACCGCGCCGAGACTCTGCGTCGCCGCGACGAGCGGAGCCTTGTCGATCGCGAAGAGGCTCATCGTCTGCGCGCCGCCGACCATGTAGGCGGCGACGTACACGCCGTTCGCGTCGACGCCGAGCGTCGGGTAGTCGGGCCAGCTCGCGGCATCGCTCCCGGAGCTGATCGTGATGCTGGTCTTGAACCACGGGCCCATCGGATCCGAGGTCGACGAGACGGCGAGGTAGACCTTCGTCTGGAACTCGTCGCAGACGATGACGAAGCGCTGGCTCTGCGGGTCGAACGTCACGCGACTGTCGCCGAGACTCCCCGGCGAGGCGAAGAACGCCTGCTGCCCGACGTTCGCGAGCCGCGCGCCGGTCGTCTTGTTCCAGACGGAGATGTTCGAGTTGACGACCGAGACGAAGTGGTTCAGCCCGACCGCGCCGCACGTGTCCGGCGGGATCCAGCCGCCGCCGGGATCGCCGACCCTCGGCCCGACGAAGTTCGTGCCGATCGTCGGGGACGTTCCGCCGCCTCCGAGGAGGCTCTGGCCGCCCGACTCGCGTCTCGCCCGTTCCTTCTGTTCCTCGATCTCCCGTTCGCGCGGATTCTGCGGCTCGCGCACGTACTGGAGCCCGGGCGGCGCGGGATGCTCGCGCTCGCGCTGCACCGCCGCGTCCATCGTCTCGACCCACGAGCGGCCGTGGAGCGACGGATCGAGCAGCTCTCCGCGGACGCCAGCCGGCGGCGCAGGGTCCTGGACGGCGAGGACGCTCGAGCAGAGGAGAACCCAGAGGAGGCGTGTCATGACTCGTTATTCTACTTCCGCGCGAGGATCCGGATCCCGAACGTCGTCTCCGGACGGAGCGGTTCCCCGCCGATCAGTCCGACGGGCATGTAGCGCTCCCCGACGAACGCCATGAGGCGCGCCCCGTAGTCCGCGCCGAACCAGGGCAAGCCGTACTCCGCCGTCGGCTTGTGGACGATCGCGACGAGGTCCGGCGGAGTGCGCTCGAAATCGGCGAGGATCCGGTCCTCGCCGAACATGATCACCTCGGGCGGCATGTAGTTGATGTAGCGCGCGGGCGCCTTCGCGCGCGCGAGGAAGTTGATCATCACGCCTTCGGGGAGCACGGCGAGCGTCGCGCCGGGGCGCATCGCCGACTGCACCGCGGCGACGGCGGCGTTGACGTAGGCGCCGCGGGCGTCGGCGCGGAACGCGTCCTTTCCCGCGCCGACGACGACGGTCTTCCGCGAGAGGAAGCTCTCCTGGATCCGCAGGTGGTTCGCGACGGCGATCGCGAGCACGGCGATCGCGAATCCGCGGAAGAGCGCCCCGCTCCCGCCGGCGCGCTCGATGCGTTCGGGGATCCAGCCGACGAGCGCCGCGACGAGGAGCATCGCGGCGGGCATCGCCAGCGCGAATCCGTACATGTTGATGCGCGCGTGGAGGACCATCTTCGCGAGCAGGAGCAGCGCATAGCACCCGAACGCCGCCGCGGAGACGGCGCGCTCGACGTCCCTCCGCCACGCTGCGACGATCCAGGCCAGGAGGAGCGCGAGGACGAGCGCGGGGAACGCGCGTCCGGCTTCGATCCAGCCGACGGGCGTCGGCCGGATCACGAGGAGGATTCCGCCCGCGACGGCGCCGACGAGGCACTTCCGCGCGGTGTTCCCGCGCGCGAGGACGCCCGCGACCGCGGCGGCGCCGAACACGGCGATCCACCAGCCCGTCGAGGCGGCCATCTTCGCGGCGTTCTCGGCCGGACGGTCCGTGCCGAGCACCCAACGGTAGAAGGCGAGGTCGGCGACGCGGCCTCCGAGCGTGTACGGCCATGCGCCGAGCGTGCCCTCCAGTGCTCCAGCGGCGGGCATCGCGGTCGCGAGCGCCGCGAACGCGACGAGGACGGGCACCACAGCGCAGCCGAGGAGGATCGCACCGGAGCGCGCGAGGCCCGTCCGATCCCGACGGAACGCCAGGGCGAGGCCGAGGAGCACGGCGCCGGCGACGGCGAGGAACACCTCGACCTTCGTCAGGAACGCGAGCCCGAGCAGGAGCCCGAGACCCGCGATCCACGCAGGCTTGCGCGTGCGGAGCCACGCGGCGAGCGCTTCGAGCGCGCACAGCGCGAGGAGCGCTCCGTGCGTCGTCTCGTGGGAGTACGGACAGACGTAGTTCGAGTTGCCGACCGACTCGAGCTGCGCGAACGCGAAGAGTGCGAGGAACACGGCGAGCGCCACGCCGGCCGCGAGCGCGCCCGCGATCCTCGCGATGCAGCGATGGAGCAGCACCGCGATGCCGCCGAGGACGACGAGGTTCGCGACCACGAGCACGAGGAAGCTCGCGCCGAACACGCGGAACACCGCCGCGTTGAAATAGGGCGACAGCGGCCCGGTGAAGTACGCGACGTCGCGGTAGAGGACGTCGCCTTCGGCGAGGCGCCACGGGACGTAGAGCTCGCCCCCGAAATCGACGAGCACGTCGGGCCAGGTGCCCCAGGTCCGGACGAGCAGCACCACGCCGACGGCGGCGCCGAGCAGCGGCCCCGCCCACCGTCGCATCACGTCGTGGCTCCCGGTGATGCCTGCGTGCTCCCCGTGCGCGCTACTTCTTCGCGAGCAGCATCGTCATCCGTCGGCCCATGAGCCGCGGATGCATCTCGATCTTGCTGATGTCGGCGAGCTGGTCGGCGACGCGCTTCATGACGTCGTAGCCGTGCTCCGGGTGCGCCATCTGCCGACCGCGGAAGATGCACACGACCTGGACCTTGTGCCCCTGGTCAATGAACTTGCGACCTGCCTCGAGACGGTATTCGAGGTCGTGCTTGTCGATCGCGGGACGCACGCGCAGCTCCTTGAGCTGCGATCCGGCGCGGTGCGTGCCGCGCTCCTTCTTCTTCTGCGCGTACTTGAACTTGCCGAAGTCGAGGATCCGGCACACGGGCGGGCGGGCGGTCGGCGACACCTCGACGAGGTCGAGCCCGGCCTCTTCGGCCCTTCGCATCGCGTCGGCGGTCGGGACGATCCCGACCTGCTCTCCGTTCTGGTCGATCAATCGGACTTCGGCGATGCGGATCTGTCGGTTGATGCGGTAGTCGATCGCGGACACTGATCTCCTTGGGTTCGGGTTCTTGGGAGCGGACGCGGGAAAGGGAGAATAGACGGAGCCGGATCGAGCCGCCAGGGTCTCGCCCGCGGTTCAGGGCTTTCCGGGAGCGGGAGCGGGCACGACGCTGCGGATGTGGACTTCTTCGAGCTGCTCGGGCGCCACGCTGGAGGGCGCCGCGCACATGAGGTCCGAAGCGGAGGTCGTCTTCGGGAATGCGATCACGTCGCGGATGTTGTCGAAGCCCAGCGTCAATGCAGTCGTGCGGTCGAGACCGAGGGCGAATCCCGCGTGCGGCGGCGCGCCGTAGGACAGCGCCTCGAGCAGGAAGCCGAACTTGCGCTGCTGCTCCTCCTCGCCGATCCCGAGGATCGAGAACACGCGCTTCTGGACGTCGCTGCGGTGGATCCGGACCGATCCCGAGCCGAGCTCCCAGCCGTTCAGGACGAGGTCGTAGGCGCGCGACGCGAGCGCGCCGAGGTCGGGGGAGTCACCTCCCATCGTCCAGTCGACCGGGGCCGTGAAGGGGTGGTGCGCCGAGAACCAGCGCTTCTCCTTCTCGTCGAACTCGAACATCGGGAACTGCGTCACCCAGGCGAATCGGCGCTCGTCCTGGGATGCAAGGCCGAAGCGCCGGCCGAGCTGGTTCCGCAGCTCGCCGAGCACGCGCCAGGCGACGTTACGGCGGTCGGCGACGAAGAGGCACGTGTCCCCTTCGCCGGCGTTCATCCGCTGCATGAGCGCTCCGCCGCGGTCACCCGCGCAGAACTTCGACAAGGGGCCGCTGCCTCCAGCGGCGCTCGCCTTCCACCACGCGAGGCCCTTCGCGCCGAGGCCCTTCGCCGCCTCCTCGAGACCGGTGATGTCCTTGCGCGAGAGCTCGTGCTTCGCGGGCACGACGATGCCCATGACGCGGCCGCCCGCCTCGACCGCGCCGCGGAAGACGTTGAACTCGGACGCCTTCGCCCACTCGTCGACGCCGACGAGCTCGAGCCCGAAGCGCATGTCGGGCTTGTCGACGCCGAAGCGCTCCATCGCGTCGCTCCACGCGATGCGCGGGAACGGGGTCGGGAGCTCCACTTGGAGCGCTTCGCGGAACGTGTCCGCGAGCGCGCGCTCCCAGGCGGCGAAGACGTCCTCCTCCTCGACGAAGGACATCTCCATGTCGAGCTGCGTGAACTCGGGCTGGCGGTCCGCGCGGAGGTCCTCGTCGCGGAAGCAGCGCGCCACCTGGAAGTAGCGGTCGAGTCCCGCGACCATCAGGATCTGCTTGAAGATCTGCGGCGACTGCGGGAGCGCGTAGAACTCGCCCGGGTGCACGCGGGACGGCACGAGGTAGTCGCGGGCGCCCTCGGGCGTCGCCTTGGTCAGGATCGGCGTCTCGACCTCGACGAATCCCTGGCGCTCGAACGCGCGGCGCATCGCGTTGATGAAGCGCGAGCGGTGCACGAGGTTCCTCTGCATCGCGGGGCTGCGGAGGTCGAGATAGCGGTACTTGAGGCGCGTCTCGAGCGCGGTCTCCGCCGGATCGTCGATCGGGAACGGCGGGGTCTTCGCGCGCGAGAGGATCTCCAGGCGGTCGGCGATCAGCTCGACTTCCCCCGTCGGGCGCTCGGCGTTCACGTTCGCGGGATCGCGAGCGACCACCTTGCCGTGCACGGAGATCGTGAACTCGGGCCCGAGCTTCGCGGCGTCCGCCTGCTCCGGGCCGAGGACGACCTGCGTGATCCCGTAGCGGTCGCGCAGGTCGACGAAGTAGATCCCGCCGTGGTCGCGGCGCGCCGCGACCCAGCCGTTCAGGGTCACGCTCTTGCCGACGTCGGTCTTGCGGAGGTCCCCGCAGGTCGCGGTGCGACGCCAGTCCGCGCGGGCGCCGCTCATGACGTCTGGTGCTCGCGCGCGCGGAGGCGCATCAGCGCGCGACGCAGCGCAGCCTCGGCGCGCAGGAGATCGATCGGATCGCCGGCGATGCCCTTGACCGAGAGCCGCTCGCGGGCGCGCGCTTCCGCCTCGCGCGCGCGCGCCTCGTCGATCTCCGCGGGATGTTCCCCCGCCTCCGAGACGACGCGCAGCGTGTCGCCGCGCACCTCGGCGAAGCCGCCCGACACGAAGAGGACGTTCTCGGGCGCGCCGGGGGTCTCCCGGTAGCGCAAGAGGCCCGTGTCGAGCGCCGCGATCATCGGCGCGTGCCGCGGCAAGACGCCGATCGATCCGTCGAGACCGGGGAGCTTCACCGAGGCGACGCTCCGGTCGAGCGCGATCCGGTCGGGCGTGATGACGCGCAGCGTGAGGGTGCCGGCCATTCGCTACGACTTCTTGGCGCGTTCGACGACCTTGTCGATGCCGCCCTGGTACATGAAGGCGTTCTCGGGGAGGTCGTCGTGCTTGCCTTCGATGATCTCCTTGAAGGAGCGGACCGTCTCCGCGCGCGGGACGAACACGCCCGGCGTGCCGGTGAACTGCTCGGCGACGAAGAACGGCTGCGAGAGGAAGCGTTGCATCCGCCGCGCGCGCGCGACGATCTTCTTGTCGTCGTCGGGCAGCTCCTCGATGCCGAGGATGGCGATGATGTCCTTCAGGTCGGCGTAGCGCTGGAGGATGCGCTGCGTCTCGCGCGCGACCTTGTAGTGCTCCTCGCCGACGACGTGCGGGTCGAGCATGCGCGACGTCGACTTCAGCGGGTCGACGGCGGGATAGATGCCGAGCTCCGAAATCGCGCGGTCGAGGATGATCGTCGAGTCGAGGTGGGCGAAGGTCGCGACGGGCGCGGGGTCGGTGATGTCGTCCGCCGGCACGTACACGGCCTGCATCGACGTCACCGAGCCCTTCTTCGTCGACGTGATGCGCTCCTGGAGCGCGCCCATCTCCGACGCCATCGTCGGCTGGTAGCCCACGGCGGACGGCATCCGGCCGAGGAGCGCCGAGACTTCGGAGCCCGCCTGCACGAAGCGGAAGATGTTGTCGATGAAGATGAGGACGTCCTGCCCCTGCACGTCGCGGAAGTACTCGGCCATGGTCAGCCCGGAGAGGGCGACGCGCAGGCGCGCGCCCGGCGGCTCGTTCATCTGGCCGAAGACGAGCACGGCGTTGTCGATCACGCGCGCCATCTTCCCTTCGGGCGTCTTGTACTGGGCGTCGGTCATCTCGAGCCACAGGTCGTTGCCCTCGCGCGTGCGCTCCCCGACGCCGCAGAAGACGCTGAAGCCGCCCTTCTCGACCGCCGTGATCCGGATCAGCTCCTGGATGAGCACGGTCTTGCCGACGCCCGCGCCGCCGAACAGGCCGATCTTGCCGCCCTTCGCGAACGGGCAGAGGAGGTCGACGACCTTGAGGCCGGTCTCGAACACTTCCGAGATCGGCTCCTGCTCGTCGAAGGCCGGCGCCGGCCGGTGGATCGGCCACGACTCGCCGGCGGTGAGCTCGCCGCGCGTCAGCGTGTCGAGCGGCAGCCCGAGGAGATTGAAGAGGCGCCCCTTCGTCCGCTCGCCGACAGGCACGGTGATCGCCGCTCCGGAGTCGACGACGGGCATTCCGCGACGACAGCCGTCGGTCGTCGACATCGCGACGCAGCGCGCGACGTCGTTGCCGAGGTGTTGGGCCACCTCGAGCGTGAGGTCGATCCCGCGCGCGGGCTCCTGCACGCGCAGCGAGTTGTAGATCGGAGGCAGGCTTCCGGCCGGGAAGCGCACGTCGACGACGGGTCCGAAGATCTGGGCGATCGAACCGGAGCGGGCGGAGGTCTTGAGCGTGGTCATGGTCTTCGTGCTCTCTAGCGGAGGGCTTCGACGCCGCCGACGATGTCGAGCAGCTCCTTGGTGATGTTCTCCTGGCGCTTCCGGTTGTAGATCCCCTTGAGGACCTTCCCCATGTCCCGGGCGGCGTCGGTCGCGGCCTTCATCGAGACGCGCCGACTGGCGTACTCGGAGGTCAGCGCCTCGAGCAAGGCGTTGTAAATGCGCGTCTCGAGGTAGCGCGGCACGAGCCGATCGAAGATCGTCTCGGCGTCGGGCTCCAGGATGACGTCGGGCGCCGCCTTGCCGGCTTCGATCGCCGACTTCTCGACGGGCAGGAGCTGCGCCGCGGTCGGGACGTAGCGCACGACGGACTCGAACGCGGTGTAGAAGATGAAGACCTCGCGGAAACGGCCGGCGAGGAACGCGTCGGTGACGAGCCTCGCCGTGCGCGCGGCCGCGCGGTAGTCGACCTGCTCGAGCGCCGGCTCGACGAGCAGGTGCTCGACCTCGCGGCCGCGGCGCTGGAGGTACTGGTAGCCCTTCCGCCCGTACACGTACCACGTGACCGTGCCGAAGTTCTTCTCGGCGAGCCACAGCTCGAGCTTCCGGAAGACGTTCGAGTTGTACGCGCCGCACAGGCCACGGTCGGAGGAGACGAGCAGGACGGCGACGCCCTCGTTCTCGCCGCGGCGGAACAGGGGCCGCCCCTCGACGGAGTCGCCGAGCATCGACGCGAGTCGCGAGACGAGTCCGGCGATCTCCTGCGCGTACGGCCGCGACGCGACGGCCTTCTCCTGGAAGCGACGCAGCTTCGTCGACGCGACCATCTCCATCGCGCGCGTGATCTGGCGGATGCTCGCGATCGAGCGGATCCGGCCCCGGAGTTCACGGATCGATGCCATCTACTTCTTCTTCGCTGCGGGCGCGGCCGCAGCCGGTGCGGCGGCGACGAGCTCGCCCTTGACCGCCGCGATCGCCTGGTCGAGCGTCGCCTTGGCCTTGTCCGAGACCTGCTTCGTCGTGCGGATCTCCGTCGCGACGTCGGGGTGGTTGTCCTTCATGTAGCGGAGGAACGCCTTCTCGAACTCCTGCACCTGCCGCGTCGGGAAGTCGTCGAGACCGCCCGAAGTGCCGGCGTAGATGATCAGGATCTGCTCCTCGACCGGGATCGGGACGTACTGGCCCTGCTTCAGGATCTCGACGAGCTTCTCGCCGCGCGTCAGCACCGCCTGCGTCGCCTTGTCGAGGTCCGAGCCGAATTGCGCGAAGGCCGCTAGTTCGCGGAACTGCGCCAGGTTCAAGCGCATCCCGCCGGCGATCTTCTTCATCGCCGCGATCTGCGCCGAGCCCCCGACGCGCGACACGGAGATGCCGGCGTTCACCGCGGGCCGGATGCCGGAGTTGAACAGGTTCGACTCGAGGAAGATCTGCCCGTCCGTGATCGAGATCACGTTCGTCGGGATGTAGGCCGCGACGTCGCCTTCCTGGGTCTCGACGACCGGCAGGGCCGTGATCGAGCCGCCGCCCTTCAAGTAGCGCGGATTCACCTTGGGCGCGTCGTCCGAGAGCTTCGCCGCGCGCTCGAGCAGGCGGCTGTGGAGGTTGAACACGTCGCCCGGAAACGCCTCGCGGCCCGGAGGACGGCGCAGGAGCAGCATGACCTGCCGGTAGGCGAGCGCCTGCTTGTACAAGTCGTCGTACATGATGACGACGTGCCGGCCTTCGTCGCGGAAGCGTTCGGCCATCGTGACGCCGGCGTACGGCGCGAGGTACTGCATCGACGCTTCTTCGGCCGCGGAGGCGACGACGATGATCGTGTACGCCATCGCGCCGGCCGCCTCGAGGCGCCGCACGACGTCGACGACGTTCGACTGCTTCTGGCCGATCGCGACGTAGATGCAGATCATCTGCGCCGGGTTCGTCGGATCGCCGCCGCCGGTCGTCTTCTGGTTCAGGATGGTGTCGACGAGCAGCGCGCTCTTGCCGGTCTGGCGGTCGCCGATGATCAGCTCGCGCTGTCCGCGGCCGATCGGGATCATCGCGTCGATCGCCTTGATGCCCGTCTGCAGCGGCTCCTTGACGGGCTGGCGCTCCGGCACGGAGGGCGCCGGCGCCTCGATCGGCCGCCAGTCCTCCGGCGTCACTGCCATCGGGCCCTTCCCGTCGCGCGGATCGCCGAGCGCGTTGACGACGCGCCCGAGCAGCGCGTCGCCCGTCGGCACCGAGATCACGCGGCCGGACGAGCGCACCGTGTCGCCTTCCTTCACCTTCGTCGCGTCGCCGAGGAGCACACAGCCGACGTTGTCCTCCTCGAGGTTCAAGGCGACGCCGCGCACGCCGTTCTGGAACTCGAGCAGCTCGCTCATCATGCAGTCGTCGAGGCCGTACACGCGCGCGACGCCGTCGCCGACGGAGAGCACGGTGCCGACCGACTGCATCGCGGTCTCGCCCTTGTAGGACTCGATCTCCTTCTCGAGGATCGAGGTGACTTCTGCGGGTCGGAGGTCCATCGTTGCTTCTCGGGAGTTTCTCGGGGTCTAGGTGGCGGAAGGCAGGCGCGCGTCGAGCAGCTTGCGCCGGAGGGATTCGAGGCGGCCGCGGACGGACCAGTCGATCATGCGGTTGCCCGCGAACACGCGCGCGCCGCCGATCAGCTCGGGCACGACGCGGTTCTCGAGCGTCAGGGTGCGGCCGAGCCCGGTCGAGAGCGCGGTCGCGAGCCGTGCGACGTCGGCGGCATCGAGGGGACGCGCGGATTCGATCCTGCCCTCGACCGCGCCGCGTTCGTCGAGGGAGAGACGCTTCCACGCCGCGGCGAGGTTCTTGACGACCTCCTCGCGGCCCTTGTCGAGGAGGAGATTGACGAAGTTCCTCGTCAGGGGGTGCGCGGCGGCGAGCGCCGGGCCGAGCTGCGCCCGCTTCACCTCGCGCTCGACGCGCGGGTTGAAGAGGAGGCCGCGCGTCGCCGGACGCGCGACTTCCGCCGCGAGCGCCGCGATGTCGCGCGACACGTCGTCGAGGACGCCCTTCCGCTTCGCGAGGCCGTACAAGGCCCCCGCGTAGCGCGCGCTGACCGCGTCGACGATCACGCGCGTCCTCCGGATCCGGGCTTCGCGGGGGCAGCCGACGAGCCGACGAGGCTCTCGACGAGACGCCGGTCGTCGGCGGAATCCACGCGCCGCTCCAGGACCTTCCCCGCCGCCGCGAGCGAGATGTCGACGACTTGCGCGCGGATCTGCGCGATCGCCTTGTCCTGCTCGCTGCGGATCTCCGACCGCGCGCGTTCGAGGAGCAGCTCGGAGGCCTTCTTCGCCTCCTCGGTCAGCTCCCGCTCGCGCACCTCGGCCCGCGTGCGCGCGGCCTCCATCGTGCGTGCCGCCTCCGCGCGCGCTTCCACGAGACGCGCCTCGACCTCGGCGCGGGCTGCTTCCGTCTCGCGCCGCGCCTGCTCGGCGGACGCGATCGCGGTCTCGGCCTTCTTGTCGCGGTCGACGAGCGCGCGGGTCACCGGACCCATGACCACCTTCCAGATCGGGAACAGTGCCGCCCCGAAGATGATCAGCGTCCACAGCATGACCCCGAGCTGCGTGAAATCGAGGGGGTTGAACCCCCCGCCTTCGCTCGGGATCACGGCGGTCGTGAGGAACATGGCGATCGCGTTCCTCAGACCTTCACGCCGAGAGCGATCAGGAGCGTGACGATGACGGCGATCAGCGCGACGCCTTCGATCAGCGCCGCGAGGATGATCGAACCACCGCGGATCTCGGCAGCCGCCTCGGGCTGACGGGCGATGCCTTCGTTCTGCGCCGAGCCGATGCGGCCGATGCCGATGCCGGCGCCGATCGCGACGATGCCCGCGCCGAGCGCAGCGCCCATCTTGGCGACGTCCATGACGTTGGTGTCCTGGACGAGACCGAGGACGTTCATGACGGGAATGTTCATCTTCCGGGTTCTCCGTGATTCTCGAGTGGTTGGAAAGGGCGAGCGCTAGTGCTCGGGGTGCAGGGATGCTTGGACGAAGATGATCGAGAGCGTCGTGAAGATGTACGCCTGCAAGAGCGCCACGAACGACTCGATGATCATGATGAAGACGGCGAGTCCGACGGCGACGGGCGAGCTCGCCCACCCGACGGTCGGGCTCATGCCGCCGAAGAAGAAGACGAGGCCCATCAGCGACAGGACGGCGAGGTGGCCGCCGGTCATGTTCGCGAAGAGCCGGATCATCAGCGCGATCGGCTTGACGATCAGCCCGACGAGCTCGACGGCGAACATCAGCGGCCAGAGCGCGAGCGGCACGTGCGGGACGAGGTGCTTCCAGAAGGCGATCGGCCCCTGGACGACCATGCCGCCGACGACCATCGTCGAGAAGGTGATCAGCGCGAGCGCGCCGGTGACGAAGATGCTCGCCGTCGCGGTCGCCGCGCCGGGCAGGAGCCCCATCACGTTCATGAAGAGGATGAAGAAGAAGACGGTCAGGAAGAGCGGCAGGAGCTTGTTGCCGACTTCCTTGCCCATCACGGGCACGACCATCTCGTCGCGGACCCAGCCGGCGAAACCGGAGAACATGCGGCTCGTCCAGTCGCCGCCGCCGTTCCGCAGGTGACGCGGCACGCCCAGGAAGCACACGAAGATCAGCAGCACCGCCGCGAGCTGGAACACCTGGAGATTCGTCGCGACGAGAAAGTGTCCGTGGCCCTTCCGGTCCATGTCGAAGGCCGCCAGCGCCGACGGCAACGGGATCTTCAGCAGCGGCTCGGCGTGCGCACCGTGCTCGCCGTGCTCCCCATGCTGAGCGACCTCGACGAGCGGCGCCGGCATGAGGTGCATGTACAGCGTCTGGAAGATGCCGCCTTCGTGGTGCGCGGTGAAGCGCATCCCGACGGCGATCGCCCCGACGATCACGGCGAGGATCGCGATCGGACGCAGGAACTTCACGGCGCGCGCTCCGCGCGCAGGAGGCGCGCGTTGTCGATCGTCCCGCAGAAGAGGACGAGGAGGACCGCGCCCGCGAACGCCAGGAAGAACGAGCGCACGTCGGCGGTCTCGCGGATCCGCGGGAAGACGACGAACAGGAGCACCGCGGCGACGACGGCGCCGAGCTTGACGAGGAAGCCTTCGACCATCGACCGCAGCGCACGGCCCGGCAGGGCGCGCAGGACGGTGCGCTGGCGCGCGACGCACGCGCCGGTGACGGCCGCGCCGGCGAGGAAGCCCGCGAGAACGCCGACGCCCTGCGCACCGCCGAGCGCCGCGGCGATCCAGAGCGCGGCGCCGAGGCCCGCGAGCGTCGAGAGGGTGGTCAGGGTCATGGGGTACCGGTCGGAGGTCGCTTCCCGCTGCCGCTCGGGGGCACGGCGCGCAGCAGCGCAACGAACGCGAGCGCCGCGCCGCCGAGGAGACCGAGGATGAAGAGCCAGGGTCCCGTCGAAAGGCGACGGTCGATCCACCAGCCGATCGCTCCGAAGAGCGCCAGCGAAGCGGCGAACTGGAGTCCGAGGCCGGCGTAGCGGCCGAGATCGACGGGGACCGGAGGACCGCGCTTCTCGTCCGGGCTCTCGGCCATCGGGCTCCTCGATTGGGTTTCGTGCAGAGCGGGAAGTAGGGATCGAAGGCCGAACAATGTAGGGAGGACCGCACCCGCGTCAACGTTCGCGGCCGGAAAAGCGCGCGGCCCGAGCGGACCGCCGACGCTGGCCGGAGCACGCCGCGGACGCTAGGATCCTCCGCCCGATTGCCCACGCAGGCCCGAAACCCGCAGGAACTCTCGACTTGGAACGAACCCTGGTGTTGCTGAAGCCCGACGCCGTCCAACGCGGCCTCGTCGGGGAGATCATCGGCCGCTTCGAGAAGAAGGGGCTGAAGCTCGTCGGGATGAAGCTCCGCCGCCTGGAGGAGTCCCTCCTGCGCCAGCACTACTCCGACCACGCGGCGAAGCCCTTCTTCGCGGGCCTCGTCAAGTTCATGCGCTCGGGACCCGTCGTCGCGATCGTGCTCGAGGGCAAGAACGCGATCGCGGTCACGCGCAACTTGATGGGCAAGACGAACGGAGCCGAGGCGGCGCCCGGCACGATCCGCGGCGACTGCGCGATGTCGGTCTCCTTCAATCTCGTGCACGGCTCCGACGGCCCGGAGTCGGCGAAGAAGGAGCTCGCCCTGTTCTTCCCCGGCGCCGACGAGATCGTCGCGTGGACGCCGAGCAGCGAAGCCTGGGTCTACGACGTCGAGGGCGAGAAGGTCTGAACCTCTCCGCGGCGCACGTCGCCGAGCTGTGCGGCGAGATCGGGCCGGCCGTGCGGGGTTGCCGCATCCGCGAGGTCCTCGGTCTCCCGCCGCGCGACGTGATCCTCGTCCTCGAGAAGCCGGAAGGCGTCGGGCCCGACCGGATCCGGCGCCTGCGCCTCGCCGCGGATCCGGACGCGCCGCGGCTCCATCTCCAGCGCGGACGCTCGGATCGACACGACGGTCCCCTCGGGCCGTTCTTCCGCCGCGTGGCGCAGGAGCTCGAAGGCGGCACGCTCGTCGGGATCGCGCCGGTCCGCGGCGACCGCATCGTCCTCGTCGAAGTGCGCGACGGGGCCGCGGGCGAGCGGCGCGCGCTCGTCCTCGAGCTCTTCGGCCGCCGCGCGAACCTCGTCCTCCTCGGCCCGGGCGACCGCGTGGTCGACGTCCTCGTCCCGCCGCCCGCGGACAAGGAGAACCCGCGCCTCGCGCTCGGATCGACGTGGGGACCGCCGGGCGGCAAGGCGCAGGAGCCCGGCCCCGCGCTCGTCGACTCCCTGCCGGCACCCCCGGAGCCCGCACATCCGGCTCCGCTCTCGTGGCGCGTCGAGTCGTCGCTCGGCGGCCAGGCGGAGCTCGCGCGCACCGCGCGCGACGCGCGCGATCTCGCCGAGCGGCTCGAGCGCCGGCTCGAGAAGGCGCGCGGGCTCGTCCGCGGACTCGAGGCGCGCCTCGCGGCGACCGCGGAGATCGACCGCGTGCGCGCGGACGGCGAGCTCCTCAAGGCGAACCTCTCCGCGCTGCGGCGCGGGATGAAGGAGATCGTCGTCGAGGACTTCTTCGCGCCCGACGCGCCCCCGCGCCGGATCGAGCTCGACGCGCGGCTCTCGCCACACGAGAACCTCGAACGCACGTTCGAGCGCGCGAAGAAGCTCGAGCGTTCCCGCGCGACGGTCGAGACGGAGCTCGCGATCGCGCGGCGGCGCGAACGCGAGCTCGCGACCGCGCTCGCGCAGGTCGTCGAGCCCGGCGCCGACCTCGCGGCCATCGAGGCCGCGGCGATCGAAGGCGGGCTCCTCGAGAAGCGCCAACCGGACACCGAGCGCGCGCGCAAGGCGGCCCCCGCGCCGCGCCTCCCCTACCGCGTCTTCGAGAGCTCGCGCGGCGGCGAGATCCGCGTCGGGCGCAGCGCGCGCGACAACGACGAGCTGACGTTCCGTCACGCGAAGGGCTCCGATCTCTGGCTGCACACGGCCGACGCTCCCGGGAGCCACGTCGTGCTCGTCCTCCAGAAGGGCAGCGACCCCGATTCCGAGGAGACGGTCGACGCGGCGCACCTCGCGGTCCATTTCTCGCCCTTGCGCGGCGCCGCGCGCGCGCGCGTCCACGTCGCGCGGCGGAAGGAGGTCCACAAGCCCCGGGGAGCCAAGGCGGGCCTCGTGCAGCTCTCCGGCGGACGGATCCTCGACGTCCGGATGCAACCGGACCGGCTCCAGCGGTTATTGGGTGCTCGCGGGAATCCGGGCGAGTGAAGCTATCCTGGGTCCCTTCTCCCCTCCGGAACGAAAACATGCCGAACGCCCCCGCCGCATTCCTCGCGACCTTCCTGCTGCTCGCCGCGGCGTGCGCCTCCGACTCGAAGGAGCTCACGTCCGAGCAGAAGAAGAAGTTCGTCGAGCGCTACACCGAGACCGCGCAGGAGTACCTGCGCATGGGCGAGCTCGACCGCGCGGAGGGCCAGACGATGAAGGCGCTGGCGCTCGACGCCGACAACGTGAAGTGCAAGATGATCCGCGCGTGGACGCTGCAGAAGCGCGGGAAGACCGAGGACATCCTGACCGCGGAGCGGATCTTCCGCGAGATCCTGAACGAGGGCGACTACCGCGCCGGCCTCGGGCTCGCCGAGTGCCTCGAGCGCAAGGGGATCGCCTTCGAGGAAGCCTCGCGCGACATCGCCTCGGGCAAGCGCGTGTCCGACGTCGTCGATCCGGGCGGTCCGGCGGGCCGCGCGAAGGCGCTGCTCGCGGAGCGCGACCGCGCCTGGAACGAGTCGATCCAGCGCTACGAGAAGACGCTCCAGGAGCACGCGGACGACGTCGACGCCCTGAACGGCGCGATGCGCGTCAGCGCGCTGCTCGGCCGTCTCGACGCGAGCATCGAGTACGCGGACAAGCTGATCGCCGTGATCGGTCCGACGCGCGACTTCTGGCAGAAGAAGGTGCTCGGTCCCGAGGCGACGGTCGAGAACGAGCGCCTGTACCGCGAGCGCGTCAACCACCTCGTCGACCTGGAGCTCGCGACCCGCGTCCACGCGGCGACGATCCTGCGGCAGCTCGGACGCGAGGAGGCGGCGCTCGCGCAGCTCGACGCCGCCGTCGCGCTCGACCCCCAGCGCCCCGAGATGTACAGCCGCCGCGCCGAGCTGCAGAAGCGCCTCGGTCATCCCGACAAGGCGATCGCGGACATCGACCAGTTCCTGCGCCTCTCGACGCTGACGTACGACCATCCGGACGTGAAGCGCGCGTGGCGCCTCCGGAAGGAGTGCGAGGACGCCGTGCGTTCGGCGTCGGGCGCCCGCTCCGGCCCGGCCCGCTAGCCCGCGCGACAAGGCAGCGGGCCGGCGCGGTTCGACCGCGCCGGCCCGCTCACGCGAAGATCCCGCCGACAGCCCTTCCCATCCTGACCGGCCGCGGGCGCTTCGCGAGGAGGCGATCGATCAGAGATTCCGCGAGCCGGACTTTCCCTCGGGCTTCGCCGCCGCATTCGGCTTCCACGTCAGTGTGCGCTTGTGGCCGTTCGCGCCGACGACGACCACCGACACGTCGGCGTCCGCGGCGCGTTCCGTCAGCACCTTCTTCACGTCGTCGGTGCCGTGGATCGTCGTTCCGTTCAGCTCGACGACCACGTCGCCTTCGCGGATGCCGAGCTGGCTCGCGATCGTGTCGGGTTGCACTTGCGCGACGGCGAGGCCGACGCCGTGCTCGATCCCGAGCTCGTCGGCCCGCTCGCCGTCCAGCGTCTGGCACATCACGCCGAGGCGATCGGTCGGCGGCTCGCGGTTCGTCGAGAGCTCGCGCGGGGCGGTGAAGGCGCGCGCGCGCGGCGCGATCCCGTTCGATCCGCGGGGGAACATCTGCAACCCGTCGCGCTGCGGGATCCCGCTCCAGAACTGGATGTGCGTGTCGCCGAGGCTGTCCCGGAGCTCGGGGTGCGCTTCGAGCAGCTCGTCCATCGTCTTCGCGGTGTACGTGTGCTTCTCGTCCTTGCCGTCGACCTTCTCCGTCACTTCGCAGGTGACCCCGTCGGGACCGACGTTGAGGCTCAGGCTCCTCGAGCTGGTCGTCGCGCCGGCCGAGGGCGCGGGCAACGTCTTGAGCATGTCGCCCCACTGGCTGCGGAGATCGCCGAACATCGAATCGAGGTCGTCGAACCGCTTCGCGAAGTCGTCGAAGTCGAAGTCGTTGCCGAACCCGTTGCCCCCGCCGAACGCCTGCGGATGCTTCGTCCACCAGGGATTCTTGCCGACCTCGCGGAGGAGCATGCGGCTCGTCCAGGCGAGGTCGCGGTCCTTCTCGTCCTTCGACCATTGCTCGAGCGCGGAGCGCGCGTCGGCGTCCTGGCGCGCGAGGCGCGCGAGCTCGTCGACCGCGCGCTCGCGTTGGTCGAGGTTCGCGTCCGAGAGCTTCTTCTTCCACGCGTCGCGGTCGAACGCGTCGTCGTCGTTGTCGTGCCGCTCCACGCGGGCGAGCCGACTCTTCGATACCCCTTGTCGTGCCTGTTGTTGTCCGAACAGCGCCGGGCCCGCGACGAGCGGGAGCGCGGCGATCGCAAACCAATGCAGCTTCATGTCGTCCTTCTCCTGGGTCGCTCTATCGCGGCGGGGACCCGACCGCCTGTTCCAATCCCGCTTGCTGCGAGCCGGCCGGCTGCGATCCGCGCCAGGGCTCCATGAGCACGTCGTCGGGCATTCCGAAAGCCTGGGCCGAGTCGCGCAGGCGCCGTTCGGTCGGCGCGAGCGGCCGCAAGCCGGCCGTCTGGATGTGCACCGGCGTGCCGGAGATGCTCGGCGGCGTCGCGGCGGGAGTCTCGGGTGCGTCCCCGAAGCGCGTCCACGCGAAGAAGACGGCGACGAGGACCGCGGCCGCGGCCGACCAGCGGACCGCAGTGCGCCGCACCGGCCGCTGGGATCGGACTCCCCCCCGGAGGAATCCTTCGGCTGCGAGACCGGAGCGGATCGTCGGCCACGGGTCCGAACCCGCGCCGGCGTGGGCCATGCCGAGGTTCAGGCCGCGGACGAGAGCAGCGCGCGCCTCGCGCGACTTCGCCGCGCGCTCGGCGCAGCGTGCGCAGCGCGCGAGGTGCTCGTCGACCGCGCGCTGGGCGTCCGGCTCGAGATCGCCCCCCGCCCACAACGGGAGGCTGTTCTCGATTTCCATGCAGATGTCGGGCAGGTCCTTCATTCCAGCGCTTCTTCCTGATCTTCGGCGGTCGACCGTACGTCGGACCGGCTCGTCTTGTTGGCCCCATCGGCCTCCGTCGCGTCGCGGCGCACCTCGGCCGCCCAGTTCCCGGAGGCCAGCCGCTGGCCCGCGGCCGTCCCGCGCAGGCGCGCGCGGCGTTCCCACTCCTCCTGGAAGAGCTTCCGGCCGCGGTGCAGGCGCCACCTCACGGTGACGTGGGTCGCGCCGACGATCCGGGCGATCTCGGTGCACGGCAGGCCCTCCATCTCGCGGAGTTGGAGGACGGACTGGAAGTGCGGGGCGAGGCTCGCGAGGCAGGCCTGGACCTCGCGCGCGAGGTCGTCGTGCTCGAGCGTCGCGGAAGGCCCGGCGCCGTGCTCGTCGGGGAGGTCGAGGTCCGCGTCCTCGTCGCTCGTCCCGGTCGTCGAGATCGCCGCGCGGCGCTTGCGCAGGTGGTCGATCGCGAGGTTCGTCACGATCCGGTAGAGCCAGGTCGTGAAGCCGTGCTCGAAGTCGAAGCTCGCGAGGCTGCGGAACACGCGCAGGAAAGCCTCTTGCACGAGGTCCTGGGCGTCCTCGTCGCTGCCGACGAGGCCGCGCGCGACGCGCCAGGCCCGTGTGCGGTGGCGTTCGACGAGTCCCGCGAAAGCCGCTTCGTCTCCCTGCTGCGCCCGGCGGATCAGCGCGTGATCCTCGGCGCGGCGGGCGACGGCCTCGTCCTCGGGTTCGAGCGCGGTCCGGGGGAGCGCGAGCTCGGGTTCCGCGGCGCCCGGACCGGGGTCGTCCATCGCTTCGCTCGCTCCTCCTTGTTCCATGTCGAGGTCCCAGGGACGCCCCCGCGTTCGGCGCCGGGACGCTTCGGCATTGTAGTCGGCCGGAAGGGGCCGGTCGGAGTGGACGAATCGGGCGGGCTCGGGCATGGCTTCCCCGGGCTACGGCCGTGGTCGCGCTGGAGTTGGCGCCGCGCGCCCGGGCAGGCGACCGGCAGCTACGGCAGGAGCGGGAAGCGCCCGGGGATCTCCCCGGCGTGCCGGAACTTGCGCCGGCGCCGCTCGAGGAGCTCGCCGAGGGGGATCCGCGCCAGCGCCTCGAGCTCGTCGAGAAGGACTTTCCGGACGGAGGCCGCCGCTTCGGCCGGGGCGCGGTGGGCACCCCCGGGCGGCTCCGGGACGATCCCGTCGATCAGCCCGTGGCGCAAAAGGTCGGGCGCCGTCAGCCGGAGCGACTCGGCCGCGTCGGGCGTCCGCTCGCCGTCCTTCCACAGGATCGCGGCGCAGCCTTCGGGGCTGATCACCGAATAATAGGAGTGCTCCATCATGAGGACGCGGTCGCCGATCCCGATGCCGAGCGCGCCGCCGGAACCGCCTTCGCCGATCACGAGCACGAGGATCGGGGTCTGGAGCTCGAGCATCTCGAGGATGTTCTCCGCGATCGCCGCGGCCTGCCCGCGCTCCTCCGCGCCGATCCCGGGATAAGCCCCGGGCGTGTTGATCAGGCACACGATCGGGATCTTGAGCTTCGCTGCGAGCCGCATCTTGCGCAGCGCCTTGCGGTAGCCCTCGGGGTGCGCGCACCCGAAGTTGAACGCCATCCGCTCCTTCGTCGTGCGCCCCTTGCGGTGCCCGACGAGCAGGAAGCGTCTCTCGCCGATCCGCGCGAGCCCGGTGAGGATCGCTTTGTCGTCCCCGAACACCTTGTCGCCGTGGAGCTCGATGAAGTCGTCCAGGATCTTCTCGACGTAGTCGGTGACGACGGGGCGGTCGGTGTGGCGCGCGACGTTGACTCGTTCCCAGGCCGTCAAGTTCGCGTAGATCCGCTGGATCTCGGCCGAGAGCCGCTTCTTGAGCGCGTCCACCTCGCTCGACAGATCGAGGTTCGTGCGCTGGTTGATCTCCTGCAGCTCGGCGAGCTGGGATTCGATCTCGCGGATCGGGCGCTCGAACGCCATGCCGCTGGCGGTCGTGTCGCCCTTCGAACGCTGGGTGTCGGCCATCGCGGGTCTCTGCGGGAGAGCGTAGCGCGCCGGCGCGGCGCGACAAAGCCGCGGACGCGCGGCGGCCTGGACTTGCGCGTTCCCGCCGCTATCTTCGGGCAATGATCGCCTCGAGGACGCGTTCCTCCTCCCCCGCGACGGGCGCGGCGGCGAATGCGTGGCGCGTCGAAGTCTTCCGCCGCGCGGACCTTTCCGATCCGGACGGCGAGCGCTTGATCGCGGCGTTGACCGAAATCGGCGTCGCCGGCGTCGTCCGCGCCCGCGCCGGCAAGGGCTACCTGCTCCCCGGGACGCTCGCGCGCGCGGACGTCGACCGCGTCTGCCGCGAGCTGCTCGCCGACCCGGTGCTCGACGAGGCGCGCATCACGGCGCCGGGCGAGTCGCCCGCGACGCCGTCGCGGGGCGCGCAGCGGATCCTCGTCTCGAAGAAGCCCGGCGTGATGGACCCCGTTGCACTGACCGTCGCGCGCGCGCTGCGCCGCATCGGGCTCGTCGCCGAGGATTCGATCCCGGTCGCCACGTTCCAGGCCTGGGAGCTCGAAGGCCCCGCCCGTCTCGCCCGCGCGACGCTCGAGCACATCGGCCGCGAAATCCTCTCCAACGAGGTGATCGAGGACCTGCACCTCGACGACGACGCGCTGAAGATCGCGCTGCCGCCGGCTAGCCCGAGGCACGGCGTCGTGCACGTCGCGCTCGGCGCGGCCGACGACGAGCGACTGCTCGCGATCAGCCGCGACGGCGCGCTCTCGCTCTCGCTCGTCGAGATGCGCGCGATCCGCGACCACTACAAGGCGCAGGGCCGCGAGCCGACGATCGCCGAGCTCGAGACGATCGCGCAGACGTGGAGCGAGCACTGCAAGCACAAGACCTTCTGCGGCGTGATCGAGTTCCGCGGCGAGCGGATCGACAACCTCCTCAAGCACACGATCAAGGCCGCGACGCTCGAGCTCGCGAAGCCCTGGTGCGTCAGCGTCTTCCACGACAATGCCGGGGTGATCGCGTTCGACCGCGGGCAGGACCTCGCGTTCAAGGTCGAGACGCACAACCACCCGAGCGCGCTCGATCCGTACGGCGGCGCGGGGACCGGCGTCGGCGGGGTCATCCGCGACATCCTCGGCGTCGGCCTCGGCGCGCGGCCGATCGCGAACACGGACGCGTTCTTCGTCGGACCCGTCGATCTCCCGCCCGAGAAGCTGCCGAAAGGCTGCCTCCATCCGCGGCGCATCCTGCGCGGCGTCGTCGCGGGCGTGCGCGACTACGGCAACCGGATGGGGATCCCCACGGTCGACGGCGGCGTCTGGTTCCACGAGGGCTACGTCGGGAACCCGCTCGTCTACTGCGGGACCGTCGGCATCCTGCCGCACTGGGCGGCGGAGAAGTCCGTGGAGGCGGGCGACCTGATCCTGCTGGTCGGCGGGAGGACCGGCCGCGACGGGATCCACGGCGCGACGTTCTCCTCCGCCGAGCTGCACGAGGACTCCGAGACGCTCTCCGGTACGGCGGTGCAGATCGGCGACGCGATCGCGGAGAAACGCGTGCTCGACGCTCTGCTCCAGGCGCGCGACCGGCGCCTCTACCGCGGCGTCACCGACTGCGGCGCGGGCGGCCTCTCGTCGGCGGTCGGCGAGATGGCGGAAGCGACCGGCGCGGAGGTCGACCTCGACACGGTGCCGCTCAAGTACCCGGGTCTCGCGCCGGAGGAGATCTGGATCAGCGAAGCGCAGGAGCGGATGGTCCTCGCCGTGCCGCCCGAGAAGCTCGCGGAGATCCTCGCCGTGTTCCGCGCCGAGGACTGCGAGGCGACCGTCATCGGGAAGTTCGTCGCGACCGGCCGGCTCGCGCTGCGCGACCACGGCGAGGTCGTCGGCGACCTCGATCTCCGCTTCCTCCACGACGGGACGCCGCGCCCGGTGCGCAAAGCGAGCTTCACGCCGCCCTCGCTCCCCGATCCGGGCTGCCCGGCACCGGCGTCGGCGGGCCTCGACCACGCGCGCGCCTGCCTCGCGCTCCTCGCCTCGCCCGACATCGCGAGCAAGGAGTGGATCGTGCGCCAGTACGACCACGAGGTGCAGGGCATGGCGGTCCAGAAGGCGCTCGCCGGCGCGCGGAAGGACGCGCCCGGCGACGCGGCGGTCCTGAAGCCGCTCCCGGATTCGCCGATGGGAGCCGCGATCGCCTGCGGCGCCTCGCCGCGCTACGGCGCGCTCGACCCCGCGGCGATGGCGCTCGCCGCGATCGACGAGGCCCTGCGCAACGCCGTCGCGGTCGGCGGCGACCCGGACCGGACCGCGATCCTCGACAACTTCTCCTGGGGGAACTGCGACAAGGAGGACCGCCTGGGATCCCTCGTCCTCGCCGCCAAGGCGTGCAAGGAGGCGGCGCTCGCCTACGGCACCCCCTTCATCTCGGGGAAGGACAGCCTGAACAACGAGTACCGCGTCGGCGGGGAGAGTCGTTCGATCCCCCCGACCCTCCTCATCTCGGCGCTCGCGATCGTGCCCGACGTCGCGCGCACGGTCAGCATGGACCTGAAGGCGCCCGGATCACGGCTCTACCTCGTCGGGAGCACCGGCGCGGACCTCGGCGGCTCGCACTACCTCGACCTCCTCGGTCTCGAAGGCGGCCGGGTCCCCCGCCCGGACCTCCAGCTCGCCCCGAAGCTCCTCCGCGCGGTCCACGCGGCGATCCGCGCCGGAACTGTGCGCGCCTGCCACGACCTCTCCGAGGGCGGGCTCGCCGTCGCCGCCGCCGAGATGGCGTTCGGGGGCGCGCTCGGGCTCGAGCTCGACCTCGGGAAGGTCGTCCTCGAGCTCCCGCCTGCCCGCGAAAAAGCCTTCGATCCCGACGCGACACGCTTGTATTCGCAGTCTTGTTCCCGTTTCCTGATCGAGGTCGCAGAGGGGTCCGCGGCCGCGTTCGAACGCGCGCTCTCCGGTCTCCCCTGCGCCGCGATCGGCAGGACGACGACGGACGGAAGGCTCCGCATCCGCGGAAGCCACGGCGGCGTCCTGGTCGACCTCGACGTCGAAGAGCTGCGCCGCGCGTTCCTCGGAAGCTTCCAGGGATGAGCGCGCGCACGAGAAAGTCCGCGAACCCGAAGAGATGAGCGCCACGCGAGCCCTGGTCCTGCGCGCCGCAGGGATCAACTGCGACGGGGAGACCGTGCGCGCGCTCGAGCTCGCCGGAGCGCGCACGGATCTCGTGCACCTCGAGCGCGTGCTCGAGGATCCTGCGCGGCTCGACGCGTTCTCACTGCTCGTCCTCCCCGGCGGGTTCAGCTACGGCGACGACGTCGCGGCCGGCCGGATCTTCGGATTCGAGCTGCGTCACGGGCTCGCGCGCGAGCTCCGCGCCTTCGTCGCGCGCGGCGGATTCGTGCTCGGCGTCTGCAACGGCTTCCAGGTCCTCGTCGACACGGGCCTGCTCGAGGTCGACGCCGGCGCGCGCACGATCGCGCTCGCGAACAACAAGTCGGCCCGCTTCGAATGCCGCTGGATCACGCTCCGCGCGGAGAAGAGCGCCTGCCCGTGGCTCGTCGCGGGCGAAGTGTTCCCCGCGCCGATCGCGCACGGAGAAGGTCGGCTCATGGTGCGCGACGCCGCCGCCCTCGCGCGCCTCGAGCGGAACGGACAGGTCGCGCTGCGCTACGTCCGCGAGGACGGCACGAGCGCGCGCGGCTTCCCCGACAACCCGAACGACTCGGTCGCCGACATCGCCGGGCTCTGCGACTCCACCGGTCGTGTGCTCGGATTGATGCCGCACCCCGAGCGCAACCTCTCCCCTTGGAACCACCCGCACTGGACGCGCCTGCCCGCGCGCGCCGAGGGAGAAGGACTCTCCTTCTACCGCCGGCTCGTCGACGCGGCCTCGCTCGCGCCGGTGTGATCCGCATCCCCCTCCCGCCCAATCATCGAAACCCAGCCCCCCGAAAGTCGGACGACATCACCATGCGCACTTCGCACCGCCTCCTCGCCATCCCGCTCTTGATCACCGCCGCGTCGCTCTCGAGCTGCGCGGCCATCGCCGTCGGCGCCGCCGCCGTCGTCGTCAGCCAGGACGTGCTCGACAACAACGTCTACGTCGCGACACTCGACCGCGGCCCGGACCAGGTCTGGGCGTCCGCCAAGGTCGCGCTGAACCACGCCAGCATGAAGCCGATCGACGCGCAGGACGACATGCGCAAGGCGACGGCGACGATCGACGATGCGACCGTGACCGTCAGCGTCGAGACCTACGACTTGAACCGGAGCACGCTGCGCGTCTCGGCCAAGAAGTACGGCGTGAACAACGGCCAGATCGCGAAGATGGTCTACGACAAGATCCTGAACGAGATCGAGCACTAGGGCTCGGGCTAGCTCCGGACATCCGTCGCGTCGGCGCGCTCGTGCGAGCCGAGCGCGGCGTCGACCTTCCGCGCGCGCTTGCGGCTGCACGCGCGGCAGAATCCCTTGAGCCGGTGCTCGTGACCGACGAGCTGGAAGCCCTTCTTCCGGCACGCTTCGGCCTGCAGCTCCTCGATGCGGTCGTCGTGGAACTCCTCGATCCGGCCGCACTCGAGACAGACCATGTGGTCGTGGTGCGGATGTCCGAGCACGTGCTCGTACAGGAGCTCGCCGCGCCCGGTGTCGAGCGCCTGGACGAAGTGGCCTTCGACGAGGAGCGCGAGCGTCCGGTAGACGGTCGCGCGCGAGACGCGGGCACCGGGCTCCGCGGCGAGCCAGCGGTACAGCTGCTCGGCGCTGAAATGCTCGTGCGTGGCGAAACTGCGGTCGAAGATGCGGCGGCGCTGCGACGTCAGCTTCAACGATCGCGTGCGCAGGAAGAGCTCGAAGCGCTTGACGATCGTGTCGTGCTTCACGGCGGCGAGCCGCCCGGCGCAGGGCGTTTCTCCTGGAAGCCGGACGCGTGCCGCGCGGGGCGCGGAGGAGGTGCGCCCGCGCGGCGGCCGGGCCCGGCGGAGTTCGCCGCGGGTCCCGCCCCGGGCTCGAAGGAGCCGTCGTCGCCTTCGACGTCGACCGGGATCGGGCGCGCGGCGACGCGCAGGCCGATGTCGTGCCGGCACTGCTTGCCGTGGAAGGCGATGCGGTCGTACGCGGAGTAGGCGCGCGCGCGCGCCTCGTCGAGCGCCGCGCCGAGCGCCGTCACGCAGAAGACGCGCCCTCCGGCGGTGACGAGATCGCCGTCCCGCTGGCGCGCGGTCCCGGCGTGGAAGACGACGGCGTCCTCGACCTCGTCCGCGGACTCGACGCCGCTGATCGGGTCGCCCTTGCGGGGATTCGCGGGGTAGCCCTCCGCCGCGGCGACGACGCCGACGCAGACGCGGGGATCCCAGTCCGGCGCCTCGATCGACGCGAGCTCGCCCTTCGCGGTCGCGAGCAGGATCGCGAGGAGGTCGCCCTTCAGGCGGCGGACGAGCGCCTGGGCTTCCGGGTCGCCGAAGCGCGCGTTGAACTCGAGAACCTTCGGTCCGGACTCGGTGATCATCAGGCCCGCGTAGAGCACGCCGCGGAAGTCGATCTCCTCGCGGCGCAGGGCGTGGACCGCGGGGACGAGCACGCGCTGCTCGATCTGGCGCTGGAGGCGGCGCGTGAGCATCGGGACCGGCGAGTAGACGCCCATGCCGCCGGTGTTCGGGCCGGTGTCGCCGTCGCCGAGCTGCTTGTGGTCGACGACGGGCTCGAGGATCAGGATCGTCTCGCCGTCGGTGATCGCGAGGACGCTCGCTTCCTCGCCGACGAGGAATTCCTCGACGACGATCTTCGCGCCCGCGGAGCCGAGCGACTTGTTCTCCATGATCGCGTCGACGGCGGCGCACGCGGAGCGCGCGTCGGCGCAGACGAACACTCCCTTGCCGGAGGCGAGGCCGTCGGCCTTGACGACCTGCGGCCAGGTCGTGCAGCCCTCGAGGTACGACTTCGCGGCGCCGGAGCGGTCGAAGCGGCGGTCCGTCGCGCACGGGATCTTGTGGCGCTCGAGCAGCTCCTTCGCGAAGACCTTGGAGCCTTCGATGCGCGCGCCCGCGGCGCCCGGGCCGAAGGCGAGGATGTTCACGGCGCGGAGCTTGTCGGCGAGACCGAGGCAAAGCGGCTCTTCCGGCCCGATGACGACGAGGTCGACGGCTTCGCGCTGCGCGAGCTTGACGAGACCGGCGACGTCGTTCGCCTGCACCGCGGTGTTCTTCGCGTGCTGCGCGGTGCCGGGGTTTCCGGGAGCGCACAGGATCTCGGGCGCGAGCGGGGACTGGGCGAGTTTCCAGACGAGCGCGTGCTCGCGACCTCCGCCGCCGACGACGAGAACTTTCATGGAGCTGGGTGCTGGATCCGGATCGCAGCGCGGCGCGATAGGCTACACGTACGCGGTGGCAGGGCAAGCTGGCGCCGGAACTCGCGTGCGCGGAGCGACGGCGCTAGGCTCGGCGCACCCTCCGGGGAGTACCTCAGCTGGTAGAGGCGGAGCTTTGGGTGCTCCGAGTCGTGGGTTCAAATCCCATCTCCCCGACCAGCCTTCCCGAGGTCCTTTCCGCGGGAGCGAGCGCCCGTAGCTCAGCTGGATAGAGCATCGGATTTCTAATCCGAGGGTCGCAGGTTCGAGTCCTGCCGGGCGCGCCACTCGTCGATCACGGAAGACCTCGCTTGCCGCTCGCCGACCATCCGGAGTTCGCCCGTCTCCTGAGGAGTCTCAAGAGCTCCTCTCCCACCATCCCTTGGAAGGGGCCCTGCTACCGCGTCGCCGCCGAGCAGTGGGCGCGTTCCGAGGACCTCTTCAGCGGAGAAGGCGCGCGCAAGATCGGCGGTCGCTGGAACCGACCCGGGATCGCCGCCGCGTACGCGTCGCTCGACGTCCACGCGGCGATGAGCGAGTGGCTCGCGCAGATGAAGCGCGCCGGCATCTCGCCGAAACGAGCGATGCCGTTCGTCGTCGGTTGGGGTGACGCGAGACTCCAGAGAGTGCTGGATGTCGCGGACGCCGCGCTCCTTCGGCACCTGAAGCTCGGCAAGAAGGCGCTCCTCGAAGCGGACTGGACGGCTGAGAACCTGGAGGGCAAGGAGAGCCTTCCCCAGGCACTGGGAAGAGCCGCAGTGCGATGCCGCTACGAGGGTCTCCTCGTGCCCTCGGCCGTCACGCGCGCGCGCAACCTGGTGATCTTCCCGGCGGCCCTCCGGATCGGCAGCCGGTTGACGTCCCACGGGCTGATGGGCCTCCCGCGGCCTCCGCGACGGCCTCGGTGAAACTTCCGGAAGTTTTTCCGGAAATTCCCCGAGATCGAGGGTGGGCTAGCGGCTGGAAAGGGCGACAATTCCGACCATGGCCACGCGCACCGTCTCCCACGTCCAGAAGCTGCGGACCGATCTCGGGCTCAACACCACGCAGTTCGCGCGGCTCGTCGGGGCCTCCGAACGCTCGATCCGGCAGTGGGAGGAAGGCGACGAGCCCGGGGAGGCGCACACCCGGCTCCTGAAGCAGCTCGAGCGCGTCTACCTCGCCGCGAAGAAGGTCATGAAGCCCCAGGCGATCGGGAAGTGGCTCGAGTCCCCCGTCGAGGGTCTGGCAGGATTGAAGCCGCGCGAGGCGATCGAGCGCGGCGAGCACGACCGGGTCTGGCGTCTCCTCTTCGCGGTCGAGTCCGGCGGACACCGGTAGAGCACCGAGCACGAGAGTTTCCGGCATTTCCGTCCGGTCCGCGCGGCGCGCTCCAAAGGGGCGGGCAGACGTCGAGACGGATCGGTCTCGGCCTTCCCACTGACCCCTGTCTTGGAGCTCGCCATGAAACTCGCCCGACCGAACTTCCGCCCGCCCATCCGGACTCCCCTCTCGATCCGCCGCGTCGTCCCGAGTCTCGCGCTCGCCGCCGCGGCGTTCGCCGGTCCCGCGCTCGCGAACGAGCAGCTCGTGCTCCGCAGCGGACAGATCGGCGGGGCGCCCGGCGCCTACGGTCAGCTCGACGACACGATCACCTGCACCTACGTCGCAGGCTGTGATCTGCCCCTCGCGCCCTACCGGTTCGACTCGACGCACTTCGCCGCCGCATCCGCCGGCGTGCACGCCGTGATCTGCTTCCCCTTGCCGCCCTGGGCGTGGCCGGCGTCCCTCCCGAGCGACCCGCTCGCGCAATGGATCAACTGGGGCGACACCGGTCCGCACGGCACGACGAGTCCCGGGTCCGTGCTCTACGCGATGGACTTCCAGGTGACGACCGTTGGCGCGACCACGTGCAGCGTCAACTTGGACTGGGCGGTCGACGACAAGCTCGGCGACCCGCTGAGCACCGACCCGAATCCGTCGGGTGCCTTCATCAACGGTGTCTCCCTCGACTCCGGGTTCGGCAACTCCAGCTCGCCGCACGCGCAGGTGGGCGTTCCGGTCCATCCCGGGACGAACACGCTCTACCTCTACCAGCGCGACACGGGCTGCTCGGACGCGGGTCTCATGTTCAGCTGCACGATCACGGTCGACGCGCCTTGCGAGAACGAGGTTCACACGCTCCGCAGCGGGCAGCACAACGGGGCGCCGGGCAGCGGAGGACAACTCGACGATCTCATCGTCAGCACCTACACGCCGATCTGCAACACGCCGCTCTCGAACGTGCCGTTCGTCGCCTCGGACTTCGCGGCCGCATCGAGCGGCTTCACGGCGGTCATCTGCTTCCCGCTGTGGGTCTGGCCCCAATCCCTGCCGAACGATCCCGACGCGCGCTGGATCAATTGGGGCGACTCGGGTCCGCACGGAACGACGGCCCCCGGCTCTGCGCTCTACGCCGTCCCGTTCGTGGTGTCGTCCGCGTCGGCGACGACGGCGAGCCTCGAGCTGAGCTGGATGGTGGACGACCAGATCGGCGACCCGGTCGCCCCCAATCCGATCGGCGCCTACATGAACGGTGTCGTGCTCGATGCGGAGTACTCGGGAGGAGGCTCGCAGCACGTGCAGTCCGGGATCGCGGTCCATCCCGGATTGAACACGCTCTACGTCTACCAGCGCGACAGCGGCTGCTCGGACGCCGGAATCATGTTCAGCGCCACGATCCGGATCCCCGTCCCGTGCGGCAGCACCAGCTACTGCGCCGGCGACGGGAGCGGCGTCGCCTGCCCGTGCGGGAACAGCGGTCTCCCCGGCCACGGCTGCGAGAACTCGTCGACGACCGGCGGCGCGCTCCTCACGATGACCGGCACACCGAGCCTCGGCGGCGACACCGTGCAGTTCACCTGCGCGGGCGAGCGTCCGACGGCCTTGAGCGTCGTGCTCCAGGGGACGGTGCAGATCTCCGCCGTGAACTACGGCGACGGACTGCGCTGCATCGCGGGGAGCATCAAGCGCCTCTACATCAAGAACGCCGTCGCCGGCACCGTGATCGCACCGCAGGGTGTCGACCCGACGGTCTCGGCGCGGTCGGCGGCACTGGGCAACACGATCCCGGTCGGCTCCTCGCGGTTCTACCAGGTGTACTACCGCGATCCGATCCCGACGTTCTGCCCGAATCCGCCGGGCGGCACGTTCAACGTGTCGAACGCCATCCGGATCGACTGGGGATTCTAGGTCCGAGGAAGAGAGGCTCGCTGTCGGGGTCGGTCGGCTCGTCCGGCCGACCCCGCTTTCCGTTCCGGCGCTACAGCTCGAGCAGCGCCGCGAACGGCTGCTGGCCGAGCCGCGCCCGCAGCCGCTGCCAGCGCTTCGTCGCCGCGTCCGCCGTGATCCCGATGCGCGTCGCCACGAACGAGCACTCCGAGCCTTCCATGCCGCAGTGCACGAGGAGCATCCGATCGACGGGATCGAAGCCGGCGACGTGCTCCAGGAAACGCTGGACGGATTCGTCGCGCGCGAGCCGCGAGCGGATGCTCGTCTGGACGTCGGGCCAGCTGTCGAGCGCGTTCGCGCGCGACGGCGTCGGGCCGCGGATGCCCTCCGGCGTCACCGACTTGCTGCGCCAGGCCTCGTACGCGACGTTCTTCGCGATCCCGAAGATCCAGGAGCGGAAGCTCGCGCGCGTGTCGTCGAAGTTGGCGATCCCTTCGAGCGCGCGCGTCCAGGTCTCCTGGAGGAGGTCGTCGGCCTCGATCGCGAACCCCTGCCCGGGGCTCGAGCGGACGCGCGCCCACGCGTAGAGACTCGGCGCGACGCGTTCGTAGAGCTCGCGGAACCGCGCGAGGTCCCCGGATCGGACCTGGATCGCGAGGCCGTGAGTGTCCGCGCCGGAGTCCGGCTCCGGATCCCCGATCCCGCTGGCTTGCATGGCGGCGTTTCCTCGAGTTTGCGATCCTACCACCCGGAAGATCGTCCATGGACCCGGCACAGAGCGACCGAGCCGTCCTGTTCGACTTCGTCGCCCAGTGGATGGACGACCGCCGGCGCCAAATCCGCCACCCGCTCTCGCACTACCTCGCGCGTTTCCCGGAACAGGAGGAGCTCGTCGCCTCCGAGTTCGCGCGTCTCAGCCGCGAGACGCCGCTCCTCGGCGAACCCGACGCGCGCAGAGCCGGCGCGGGCGTTCCCGCGGATCGGTACGAGCGGTTGCAGGAGATCGCGCGCGGCGGGATGGGCCGGATCCTGCTCGTCCGCGACCGGACGATGAACCGCCGGCTCGCGATGAAGGTGGCGCGCGGCTCGAGCCGGGCCGCCCGCGAACGGCTCGTCGAGGAGGGCCGCGTGACGGGAGAGCTCGACCACCCCGGCGTCGTGCCCGTGCACGACGCGGGAGTCGACGAGGCCGGACAACCGTTCTTCACGATGCGGTTCGTCGAGGGCCTCGACCTGCGCGAGATCATCGTCAAGGTCCACGAGCGCCGGAATGCGTGGACGCGCGCGCGCGCGCTCGAGGTGCTGCTCAAGGTCTGCGACACGGTCGCGTTCGCGCATTCTCGCGGCGTCGTCCACCGCGATCTCAAGGCGGCAAACATCCGCGTCGGGAGCTACGGCGAGGTGTACGTGCTCGATTGGGGCCTCGCGAAGGCGCCGAAGTCCCAGGACCACGAGGGATCCGGATCGCCGGCATTGGTGCCCGACTCCGCATCGTCCGGGCTGACGCGCGACGGCGACGTGATCGGGACTCCCTGCACGATGTCGCCCGAGCAGGCGGCGGGATCGCCAGGGGCGATCGGCCCGCGGTCGGACGTCTACTCGGTCGGCGCGATGCTGTACGAGCTCCTGTGCGGCCGGATGCCGTACGTCGAGCGCGGGGAGCAGGTCCCGGCCTCGGACGTCGTCGCGCGCGTCCTCGCCGGGCCCCCCGCCGCGCTCCACCGGCTCGACGCCGAGCTTCCAGGAGAGCTCGTCGCGATCTGCGAGAAGGCGATGGCTCGCGACCCGAGCGACCGCTACGCGGACATGCGCGAGATGGCGGCCGACCTCCGCGCGTACCTCGAGAGCCGCGTCGTCCAGGCGTACAGGACCGGCGCCTCGGCGCGAATCGCGAAGTGGGTCGCGCGCAACCGGTGGCTGAGCGTCGCCATCCTCGCGGCGGTCGTGATCGCGATCTCCGCTTCGGCCGCGATCGTCACGCTGCAGCGCCGCAGCCAGCGGCGGCTCCAGCTCGTCGCCGACCGCGGGAACCCGAAGACTCTGCTCGAACGGTTCGATGAGATCCGTCCCGACGGACCCGGCCAGGTCGCGGCGATGGAAGCGTGGCTCGCGGAGGCTCGCGACCTCGAATCGAGGCGCGACGCCTACGCGCGGGAATTGAAGAGCCTGCAAGCACGCGCCCGGCCGTACGACGCGAACGCACCGAAGGAAGCGGAGGCGCGGCGAGAGCATGCGCACAAGATCGAGGTGTTCGAGCGCCTCATCCGCATCTACCGATCCGAGGAGGAGCGGATGAAGCGCGAGGGAGGGCTCTCCGAGGAGGACCTCACGCTCGATGAAGTGCGCGCGAGGATCAAGAGTCTCGGCGAGCGCCTGGCGGAGTTGTCGAGCACGTCGCCGGGCCGTCTCACGTGGGAGTTCGAGGATGCGAACGACCAGTTCCGTCACGATGCGCTCGCCGAGTTCCTTCCCGCCCTGGCCGCTCTCTCGGACCGATCGAGCGGCGAGAGCCTCGTCACGCGCATGCAGACGCGACTCGACGCCGCCCGCGAGATCGAATCGGCGACGCTCCTGCAGCCGGCGCGGCTCTGGGATCTCGCGATCGCTTCGATCCGGAACGTCTCCGAGTGTCCGCTGTACCACGGCCTGTCGATCCGACCTCAGCTCGGCTTGATCCCGATCCACCGCGATCCCGGCTCGGGACTCTGGGAGTTCCTGCACTGGGAGTCCGGCAGCGCTCCCGCCGTCGGCGCGAACGGCTCGATCGTCCCGGGGATCGAGATGGGGATCGTCCTCGTGCTGCTGCCCGGCGGCAAATTCCGCTACGGAGCCCAGCGCGAGGACCCGGAGCAGCCGAACTACGACCCGCAGGCGGAGCCCGCCGAGTGGTCGACGCGGCTCCAGCGCCCGACGACGATCCGCGCGACGCTGGCGCCCTTCTTCATTTCGAAATACGAGATGACGCAGGCGCAGTGGCGACGCGTCGCGGGCGACAACCCGAGCGAGTGGACCGCGAAGACCGCCAGCGCGCACGTGCACTCGGAACTCCATCCGGTCGAGCGCGTCGACTGGAACACGGCGATGCGGACCGTCGCGCAGGTAGGGCTCGCGCTGCCTACGGAAGCCCAGTGGGAGTACGCCGCGCGGGGCGGCACCACGACACCCTGGTGGACGGGTTCGGAACGCGAATCGCTCCGCGGCGCGGTCAACCTCGCCGATCGGTCCGCGCGGGCGGGATTCGCGGCGCCATCCGACAGCGACGATTGGAGCGACCTCGACGACGGATTCGCCGCGCATGCACCCGTCGGGTCGTTCCGCGGCAATCCTTTCGGCCTGCACGACGTCTGCGGAAACGTCGCGGAGTGGTGCCGCGATCGGGGTGATACGAGCTACAACAACGCGATCGACGTGTACGTCGACACGTTCGAGCGCTGGGCGTTGGACGAAGGCGTCCGCGTCCTGCGCGGCGGCTGCTGTTCCTCGAGAGCGAGCGCGTGCCGGTCGTCGGCGCGAGCCTTCAGCGGGGCGACGCGCGCGGCTCCCGACACCGGCCTCCGCCCGTCGCGGGAGCTCGATCCCTGAGGCGCTATCCTCTCCCCCGATGTCCGACCTCCTCCGCGGCCCCGCGTACCGCATCGAGACCGACCGTCTCGTCCTGCGCTGCTTCGATCCGAACGACGCGGTCCTCCTGAAGTCCGCGGTCGACGCGAGCCTCGGCGATGTGCCAAGGTCCCGCGTTCTCGGTCAGGGTTGCCTCACTTGCTGAGCAGACGCGGTTGCTATGCCTTGCGCTGATTCCTGTAGAAGTCGCGGAAGGCGTCGTAGGGACTCGGAGCCGCCGCTCGGTGAATCATGCGATGGCAGTTTGCACAGAGTACGGCGAAGTCGTCGCGCGGCGACCGGGAGACAACCTCATTCTCGGCCAACTGAGAGAGCGGGGTCTTGTGGTGCGCTTCGATGTACTCTTCGCCGAGCGTGCCGTACGCGGTCCGGAAGTCGAACCCGCAGACCTGACATACGAATCCGTGGATACGCTTCGCTTCGCGAGCGAGCTTGGAATTCCGCTCCAATCGTCGGTGATAGCGATACCGCCGCCCCTCTTCGAACGTGCCCGGCAGCTCAGCGTCGGACTCGTCCGAGAAGTCATCACTGTCTTGTCGCAGGTCACTCGCACCGCCTCGCGCAATCGCAATGCGATACAGGTCGAGCATCGCGGACAAGTCAGCTCGAAGGGCCGCCTCCTCCGGGAGTCGATCCGCCAGGTATCGCTTCCCGAGTACGTGACCGACCTGGTAGAGACCAAGAAGCGAGCCATTGTTGCGTGGTATCAGACGGATCGGCTGCGCCGTGAAGTGGCGCTCGTACACGCCGACGAGTCGGGCGAGCAGGATGGTCGCCCGACTACGGAGGAGGGCCCGCGCGGCATCGGTCCCCAACTCCCGCCGGAGCGAAGTGACCCCCTGGTTGAGAGACAGAAAGACTGCGTCGCCTTCCTCACTGAATAGGTAGACCGGGTAGAAACCCTCCTGCGCAGTCTCCGTGATGATCGGATCGAAGAAAGCGATCCACGGCGCAGTCCCCCAGTTGCCCTTCCCAGGAGATGCGCTCGGAGTAATTCCCTGCCAGGCAGTCACCGCGCGACCAAGCACTCGCGGAACATCCGCGGCGATGTATCGCGCAAGTGGATGCCCGGCGAACGGCTCGTGTCGTGCGTCCGGAAACTCTCGAAGGATTCTCTCCAGCGCGGGACGGATCATGCTGCGAGCTCTCGGACCTTGTCGCCGTGAAGCGTGGGCGACGGTGCCCAACACCCTACCCGTCTCCCGACTCCGGGGCGCAGGTGAGCCGATCGATGTGTGTCGCGCGCCCCAAGCTATCCTCATCCCCCGATGTCCGACCTCCTCCGCGGCCCCGCGTACCGCATCGAGACCGACCGCCTCGTCCTGCGCTGCTTCGATCCGAACGACGCGGTCCTCCTGAAGTCCGCGGTCGACGCGAGCCTCGGCGAGCTCTTGCCCTGGATCCCCTGGGCGCGCGACGAGCCGACCTCCCTCGACGCGAAGATCGAGCTCCTGCGCGTGCACCGCGGTCGCTTCGATCTCGGCCAGGACCAGGCCTACGGCGTGTTCGACCCGGGCGAGACCGAGGTCCTCGGCGGCATCGGCTTCCACGATCGCGTCGGCGAAGGCGCGCGCGAGATCGGGTACTGGATCGCGTCGAAGCACGCCGGCCGCGGCCTCGCGACGGAAGCGACCGCGGCACTCGTCCGCGTCGGCTTCGAGATCGCGCGCCTCGACCGCATCGAGATCCACTGCGATCCCGCGAACCTCGGCAGCGTCGCGATCCCGCGGAAACTCGGCTTCCGCCACGACGGCACGCTGCGCGCGCGCCACGTGCGCCGCCGCGGTCCGCCGGCGGACTCGATGATCTTCTCCATGCTCGCCGACGAGTACGCCGACAGCACGGCCGCGCGGGCGCGCGTCGGCGCCTTCGACGCGGTCGGGCGCACGCTCCTCGATCCCGCGGACGAGCGCTCGCCGCGGCGCCGCTCAGCGTTCTTCTGAGCCGGCGCGCAGCAGGGCGCGCACCTCGCGCGCGGTGAGCTCGCGCACGGCTCCCGCGGCGAGATCGCCGAGCTCCACCGGACCGATCGACACGCGCACGAGCGTCACGACCTTGCCGCCCACCTCGCGGATCATCCGGCGCACCTGCCGGTTGCGCCCTTCGCTGATCGTGAGCTCGAGCACCGTCGTCGGTCCGCGGTCGCCGATCCGCGCGACGCGCGCCGGACGCGTCGGGCCGTCGGAGAGCACGACACCCGCCCGCAGCTTCTCGAGCGCCGCGTCGGGAAGCCGCGGCTTCACGGTCGCGCGGTACGTCTTCGGGACGTGGGACGTCGGGTTCGTCACGCGCTCCGCGAACTGCGTGTCGTTCGTGAAGAGGAGCAAGCCACTGGTGTCGCGATCGAGTCGGCCGACGGCGATCGCCCACGCCGCGATCTCGCCGACGAGGTCGTACACGGTCCGCCTCCCGGCCGGATCGCTGCGCGTCGTCACGAACCCGCGCGGCTTGTGGAGCGCCCAGTACGCGTGCGCGACGGCTCCGATCCGGCGCCCGTCGAGCGTCACGACCGCGCGCTCGGGCACGATGCGCCGCTCGGGATCGCGGACGAGCGCTCCGTCGACGCGGACGCGCCCGGCGCGGATCCACTCGGCCGCGACGGTGCGCGAGCAGATCCCGGCCTTCGAGAGCACGCGCGCGAGTCCGCGGCACATCGAGCTCCCCTACGGCGCGCCGCCGCGGCCGGGCCCGGGATCGATGAAGCCCTTCCGCTTGAACCAGACGTAGAACGCGATGCCGATCACCGCCATCGCGCCGAGACAAATGGGGTAGCCGTAGCGCCAGCCGAGCTCGGGCATGTTCCACGGCGACGAGCGGTCGAAGTTCATGCCGTAGATCCCCGCGACGAACGTCAGCGGGATGAAGATCGTCGCGATGACGGTCAGGACCTTCATTACCTCGTTCAGGCGGTGGCTCATGCTCGAGAGGTAGATCTCCGTCAGCCCCGACGCGATGTCGCGGTACGTCTCGACGAGATCCATGAGCTGCACGGTGTGGTCGTAGCAGTCGTTCAGGTAGACGCGCGTCTCCTTCGCGACGACGGTCTCGCCCTCGCGCAGGAGGAAGCCGATCGCCTCGCGCTGGGGCCACACCGCACGGCGGAGCGCGAGGAGGTCGCGCTTCAGGTCGTGGACGCGGCGCAGGCTGTCGCGGCGCGGCTCGACGACGATCTCGTCCTCGAGGTTCTCGAGACGTTCGCCGAGGCTTTCGAGCGCCGGGAAGTAGCCGTCGACGATCGTGTCGAGGAGCGCGTAGGCGAGGTAGTCGGCGCCCCAGTTGCGCAGATTGCCGCCGCGCCCGGAGCGGATGCGCTCCCGCACGGAATCGAAGCAGGGACCCTCGCCCTCGCGGAACGAGACGACGAAGCCCTTTCCGAGGAAGATCGAGACCTGTTCCGTGTCGAGCGGCGCGGGCTTGGATACGGCGCGCGCGACGATGAAGTGGTGGTCGCCGTAGCCTTCGACCTTCGGCCGCTGGTGCACGCTGACGACGTCCTCGAGCGCGAGCGGATGGAGCCCGAACTCCGCGCCGACCTTCCGGATCACGTCCGCGTCGCCGAGGCCGGCGACGTCGAGCCACAGCACCGCGGCACCCGCGAACGTCTTCTTGATGCCCGCGGGGTCGGCGACCTTCTCCTCGCGCAGGTCGTCCGGGCCGTACGCGAACACCGTCAGGATCGGCTTCGGCGCCGACGGATCGACGACGAGCGTCCCCGGCGCGCTTCCGGGAGGCGAGCGACGTCCCGACTTGCGCCGGCGCGGCGCCGCATCCCGAGTCTCTGCCATGGAGGAGCGTGGATCGCGTTTGCTAACGTACCAACCCAGCTGCCATGAATCTCTTCTGCCGCCTGTTCGGGCACACGTGGGTGCACCAGTCCGAGAACCCCAAGATCCGCTGGACCGCGGCGGAGAACATGAGCGAGATGCAGATGCAGGGGCCGGGGGAAGTGCGCTTCTGGGAGGAGTGCGCGCGCTGCAAGGAGCGCCGCGAGGTCCAGCCGACCGCGCGGCGGGTTGAGTCTGCCCCACCCGGGGTACGATAGGTTCCGGCGGCGGAGTCCGCCGGGATGGAGCTCAACAAGGAAATCCTGCGCTGGGTGCTGATGATCGGCGCCGCGCCGATCTGGCTCCCGTTCGTGGTGACGCTCTGGAACGACTTCAACGACGCGCTGCGCGAGGAAGGCGGGCTCCTCGGAGAGCCGCCGTCGCCGCGCGAGCTCGAGAAGATCCGGCGCGAGAAGGCCGAGCGGCCCGAGCTCCTCGTCAACGAGCCGATCGTCCGCGCCGGGGACCGGCGGCGACCGCGCCTCGCGAACCGGAGCGCCGGCGCCGCGGCGAAGCCCGGCCGTCCTCGCGGCGGCTTCTGAGAAGAGCTAGGCTCCGGGCGCCATGCGCGCCCCCATGAATCGCCGCCAAGCCCTCGGTTCGATCTACGTCCCCGCGCTCGCCTGGACGGTCGGGTGCCGCGCGGAGCCGCGATCCGACGCGCTCGAGCGCGTCGCCGGTCTCACGAGCGTGCAAGGGACGCCGGCCGCGATCGCCGCGGACGAGGATTTCTGGATGACGATCCAGGAAGCGTTCACGCCGGACCGGTCGATGGTCAACCTGAACAACGGCGGCGTGTGCCCGTCGCCGGCGCCGGTGCAGGCGGCGATGAAGCGCTACCTCGACCACGCGAACACGGCGCCCGCGTACGTGCTGTGGAAGCTCCAGGAACCGCAGAAGGAGACCGTGCGCACGGGACTCGCGGCGCTCTTCGGCTGCGACCGCGACGAGATCGCGATCACGCGCAACGCGTCCGAGAGCCTCGAGAACGTCCAGCAGGGACTCGAGCTCGCGCGCGGCGACGAGGTCCTGACGACGAACCAGGACTACCCGCGGATGATCACGACCTGGAAGCAGCGCGAGCGCCGCAACGGCATCGTGCTGAAGCAGGTGCCGATCCCGGTCCCCTGCGAGGATCCGCTCGAGATCGTGCGGCGGTTCGAGGCCGGGGTCACCGCGAAGACGCGCGTGATCCACATGTGCCACGTGATCAACCTCACGGGCCAGATCCTCCCGGTGAGGCTCGTCGTGCAGATGGCGCGAGCGAAAGGGATCCCCGTGATCGTCGACGGAGCGCACTCGTTCGCGCACCTCGACTTCAAGCACGCCGACCTCGACTGCGACTACTACGGCACGTCGCTCCACAAGTTCCTCTTCGCCCCGCATGGCACCGGGATGCTGTTCGTCCGGAAGTCGAAGATCCCCGAGCTCTGGCCGCTGATGCCGGCGCCGCCGGAGATGGACGCGGACATCCGCAAGTTCGAGGAAATCGGCACGCACCCGGCGGCGAACTTCCTCGCGATCGCGGACGCGCTGACGTTCCACGCGGGGATCGGGCCGGCGCGCAAGGAAGCGCGGCTCCTCTACCTGCGCGACCGCTGGGCGAAGCGCCTCGCTGGACAGGAGCGGTTCCGGCTCCACACGAGCCTGAAGCCCGGGTTCGCGACGGGTGTCGCGAACGTCGAGATCGACGGGATCGACGCGGGGAAGCTCTCCGACCACCTGTGGGAGAAGGACCGCATCTTCACGGTCGCGATCAAGCACGAGAACTTCCAGGGGATCCGCGTGTCGCCGGCCGTCTACACGACGCTCGCGGAGGTCGACCGCTTCGGCGACGCGATGGAGCGCGTCGCGAAGAACGGCCTCCCCGCCTGACACCGAGGACCGCGGTCTGCGCGTCGGCATCGACTACCTCCCCGCCGTCGCGCACGTTCCCGGCAGAGGGCGGTACGCGCGGGAGCTCGTGCGCGCTCTCGTCCGCCTCGAGGACCGGCCCGAGGTCGCGCTGTACGAGGTCGGCCGCGCGGAGCGGATCGTCGACGAGCGGGCGCTCGGGCTGCCGTTCGGCGCGGCGGGACTCGCGCGCGTCTCCTCGAGCGCCTCGCGCCGCCTCCTCGCGCTCGCGCCGCTGCCGAAGGTCCGCTGCGCCGACCGGGCGCTCGGGGGCGTCGACCTCTTCCACCACACGTCACGCGTGCTGCCTCCGGTCGCGCGCGCGGCGGAATCGATCGCCGTCGCCGAAATCCCGGCGAGCGCGGCGAGCGATCGCCTCCTCCGCGCGGCGCTCGCGCGTGTCGACGCGGTGCTCGTCTTCAGCGCGAGCTGCGCGAAGCGGCTGCGCGACCACTACGCCCTCGACGCCGGGCGCATCCACCGCGTCGCGGTCGGGTGCGACCACTGGAGACGCGAGCTGGCGGCGCTTCCGCCGCGCGACGAGGTCCCCCGCATCCTCGTGCTCGGTCCCTTGAACGCGCCGCGGCGCCACCTGCGGATCCTCAAGGCCTTCGAGACGCTCGTCGAGAGCGGATTGCAGGCCCACCTGCACGTCGTCGGGGCGGGCGGGGACGCGGAGCAGGACTTCGACCGCGTCGTCGCCGCCTCGAAGGTCCGCCTCCGCGTCGCGCGCGATCGTTCGCTCCCCGAGGCGGAGCTCGCCGCGCTCGTCGCCCGGTCGAGCGTCCTCGTGCACCTCGTCGACGACGTCGAGACGGCCGTGACGCCGCTCGAAGCCTTCTCGATGGGGACGCCCGTCGTCGCGAGCCGCCTGCCGGCGCTCGAGGAAGGACTCGGGGCATTCGCCGAGCTCGTGCTCAACGGCGAGCTCGACCACGACTCCGAGCTCCTCGTCGACGCGATCGAGCGCTCGATCCGGAGTGCCAGGGATCCGGCCGCGTGCGCCGCGCGCGAGCGCCATGCCGCCGCGTTCACGTGGGAGCGGAACGCGCGCGAGACCGTCGCGGCGTGGAGAGCGGTCCTCGTCAGGCCTTCTCGCCCGTGAAATAGACGCCCATCGCGAGCCCCTCCGCCCCCGGCTTCCGCATCAGGAACCGGTCGAGGAACCGCAGCGGCCAGAAGAGGATCGAGAGGCCGGCGAAGCACGCGAAGGAGAGCGCCCGGGAGAAGCGGCTCGTTCCCGAGAACCAGAGCGCCCACCACCTTGCGGAAGTGTTGAGCAGCGTCACGGTCGGGCCGATGTGCGCGCCCCGCTGGAGCGTCCGGAAGCCGGCCGCGCGCATCCCGCGGTCGAGACCGTCGACGGTCAGCCGCCGGCAGTCGATCGGGTCCTCGTGGTACTGCTCGAGGAACGGGACCTCGACGTGGACGAGACCCCCTTTCCGCAGGACCCGCGCGATCTCGGCGATCACGCGGCGCTCGTCCTCGACGTGCTCCAGGAGTCCGGTCGCGAAGACGAGATCGAGCGATCCGTCGCGGAAAGGCAGGCGCTGGACGTCGCCGACGACGTCCGTCCCCCCTCCGGGCGTGAAGTCGAGGCAGATCGTCGCGGGCGTGATCTTCCTTCCGCCGGCGCCGAGATCGGCGATGCGAGCGCCGGCTCCCACGCGGGAGAGGACCCGCGAGACCTGCTCGTCGCACTGCCAAGTGAGGCTCGGGATCAGTCGATAGATCCCCCGCGGTCCGTAGGGCATGGCTCGCTCGAAGCGTGGACTCTACCTTCACCCTTGCACCGACCCTACCCCAGAGGCGATCTTCTCCCCCTTCAAGCGGCGGAACACCGAGCGATGGCAACCCAGACGAGCGGAGCGAAGGCCCTCGACGCGGCCGAGATCGTGTGCGACGGCAAGCGGTCGGCGCTCCCGGTCCTGCGCGGCACCGAGGACGAGGTCGCCGTCGACATCAGCCAGCTGCGCGCGAAGACCGGGCTCGTCACGTTCGACCCCGGCTTCGGCAACACGGGCGCGTGCCGGAGCTCGATCACGTACATCGACGGCGAGAAGGGCATCCTGCGCTACCGCGGATATCCGATCGAGGAGCTCGCGGAGAAGAGCTCGTTCCTCGAAGTCGCCTGGCTCCTGATCCACGGTGAGCTGCCGACGCGCGCCGAGCTCGCGACGTTCGCGCGCGAGATCACGCGGCACACGATGCTGCACGAGGACTTCCAGCGCTTCTTCGGGGCGCTGCCGAAGGATGCGCACCCGATGCCGGTCTGCGCGGCGACGGTCGGCGCTCTCGCGACGTACTACCAGGAGCAGGAGAGCGAGCGCGCGATGCAGATCTCGGTCGTGCGCCTGCTCGCCAAGATGCCGACGATCGCGGCCTGGTCGTACAAGCACTCGATCGGGCAGCCGTTCATGTACCCGAGGAACCACCTCGACTACGCGTCGAACTTCCTCCACATGATGTTCGCGACGCCGTGCGAGGAGTACATGGTCGATCCGGTCGTCGCGAAGGCGATCGACCTGCTCCTCATCCTGCACGCGGACCACGAGCAGAACTGCTCGACGTCGACGGTGCGCCTCGTCGGGAGCTCGCAGGCGAACCTGTTCGCGGGGATCTCGGCCGGGATCGGCGCCTTGTGGGGACCGCTGCACGGCGGCGCGAACCAGACGGTGATCGAGATGCTCGAGCAGATCGCGCGCGAGGAAGGCTCGGCCGATCGGTTCCTCGCCCGCGCGAAGGACAAGAACGACACGACGCGGCTGATGGGGTTCGGGCACCGCATCTACAAGAGCTACGACCCGCGCGCGGCGGTCCTCAAGAAGACCTGCGCCGAGGTGATCGCGAAGCTCGGGACGTCGAGCCGCCTGCTCGAGATCGCGATGCGGCTCGAGGAGATCGCGCTGCAGGACGACTACTTCGTCAGCCGCAAGCTGTACCCGAACGTCGACTTCTACTCGGGAGTCATCTACCAGGCGCTCTCGATCCCGACGAACATGTTCACGGTGATGTTTGCGATCGGACGGCTGCCGGGATGGATCGCGCACTTCCTCGAGATGCGGCGCGACCCGGACTTCCGCATCGGACGGCCGCGCCAGATCTACATGGGCTCGAAGAAGCGCGCGTACGTGTCGATGGACAAGCGCGGATGATGGGCGCCCTCGCCTTCCACCTCGCTTTCCCGGTCAGAGACCTCGAGTCCACGCGCGCGTTCTACGGCGGCGTGCTGGGCTGCACCGAAGGGCGCAGTGCCTCGGACTGGATCGATTTCGACTTCTTCGGCCACCAGATCTCGGCGCACGTGCTGCCAAGTGCGTGCAGACCGGAGGAAGCGCACGACGTCGACGGCGACGACGTGCCCGTGCGTCATTTCGGCGCCGTGCTCGAGTGGTCGCGCTGGGAGGAGATGCAGGCGAAGCTGCGCCAGGCTGGCGTCGCGTTCCTGATCGAGCCGCACGTGCGTTTCCGCGGCAAGACCGGCGAGCAGGCGACGATGTTCGTGCGCGACCCGAGCGGCAATCCGCTCGAGTTCAAGGCGTTCCGCGACCCGGCGCGCCTGTTCGCGCGCGAGAAGGGGTGATCTGGGGTGGATGAGGGGACTCGAACCCCCGACTTCCAGGACCACAACCTGGCGCTCTAACCAGCTGAGCTACATCCACCGTGGGGCGGAGAGGATCCTTCCGCGAGCGACAGGTGTCAAGCGCGCAGGAAGAGTCGGGCGAGCCAGGATCGCCTGGGCGGCAGCAGCGCGGGCGTCGCGAGCGCGAGCGTCAGCTTCTCGCGCAGCATCTCGTTCTCGCGCTGGAGCGAGCCCAGGGCGAGGATCAGGCGGTGGGACTTCTGCACCTCGGCGTCGGCCGCTTCTCGCACGGCGTCGAGCTTCTTCTCCATCCGATCGAGCCGCCGCGCCGAGCCGCGCTCGACGAGCGCCGCGGCTTCGAGCTCGGATCCGAGCGCCGCGAGTTTCTCGAGGTACCCGCGCTCGCGCCTTCCGGGGCCGACGACCCGCACGGCGGAGATCATCGTGTAGATCCGTTCCGGCGATGTCGTCTCGAGCTCCACGGGTCTTCCTTCGGCGCGGAGCTCGCGTTCCTTGCCACCCATTTCCGCCGCGCCGGTCGCGTGGTTTAGGCTCTCTCCCGTGAGCGCACAGGATCCCGGGAAGCCGCCGAGCTTCGGCAACATGGGCCCCGACCACTGGTCGAAGGCGCGCAAGGACACGAACACGGAGGCGCTCGAGTACTACCGCGAGCGCTCCAAGGCGCCCGGCGTCGAGGCCGGAGGCGGGCCGCGGAACTTCTACTGCATGCGCTGCGACGGCGTCATCCCGGAGGTCCCGCCGCTCGCACAGTGCCCCCACTGCGGCGAATCGCTCGACGGGATGGCGCGGCGGTACTTCAACTGGGTCGAGCTCGACAAGCCGGTGAAGAGCGACCTCCGCGCGCTCCTCCCGCTCGCGGCCGGAGGCGTGGTGCTCCTCCTCGTCGTCGCGGCGCTGCTCGTCTGGCTCCTCGCGTGACGAGGGCAAGGGATCCGGCACTCGTGATCCTCGCGGCCGGCGCGAGCACGCGGCTCGCCCAGTGCAAGGCGCTCGCGCCGCTCGCCGACGGCACTCCGCTCGATCTCCTGTGCGCGCGCGGCGCGTGCTTCGACGGAGCGCCGACGCTCGTCGTCACCGGCGCCGATCACGACGCGATCGCCGCGCGCTGTCCGCCCGGCGTCGAGATCCTCTGGAACGCGGACTGGCGCCTCGGTCGGACCGGAGGCGTCCGCCTCGCGAGCGTCCATCGGCCGGGCCTCGATCTCTGCCTCGCGCCCGTCGACGTCCCGCGCGTCCCGGCCGAGGTGTTCGCGGCGCTCCTCCAGGCCTGGCGCGCCCTCGGAGCTCCCCCGCTCGGCTGGCTCGCCCCCGCGCATTCCCTCCCGGGGGAGGCCGCTCCGCGGTTCGGGCACCCCGTCGTCGTCGGGAAAGAGCTTCTCGGACGCCTCGCCGAGATGGACCCCGGAACCCCTCTCCACGCGCTCCGGGCGCAGGCGCAGCCCCTTTCTTCCGTCCCGGTCGCGCGTCCGGAGGTCCTCGACGACCTCGATGACCCAGAAGATTTTCAGAGAATGCGCATTCTCTAGAGGAGCGAAACCTCCACTCGACCCCCCTGCCTCGCCGATAGCTCGACCACCCCGCAATGACCTTTCAAGGTGATGTAGGCGGCATCGGGCTCGCGGATCTTCTCCAGAGCCTGGCGCGCGGCCGGGACGGCATTCTGACCCTGATCGGTCGGGGAGGCCTCCAGTCCACCCTGGGGGTCGAGGAAGGACTGATCCACCTCCTCGCCGACCCGTCGGAAAATGCCGATCTGTGGCGCGATCGCGCGCGCGCGGCGTGGGTCGGCGATCCGAACTCGCGCATCGATTCCGTGCGCATGACCGAGATCGCGCGCGCGCACAGGATCGAGATCCTGTACCGCCTGCTCGACTGCGACTCGGTGCACTTCCGGTTCACGCCGGGTCCGCTGCCGCGGCCGCCCGAGGACGCGATGATCAGCAAGGCGGAGACCGGTTTCTCGAGGCCCGCCTCGCGCCGCGACGCCGTGTGGTGCGCGCCGATGCCCGTCGACGCGCTCCTGCTCGAGTACGCGCGCTTGAAGGACGAGGCCGAGGGACTCGGGGCGGCGTTCTTCCTCAGCGACCACGCGGTGCTCTACGTGATCGATCCGGGCATCTCCGAGGGCGAGTTCGCGCGCTATGCGACGCAGCTCGACAACAGCTCGAGCCTGCTCGAGACGGCCGATCGACTGGGCTGGTCGCTGCGCCAGATGTGCGTCACCACGGCGACCGCGATCTCACGCGGCGTGATGCGCCTCGCGCAACCGGCGGAGCTCCTGAACCTCGCGCAGAGCGAGCTGCTCGCCGGGAATTCCGAGCGCGCGGCGTCGCGCCTGATGGCCTGGTACGAGACGGCAGCCCCCGGCCCCTTGTCCGAGCAGGACGCAGACTTCCTCGTCCACGAGTGGAACGCGGGGCGCCTGCAGCTCGCGCTGAAGCTCATGGACGGCCCCGCGGCGCGCGCGGTGCTCCGCCGCGTCGACTGCGTCGTCTTCAACCCGATCGCGTCGGCCGAGCGCTGGAAGGAATTCTCCGAGTTCAAGTCGCCCGATCCGATCTCGAAGCTGCGCGTCCAGATCTGCCAGATCCGGTCGGCCGCGGAAGACACGATGCCGCCGGTGCGCGATCTCCTCGCGATCGCGCGCGGCTTCAACGAGCGCCACATGTCGCTGCGCGCGGCGGCGTTCCTGCGCATCGCGGCCGCCCGCCAGCCCGAGGCGCCGGGTTCCAGGATCGACCTCGGCCTCGGCCTCCTGAACGCGGGGTGCATCGACGAGGGCGCGCCGTGGCTGCTCGACGCGGCGCGCACGCTGATCGACGAGGACCGCGGCGAGCGGGTCGTCAACCCGCTGCGCACCCTGATCGAGCTCAGCCCCTCGAACCGCGAGGCGCGGCGCCTCTTGTCGCGCGCCCGCGCCGGGGCGATGCGCCGCCGGCTCACCGGGAAGCACGGGATGCTGATCGGCGCGGGCCTGGTCGTCCTGCTCGTCAGCGGCTGGGTGCACGTGAGCTCGAAGCGCGCGACCGAGCAGAAGCTCTCCTTGATCGCGGACAAGCTCGCCGATCCGCGGGAGGCCCTGGGCCTTCTCGACAAGGAGTTCCCGAACGACGCCTCCGCGCCCGTCGCCCGGCTGCGCCACTCGATCCTCGAGCGCCGCCGCATGGACGACCTCGCCGCGCGCAACGGCTGGAACACGCTCTACCGCGACGCGCAGATGGAATGCGCGCGCGGTGACCCGCTCGACGGCGTCCGCAAGATCTTCAAGATCCCGGCACCGCCGCAGCTCATGGACGACTCGGAGCCCTGGCCCTCGCCGTCGGACCTCCTCGAGAGCATCGGCGTCCGCGGGGACGAGATGCTGGCCGAGCTCGGGCCCGTCACGATCGACGAGATGGCGCAGATCCACGCGGAACAGCGCGCGGCGAAGCTCTTCACCGACCTGAAGGCGGAGCTCGTCGGTCACGAGAAGGAGTTCGCGGTCCCGAAGCTCGAGAAGCGCCTGATCGAGCTCCAAGGAAAACTCGAGGCACGCGCCGACGAGCGCGCGACGAAGCGCGCCGCGCGCCTCAAGAAGGAGAACCAGGTGCAGCAGGATCTCCTGCTCGCCGCCGCGCGCGCGCACGCGCAGGCCGGGGACCACGTGCGGTCCGTCGCCGCGTACAAGCAGCTCGTCGAGCTCGACAAGACCGGCAAGCTCGCGAGCATCCTCGCGGTCGAGATCCAGATCGAGGAGAAGCGCACGAACGCGATCCAGCGCGCGCGCGATCTCGCCGGCGCCGGCAAGCACGAGGAAGCGAAAGCGGCGCTCACCGGGGCGCTCGACAACGGCAGCGACTACCTCCTGCCCTGGCGCCTCCAGACCGTCCCCTCGGGAGCGCGCGCGCGCCTCGCCGACGGCACCGTGCGCGTGACGCCGTTCAATCTCGAGACCGCGTTCGGCGAGAAGATCGCGATGACGATCGAGAAGGAAGGCTGCGAGTCCGTCGCGCTCAACGTCGACACGCCCGCCGACCGCACCGTGTACCTGACGCAGGCCCCGGAGCGCTGGTGGCACGCCAAGGGGCGCGTCGAGGCGCTGCCGCTCGCCGTCGGCGACGATCACATCCTGTGCGACCGCAACGGGACGATCGTCCGCATGACGCAGGGCGGGAAGATCGTGTGGCAACGCCAGATCTCGTCGCTCGGCGGGGTCGCGCGCACGCCGGCGTACCTGCCGCGGCAGAAGGGCAAGCTCGTGATCCTGACGGAGGACGGAGCCGCGTGGCTGTGCGATGCGGCGTCGGGGGACCTCGAGGGTCCCCTCGCGCTCGGCTCGCCGCCCGTCGCGGGCCCGCTGAGCTGCACCGACGGCGTCCGCGCGCGCCTGCGCGACGGACGCACGGTCGTGTGGACGGAGGCGCTGCAGCCCGAGGCGGCCGCGTCGCAGACCGACGTCGAGCAGACGAGCGACGAAGCCGATCCGGCCGCGGGCGGGAGCGCGCTCGTCGCGCTGCGGCGGACCGCGAGCGGTTCCCTGACGCTCAAGTCGCCGTGGACCGGCTGGACGGTCGAGGTCGGCGAGAAGGCGTGCATGCTGCGCGCGAAGGATCAGGACAAGCCCTGCGCCAGCCTGCGCCGCGACGGGGCGTGGACGTACGTCGCGTGGGAAGCGCCGCACGCGCAGCTCACGAACGGGCGCCTGTGGGTAGCCGACGGTCTCGGTCTGCGCTGCTACGTGCCCTGAGTCGCGCGGACGCGGCGTGAAATCGCCGGCGCGGCGTCGTATCGTCCACGCGTGCCGCGCGCTCTCTCCTCGATCGTCGGTCTCGTCTTCTGCGCCGCCGCGTGTCACGCGCCGGCGCCCGTCGAGAGCGCGGAGACGCGCTCCGCTCCCACGCCGGCCGCCGCAGCTTCCCCCGAAGCGCCTCCGTCCGTTTCCGCGGTCGACGAGGCTCCGCTCCTCGCGCTCCCGGCGGACTGGAGCGAGCGCAGCGATCTCGCGTTCGAGCGCGCGCTCGACGGCTGGCTCCCGCCCGGCGAAGCGCGCCGGTTCGGGACGGAGGATCTCGCGGTGCTCGAACGGGCGCTCGCCGGAGGCGACGTCACCGCGGTGCGCGCGGCCGTGCTCCTCGCGCGCACGCGCGACGCGCGCGCGGGAGACGCCCTCCTCGCGCGGCTCGAGCGACGCGTGGGCGTGCCGACGGGCCTGAGCGGCCGCGACGCCGCCGACGTCGTCGCCGCGGCCTCGTTCGGGATGCACACCGCCGAGCCCGTCGACGCCGGACGGCCGCTCGCGACGAACGCCGCGGCGCGCCTCGTGAACCTCGGGGCCGGGAGGACGCCGCACCCGGACTTCTGCGTGCGCGTCGAGTGCGCGCGGAGCGCCCTGCTCCTGGGGCGCGACGAGGGCATTCCGTTCCTCCTGAGCGTCCTGCGCGCGGGGACGACTGCGGGTCGCGTGTTGACGCCGGAGGAATCGCTCGACGACCTCGCGTGGGCGCAGCGCCGCGCCGCGGAGGCGCTGTCCCACCGCGCCGGCACGGAGCCGAAGTTCCGGCCGGAGGCCTCCGTCAGCGACCGCCAGGCGGAAGCGGCGCGGCTCGAGGCGCTGCTCCCGCGTCCGCAGGAAAAGAAGCGCTAGCTCCGCGCGCGAGCTCGCGGAGCCCCGTCGCGAAGAGCAGCAGCGTCCCGCCGGCGACGAGCGCGGCGCCCGCGGCGGGCTCGTGCAGGTCGAAGAGGCGGCCGACGTTCTGGAGCGCGACCATCGCGAGGCCGGTGCACGCGAGCAGCGCGGGGAGCAGCGGCCCCGCGGGGCGCACCAGGAACAGCGCGAGCGGCACGATCGCAACGAAGTAGTGCTGCCACGCGAGCTCGGTCGAGAGTAGCGACAGTGCCGCGCCGAGTCCGACGAGGAGCACGGTGCGCGACGGATCCGGCGCGGCACTCCGCCTGCGTCCGACGACGAGCGCCGCGATCGTCGCGAGCACGAGGAGTGCCGGGATCACGGACCCGAACGACACTCCCGCGCTGTCGCGCAGCAGGCGCACGAGCGAGTAGTTCCCCTCGCGCGCGTCCCCCGCGATCGGCGACCCCGCCGCCATGAGACGCGGGAGCTCGCGCAGCCACGCGGACCACGGCGCCGCGGAACCGAAGAACGCGATCGACGCCACGACGCCCGCGAGAACGCCCGCGACCTGCCCCGCGAGCGACGCCCCGGCCCTCCGCCACTCCCCGGCCAGCCCCCATCCGAGCACGACGACCGCCGCGATCGCCGCGAGGTTCGGCTTGAACGCGAGGAGCATTCCGAGCACGACACCCGCGACCACGTGGCGCCCGCGGAAGCGCGGGCCGCATTCGAGCGCGAGGAAGAGCGCGACGACGAGCAGCTGGAGACGGTTCACGTTGCCGGCGATCACGTCGTCGACGAACGGGTTGAACCACTGGAGGAGCGCCGCAACAGCGAGAAGGCCCGCAGTGAGCGAGAATCCGAGGAGGCGCGCGAGGAGCGCGATCGCCGCGGCGTAAGCGAGGAGGCTCGCGCGCTGGAAGACGGTCTGGCTCGCGTCGTAGTCGGCGCCGGAGAAGACGCCGAAGAGCGTGTAGAACCAGGGCGTCGAGTACGTCTCGAGCTCGCGGCGCTGGCTCGCCGCCTGGAGACGCTTCGTCGGAGTCGCGGGCGCGGCGGCGTACGCGCGCTGGGCGTAGAGCTCGCCGAGGCGCTGGCGTTCCGGCGCCGCGTAGACGTCGCTCGTCTCCTTCGCGGCGACGGCGCGGCCGACGACCCAGAACTGGTAGTAGTCGATGCAGGCGGGCCGCGCGGAGAAGTCCCAGGCCGAAACGAGCGCGTACGCGGCGAGGAGGAAGGCGAGCAGCCGCTCGGGGCGCATCGGCGGATTGTGCCAGGGAGGCGGAGTCGGTTCGAGGACGGCGCCGCTAGGCTGGGCTGCGCATGACCGCGCCCTACGACGTCGCCGTGGTCGGGTCTGGCCCGGCCGGAGCGACGGCGGCGCTCCTTCTCGCGCGCGGCGGGAAACGCGTCGCGTTGATCGAGCGGGAGACGCTGCCGCGCTACAAGACCTGCGGCGGAGGCGTCGTCGGACGCGCGTTCCAGGTCCTGCCGGGCGACGTGAAGCTTCCGGTCGAGCACGCGTGCTTCGCCGCGGAGGCGCACTTCCTCGAATCGAACATGAGCTTCCGCGTCGAGCGCGACGTGCCCATCGTCTCGATGACGATGCGAGCGGACCTCGACAAGGCGCTCGCGGACGCAGCCGTCGCGTCGGGAGCGGAGCTCTTCGCGCCGTGCAACCTCATCGACTTGAAGCAGGACGCCGATGCCGTCGACCTCGAGACGACGCGCGGCACGATCCGCGCGGCCTGGGTCGTCGGCGCGGACGGCGTGCTCTCGACCGTCGCGCGCAAGGCCGGCTGGACCCACGCGCCGAGGACGATCCCCGCGCTCGAGATCGAAGCGCGCGTCCCGGCCGACGTCCACGCGCGCTTCGCGGGCATCGCGCGCTTCGACTTCGAGGCGATGGAGGCGGGCTACGGCTGGGTCTTCCCGAAGCGCGAGCACCTCTCCTGCGGCATCCTGACGATGCAGCGCGGTCTCGGCGGGCTCCACGAGGAGCTCGACCGGTACCTCGCGCGCGTCGGCGTCACCGGCGTCCTCTCCGCCGAGCGCCACGGGTACGTGATCCCGGTCAAACCGCGGCGCGGAGGGTTCGCGCGCGGGCGCGTGCTGCTCGCCGGCGACGCGGCGGGATTCGCGGACGCGCTGACGGGCGAAGGCATCTCGATCGCCATGGCGAGCGCGCGCATCGCCGCGCAGACGATCGTCGAGACGCGGGACGGCCGCGTCGGCACGGCGTACGCGCGCGCGCTGCGCCGCGACCTGCTCCCGGAGCTCTCGATCGCGCGGGGCCTCGCGTGGATCGCGTACCGGCGCCGCGGTCTCATGCGCGCCGCCTTCCGTGCCCGCGGCGCGGAGCTGACCGAGCGCGTCGCCGACGTCTTCCTCGGCACGCGCACCTACCGCTCGCTCGTCGCGCGGCCCGGCAGCTACCTCAGTCTGCTGCGCGGAAAGCTCGTCGCGAGCGCCGCGCACTCGGCCGGCTAGGACAGATGCCCCATCCGTCCGCTCTGGTAGTCCTTGATCGCCTGGTAGATCTCCGCGCCGGTGTTCATCACGAACGGGCCGGAGGAGACGACGGGCTCGCCGAGGGGCTCACCGCTCAGCACGAGCACCTTGGCGGGCTTCGTCGCGGCGACGGAGACGCCCGTGCCTTCCGTGGAAAGGAGCGCCATCGACGCTTCGCCGACGGGAGCCGAGCCCTCGACCGAAACCTCGCCTTCGAGGACGACAATCGCCGCGTTGTGGCCGGCGGGCAGATCGAAGGAAGCCGAACCGGAGAGACGGACGTCCCAGACATTGACCGGCGTGACCGTCTCCGCCGGCCCGCGGATTCCCTGGCATTCACCCGCGATGACGCGCACGGAGCCCGCGCCGCCGGCGAGGTCGACGACCGGGATGCGCGCGGAGGTGATCTCCTGGTAGCGCGGCCGCGACATCTTGGCGCGCTTCGGGAGGTTCACCCAGAGCTGGACCATCTGCATGGTGCCGCCCTTCGCGGCGAAGTTGCGCTCGTGCTTCTCCTCGTGAACGACGCCGGAGGCGGCGGTCATCCATTGGACGTCGCCGGGAGCGAGCTTGCCGGAGTTGCCGGCGGAGTCGCGGTGCTCGAGCTCGCCTTGGTAGACGATCGTGACGGTCTCGAAGCCGCGGTGCGGGTGCTCGCCGACGCCGCGGGGAGTGTCCGTGGGGCCGAATTGGGTCGGGCCGGCGTAGTCGAGGAGGAGAAAGGGGCTGATCTGCTCGCCGAGGTCGTTGGAGGGAAAGAGGTTCCGGACGTGGAAGCCGTCGCCGACCATGTGGGTGGAGCGGGGGCGGAAGAGACCGAGGACGCGCTTCTGCGTGGCTGTCGTCATGAGGGCGGAGTCTTTGGCACGAACGCGCGCGGATTCAATGGGCGGGACCGAGGCTGAACGCGCGGACTCCAGAGCGGGCGGCGCCGAGCCAGGACGACCTGAATCAGGCGTGGGAAGTCGCGAGCACGGGGCGCTGATTCAGGCGTGAGCGGGCGCGAGCCAGGCGAACCAGCCGAGCGGCGCATCGGGATTGCCGAGCGTGTAGAGCGTCTCGCCGATCAGGCAGACCGTCCCGAGGACGATGATCGTGGCGCGCTCGCCGCGGAGAGCTGCGGCGACGAGGAAGAGGAGTGCCACAGGGACGAGAGCGACCTTACCGACACCTAGGTAGAAAGAGACCATCACCTCGAGCGAGGGATGTCCGTGGGTCGGCGCGAGGATGGTGACGGCGAAGGCGAGGACGTCGAGCGCCATGAGCGCGCAAACCCACCACGCGAGTCGCGTCGCGCGGGTTCGCGAACCGAGAAGCCACCGCGACGCGAGGAAGGGAGCGACGAGGGCCACCATGACGACGACGTCGACCCAGCTGAGGTGCTGCCAGAAGCGGAGCTGGAACGGTTGGAAGCGAAACCAGACCACGAGGACGAAGACGACGAGCGCGAAGACCGCCAGCACGATCCTCGAAGACATCGAGCTCGGTGTGTTGGCCGGCTCCGCCTCGCTCACGCGCTCGAGATCACTCACTTGTGTCCCATCGCTTCCTCGAAGTGCTCGCGAGCATGCTCGGCCTCCTGAATCAGAACGTCCGCGACGGTGACCTCGCGCAGAGGTCCGTCAGGCTGGTCGCGCAGCCGGACGCGACGCTCGAGCCCGTCCTCGAGCGGCTCGATCTGCGCCGCGACGTACTCGTTGAGCGCCTCGAGCAGACGCAAGCTCGGCGCGAGAGGCTTCCGGTCGTAGCGCATCTGCTCCATCCACTTACCGAATGGCAGCATCCAGGACCAGTCGTAGACCGATCCGGGGCTCCCGAGGGCCGCGGTAACGATGCTCGCCGCGACGACGTTGGCCTCGACGACGTGGTGCACGGTCTCGCGGAGCGTCATCGACTCGGCGTCGGGTCGCCGATCGATCTCCGCTTCGCTACGCCCTTCGACCAACTTCTGCACGAGCGGGACGACCGCTCGCCACTCTGCGAGTGCGTCGGGGCGAGCCTTGGACATGCGACTCCGATCCTACCGTCGAGCCGCCGATGCGACCCGTTCACCTCACCGCGGAGATTCGGCCTCCGCCAGGCGATCGAGTCGCGTCAGGAGAGTCCGCGCATCCGCGACGAGGGCGGTCTCCATCGAAGCACGTGCCGTCGGCACTGCTTCGGCCAGGTCCCGCATCTCCTCGGCGAGATGGATGAGCGCAGCGGTGCGGGTGTTCGCCTCCGGAGACCAGGTCGTGCCGGAGCGGAACCCCGTTTCGGAGTTCCAGTGCGACACGTGATACGTCGTCCCATCGAATCCGCCCATCAGCTGGGCCGGGTATCTCACTCGACCGAGCATTCTCGACCAGACCTGGTCCAGGATCTCCGCCGCGTCGTCCGAGATGGGCGCCGCAAAGGTCGCGACGTGGATCCGCAGAGTGCTCAAGGCGACCGCCCGCTCCTCCGGGCCGTCCGAGTACTCGGTCTTCGTTCCGCCGTCGCACAGAACGTCCATCATCGCCGAGTAGAGAGGGTCCCTCATGCGCTTGAAGACGATGCGAGGAGCTGCATCCTCCTCTCGAAGGAGATAGACGGCCCACTCCCGGTCGAACGAGGGCTGCGCGACAACCTGGCACTCGCGATAGCGATGCTCTCCGACCAGGGACACGCGGAGCACGCGAACGTAGGGATCGGGAGGCGCTACCCAGGAGAACACGTCGTCGCCGGGCTCGAGGTCGTCGAACTCGGGCGGAGCCTGCCGGACTCCGAGCATCACGACCGAGGCGGCCAGGATGAGTCGAATCATGATCAGGAACCCTCTCTCGCGAAGCTCACGGCTTCACGAACGCTGCACTGGATGCACGAACTGGACTATCCAGCGCCGGAATCCTTCCGACGGGGCTTGGTTTCAGATCGGATTCCGATGAGGAGCTTCGGAGAGTGCACCTAGGTTCTTCCGCTGCGAGCGAGAAGACTCCGAAGGTGCGCGGGCATCGCTGCATCGCTGGAATACAGTCGAATTGGACTCGCAACTTGAGTCGACGTGTGAGCCACCTCGATCCATTTCGACATCCAGTCGCCTCGAACCTCCACTCCCGTGAGTTGGGCCGAAGGAATCGCAAAGGGAGTGATGAAAGCCGGCTTGATCCAAAGCCCGTTGCGATACACCGCGAGTCGGAGCAACGGAGGGCTGATGTTGATCTTGCCGATTCGGCCACCGCACCGCTTGCCCCAGAGGACGGGACCGTGCGCACGGACTCGTTGCTCCGTCGCCGAGATGTCGGCCCTCGGTCCCCGAAACATGGACGCGGGGAAGATGTACTGGGACAGCAGGTAGACCATGGCGAGCCCCGCCAGCGGGTGCGTCACCGCGAGACTGCGGGAGTGCCAACGCATGCGATGCCACGTCGTTTCGTCAACCTCGGTGGTGCGACCGTGCTCAGACACATAGAAGCGACCGTCTGAGTGAGCGCTGCTGATCGGACTCCCCCCGACTCGCTCGCACTCAGCTAGGTAGCTGAAGAAGTTGATGCATGCGACCAGGGTCACCGCGATGCACGCGATCAGCAAGGCCTTCCTACCCGTCTCCTGCACGTGCCGCTTCTCCCGAGAAGTCTAGTACAAGGGCTACGTCTCGTCGAAGTAGTCCGAGTCAGCTCGCTGAACGCGATAGGTTCGGCTGGTCGTGACACCGACCTCGAAGTCGATCATCAGTTCCGACAGTCGGCGGCCATCGATCAACACGACCTTGGGATCGATGTGCTCAACGTACGCAGTTGCGTCAGCCGTAAAAGCACCGGTCGTGATGAACACGCCCTTCCTGGCGCGCTTGCCATGCAGTGCACCCACGAATTTCTGAATCTCAGGACGTCCGACCGCCCCGTCCCATCGCTTTGCTTGCAGGTATACGACGTCGAGTCCCAGTCGGTCTTGATTGATGATGCCGTCGATGCCTTCGTCACCGGACTTCCCAACGACCTGACCGGCGTCGCTCTGCGAGCCGCCGTACTCCATTTTCCGAAGCAACTCGACAACCAGCCGCTCGAAGAACTGGGACGAGCCGGCCTTCACGCGTCCCAAGACCTCTGCCCCAAGGCTGGCTCGCATTTTTAGGTGGGCAGACTCGAGCGCCTCCTCGGGAGTCTCGACTTCCGACTCTGCTGCCAGGGGCGCCAGCTCCGTTCCCGCGTCATTCCTGCGATTCCGAAACTCGTTGAACTCCGAGAACTGCTCGAGCAGTTTGATGTCTACTCGCCGCGGCGGATGCTTCAGAAGATCGCGGCCGCGATCGGTCAGTCGGAAGTGACCTCTCCGTGGCGACACAAGGAGTCCTGCCTGCTGGAGGTAGACCTTCGCCCACGCAACGCGGTTGCTGAAGCGGGATTGGCGGCCGCTAGGAAGCACCTCGTCCTGTTCTGCAGAAGTGAGGTTGAATTCGATGGCGAGTGCCTCTCGTGCGTCAGCAAGGGAGTGCTCCTTTTCATCTGCGGCAACGCGCAGGAGCGGAAGCATCATCGATTGGAAATCAGGAACACTCATGCGCACTCCCCATTGTCCCACGCACGGCGCACACCATCGCGCCTATCAACGCTTGCCCTGAAGGCCTCACGGATAGATCCGATACAGCATCCGCGGGAACGGGCTCGCTTCGCGCACGTGCTCGATCCCGGCGATCCAGGCGACGGTGCGCTCGAGGCCGAGGCCGAAGCCGGCGTGAGGAACGGAGCCGTACCGCCGCAGATCCAAGTACCACTGGAACGCTTCCTTCGGCAGCTGGTGCTCGTCGATCCGTCCCTCCAGCGCCGCGAGATCGTCCTCCCGCTGACTCCCGCCGATCAACTCCCCCACGCCCTCCGGTCCGAGCACGTCCACGCACAGCGCCTTCCCCAAATCCTTCGGGTCGCGCTTCATGTAGAACGCCTTCACCTCCGCCGGATACCGGTGAACCATCACCGGCCGATCGTGCATCTTCGACAGGATCGTCTCGTCCGGCGCTCCGAAATCGTCGCCGTACTTGAACGTCGACTCCGGATGTCCCGCCAGGATCTTCGCGGCCTCGTCGTACGACAACCGCGGGAACGGCGACTGGATCGCTTCCAGCTTCGTGAGATCGCGCTCCAACGCCGCGAGCTCCGGCTTCCGCCGCCGCAGCACCTCCGCCACGACGAACACGAGCATGTCCTCGGCGAGCTGCATGATCTCCTCGAGATCCGCGAACGCGACCTCGGGCTCGAGCATCCAGAACTCCGTCAAGTGCCGGCGCGTCTTGCTCTTCTCCGCCCGGAACGTCGGTCCGAAGCAGTACACCTTCCCCATCGCCATCGCGGTCGCTTCGGCGTACAGCTGCCCCGACTGCGTCAAGTACGCCTTGTCGTCGAAGTACTGCACTTCGAAGAGCGTGGAAGTCCCCTCGCACGCGGCCGGCGTGAACATCGGCGAGTCGATGCACACGAATCCCCGGTCGTCGTAGAACTTCCGGATCGCCGTGATCACCGCGTCGCGCACGCGCATCAGCGCCCACTGGCGCTTGCTGCGCAGCCACAGATGCCGATTCGAGAGAAGGAAGTCGGGGCCGTGCTCCTTCGGCGTGATCGGGTAGCCCTCGACGGCTTGGATCACTTCGCCGCCGCTCACGCCGATCTCGAATCCTCCCGGTGCGCGCGCGTCGGCTTTCACTTCGCCGGTCAGGATCAGGCTCGACTCCTGTCCGGCGTGGCCGACCGCGTCGAAGAGCGTGTCGGGCACGGCACCCTTGAAGAGCACGCACTGTGCGAAGCCGGTGCCGTCGCGCAGCTGCACAAAGTGGAGTTTCCCTTTCGAGCTCTTGTTGTGGACCCAGCCGCGCAGCGTGACGGTCTGGCCGACGTGCTGCCCGAGTCGTTCGACGGTGGTGATCGTGGTCATGCGAGGAGAGGAGGCGAGGCGCGGGGTGTGGAGGGCCGGTCGATCAGGGGAACGCGGAGTAGGCCGACTGGAGCTGCACGTCCGCGATCGCTCCGCGCCGCACGATGATCTTCCCCTTGCACGCCGCGCCGTCGCGCCGCGCTTCGACGGTCACTTCGCCGTCGCCGCCCGCGACGAGATCGGCGAGGCTCGCGAGCGGCGTCACGAGCTGCACGCGTTCGTAGCCGAGGGCGAGGAGGCGCGTCACGATGCGATCCGCGAGGGCGGCCGCGGATCCGGCGGAGACGGGTTCGAGCGCTCCAGGGCTGCGCGTGCCACCGCGGCTCGACTCGAGGACGGCGAGCATGCGGTCCTCGACGCGCTTCTGCCCGTCGCGGATGTCGATGAGGACGTGCTCGAGGCGGCGGACGTCGAGGGCCTCGCGTTCCTCGCCGAAGCGCTTCAAGGCGCCTTGGATCTCCTCGAGGCGGTCGAGATGCGCGAAGCGTCCTTCGAGACGCCGGAGGCGCACGAGGAGGAGGGCGAGACCCGCCGTCGTCGCGGCGAGGAGGAGGCAGGCGATCACCTCGAGGGTGAGCGTCGTCTCGGGCGCGATGTCGGCGAGCGTCTGGATCATCGGGAGCGGTAGGTTACCGGGCGGTCGCGGAGGTCCCTAGCGCGTCGACTCATGCCCGGCGGCGCGCCGCGACGGCCTGGATCTCGACCTTGGCGCCGCCCGGGAGCGCCGTCACGGCGACGGTGGTGCGCGCCGGGAACGGCTGCGGGAAGCGCTTCGCGTAGGCCGCGTTCAACTCGGGGTAGTTGGCGATGTCCGTGACGAACACGTTGACGGAAACGACGTCGGCGAGCGTCAGCCCGACCCGGCCAAGGTCTTTCTCGATCGAGTCGATGGCGGCGTCGACGTCCTGCCCGATCGTTCCTCCGGTCTTGCCAATCTTCCCCGAGAGGAAGACGAGATTGCCGGAGCTGACCGCGGCCGAGTACGGCCCGAGGGCGCCCTCCGCCGGAAGGTGACTCGGGGCCGGATAGACGCAAAAGGGTGCCGTGCAGGCTGTGGCGAGGACGGCGAGAAGAGCGGCCCATGGAGCGGAACGGAGAAGCGGGAGGCGGGTTCTCATCGCCGGATTGTGCCGGGAAAGCGCTCACGAAACACGTGCCTCGCCCGGTACAGCCCGGGGAGTAGAATCCCCACGGTTCGGAGGAAGGCCAGGATCGAACGATCGTCGCTGTTCCGCCGTTCGAGCCGGGGCCGATCCCAGCTCACTCGCTCTCATCTCGTCGCCTCGGGCAACCTTTCGAGAAGGAGTCGCCCATGCACGTCTCCCGATGCTCGCCCCAGGGGCTCCGGTTTTCCCTCCGGATCGCCGCCTGCCTCACTTTGATCGCCTCCGTCGCCCTCGCCAACCATAAGGACGAGCGCCTCGGCTTCACGATCCAGACGCCGAACAAGTGGACGGCGATCCCGATGAGCGGCGACGAACGCTGGATGGTCGCGAAGTACCTCTCGGACAAGAGCTACTTCTGGGAGGACAAGAAGGAGGGCTGGCCCCGCGAGCACAAGCCCGACATGGAGGTCGTCGCCTTCGTCGACGCCGCCGTGAAGGAGAAGGCGAAGCTCGTCAAGAAGGAGGCGCGCAACGGCCGGACGGAGTGGTTCGTCGGATTCGAGAGCCCGTTCAAGGACTACAAGGACTTCATGACCAAGCGCTACTCCGGTGGCGGCTGGTCGATCAGCGACGAGAAGCAGGACAAGGTCGGCGACATCCCGGTCACGTGCTACCAGATCAAGGTCGACAAGGGGTCGTACGAGGGTCCGAAGCACATCATCACGTGGGTCTACCACGTGCCCGACGTCGACATCGCCGTGCAGTTCGAGGCGCTCGAGGACGCCTGGCCGAAGCTCCAGGCCGAGTTCGTCCGTTGCCTGCGCTCGTTCAAGGCGACCGAGCGCTCCGGAGAAGCCCTGTACGAGACGTCGACCGGCTCCGAGAAGGTGGCGTGGGTCGACGAGCAGAAGCTGACGCCTGAGCAGAGGAAGAGCCACCGCGCCGCGGTGGAGAAGGACACGATCGACAAGGCGACGGCGAAGCTCACGGAAGGGTGGACGGCGAAGCGCATGGGGCACTTCTTCGTCCTGAACCACGCCGACGAGAAGTTCGCGAAGCGCGTCGTCGACCAGGGCGACGCCGTCTGGGGCTGGCTCGACGACACGTTCGGCTTCGTCGGCGAGGGCGAGTACGTCCGCAGCCCGATCCTGCGCATCTGCAAGGACTACCCCGAGTACAAGGCCTACTTCAAGGGCGGAAACGCGTGGAGCCGGAGCGAGTTCGAGATCGTCACCTACCAGGACGACGGCGGCTCGGAGAGCTGGATGTGCAAGCTCGTGAACGGATACGTCCTCGACTTCTGGCTGGTGAACCGCGACCGCACGATCACGCTCTCGATGCCGGGCTGGCTCGGAGTCGGGCTCTCGAACCTCGTCCAGAACCTGCACGTCAAGAACGGGAAGGTCACGTTCCGCAGGGACGACTGGGACCGCGACGAGGTGCGCGAGGCCGCGCGGACGGGCAAGACGACGGACGCGAAGGAGATCTTCGTGATGTCCGGCGAGGCGTACTGGCAGGACTACGTCAAGTCCCAGGAGGCCGGCCAGCTCGTCGACTTCCTCGCCGCGCGCGGCGGAGCGAAGGACCGGCGCACGAAGGACCTCCTGCCCCAGTACATGCGCAACCTCCAGGCGGTCATCGCCGAGGTGACGAAGGAGGAAGAGGCCGCCGGCGGCAAGGTCGCGAAGAAACCGAAGACCGAGGAGGAGGAGGACGCCTGGTTCAAGGAGACGCGCCAGGGGATGAAGAAGAAGGAGCAGCGCATCCTCGAGGACACGTTCAAGCGGACCTTCGCCGACTGGAAGGACTCCGACTGGAAGGCCTTCGAGGCGAGCTACGACAAGGCCGTCCACTGAGGTCGCCCGCGTGCGCGCCCGCTCCGTTTTCCTCGCGCTGCTTGGAACCCTCGCCTTCTTTTCGCCCGCTGCGCGGGCGGGCGACGACATCGTCTGCCTCAAGGACGGCCGCGTCGTCTCCGGCCCGACGATGGCGCGCGTCGCCGGCGGCATCGAGATCACCTACCAGAACGGCAAGGTGTTCGTCGCCGACGCGCTGATCCACGACGCCGTGCTCGCCGAGGACCTGAAGGTCCCTCCGGTCTCCGACGAGGAGAAGGAGAAGATGTCGCAGGGTTTCGTCCACTTCGAGGGCAAGTGGGTGACGCTCCCGCAGCGCGACGAGATCCTCAAGAAGCGCGTCCTCGACCACAAGGCGAACCTCGACGAGATGCGCGCGCACGGCGAGTGGCGCAACCGGTACATCGAGGACGGGAAGTACTTCCACTTCGAGTACACGGTGCCGAAGCGCATCTTCGAGCCGTACCGCGACGCGATGGAGGCGTACTTCGCCGACTTCGCGAAGACCTGGAAGATCCAGCCGCCGAAGGGCGGATTCAAGCTGCCGGTGTGCTTCTACGCGGACGAGGCGAGCTTCCTGCAGACGGCCGGCGTGAAGCACGGCGTGCTCGGGTACTTCGATCCGGACCGCAAGGACCTGAACATCTTCTACGAGCGCCTCGACCCGGTGCTGTCCGAGACGGTGATGTTCCACGAGGCGAACCACTACCTCCAGTACCTCGTCAATCCGCTGTTCTTCGTGCCGCACTTCCCGGGCGAGTCGCTGGCCGAGTACTACGGCGCGAGCCACTGGGATCCGGAGAAGAAGAAGTTCACGGTCGGGATGATGCAGGAAGGTCGCCTGTGCCAGATCGAGTCGGACACGGCCGCCGGCGACGTGATGGACATCGCGAAGCTCGTCGGGACGCACGATCTCTTCGAGCACTACACCTGGGGCTGGTCGCTCGTGCACTTCCTGATGAACGACCCGCGCTACGCGCCGAAGTTCATGAAGTTCTTCCTCGCGCTCCCCGAGGCGAAGGGCGTGCAGCGCGAGGAGATGTCGAACGGCATGTACACGCTGAGCCAGGAGGACGTCCTCAAGATCTTCATGCGCGAGTTCGGCCTGAAGGACGCGAACGCCCTGCGCAAGATGGACGCGGAGTGGCACAACTACGTGACCGGCAAGCTCGCGCTCGTGACGTACCGCGGCTACGAGCGCGCCGGCATGGAGGCGCGGAGGGACGAGAGGAATCTCCGCGCGACACGGCTCCTGAAGACCGCGATCGACAAGGGCTCGAAGAACCCGCTCGTCTTCAACACGCTCGCGGAGATCTACGCCGACGACGGCAAGACGGCGGAAGCGATGGCAATGTGGAAGAAGGCGATCGAGCTCGATCCCTTGAACGGCCTCTTCTACGCGCGGATGAGCTTCCGGCTGAATGCCAGCGACAAGAAGGAATCGAAGCGGCTGGCGGCGCTCGCGCTGGAGCTCGGCTCGGACGATCCGTGGGCGAACCTCGGCGACGAGGCGGCGGCGGTCGATTCGACGCCGGGGAAGAAGCCGAAGAAGCCGGGCGAGCCCGACGACCCGCCGCGCTAGCGGTGAAGACCTCGGCGGCAGATCAGGGCCACCACGTGATCTGCCCGGTTTGCGTCGCGTTGAACGTGCTGCTCGCCGGGCATCCGCCGAGAACGATCGGATCGCGGTAGTACACGAGGTACCAGCGGCTCCGTCCGGGTTGAATCACGTCACCGAGCGCAGCGGAGCGCGCGGAGACCGTCGGATCACCGGCGCCGAGATCTGGGGCCGTGATCCTCCCGCCCGACGCAGTCTTGGTGAACAGACGCTTTGTCGTGCCTCCCACGCATCGAACTCCCTGACCGTAGACGACACCGTGCGCGAGAACTGCGTTCCCCTGCACGAGGATGCTGAGTGCGCCGGGCGGTTCGCCGTCCGACGAGAAGACAAGGCTGTCGATCGAGAAGTATGCGATTCCAGACGCCGAGATCGAGGCTCCACCCGTGCCCGCGGAGTTGTCACAACCACGAGCAGGCCCCGCAGCCGGATTGGCACATGGGCACACCGCTACCGTGCTCGCGCCCGGATCGCACAGACTCGTGAACCCCGTAGCGAAACGGTCATGGACAAACATGTCATCTTGTCCGTTCGTGTCACCCTGGACGAAGTTCGTAGCAGCGCTGGCGAAGTACACGTAGCGTCCATCCGCGGTGATGCAGCCTGCTTGCCCTGAGCCGTTGTTCCCCTGCGCACCTCCAGTCGTCAAGCTGACGATCTCCGTCCTGGCGGTCAGACGGTCGCGCACGAACAGGTCACCAGTGCCGTTCGCGTCCCCAACGATCAGGTTGCGGGCACCGCTCAGAAATGCGGCATATCGACCATCGCCCGAGATCGTGCCCGCAGAAGCAAAGTAGTTCCCCTGGACACCATTCTCTCCAATGCTCACACGCTCCGTCGTTCCGAGCAGCCGGTCGTGAACGAACGCGTCCGTGTACCCGTTCGTATCTCCTGGCACCAAGTTGTCCGCCCAGCTCGTGAACATCACGAACCGACCGTCCGCGGAAATGGAAGCTCCAGCCGAATCCAGATCGCCTTCGCCACCGCCAGTCACGACGCTCACCCGGTCGGTCGTTCCGGTCAAACGGTCATGCACGAAGATGTCCCAGTGCCCGTTCGTGTCGCCGGGAACGAGATTGCTCGCCAAGCTCTCGAACGCCACGATCCGCCCGTCTGCGGAGATTGCAGGCCTGTAGCTGTGCGTGTCTCCTTGCACGCCACTCGTCGAAACGCTCACCCGCTCGGTCGTGCCGGCTACGCGATCACGAACAAAGGTGTCAGAACACCCGTTGGTGTCGCCTGGAACTAGATTGGTGGCAATGCCCGTGAACGCAACGTATCGGCCGTCCGCGGACAGAGATGGGTACAGACTGTTGCCGTCGCCCTGGACCCCGCCCATTCCGAGGCTCACTCGTTCCGTCGTGCCATTCGCAATATCGCGAATGAAGGCGTCCCTGCAACCATTGGTATCCCCCGGAACGAGATTCGATGCCGCACTTTCGAACGCCGCGTAGCGTCCGTCAGCGGACATCCAGATTCCATAGATCCCCGAATTGGCATTCCCCTGCAGCCCTCCTGAACTGACGCTGACGCGCGTTGTCGTCCCGGCGGCGACATCTCGCAGGAACACATCCCAGCAGACGTTATTGTCCCCCTGAACCAGGTTGCCCGACACGCTCCAAAACAACACCCATCGCCCGTTGTCCGACATTGCGACACCAGGAGATGGTTCGGCACCCAGACTCGCCTGCTGGCCGTTGTAGCTGACGCTCACGCGCTGGGTGACCTGTGCTGAACCCAACCCCGCGAGGAGGACCACCAATGCTCCGGACTTCATCTGGGCTTGGAGTCTACGGCCGATAGCGCACGAGCGCAGTTTTCTACCGCCGCGCGGAACCGCGACGCGGCTTCGCGGTAGTCGGCACCGGGTTCGATCGGTTCCCCCACGAGGCGGACGAACTCGCACGCGACGGCGTCCGCGGACACGCTCTCCCCGCGCTCGCGCCGCACGATCCACGCCGCCTGGATCGCCGCGCCGAGGGCCGCGGACTCCGGTTCGGCGAGGCGCACGAGCGGGATCTGGAGCACGTCGGCGAGGACGCGGCACCACAACCGATTCCTCGCGGCGCCTCCGACGACGCGCACGCGGTCGACGGCGATCCCGAGCGCGCGCATCCGCTCCACGCCCCAGGCGATGTTGAGCGCGACGCCTTCGATCGCCGCGCGGTACAGGACTCCGGGCGCGAGCGAGCCCGCGCGCAGGCCGTGGATCGAGCCGGTCGCGCGCGGGAGATCCGGGACGCGCTCGCCTGCGAGGTACGGGATCCAGAGGACTCCTCCGCAGCCCGGCTCGACCTTCGCCGCGCGCGCGGTCAGCGTCTCGTGGTCGAGCCCGGTCGCGCGGCGCACTTCCTCCGTCACGCCGGTCGCGTTCATCACGCAGAGGAGCGGGAGCCAGCCGCCCGTCGCGTCGCAGAACGGCGCGATCAGGCCCTCGGGGTCGACGACCGGCACCTCGGAGAAGCCGAACACGGTCGCCGACGTCCCGAGGCTCAGCGTGGCGACGCCGGGGCGCGTGGCACCGCTCCCCAGCGCGGAGCACATGTTGTCGCCGCTCCCAGGCGCGACCGGGATGCCCTCGGGAAGTCCGAGGAGCGCCGCGCCTGCGCGCGAGAGCGGCGCCGAGCCCGCGGTGAGCGGCGGGAGAAGTTCCGGCAGGCGCGCGTCGATCGCCGCGGCGCGGTCGAGGTCGTAGCGGCGCTCGCGCACGTCGAAATAGCCGGTGCCCGACGCGTCGCCCGCTTCCGCGGCGCGCACGCCGGTCAGCCTGAAGTTCACGTAGTCGTGCGGCACCATCACCGTGCGCGCGCGCTTCCAGAGCTCGGGCTCGCGGCGCGCCATCCACAGCACTTTCGACGCCGTGTACCCGACCGGGACGCGCGCGCCGAGGCGTTGCGAGAGCTCGTCGGCTTCGATGGCGGTCGAGGTGTCGCACCAGAGCTTCGCCGGGCGCAAGACGTCGCCGCGATCGTCGAGCGCGACGAGTCCGTGCTGCTGCCCGGAGACGCCGACGCCCGCGACGCGCGCGCGGTCGGCACCGCGATCGCGGAAGAGCTCGGCCGCGACGTCGCGCACGGCGTCGATCCACGTCGAGGGATGCTGCTCCGCGGCGCCGGCAGGCAGACCCTCGATCAGGCCGTAGCTCGCGCTCGCGCGCGCGACGACGGCGTGCGCTTCCGCGTCGACGAGCAGACCCTTCGTCCCTTGCGTCCCGACGTCGAGGCCGAGGAAGAGCTCGCCCGGCATCGAGCCCTAGCTCCGCACGCCGAGCAGGTGCTCCATCATGAGCTGGTCGAGCTGCTCGTAGCGCAGGCCGCGCGCGCCGAGCGCCGCCGGGTCGACCGGGAGGCGCCGCAGGCGCGCCGCCTTGTCGCGCGTGTAGCCGCGCGCGAGCTCGGCGACGGCGCCGTCGCCCGTCCCCGCGAGCAGGCCGCGCACTTCGGGGTCCGCGTCGAACGCACGCGCGCGCGCCGCGAGGATCTTGTACGTGCGCATCGAGCCCCTGGCGAACTCCCAGACGCCTTCCTCGTCCTCGGTGCGGTATGCGTGCGAATCGAAGTGCCGCGGACCCTCGTAGCGATCGCCGCCGAGCGTCGCCTCGAGCAGGCGCACGAGCAGGAACGCCTGCTTCACGTCCTCGGACCCGAAGCGCAGGTCCTGGTCGTAGCGTCCGATCTTCTGCGCGTTCAAGTCGACGTGGAAGAGCTTCCCGCACTCCATCGCCTGCGCGACGGCGTGGACGAACGAGAGGCCGGACATGTTCTCGTGCGCGACCTCGGGGTTCACGCCGACCATCTCCTCGTGCGCGAGCGTCGAGATGAAGTGCAGCATGTGGCCGGTCGTCGGGAAGTACATGTCCCCGCGCGGCTCGTTCGGCTTCGCCTCGAGCGCGAAGACGAGTTCGTAGCGCTGGTCCTTCACGTACTCGCACAGGTAGTCGAGCGCGTCGCGCATCCGCGCGATCGCCGTGCGCGGATCGCGGCAGGCGTCGGCCTCGGTCCCCTCGCGGCCGCCCCAGAAGACGTAGATCTTCGCGCCGAGCTCGACGCCGAGGTCGATCGCGTCCATCGTCTTCTTGAGCGCGAACGCGCGCACTTCGGGATCGTTCGCCGTGAACGCGCCGTCCTTGAAGACGGGATGGCCGAACAGGTTCGTGGTCGCCATCGGGACGACCATGCCCGAATCCTCGAGCGCCGCCTTGAAGTCCGCGACGATGCGGTCGCGCTCCTTCGCGCTCGCGCCGAAGGGCACGAGATCGTTGTCGTGCAGGTTGACGCCCCACGCGCCGCACTCGGCGAGCTTCTTGACGAGGTGCGTCGGCTTCTGGACGGGGCGGACCTCGGCTCCGAAGGGATCGCGACCGGGATTGCCCACGGTCCACAGGCCGAAACTGAAGCGGTCGTCTTTCGTCGGGGCGAAGGGATCCATGTCGGTTGGTCTACCCGATGCGCACCGATCGCGCGAGAAGGAGCGCGAGGACGACGCAGGCGAGCGCTCCGCCAGCGAGCCACGCGTCCCAGGCGCTCGCCCGCGTCGCGACGTCGTCCGCCGCGCCGCGCGGCGCCGCGATCTTCTCGTCTCCGGCCGCGACGCGCCCGCCGAGCGGGACGACGCCTTCGGGTGCGAGCACCGCGCGGTCGAGGAGCGCCGCCCACGACACGGCGAACGCGGCCGGGTCGCCGCTCGGATCCTCCATCGTCGCGAGCGCGCAGTCGATCCGGCCCGGGCCCGAGGTCACGATCGCGGTCCCGCGCGCGTCGGCGAGCCAGGTCTCCCCTGCCGCGAGAGCGGGCGCGGGAGCCGGCGCGCCGAGCTTCCCGCGCGCCGTCCATCCGTCGCGGCCGAACGCGAGGTCCGCGCCGGTCGCGGTGTTCCGATCACGACCCGACACGACGAGCGCCGGCCGCGCGGCACCCCCTCCGACCGTCGCTCCGCGTCCCGCCGCCCACGCGGCGAGCACTCCGGCGATCGGCTCGGGCAAGGTGCCGCTCACTTCGACGCGCGGCGCCGGAGCGCCGTCCTTCACCTCGACGATGCGTTCGCCGTCCCAGTCGTAGCGCGTCGATCCGTCGACGGCGATCGGTCCGGGCACCGCCGGCCCGCCGCTCGCGACGAAGCCGGCGTGCTGCGGCGGCGGATCCGGCGCGCGGTCGGTGACCCACAGCGTGTCCGCGCGATCGTCGTCCGCGCCGAACGCGCCGGCGTGGTCCATCCACGCGTCGTCGCGCGTGCCCGGCGCGTGTTCCGCGAGCCACGCGCGCGCGAGCTCCGTCGCGCGCTCGCGCCGCGTCGCGCGGCCGAGCGGGAGCTCCATCGAGGCGCTGCGGTCGAGGAGGACGCGCAGGCGCGCCTCGTGTCGCGGCGGCGGCGTGCGCGGTCCGGCGAGCGCGAGCGCGCCGAGCGCGAGCGCCGCCGCGAGCGCCCAGACGGCCGGCGGGATGCGCACGCGCGCCCGGGGCGATGGCGCGGGCGGCGCGCTCTCGACGCGGTCCCACAGCTCGAGCGTGCCCGTCGCGATCGACGCGGGACGGTCGAACGCGCGCGCGCCGAGCAGCACCGCGAGCGGCAGCGCGAGGGCAGCGAGCGCCGCCGGATGCGCGAACTCGATCACGCGGCGGCGCTCTTCCGGAGAATCTCCTCCAGCGTCCACGCCGTGCTGAAGCAGCCGTACGGCACGCCGCGGCGCGCGCACGCGGACCGCCAGGATTCGATGTGGGCCGCGAGCTCGACCTCGTAGGCCTCGAGCGTCGCCGCGTCGAGCGCGAGGACGCGCCGCGCGTCGCGCTCGGGATCCCACCACTCGACCGAGACGTCGTCTGCAGACGGCGCGATCTCGACCGGCGCGAGCAGCTGGATCACCTCGAGCGCGCGGCCGCGCGCGGCGAGCGCGAGTGCCGCCTCGGGGCGCGCGTCAAAGAGATCGCCGACGAGGAACACGCGCGACGCGTGCGCGAGCGCGCGCGTCGAGGGCAACGGGCTCGCGCCGCCGGCCGCGCGCAGCGTTTCGAGGAAGCGCAGGAGCTCGACGAGATCCGGTCGACGCCGCACGAGGAATTCCGCCGCGCCCTCGCCGGCGACGACGACGCGCACCTCCGCGCCGATCCGCGTGCCGAGCGAGGCGATCCCCGCGGCGACTTCGGCGCCGCGCTGCAGCTTTCCGGGCGGACCGACGCCCATCGACGCGCTCGCGTCGAGGCGGACGAGCCAGCGCTCGCCCGCGTCGCGCCGCGCGACGCGCACCCACGGACGCCGCGCGCGCGCCCACACGTCCCAGTCGAGCGCGCGCAGGTCGTCGCCGCGCGCGTACGGCCTGTACCCGACGAACTCCGAGCCGCCGCCGAGCCGGCTCGGGACGCCCGCGCCCTCGCGCCGCTCGCGCGCGAGAGCCGCGCGCGCCGCGAGCGCCTCGAGCCGCCGCGCGAACCCGGGCTCGAACCGCACGCCCGGGGAAGGAAGATCTGGGTTCGCGCGGACGGCCATCGCGCCCAGCCCTACCGCGCGACCCGGCCCGGGATACGCGGCGCCTCGAGGTCGAGCGGCATCCCGCCGGCCTCGGCCGTGACGTCGCCGTTGCGGAAGACGATCTCGCCGCGGCGCACGACGAGCTTCGGGAAGCCCGCGAGCTCCCAGCCGTCGTACGCGCTCCATTTCGACTTCGAGGGCAGCTCCGCGCCGCGCACGACGCGCTTCTCGTCGGGATCGAAGAGCACGAGGTCGCCGTCGAAGCCCGGCTCGAGACGCCCCTTGCGCGGGAGGTGCAGCGTGTCCGCGGCGGACGACGTGACGCTCGCGAGCGCCGTGCGCGCACCGAGCAGACCGCGACGCACGAGCTCCCACGTCAGCGGCCAGAGGAGGTCGACCGAGGGCATCCCCGACGGCGCGTGCGCGTACGCGCGCCGCTTCTCGTCGAGCGGATGCGGCGCGTGGTCCGTGCCGATCGCGTCGATCGTGCGGTCGGCGAGCGCAGCGAGGATCCCGGCCGAGTCGTCGCGCGTCTTGATCGACGGATTCACTTTGTGGAGGTTGCCGAGCGTCTTCGCGTCCTCGCACGAGAGGAGCAGGTAGTGCGGCGCCGTGCTCCCCGAGACCGCCAGGCCTGCCCCGCGCGCCTGGCGCAGGAGATCGGCGCCGCCGCGCGTCGAGACGTGGAAGACGTGCAGCTCCGCGCCGGTCGCGCGCACGAGCGCGATCGAAGTGCGGATCGACGCGATCTCCGCCTCGCTCGAGCGCACGAGGTGGTGCTCGGCGGCCGTCGCGTGCGGGTAGCGGCTCTTGCCCTCGCGCAGGAGCTCCTCGTCCTCGCAGTGCGCGACGATCATGCGGCCCGCGCGGGCAGCGCCGGCGAAGAGCTCCGCGAGCGTGCTGCCGTCGGTCTGCCCGCCGAGGCCCGTCGAGCCGCCGAGGAAGCACTTGAACGCCGGGGTGAGCGGCGCCATCGCCGCGAGCTCGGGCAGCGACTCCGGGAGGAGGTTCGCGAGGCACCCGAAGTCGACGCGCGACCGCGCGCGCACGTGCTCGATGCGCTGCTCGAGGGCCGCGAGCGAGGTCGAGAGCGGCGGGTTGTTCTGCACTTCGACGACGGACGTGACGCCGCCGTGCAGCGCGCCCGCGGACCCGCGTTCCCAGCCTTCCTTGCGCTCGAGACCCGGGTCGCGGAAGTGGACGTGGACGTCGACGAGGCCGGGGACGACCGTCAAGCCCTGCGCGTCGATCCGCGGCGCGCCGCCGGCCTCGAGATCCGGGCCGATCGCATCGACGACTCCGTCGACGATGCGGACGTCGACGCGCCGCGCGTCGGGCCCCGGCGGGTACGTCGCTGCCCCGCGGACGAACAGGGACTTGCCGCGCGTCATGGAGCGCCGGCGAGGCGCCGCACGGCGACGACGGTCATGTCGTCCTCGCGCTTCCCGCCGGCGAATTCCAGGGCCGCGCGGACGAGCTCCTCCGTCATCTCGCGCGCGCTGCTGCCCGCGCGGGCGCAGCGCTCGATCACCGCGCGCACGCCGGCTTCCTCGAACAGCGTGTCGGGATCGTGCATCGAGCGCGCCTCGACGAAGCCGTCCGTGAACGCGACGAGCACGTCGCCTTCCTCGAGCCGGAGCATCGGCCCTTCGGTGTACTCGAAATCGTCGACCATCCCGAGCGCCGGTCCGTCGGCGCGCAGCGTCTCGATCGTCATCGTCTTCGCGCGCCAGACGAGCGGCGGCGTCGCGCCCGCGTTCAGGATCCGCGCCGTCCCGTCCGGCGCGAAGAGGCCGGTGAAGAGCGTCAGGAAGAGGCCGTCGTCCATCCGCGGCCCGAGGTCCTGGTTCAGCATCCCGACGGCGCCCGCGGGATCGTCGAGCACCTTGAGGTAGGAGCGCAGCGACGCCTGGGCGGTCGCCGTGATCAGCGCCGGCCCGATGCCGTGCCCGGTGACGTCGCCGACGACGACTCCGAGGCGCCCGCCGCGCGTCTTGACGAAGTCGTAGAAGTCGCCCGTCGTGCGCTCCGCCGGCCGGTACCACCCGAAGATGTCGTAGCCCGGAACGTTCTCCGGGATCGGCGGCATGAGCTCGCTCTGGATCTGGCTCGCGATCTCGAGCGAGTGCTCGAGACGCGCCCGCTCGATGCCGTCGAGGTGGAGCCGCGCGTTCTCCAGCGCGATCGAGATGTGCTGCGAGAGCGCGGCGAAGAGCGCCAGGTCCTCGTGCTTGAACTCGCGCGTCGCGGCGCGCGAATCGACGTAGAGGACGCCTTGCGCGGACTTCGCCGGGGCGCCGTCGACGCCGCCCTCGCGGTGGACGAGCGGCACGCACATGACCGCGCGGAGCTTGAGGTCGAACACCGACGTCCCGAGCTCGAGCGCCTCGGAGTCGGAATTCACCGTCGCGCGCACGGGCTCGAAGTCGGCGAGGACGCGGCGCACGACGCTCGTGGAATAGCGGATCAGCCCGTCGGCGGGCTTGGCACCGCGCTGGCGCGCGGTGCGGAGCTCGAGCACGCCGTCCTTCCCGGCGAGCAGGATCATGCCGCGTTCGGCGCCGGTGATCTCGATCGACGTGTCGACGATGTACGCGAGCAGGTGCTCGAGATCCTGCGACTGGGAGACCCGCGCGATCGCGGCGAGGAGCACCTCGATCGTGCGCCGGTCGACCCGTCCGTCTCCGGTCAGGAACAACGTGCTCGGCGGACCGGACGATCCGACGGAGACCTCCCGCGGCGGGGGCGCGGCGGGAGGAGGCGGCGGTTCCTTCTTGCGGCGGAAGAGCATGCGAGCCCGAGTCTACCCGGAGCGCGGAGGCCAAAACACTTGCGCGGGCCCCTTGTCCCCGGAGAGAATCCCCCGCCCCTTCGGGCCGAGGAGCCCTTCCCGGCACGTTCGCCCCCACCCGCTCACAGCCCCGGTGACCGCATGCACATCAGCGTCGAACCCCGCGACGACCACGCCATCCTCCACCTGAGGGGCGAGTTCGACACGTACTACGTTCCGCATCTCCAGAAGGAGATCGACGACCTCGTGAAGGCCGGGATCACGCGCGTGGTGCTCAACCTGCGCCTGGTCAAGTTCATCAACTCGACAGCGCTCGGGGCGATCATCAAGGCCAGCAAGGGTCTCGCGGCGAAGCAGGGCAAGCTCGCGATCTCGCGTCCGTCGGCGTTCTGCCGCGACATCCTCGAAAAGGTCGGCCTCGACCGCGTCGTCGGCATCTACGACAGCGACGAAGCCGCCGCGGCGAGCTTCGGGACGACGAAGGTCCCGCGCGCCGCCGCCGTCGACGATCCCGCCGAGGAGAGCTCGTCCGTGCTCTTCGCCCCCGTCGAGGAGGGCCGGATCGAGCACTTCCTCTCGCAGAGCCAGCTGATGGTCAAGGCCCCGATGACGAAGGACAAGCCCGCCAGCGCGTGGAGCGGTGCCGGTCGCATGTCGGCGCTCGACGAGCAGGGACTGCGGTTCACGTGGAACGGCGGCCAGACCGGTCTCTCGCCCTTCGCCATGGCCCAGATGCTCTCGCTCGGCACCGAGTGGAAGGTCAAGTTCCGCCTCCCGCTCCTCCAGCGCGGCTACTGCGAGGCCGTCGCCGTCGTGAACGAGCTCGAGGAGCGCCCGGACGGCGTCAAGGTCGGCGCGAGCTTCAAGGCGATCGACGACACGACGCGCAAGGCGATCCAGCAGTACGCGACGGACCTCGCCTTCCTGAAGGAAGAGCTCCGCCGCGCGACCGACAAGCGCTGATCAGACGCGTTCCGGGTTCAGGGCGCCCGCGGTCGCCTCGTCGGGGACGGCGGCGACCGCCGTTCCGCGCGCGCTCTGGATCAGCGACTCGAACGTCCGCGCGACGTGCGACCACGAGAGGCGTCGCTCGGCGATGTCGCGCCCGCGCCTCCCCCAGCGGCGCCGCGCGTCGGGCGACATCGCCGCGCGCCGCAGCGCTTCGGTCCACGCGACGACGTCCCCGGACGGCACGAGCAGCCCGGACGCGTCCGGCTCGACGAGCGCGCGCAGGCTCGGACGGTCGGAGGCGATCACGGGGAGGCCGCAGGCCATCGCGCGCGCCACGTTCCGTCCGCGCACCGCGTCGTCGAGGGCCGGCACGGCGAGGAGCGTGCTCACGCTGAAGAGGCCCGGGAGCTCCTCCTCGGGCACGCGGCCGAGCCAGCGGACCCGCGCTCCGATCCCGAGCCGGTCGATCGCGGCGCGCAGCTCCGCGCGCGCGCCGCCTTCCCCGGCGATCACAAGAGACCAGTCGTCGCGCTGGCCGAGAGCGCGTGCGAAGGCCTGGACGAGCGTGTCGAGCCCGCGACCGCGCTCGACCTTCCCGACGTAGAGGAGGATGCGACCCGAGAGGCCGTGGCGCTGGACGAGCGCGCTCGAGAGCCCGGGACGGTAGACGTCGGGGTCGACGCCCGGCGGCATCACGATCACGCGTTCCTCCGGGAAGCCGCCGATCAACGCGCGCGCGCGGGCGACCGGATCGAGCGCGACGAGCGCCGCGGCCGTCCGCCGGACGTAGGGCCCCCACAGTCTCTCGCCGACGGCGAGGCACGCGCGCGAGAAGACGCCCTTGTCGCTGCGGCTCCCCGCCTCGACGAGCACGAGCGGGATCGCGAGCGCGCGCGCCGTGCGCGCGCCGAGCCACGCAGCCGGCGACAATGCGTCGTAGGCGAGGATCGCGTCCGGCGCGAAGCGCCGCGGTCCGAGCGAATCGCTCTCGTGCGCACTCGTCCGCGCGGCCGCGTCCCTGGGTCCTGCGCCGCCGAAGACGCGCGCGACGTGCCCCTGCTCGGCGAGCTCGCGCGCGAGTTCCGGAGCGTGATCGCCCGACTGCCGCGTGAGCGTGAAGGGGTTCAGGAGCAGGGCGATGCGCAGGGGGGATGACAAGGCGAAGCGTTCCCGTCGTCGCGGGGAGGGCGCACGTGCATCCCGGAACCCGCACCCAAGCATATCGGCCCGTGCGGTGTCGGATCCGAAAAAGAGGACGGCACATCCTTCCGAATCGCGAAGGCGCTGCGAGCTCGGCGCGATCCGCGCGCGTCGCGACACGAAAAAAGTTCCTCGCGCTCCGAGCAGCGCGGAAGGCGTTCGATCGATCGGTGTTCGAACGCGCTTTGCGCTCAAGTGGCTCGGAAAACGACCGAAAAGGGGTCGTCTCGCGAACCCCCCGCACGAGCGACACGAGCCCGATGAGCCCCCTCCCCATCCCCCCGCTGCCCGGCGCCGGCCGCCCGGTGCGCGGCCTCTTCGTCGGGCGCACCGGAGCGCTCCTCCCCGCGAGCGCGAAATCCTCCGCGGCGGCCCTGCCGAACGACCCGTGCCCGGCCGCGGCGCTGCGGCTCCTCTTCCGCGCCGGACAGCGCGGCTGGAAGCTCTACCTGATCGGCAACGAGGACTGCGTCGCGCGCGGGCGCGTCTCGGACGCGGCGTGGGAGCGCTTCGAGAGCGACCTGCTCGGCACGCTGCGCGGCGAGGGCATCCCGCTCGTGCGGCACTACGCCTGTCTCGATCATCCGTCCGGCAAGGGCCGTCACCGCAAGGACTCCGTCTTCCGGTTCCCGAACACCGGCGCCCTGTTCCACGCCGCGCAGGAGGACGGGATCGAGCTGCGCGAGAGCTGGGTGATCGCGAGCGACGTCGACGAGCTCGCCGCGGGATGGCGCGCGGGATGCCGGACGGCGAAGGTCGGCAGCGGCCGCGCCAAGGGCGACGAGCTCGAAGTCGAGCCCGATCTCGTCGCCGCCGACCTCGCGAACGCGCTCGCGGAGCTCCTCGCATGCGACGAGTACTCGCGCGCGTAGCGGGAGTGCCGCGCTCGCCTTGACGCGTCGGCTGGCGCACCTCGATAATCGACGGGAGCGCGCCGGATCGGACCGCGACCGCATGGAAGAACGACAGTCCCTGATCCCGCGCATGGTCGCGAGGCTGAAGTTCCTGCGGTACCGCATGTTCGGCCGCGGACCGACCCGCGCCGAGTGGGAGCAGCGCCTGCGCCGGATCGTCGTCCCGACGGTCACGGAGTCCTTGCGCTGGATCCCGAAGGAAGGCGGCTCCTTCATCGACGTCGGGGCGAACTGCGGGATCTACGCCGAGAACATCCTGCGCGAGCGCCCGGGCGCGCGCGGGTGGCTCTTCGAACCGGTCCGGGAGCACTACGAGAGCTGCGTCGCGCGCGTCGGCTCCGCTCCGGGGATCGTCGTCGAGAACCTGGCGCTCGCCGACTGGCGCGGGCCGACGACGATCTGGAAGCTGAAGCACAACCCGGGCGGCAACATCATCGATGCCGAGATCGTCGCGCGGCGCCGGAGCTTCATGCACTTCCGCCCCGAGAAGATCCGGATCGCGGTGTTCGACGAGTACGCGAAGGAGCACGGCATCCGCTCCGTCGACTTCGTCAAGACCGACACGGACGGCTACGACTCGCGCGTGCTGCGCGGGATGCTCGGGTTCCTCGAGGCCTGCAACCCGCGGCCGGTGATCCTGGCCGAGCTCCTCAACGAGGCGACGCACCCCGACTGGGCCGGTCAGCTCGAAGTCCTCGAATCCCTCTACCGTCTCGGCTACGGCCGGGTCGATCTCACCGGCATGGACGACGTGCAGGACTTCCTCTTCGTCCCGGAAGGCCGCCGACCGATCGAGTGAAGCTCCCTCGATTCCTCGAGAACAAGTTCCTGCGCGACACCGCGACGCTGCAGGTGGGCTCGCTGCTCACGGCGATCGGGAACTTCGCCAGCGCGGCCGCGCTCGCGTTCCTGCTCGGCCCGCGCGAGCAGGGCCGCTACTACCTCGCGATCGCGCTCTACACGCTGCTCTGGTGCATGATGAACCAGGGCTTCGTCGGCGCGACCGTCAGCCAGGTCGCGGCGGCGAACGCGCGCGGCCTGCCGATCAAAGTGGCGGCGTGGCTCGCCTACCTCGCGAAGGCGTACCTCGTGCTCGGGGTCGTGCTCGTCGTCCTCGGGTACTTCCTGCTTCCCCCACTCGCAGTCCGCGTCTTCAACACGTCGCCGGACGCCGCGCGCTGGGCGATCTGGCTCACGCTGACGCCCTTCCTCGAGATGCCGAAGATCGTCCTGTGCGCCGGCCTCCAGGGCACGCGGCGCATGCTCGCCCTGACGCAGATCGAGAACACGCAGGAGATCTCGCGCGTCTTCCTGGTCGTCGCCGGTGTGCTCGTGCTCGGGGGCGGCGAGGGCGCGATTCTCGGCATGCTCGCGTCCTCTGCCCTCGCATCGATCGTCGGGATCGAGATCTATCTCATCTCGCGTCGCGAGAATCCCGGAACCCTTCCTCCGATGCGCGAGATCCTGAGCCGGATCCGCGAGGTTCCCCTGCGGACCGGGCTTGCGCTCGGGACGAAACTCGGCCTCTTCCGCAGCGTCGACGCCGTCCTCCGCGAAGTGCTGCCGAGCCTCCTTCTCAAGCGCTTCGGCACGGAGGAGTGGGTCGCCTATCTACGGATCGCGCAGCGCATCCTCGGCGCACCGCTGATGTTCATGGTCGGCTTCAGCCGCACGGCGCTGCCGACCCTGTCGGAGCTCGCGGGCCTGAAGGACTTCGACCAGTTCCGGCGCACGTTCTGGAAGGCCTGCCTCTACTCGGGCGCGTTCATCTCGACGGGCTTGCTCCTCGCGATGCTGTTCGTGCGCCCCGTCCTGCGGCTGACGTTCCCGGAGAGCTACCTCGAGCCCGTCTGGGTGATGTGCCTGATCCTCCTCCCGGGCTACCTCGCGGTCTCGTTCTCCATCGCGAGCGACACGTTTTACCTCGTGTCGAATACGCTCAAGGCCGGCGTGATCATCTGCGTCGTCGGATTCGTCGTGTGCGCGGCCGCGCAGACCTGGCTCGCGGGGCACATCCGGACGACCGGGCCGGCGTGGGGCCTGATGATCACGATGTGCCTCACGAGCGTGCATTTCGTGTACGCGGCCTGGTGGTTCCGCCACCAGCGGCGCGGAGTCGGCGGCCCGACGGTTCCCACCGCAGCCGAGCTGAGCTAGGCTGCGACCAAGGGAGACGAACGCCATGCGGATCGGCCACCTTCTCACCGTCCAGGACCTCCTGATCCTCGAGGAAGCCGCCACGGTGCTCGACGCCGCGCGCGCGATGACCGCTCGCAAGGTCGGCGCCGTGCTGCTGACGACGGCCGACGGAAGCCTCGCCGGGATCTTCACGGAGCGCGACCTGATGGCGCGCGTCGTCGTGCCCGGCAAGGATCCATCGCGCGTCACGTTGCGCGAGGTGATGACGCGCGACGTGTTCAGCGTCGGCCCGGACCACGAGGTCGCGCACGTGCGCGGTGAACTCCAACGCCGGCACATCCGCCACCTCCCGGTCGTCGTGAACGGAAGAGTCGTCGGCATCCTGTCGCTGCGCGACATCCTGCGCGCCGACATCGACCAGATGTCGCACGACGTCCAGGAGCTCGAGAAGTACTTCCTCGGCGGGCCGGAAGTCCGCTGATCAGGCGAGGCGCTTGCGCAGCAGCCCCGCGCGCAGCCGGTCGCGCTCGCTGGCTTCGACGAGGTCCTTCTCCGGCGCCTTCTGCGTGATCGCTTGCACGTGCCCGCGCTGCACCTGCACGCCGAGCTCGTTGAGCACCTGGATCGACGGGCCCGCCAGGAATCCGAGGTGCACTCCGAGGCGCAGGTTCGAGATGTGCGCGAGCGCGCTCTCCGTCGGCATCGCGCGGGCAGTCCGCAGGAGTCCGATCGAGCGGCTCACGCGGTCCTTCACCGCGGCTTTCTGCTCCTTGAACAGCACCGCGCGCACCTTGCGCTCGAAATCGATGATCCGCGGGACGAGCGCCTTCAGGTCCTCGACGAGCTGCCTCTCGCTGCGCCCGAGCGTGATCTGGTTCGAGATCTGGTAGAAGTCCCCGACCGCGCGGCTGCCTTCGCCGTGCAGCCCGCGCACCGCGAGCCCCGTCCGCTGCGCGGCGGCGAACACCTTCTCGAGCTCCGGTCGGACGAGCGACAGCGCCGGCAGGTGCATCATCACCGACGCGCGCAGCCCCGTTCCGACGTTCGTCGGACACGCCGTCAGGTACCCGAGCTCGGGCGAGCACGCGAGCGGCACGCGCGACTCGAGCGCCTTGTCGCACTCCGTCACCGTCCGGAATGCCGTGTCGAGCTGGAACCCGGGAGCGAGCGCCTGGAGCCGCAGATGGTCCTCCTCGTTGACCATGACCGCGAGGGACTCGCTCGCCCCGAACGCGACCGCGCGCCCCGGCGACGTGACCTGGGCGTCCTCGCCGGGTGCGAGGTCGCGGCTGATCAGGTGGCGCTCGCGCAGCATGAGCCGGAGGACCGGGCTCGCGTCCTCCATCGAGACGAACGTCGTCTCGCCGTCGATCTTCAGGGCAACGAGGTGCTCGCGCAGGCGTTCCGAGACGTCCTTCGCCTTCGTCGGCTCGAGGCGCGGGACGAAAGGCTGGTCGGCGAGGTTCCGCGCCAGCCGGACGCGGCAGCTCACGACGACGTCCGACTCCGGGGCGCCGGCCGTGAGCCAGGAACCCACGCGGGCAGCCAGTCGTTGGAGATCGATCGGGCTCTGGGCCATTTGCCGAGCTCGTGCGCGGACGACCCGGGTTCTAGCACGCAAGTCGGCGCGCCTCCAGGGCTCGACGCGAGTCCGCGCGTCAGGGAATCGGTCGCCGCGGTCCGAGGGCGCGCTTCAGGTTCTTCCAGCGACCGCGCAACGCCGCCCGCAGTGCGGTGATCTGCGCGTCGTTCCGGATCAAAAGCTCGCTCGCCGACGTGAGCTGCGCCTGGGCCCGTTCCAGGACCCCGAGCAGCTCCTCGCGCTCCCGCTGCAGCGTCGCGACGCCCTCCTGGACGCGCTCGCGCGCTTCCCGCTCGTCGGCGAGAGCCCGTCGGTGCCCGGCGAGGTCGCGCTCGAGCTCGGCCACGATCTTCCGGAAGACGTCGCGTTCCTCGTGGAGGCTCTTGTGCGCATGCTCGAACCCGGCGAGCTCGAACGCGAGCTCCGTCATGCGCGCCACGGACCCGGGCGGGGTCGCGGGGTCTTTCGCCACGCCGGCGCGCGCCGGCAAGGGCGCGTTCGCGATCGCCGCGAGGACGGCGTGGCGGTACACGGGTTCGGTGTGGTCGGAGGCGTACAGGTGCCGGTTGTAGAAGCGGAAGAAGCGCGTCGCGACGCCGCGCAGCTCGTGCGTGTAGTCCATGTAGAGCGAGATGCAGATCAGCGCGAGCCAGCGCTCGAGGTTGCCGTGGCCGTGCGTCGCGACGGCGGCGCCGGACGCGGCGAGCTGGGCCTCGACGCGCGCCTTGTCCGGCAGCCCGTGGTGCCGGTGCTCCTCGAGGTAGCGGTGCTCGACGCCGAGCTTGTCCTTCAGGAACTGCTGGAGGAGGCGCTCGGCTTCCTCGACGGCGGGATCCTGGTACGGACCGACGATCGCGACGTAGCGCCGCGAGACGCGCCTGCACTCCGCGACGAACGCCTCGCGCGAGGGCGGCGGCACGTGCTCGAGCGTGTCGAACGCCGTGACGACGTCGAAGCTCGCGTCCGCGAACGGGAGCCGCGCGCCGTCGCCGAGCACGAGGCCCGCCTCGGGGGAGGCCTCGAGGTCGACGAGCGCGACCCGATCGCGCGGCAGGAACGAGCGCAGGAGGGCCGTGCGACCGCCGACGTCGAGGATGCGCCAGGTGGCGCCTTTGGGCCGCACTTCCTCGAGCAGGTCCGCGGCGAAGCGGTACCGCTGGTACTGGTCGAACGGCAGCTCGAGGACGTCGATCACGACGGCGACTCCAGGATCTCGTCAGCGTCGCCCAGCCGGCGTCTGCGCACCGACCAGACCGTCGGCAGGGAGACGAGGCCGTGCTGGTGGCGCTTCCCGTCGAGCACCTCGAACATCACGGCGTGCTCGCGCTGGTCGATCGGAGTCGGCGCGGCGCGGCTGTGGTCGTACAGGTACATCGTCAGATAGTACTGGCCCGGCAGCACCGGCATCGCCGCGAAGGCCATGCGCGCCTCGCCCTCCTCGCCCGCCTCGACGCCGTCGATGCGGATCGGGTGATCGCGCCAGTGGTGGTTGCTGCCGTTCACGTACGTGCCGTCGGCGCGGTAGAGGCCGAAGCCGAACACCGGCTCCGCGACGCGGGACTTCACGCGGTACGGCACGCGGACGGTGAAGGGCTCGCCCGTGCGGAAGACGAGCGACGGCTTCCCGTCCGCGTCGAGCATCTCGATCGCGAGCGTCTCGATCTCGCCGCTGCCCCAGCGCGGGTACGTGTTCTTCTCGCGGCTGAGCGTCATGAGGCGCTCGTTGCCGCGCGCGTGGGCGCGCTTCAGGTACTCGTCGGCCACCTGTTCCGCGGTGCCCTGTTCCACGATCTCGCCGTGGTCGAGCAGCACGACGTGCCGGCACATGTTCTTGACGGCGCCCATGTCGTGGCTGACGAACACGGTCGTCTTGCCCTGCTCGCGGAATTCGTTCAGGCGGTTCACGCACTTCCCCTTGAAGTGCTCGTCGCCGACGGAAAGAGCCTCGTCGATCATCAGGATGTCCGGGTCGACGCTCGCGGCGACGGCGAAGCCGAGACGGACGTACATGCCCGAGCTGTAGGTCTTGACCGGACGGTCGATGAACTCGCCGAGCTCGCTGAACTCGACGATCTTCGGGAAGCGCTCGGCGATCTCCGCGTCGCTCATCCCGAGGACGGAGCAGTTCAGGTGGACGTTGTCGCGGCCCGAGAACTCGGGATGAAAGCCCGCGCCGAGCTCGAGCAGCGACGCGACGCGCCCCTGGACGCGCAGATCGCCCGACGTCGGCAGCGTGATCCCGGTCAGGAGCTTCAGGAGAGTCGACTTGCCCGCGCCGTTCTCGCCGATGATGCCGACCGTGCTCCCGCGCGGGATGTCGAGGTCGACGTTGCGCACCGCCCAGAATTCGCGGTGGCGCTTGTACCCCGGCACGACGAGCTCGAGTGCGCGGTGGATCGGGCGGTCGTAGATCCGGTACGCCTTCGAGAGCGCCCGCGCCGTGATCGCCGACGAAGCGTCGCGTGCGTCGTCCGAGAGCGTCGTCTTCGCGTTCCTGGCAGCCATCTCAGAGCAGGTCCGGGAAGCGGGGTTTGTGGGCCAGGAAGTACGTCGATCCGGCGACGAGCAGCACGATCCCGACCAGCGCGAAGCGCAGGAGGAACATGGGATCGGGCCAGTCACCGTACACGAGCACGTCGCGGTAGCACGTGATCAGCCAGTTCATCGGGTTCAGCTCGGGCAGCCAGCCGAACCCCGCGTCGCGCACCATCCGCTCGGGATAGAAGATCGGCGTCGAGAACATCCACACGGTCAGCGCGACGCCGATCACGTGCACGGTGTCGCGCACGAACAGGTTGAACGTCGCGAGCAGGTAGCCGAGTCCGAGCATGAAGACGCCCTGCAGGAACACGAGCACGGGGATCGAGACGAGCGAGATCGAGATGCCGAGCGCGCGCTCGGGCTCGCCGACGACGATGGCCGGGACGCCGTCCTTCGGCGGTGCCGTCGCTTTCCCCGACGGATCGCGCCAGTGGTCGATGCGCAGGGAGAGGCCGGTCTTCGAGACGACGCGGGCCCATTCGCCGCTCGCGACGTAGACCCAGTCGCCCCAGCCCGCGTTGAGGACCGTTCGGGCCGGACGGCCGGCGAACGGCTCCTTCCAGCCGGACTCTCCCGGGTCGCCGACGCGCGACTCCGAGTAGCGCGTGCCCGTCGGACTCGACGCGCAGTGGAACGGGTACGCGGTCGTCAGCGCGGGAGCCGCCGATCCGTCCCCGGGCGCGTGGACGCCGAACACGACCGGGCGCACGGGCGCGTCGGAGACCGGACGGGGCTTCACGTAGGCGAAGTACGCGACGCCGAGGATCGCGACGCCGGTTCCGATCAGCATGTTCACGAGCGACGAGATCGCGAGGGAGACCGGCAGGATCTCCGACGGGAAGACGACCTTCTGGATCAGGTTCGCGTTCTCGACGAGCGTGTTCGTCATCCGGAAGGCGCTCTCGGAGAACGCCTGCCAGGTCATGATCCCGACGAGCATCAGGAGCGCGACCTCGGACGTCCCCTGCTGGTCGCTCCACCGCGCGTTCAGGACGAGCCGGAAGACGAACATGTACACGAACAGGTTGATGACCGGAAAGATCACCGACCAGAAGAAGCCCATCGTCGAGCCCACGTAGCGCGCGTGCAGGTCGCGCCGGACGAGGTCGGCGAGGAGACGCCGGTTCTTCCGCAATGAAGCCAGGAAAGCGAGCACGGTGGGCTAGAGCACCGCCTTGCCGAGCGCCGAGAGCGCGAGGTCCACGGCGGCCTTCGCCGTCGCGTTGCGGTCGTCGAGGATCGGATTGATCTCGGTCATCTCGAGCCCGAGCAGGCGCCCCGATTCCGCGGCGTGCTCCATGATCAGGTGGCTCTCGCGCAGCGTCGTCCCTCCGGGCACCGGCGTGCCGACGCCGGGGGCGACGGAGGGATCCGTGCCGTCGAGGTCGAACGTCAGGTGGAATCCCGCCGTGCCGGACGACGCGATCTCGATCGCCATCCGCATGACCTTGTGGATCCCGTGCATGTCGATGTCGCGCAGGGTGAAGACGTGGAGGCCGGAGTCCTTGATCTCCTCCTTCTCGCGGCGGTCGAGCGTGCGCACGCCGATGAGCACCGCCTTCTCGACGTCGACCATCGGCACGCGATCCCCGAGGCGCACGAGCTCGGGCACGCCGCGCCCGACGCAGCACGCGAGCGGCATGCCGTGGATGTTGCCCGACTCGCTCGTCTCGGGCGTGTTGAAGTCCCCGTGCGCGTCGAACCAGATCAGCCCGATCTTCTGCTTCTTCCGGTGATGGAAGGAGCTGATAGCCGCCACGGTCCCGCACGCGATCGAGTGGTCGCCGCCGACGACGAGCGGGAACGCGCCGTCCTCGAGGATGCCCTCGACCTTCCCGCGCAGGTCGCGACAGCAGGCCGCGATCTCGTCGAGGAACCGCGCGCGCGGGTTCCTCGGGATCCGCGACGCCGGCTCGTGCACGGGCACGTTGCCGCGGTCCTCGAACTCGAGGCCGAGGCTCTTCACGCCGTCCTCGATGCCGGCGATCCGCAGCGCGCTCGGACCCATGTCGACGCCGCGCCGGCCTCCGCCGAGGTCCATCGGCACGCCCACGAGACAGACCTTCTTCGCGATCATGAGCTCCTCGCCAGGATGACGGTGTCGCCTTGCCGCAGGCCGAGCCGTGCGGCGGCGTTGCCTTCGCGGACTGCGATCTCGAGCGCGCCGTACGAGTCGACGAGCGCCAGGAGCTCGCCCGGCGCCGCCTCGGCGTAGACGCCGCGGACCGGGATCGTGCGCCCGGCCGCCTCGACGATCCAGGTGCCCTCGATCCCTCCACCTCGCGTGGGCTCGGCGGCGAGATCCGCCGGGCGCGCGGACAGGATCAGGTTGCCGTAGCGATCGGCGAACAGGACCTCGCACTCGATGCGACCCGCGGCGAGACGTTTCGGGCGCGGGAAGACGACGCCCGCCGCGGGGACGACGGGTCCGGATCCGCACGCCTCGGGCGAGAGGCCGGTCGCGAGCGCGGCCGCGGCCGGGGCGAGGATGTCGCGTCCGTGGAAGGTGCGGCTCGCTCCCGTGCGCGCGAAGCGCGTCGGATCGAGCTCGAAGACGCGGGCGGCGCTCGAGAGCACCGGCCCGAGGATGCCGTTGTCCGGCGCGAGGTACGCGTGCCCCGCGTCCTCCGCGACGAGCAGCTTGCGGCCGGATCCGACGCCCGGGTCGACGACCGCGACGTGGACGGTCCCGGGCGGGAAGTACGCCGCGGCGTGCGCGAGGAACCAGGCGCCGACGCGCAGATTCTGCGGCGGGACGCCGTGGGAGAGGTCGACGATCGCGAGGCGGGGCGCGGCGGAGAGGAGGACCCCCTTCATCATCCCGACGTAGGGGTCGTCCGCGCCGAAGTCCGTCAGCAGCGTGACGATCCCGCTCGCCTTCCAGGCCCCCGTGCCGGAGGGCGTCGCCGGGTTCGCGCGCCCCTCCGCCCGCTTTCCTACCGGCTTTCCTGCCATGGGCCCCATCGATTCAATCTACTGCGTCCGCGCGCCGAGCACACCCAGGAGCGCCCCCTGCACCTCGGGGCTCGCCGCGGAGCAGCCGGCCTTGGCGAGGGCGTCCAGGGCCTCGATACCGGCCCATTCGCCGAGCGCGAACCCCGCACGCCGCCGGTCCTCCGGATGGACGTCGGTGGGCGCGTGCGCGATCTCGTCGACGAGGTCGCGCGTCCGGAACAACATCCCCGCGAGGACGCCGGGGTCGAATCCCCCGCGCCACAGTCCGGCGCGCAGGATCGGGAGCACGGCGGGATCCGAGACGAGCGCGAGAGCGACCGCGAGCTCCGCGTTGAGCTCCTCCTCGCCCGGCTGCGGGAAGAGCTGCGCGAGGACCTCGACGTCCGGCGCGCTCGGTCGCCTGCACAAGGCGCGCACGAGCGCGAGCCGGCGCGGACCGGTCGGCGGCGCGTCGAGGGAGAGCAGGGAGCGCACGATCGTCCGTCCCGAGGACCGGTTCTGCGCGCACAAGGCCGCCGCGGCGGTGACGAGGTCCGGTCCGACCGCGCGCCGTGCGAACTGCTCGAGGCGCGCGACGACCGCGGTCTCGCGCACGTTCCTGCACAGGCTCTCGAGCGCCGCCGCGTGCTCCGGCCGCGTCCGGTCGTCGAGGATCGGAGCGAGTGCCGCCGCGGCGCTCGCTTCGCCCAGCCGGAAGCGCCCGACGATCGCCGCGCCGCGCACGGCCGGGTCCGGATCGTCGACGAGGCGCCCGAGCAGGGCGACGGCGGCGCGGTCGGCGATCGAGCCGAGCGTCTGCGCCGCGAGGACGCGGTCCGCGGGCGGGAGGGCGCCGAAGTCGGTCGAGCCGAAGCCCTCGACGTCGATCTTCCCGGCGCGGGCGAGCAGCGCGCGCGCCGTCCAGGCGAACTCGGGGATCTCGAGGGCGTGGGCGAGGATCTCCGGGCACGATCCTTCGGCGTGCTCCTTCTCGATCTCCGCGAGGATCACCGACCACTCGGCGGTGTCCTTCGGCGTCCAGAGCTCGCTGTCGACGAGGCGCGAGAGGGCGCGCGGCGACCCGTCGACCATCGCGGCGAGGCGCGTGTTGCCGACGTTCGCCGAGTCGTCGAGGAGGACGGCGAGGAGGTGGTCGCGCGGCGCGATCCCGGGGAGGCGCGCGCCGGCGCGCACGACGACGCGCGCGGCGAACCCCGACGACGCCGCGAGGTCCGCGATCCGTTGCGTCGCGAAGCTCTTGTTGTCGATGCCGCCGAAGACGCGCGCGGCTTCCCAGCGCAGGTCGATGCGCGTCCGCGCGGCGCGCGGCGAGGAATCCGAGGCCGGCTCCCGATCGAAGGCGAGCAGCGCGACGGCTGCGGCGGCGCGCGGGTCGCGCGCGTCCGCGGCGATCGCTTCGACGCGCTGCCGCGCGTCGGGGCGGCGCGAGCGGAGCAGAGCCAGCATCGCGCACTCGGAGACGCTCGCGTCTGGATCCGCGGCGATCGAGCCGAGGAGCGAGGTCGCGTCGGACGCGAGCTCGCCGAGCGCCAGGATCGCGGCGCGGCGCTCGAGCCCCTTGCCGCTGCGCGCCTCGTCCGCGATGCGCCCGCGGTCGGCCGGCGAGCCCGCGAGGCCGAGCGTCATCCACGCCGCCGCGCGCCGCAGCGCGATGCCGCCCGGCACGTTGAGCACGGCGCTCGCCTCCGTCGCGGAACGCGCCGAGAAGGTGATGTGCTTGTCGCGCGCGAGCCGCTCGCGCCAGGTCACGGCGATCGACGGCTCCTCGGGCGCCTCGGTCGCGGCGCGCTTGGCGAGATCCTCGACGTCGATCTTCGGCGCGGGCTCCTCGGGCACGGGGAGCGGAACGGGCGGAGTCGGAGGCTCCTGGGTCTCGGGATCCTGCGGCGGATCCTGGGGCGTTTCGGGCGGCGGCTCCTGGGGCGGATCCTGAGGCGGATCCTGCGCGGGCACCCGCCCGACGGCGAGCGCCAGGGCGAGGGCGAGACTCCAGGTGCGCGGCGTCATGGGGACGGCTTCTTATCGGTCGTGCCGGGCGGGGACCGCCAGGGTGCGGGCCCCGTCCTCCCGTGCCCGGGCCGGCTCAACGGCGGTAGAGCTTCACGACGACCTCGAGGCGGCCCGCGGCGAGCGGCCGGAGGGTGACGCTGCCGCTGCGCCCGTCGTCCGTGCGCGCGCTGATGTCGCCTTCGTCGCCCGCGCGCAGCCCGCTCATCTCGAAGCGTCCGTCGCTGCCGGAGACCGCGTGCGTGTCGTGCGGGCCGGCGAGACGGACCTCGGGGACCGGCGCGCCGGTCGCGCCGTCGAGGACGGTGCCCGTGACGACGGCCTCCGCGCCGGCGCGATCGGATCCGCGGCTGCACGCGCAGGCGCAGGTGAGCGCGAGGAGCAGCGCGACGGCGAGGCAGAGGACGGATTTCATGCGTGGGCTCCTTCGGGACGAGCCTGGGCTCCGAGCACCGCGACGACCTCGGCGCGCTTCTCGTCGCGCAAGGCGGCCGTCGACGCCTCGAGATTCAGGCGCAGCAGCGGTTCCGTGTTCGAGGGGCGCACGTTGAACCACCACCATGCGCTCGCGCCGAGCTCGCCGTACTCGACCGTGATGCCGTCGAGCTCGTCCTGGCGGCCGTCGCGGTAGCGCGCGCGCAAGGCGGCGATCGCGGCGCTCTTGTCCGCGACCTCGAAGTTGACTTCGCCCGTCGCGTAGTAGCGGCGGAGATCCGCCGCGAGGCTCGACAGCGCGCGCCCGGAGTGGTCGAGGAGGTTGAGCGCCGACACCATCGCGATCTCGCCGGAGTCGCAGGTGTAGTTCTCGGCGAAGTAGAAGTGCCCGGAGAGCTCGCCGCCGAACACCGCGCCGCGCGCGCGCATCGTCGCCTTGATGAACGAATGGCCGACCCGGTCGCGGATCGGCACGCCGCCGGCCTTCGCGATCTCCTCCTTGACGACCCAGGAGGAGCGCAGGTCGTAGACGATCGGCGCCTTCGGATGCGTCGCGAGGACCTCGCGCGCGAGCAGCGCCGTCATCAGGTCGTTCGAGACCGTCCGTCCCTTTTCGTCGACGAAACCGGCGCGGTCCGCGTCGCCGTCGAACGCGACTCCGAGGGCGGCGCCCGAGCGGAGCACGAGCGCCTGGACGGCCTTGAGGTTCTCCTCCTTGAGCGGATTCGCCTCGTGGTTCGGGAACGTGCCGTCGAGGTCCATGTACACCGTCGCGGCGCGCACGTTCGGAAGGCGCGCGAGGATCGGAGGCACCGTGTACCCCCCCATCCCGTTCGCCGCGTCGAGCGCGACCTGGATCGGCTTCCCGATGCGCGCGAACTTCGCGGCGTGGTCGGCGAAGCGCTCGAGCATCTCCTCGTGGGCGACCTCGCCGCGCGCGGCCGCCGGCCTCGGCGAGGGCTCCTTGCACATCCGCTCGAGGTCGAGGATGCCGTTGGCGGCGGAGATCGGCGTCGCGCCGCGGCCGCACAGCTTCATGCCGTTGTACTCGGCCGGGTTGTGGCTCGCCGTCACGTTCAGGCCGCCGTCGCAGGGCAGGGAGCCGATCGCGAAGTACGCCATCGGCGTGCTCGCGAGGCCGATCGACGTCACGTGGCAGCCCGTGTCCCGGATCCCCTCGATCACCGCGTCGGCGATCGCGGGGGAATGCGTGCGCATGTCGCGCCCGATGACGAGCCGCTTCGCCGAGAGCAGCCGCGCGAACGCGTTGCCGATCCTGCGCGCGAGCGGCGGATCGAGCTCGGACGGCACCTTGCCGCGGATGTCGTACGCCTTGAAGATGCCCATGGAGGGGACAGTTTGCGGCCCGCGATCCCCGCGGGCAATGGCGCGGATTCCGCTGGACTGGGCCGCCGCACCTGCTTGCATGGTCGCCGCATGGCTGACGGCACCCGGCCCGAGGAGCGCGCGGAGGCTCGCCGTCTCGCTCGCTTCGGTGCGCTGGCTGTCGGTTTCGTGTTCCTCGCGCGCGCGGTCGTGTTCCTGTACCGCGCCCACCCGCAGGACGACGCGTACATCCTGTTCGGGTACGTGCGCCGGTTCGTCGCCGGCGAAGGGATCGTGTTCCACGCCGGCGGACCGCCCGCGGAGGGAGCGACGGACTTCCTGTGGTTCGCGCTCCTCTCCGTCCTCCACCGCGCGGGCCTCGACATCGCCGTCGCCGCGGCGCTCGCCAACGCGGCCGGAGGCGCGCTCCTCGGCGGCCTGATCGCCCGTGCGATCGCGCGGTCGCTCACCCCGGGTCCCGCGCGCTCGATGCTGCTCCTTCTGCTCGCGCCCGCGGCCTTCGCGGGAGGCGCCGTCGCGGCCGCCGTCGGTTTCGGATCGCTCCTCTACAGCGCGGCGGTCGCGTGGACGTTCGTCGCGGCGATCGCGGCACTCGAGGGCGACGAGCGGGCGACGCTGCGTCTCCCCTTCGCGGGGCTCCTCCTCGGCCTGATCCGCCCGGACGGCGTCGTGCTCGGCGCAGGGTTCGCCCTGATCGGCGCGTGCGCCGCCGCGCGCAGGCGCCTCGTCGGCCCGTTCGCGGCGCGCGCGTCCGCGGCGCTCGCGATCGGCGCGGCGTACTTCGCGTGGCGATGGAGCTACTTCGGCCTCCCGCTCCCGCTTCCGCTGTACGTCAAGGGACACTCCGCGGACGAGCTCGCCGGCGCGTCGGCGATCGCGGGCTGGTTCTCCCACCCCTCCGGCGCGTGGCCGCTCGGAGCAGGGCTCGTCGCGGTCCTCGTCCTCGGCGGCCGCGCGGCGCGGACGGCGACGCTCGCGCTCGCGGCGACGCCTCTGCTCGCGCACCTCGCGGCGCTCGCGTTCGCGCGGCAGAGCCAGAACATCGCGTTCCGCTTCGAGGCTCCCGAGCAGGCGGTACTCCTCGTGCTCCTCGTCCTCGCGTCGGCCGCGGCGATCGAGATGGCGCGCGCGCCGGCGGTCCGGACGCTCGTCGTCCTCGTCGCCGTCGCGGCCGTCGTGCCCGGCGTGCTCCTCGGCATCCGCCAGCTGCGCTACTACGAAGGGACGCGCACGTACGTCGACGTGTTCGGCCCGCGGCTCGGCGCGATCCTCGCACCCGAGGACCGCGTCGCGCTCGGCGACCAGGCGGGGCGGATCCCGTACTGGTCGCGCGCGCGGATGTTCGACCTCGTCGGCTTGAACACGCGGCGCACGGCGCTCGCGCCGCCGGACGCCGCGTACCTCGCCGAGATCGACCCCGACCTCTTCCTCCTGTACACCGGGCCGAGCACGTTCGATCTCGAGAAGGCGCTCGCCTCCGCGAAGGAGGACGTCGTGCCGCTCGCGCTGCCGGAGCTCGCCGGCAGCGTCCGTCCCGACCAGCGCGACCTCTACGAGCACGGGATCGCGCGCTACGAGGGCAGCGCGGTGCCCGACAGCGCGTGCAACGTGATCGCCGCGAAGTACCTCGTCGACTCGAGTGCGTACGACCTGTACGCGGTGCGCTACACGGGGAGCTTCAAGCACCTCTACGCGATCCGCCGCGGGCATCCGCGCGCCGCCGCGATCCTCGCCGCGCTGCGCGAGAGCCTCGCGCCGGAGTCGTACCGGAGCTACGCGCGCATCGTCGGTCTCCCCTTCGCGCGCGATTGACCGCCCAGGTATTCTCGTCATCCTCGTTCCCTTGAAATCGTCGACGAAATGGCTCTGGAGCGCGGGCATCCTCGCGGCGCTCGTGCTCGTGCCGGAGATCGGGCTGCGGATCGCGAAGTTCGAGTACCGCTCGGGCGTCCGGTTCGGGTTCCCCGATCCGCAGACGATGGCGTTCTTCAAGCCCGACGAGCGGCTCTTCTGGAAGCTGAAGACGCCGGCGGAATCCGGCAGCCTCCGCGGCGACACGGCCGGCAACTCGCGCGGATTCCCGGGCCCCGATCCGGCGATCCCGAAGCCGGCTGACGCCTACCGCGCGCTCTTCCTCGGCGACTCGTGCACGTTCCAGGGCTACCCGTGGCTCGCCGCGGAGCGGATGCGCGCGCTCGGCATCCCGGAGGGGAAGCGCGCGGAAGCGGTCTCGATGGCGGTGCCCGGTTACACGAGCCTCCAGGGTCGCCGCGCCGCCGAGGCGTACGGGCTCGAGGTGGAGCCCGACGTCGTGTTCGTGTTCTTCGGCTGGAACGACCACTGGGCCGCGTACCGCGAGATCGATTCGAGGAAGACGCTGTCGGCGCCGGGCGGCGGGCTCGCGCGCTGCGCCGCTGTCGTGCTCGAGCACTCGCGGCTCGCGCAGGCCGCGGCGTGGTTCTCGACGCACGTCCTCCGCGTCGAGCGGCCGCTCGAGCTCCCGCGCGTGCTTCCCGACGAGTACCGCGCGAACCTCGACGCGATCCGCGGCCTCTTCGCCGCGCGCTCGATCCCGGTCGTGTTCGTCACGGCGCCGACGACGTTCTACACCGTCGGCGTGCCGCCGAAGCTCGTCGAGGACCGCTTCGCCGCGAGCGCGGAGGAGGCGATCCGGCTCCACCGCGAGTACAACGCGATCGTCCGCGCCGTTGCCGTGGGCCCGGGCGCGATCCTGCTCGACCTCGAGGCCGAATGCGCCGCGTCACCGGACCTCCCGACCTGGTTCCTGAACGACGGCGTGCACTTCAGCCCGGCCGGGCGGGAGTGGATCGCCGGGCGGATCGCGACGCTCGTGCGCGACCGCGTCCTCGCGAAGTAGCGCGGAAACGGCTCAGAGCACGCGCCTAGAGCACGCGATCGACCGCGCGCGCGAGGCGCTCGACGTCGTCCGGACCGACGTCGAGGTGCGTCACGAAACGCAGCGCGCGCGCCGTCTGCGGCAGGACGAGGACGCCGTGCTCCTTGAGCGCCGCCGACAGCTTCGGCGCATCGAAGCCCGGGTGATCGACCTGGACGAACACGAGGTTCGTCTCGACCTCCTGGGGGGGGCAGGCGAGCCCCTTCCTTCCGTGCAGGCGCTCGGCGAGCGCGCGCGCGAGCGCGTGGTCCTCCGCGAGACGCGCGAGATTGTGCTCGAGCGCGTGGAGTCCGGCCGCGGCGAGGATCCCGGACTGCCGCATCCACCCGCCGAGGCGCTTGCGGATCGGCTTCGCGCGCTCGATGAACGCGGCATCGCCGGCGACGAGCGAGCCGACCGGGGCGCCGAGACCTTTCGAGAGGCACACGGACACGGAGTCGGCGTACCCGGCGAAGACGCGCGCTTCGATCCCCGACGCGACGACCGCGTTCCAGAGGCGCGCGCCGTCCATGTGGACCGGGATGCCGGCCTCGCGCGCGACGGCGCGCACGCCTTCGAGGTTCTCGCGCGGGAGGACGCGTCCCCCCGCGGCGTGTCCCGAGCCCATGAACGTCTGCTCGACGCACACGAGCGCCGTCCGCGGGCAGTGCACGGACTTCGGGCGGATCATCCTCTTGATCTCGTCGGGGTCGAGGCGGCCGTTCTCGGCGCAGAGCGTCATCGTCTGCACGCCGTGCACGAATCCCGGCGCGCCGGCTTCCCACGTGACCATGTGGCCGTTGCGCTCGATCACGATCTCATCGCCGGGGCGTGTGTGGACGCCGAGCGCGACCTGGTTCGCCATCGTGCCGGAGGGGACGAACATCGCGCCCTCCTTCCCGAGCATCCGCGCGACCCGCTCCTCGAGCGCGCGCACGGTCGGATCGCCGTCGAGCACGTCGTCGCCGACTTCGGCTTCCGCCATCGCGCGGCGCATCGCCGCCGAGGGCTTCGTGACCGTGTCGCTGCGGAAGTCGGAGACCTTCACGCGGGCTGCAGACACTCGCGGACGCGGCGCATGCCCTCGCGGATGTTCTCGGCGCTGTTCGCGTAGGAGAAGCGCAGATAGCCCTCGCCGAGCGCGCCGAAGCTCGTGCCCGCGAGGCACGAGACGCCCGCGCGCTGCAGGAGCTTCGCTTCGAGCTCGCGCGCCGGGATCCCGGTCGCCTGCACGTTCGGGAACGCGTAGAACGCGCCCTTCGGCGTCGTGCAGCGGAAGCCGGGAATGTCGTTCAGCTCCTTGACGATCAGCTTGCGGCGCTCGTCGAACGCGAGGCGCATGCGCTCGACCGCGTCCTGCGGTCCGCGCAGGGCCTCGATGCCCGCGATCTGCGACGCGGCGTTGACGCACGAGACGCTGTTGATCTGCAGGCGCTCGGCCTGCGCGATCAGTGCCTCGGGCCACACGCCGAAGCCCATGCGCCATCCGGTCATCGCGTACGTCTTGCTCCAGCCGTCGAGCAGGATCGTGCGGTCGCGCAGGGACTCGTACGAGAGGAACGAGACGTGCTCCTCGCCGTCGTACGTCAGGCGCGAGTAGATCTCGTCCGAGAGGATCGCGACGTGCGGGTGGCGCTCGAGGCCCGCGGCGAGCTTGTCGAGCTCCTTCCGCGGCGTGACTCCGCCGGTCGGGTTCGCGGGCGAGTTCAGGATCAGGAGCCGCGTCCGCGCGTTGATCTTCGAGAGGACCTCGTCGGCGCTGAATGCGAAGCCCTTCTCCTCGTGGAGCTCGATCGGCACCGGCGTCGCGCCGGCGAGGCGGATCGCCGACTCGTAGATCGGGAAGCCCGGGTTCGGGTACAGCGCCTCGCTGCCCGCGTCGCAGAGCATGAGGGCCGCGTAGAAGAGCGTCGGCTTGCCTCCCGGGACGACGAGCACGTGGTCGGGGTGGACCTTCGCGTGGTGCGTTTTCAGGCAGTACTCCGCGACGGCTTCGCGCAGTTGCGGGAGACCCTTCGCCGGCGTGTAGCGGTGCCAGCCGTCCGCGAGCGCCTTGCGGCCCGCCTCGACGATGTGCTCCGGCGTCCGGAAATCGGGCGCGCCGATGTGCAGATGGACGACCGAGCGCCCTTCGCGCTCGAGCGCCGCGACGCGGTTGACGACCTCGAAGGCGGTCTCGGTGCCGAGGCCGTTCATGCGGCCGGCGAGTTTCAGGCGCGATTCCAAGTCCGCCACGTTAAGCCGCGGGCGAGGCGGCGGTCAAGGTGACGCCCGGTGGCGCAGGAAGAGCACGATCGCGACGGTCCCCGCCCAGGCGATCACGTCGAGCCCGAACAGCAGGTCGCCGCCGAGGAGGACGCGCGTCGGGCTGCCGCCGCCTTCGCGGCGCTGCACGAGGAGCATGTACCGCGCCAGGCCGAATACGACGAACGGGACGGTCCAGATCAGGCTGTGGCTCGCGCCGAACTTCTTCGCCGTCTCCTCGGACACCGTGTACATCGTGTAGGTGAGGATCGTGCACGCCGAGAGCACGGTGACCATCTGGTCGAGGAACCCGGCGTTGTACTGGAGCAGGATCGCGCGGTGCTCGCCGCGGCCCTCGCCGAGGAGATCGGTCTCCGCGCGCCGCTTGCACAGGGCGAGGAAGAGCGCGAGGAAGAGCGTGCACAGCATGAGCCAGTGCGAGACCTGCGCTCCCGCGGCGAGCCCGCCGCCGTAGACGCGCAGCAGGAATCCCCCCGCGATGCAGAACGCGTCGACGAGGACGACGTGCTTCAGGCGGAGGCTGTAGGCGAGATTGAGCGCCATGTACGCCGCGACGACCCAGACGACCGGCGGATCGCCGCCCGCGCGGAGCGCGAGCGCGAGCGCGCCGGCCGCGCACGCGAGCGCCGCCGTCCAGGCGACCGGCGGCGACACGGCGCCGCACGCGATCGCGCGGAGGCACTTCGTCGGGTGCTTGCGGTCGGACTCGATGTCGCACAGGTCGTTGACGAGGTAGACCGCGCTCGAGCCGAGGCAGAAGCCGAAGAACGCCCAGACGGTGCGCCAGACTCCGGCGAGATCCTGTCCCGCGAACCCGCCGCGCTCGCCGGCGGCGAACACGAGCGCCGCGAGCACGAAGACGTTCTTGACCCACTGCTGCGGGCGCAGGGCGAGCACGAGCGCCTTCAGCTTCATGGCCACCGTATATCGGGAACCGGAGGCCGGTTCCATGACCGCGGCGCTCGGGCGAGGGAGGCTCAATCGAGCGAGAGCTTCTTCAGTGCTTCGATCGGCGATTCCGGGCCGACCTTGAGCACCTTGTCGTCTTCCGTGAGCACGCCCCGCTCGCGGAGGTCGAGCAGCTCGATCGCGGTCGCCGTCCCGTCCGCCCACAGCACGCACGTCGACGTCGGGTGGTTCATCTCGGGATCGTTGTCGTCCGCGATCAACGCGTCGTCGCCGCTCCCGGGCCAGCGGCGCAGCGGGTACTGCTTCATGTCCCTGCCGGCGTAGGCCGAGTACGTCCCGTCGATCGTGTCGAGGTGGCCGTACCACTCCTTCTCGTCCTTGATCGTCCCGATCGCGAGCGAGCCGCGCTCGACCGCCGGGCACGACATCCGCTTCGCGTTCTCCGCCGTGTTCTCGATGTCGCCGTCCGCGATCAGCGCGGCGAAGAACTTCACGCCGCTGCCCGTCGGCAGCTTCTCGTGCTTCATGTGGTAGACGGTCAGGTCGCGGTAGATCTGCTGGAGGTTCGCGCGGCAGGCCGTCACCTTCGCCTGCTGGATCGCGGTCACGATCCGCGGCAGGAGGAACGTCATCAGGACCAGGATGATCGCGATGACCGCGAGGAGCTCGATCAGCGTGAAACCCCCGCTCTGGACGGGGCGTCTGGAAGTGGGAGTCTTCGACATGGCCGAGGTTCTACCCCGGGTCCCCTCCCCAGTCACGAACCCTACGCCCGCGCCGGCGCCGCGACGGCTTCCGTCAGGGCGGCGGTCTTGTCCGTGCGTTCCCAGGGGAAGCCCGGGCGCCCGAAGTGGCCGTGGTAGGCGGTCTTCTCGTAGATCGGCTTCTTCAGGTCGAACTGCTTGATGATCGCCGCCGGGCGCAAGTCGAACACCTTCTCGACCGCTGCGGTGAGCACGTCGTCCTTCACCTTGCCCGTGCCGAACGTCTCGGCGCGGATCGAGAGCGGCTTCGCGATCCCGATCGCGTAGGACACCTGGACTTCGCAGCGCGCGGCGAGGCCCGCGGCGACGACGTTCTTCGCGACCCAGCGCGCGGCGTAGGCGGCCGAGCGGTCGACCTTGCTCGGATCCTTCCCGCTGAACGCGCCGCCGCCGTGACGACCCATGCCGCCGTACGTGTCGACGATGATCTTCCGTCCCGTCAGTCCGCAGTCGCCGTGCGGCCCCCCGACGACGAAGCGCCCGGTCGGGTTCACGTGGTAGATCGTCTTCGCGTCGAGGAACTGCGGCGGGATCACCGGCTTGATCAGCTTCTCGACGATCTCCTTCGTGATCGTCTCGTGCGACACCTCGGGCGCGTGCTGCGTGCTGATCAGCACCGTGTGGACGCGCACGGGCTTCAGTCCGTCGTACTCCACCGTCAGCTGGCTCTTCGCGTCGGGGCGCAGCCAGGCGAGGACGCCCTTCTGGCGGAGCTCGGCCTGCTTCTCCATCAACCGGTGCGCGTAGTGGATCGGGAACGGCATGAACTCGGGCGTCTCGTCGCACGCGAAGCCGAACATGAGGCCCTGGTCGCCGGCGCCCTGCTCCTTGTGCAGGCCCTCGCCCTCGGTGACGCCCTGGGAGATGTCGGGCGACTGCGAGTGGAGGCGGACCTGGACTTCGCACGTGCCGCCGTCCATGCCCCAGTCGGCGTTCACGTAGCCGATGCGGCGGATCGCCTTCCGCGCCACCGCTTCGTAGTCGACCTTCGACTTCGTCGTGATCTCGCCCGCGACGACGCACAGGTCCGTCGTGACCAGCGTCTCGCAGGCGACGCGGCTCTCGGAGTCCCCCGCCAGGCACGCGTCGAGGATCGCGTCGGAGACCTGGTCGGCCACCTTGTCGGGGTGGCCCATGGAGACGGATTCGGAGGTGAAGAGCATTCGGGCCATGGGCGTCGGTGCGGTCAGGAGTTGCGGTTCCGGGGCGCGCCCGCCCTTCGGGCGCGAAAGCTCAGCATACCAGATGGACGCGGCCCGGGCCGGCCCCGCGGGGGTCTCTCGCGCGCGCTTCCGGCGGCAGGCAGCGGTCGAGCAGCGCCCGGTTCGTGACCTCGGTCGCCCCCTTCTGGGCCTGCACCGCGGCGATCCCCGCGCGCGCCATCCGCGTCCGCACGCCGTCGTCCCCGAGGATCTCCGCGAGCGCGCGCTCGAGCCCGGCTTCGTCCTCGACGCGGCGACTCGCCCCGGCCTTCGCGAGCAGCGCCTCCTCCTGCGCGAAGTTCCACAGGTTCGGTCCGTGGACGACGGGCTTTCCCTGCGCGGCCGGCTCGAGCACGTTCTGTCCGCCGTGCGCGACGAGGCTCCCGCCGACGAACACGACGTCGGCGAGCGCGTAGACGTGCTCGAGCTCGCCCATCGTGTCGACGAGCGCCGGGCGCGACGGATCGGGGACCTCGCCCGCGCGAAGGCGCGACAGGAGCTGCGGCGGACTGCCGAGAGCGGTCAGCTCGCGCACGACCGCCGCGGCGCGCTCGGGGTGGCGCGGGACGAGGATCAGGCGCACTCCATCCGCCGCGCGCGCGCAGGCCTGGACGACGAGGCGTTCCTCGGGATCGTGCGTGCTGCCGGCGACCAGCGTCCTCTGTCCGTCGCGCGCGCCGAGGAGCGCCGCGAGCTCCGCGCCCGGATCGACCGTCCCCGTGCGCAGCCCGTCGGCCTTGATGTTGCCGGTGACGAGGATCCGCTCGCGCGATCCGACGAGGTCGCCGAAGCGCGCCGCGTACTCCTCGTCCTGGACGCACAGGAGCGTCAGGCGGTTGAACTGCGGCAGGAGATCGCGGAACCGGTGGTAGTGGCCGAAGCTCCGCCCCGTGATCCGTCCGTTGACGACCGCGACGGGCACGCCGTGGCGGTTCGCCTGGCGCAGGAAGTTGGGCCAGATCTCGAGCTCGACGAGCACGACGCAGACGGGTGCCACCCGGTCGAGGAAGCGCGAGACCACGGGTGACAGGTCGAGGGGAAAGCGCACGACCGTGCTGTCCGTGTACAGCCTGCGCGCGACGGAGAGACCCGTGTCCGTCGTCGTGCTGATGACGATCTCGAGGTCCGGACGCGACGCGGCGAGCGCGCGCACGAGCGACTGCGCCGCCTTGACCTCCCCGACCGACACGCCGTGGATCAGGATCCGCGGGCGCGCGCCGGGCGCGGGCGGCCGCGGGAGACCGAAGCCGAGGCGCGCGCTCGCCATCGCGCGGAAGCGCGGGGTCGTGGCGCAGCGCAGGATCCACCACGGCGAGGCGAGCAGGACCGCGAGGATCCAGCACAGGTCGTAGGCCGCGTGGAGCGTCCAGCGCAGGACCCCGGGATTCGGGTCGACGAGGATCGGGGTGGGCGGAGCCGCTTGCGCGCTCATCCGCCCTTGCCGTGGCACTTCTTGTATTTCTGCCCGCTGCCGCAGGGGCACGGGTCGTTGCGCCCGACGGCGGGGACGTGCTCGCGCTGCGCGGGCGCGGGCGTCGGCCGCGGCGCGGGCGGCTGCGCCGGCGGAACGGCGTTGCCGTCGGTCGCGGGCGCCGCGGGAGTCGCCGGTGCGCTCGGCGGCGGCTCCGCCGGCTTCTGCTGGGCCGCGGCGATCCGCTCCTGGCGCTTCGCGAGATCGAACGCGCGGCTCGCCGGGATGTACTGCGTCGGACGCGGCCGGCTCGCGGCCGCGCGCATCCGCGCGGCGGCGGCGGCGGACGGCTCGATCCCCTTCGGCTGCGGCACCGCGCCGGCCGGGGATGCGGCCGCGGATTCGCTGCGTTCCTCCGGTCGCGAGATCTTGATGCGCAGGATCAGGCTCGTGACTTCGTCCTCGATCGCCTGGAGCAGCTGCTCGAAGAGCTGGAAGCCCTCGCGCTTGTACTCCGTCTTCGGATCGACCTGGCCGTAGCCGCGGAGCCCGATGCCGGCCTTCAACGCGTCGATCGCGTGGAGGTGGTCCTTCCACCGGCCGTCGATGCCGTTGAGGAGGATGTAGCGCTCGAGCTGGCGCTGGATCTCGGGCGTGAGCTCGGCTTCGCGCTTCTCGTACTGCGCGAGCACGGCTTCCTGCACGGGCTCGAGCTTGCCGTCCTTCGCGACCGCGTCCGCGCCCATCTCCGCGTCGATCTCGAAGCCGAACGTGCGCAGGAACCAGCCGCGGAAGCCCTCGGCGTCCTGGAAGAACGTCGTCTGCGCCGAGCGCGCGACGGCGCGCTGGAGCATCTCGAGGACCATGTCCTTCGTGCCCTTCGCCTCGAGCACCTTCTGGCGCGCGCCGTAGATCTGGTGGCGCTGCTGGTCCATCACCTCGTCGTACTCGAGGAGGTTCTTGCGCACCTCGAAGTTGCGGTCCTCGACCTTCTTCTGCGCGCGCGCGATCGCGCGGGTCACCATCCCGGACTCGATCGGGACGCCTTCGGCCATGCCGAGGCGCTCCATGAAGTTCGTGACCCAGTCGCGGTAGAAGATCCGCATCAGGTCGTCCTGCAGCGACAGGTAGAACCGCGACTCGCCGTCGTTCCCCTGCCGCCCCGACCGGCCGCGGAGCTGGTTGTCGATCCGCCGCGCTTCGTGGCGTTCGGTGCCGAGCACGTAGAGCCCGCCGAGCGCCATCACTTCCAGTTCGTCGGAGCGCCCGCGCGTGCGCAGCTGCTCGCGGATCGCGTCGATCTCGGCGAGGTGCGCGAGGTCGCCCTGGTGCAGCCCCTTCTCCGCGAGCTCCTTCTCGAGGCGGTGCTCGAAGTTCCCGCCGAGCTTGATGTCCGTGCCGCGGCCGGCCATGTTCGTCGCGACGGTGACGGCGCCCTTCTCGCCGGCGAGCGCGACGATCTGCGCTTCGCGCTCGTGGTGCTTCGCGTTCAGGACCTCGTGCCTCACGCCGCGGCGCTGGAGCATCCCCGAGAGCTTCTCGGACTTCTCCACCGACGTCGTCCCGACGAGCACGGGCTGGCCCTTTTCGTGCAGGCGCGCGATCTCGTCGGTGATCGCCTTCCACTTCTCCTTCTCCGTGCGGAAGACGGTGTCGTCCTGGTCCTTGCGCACCATCGCGACGTTCGTCGGGATCTGGATGACGTCGAGCTTGTAGATCTTGAGGAACTCGCCCGCCTCGGTGACCGCGGTGCCGGTCATCCCCGCGAGCTTCTTGAACATGCGGAAGTAGTTCTGGATCGTGATCGTCGCGAGGGTCTGGTTCTCCTGCTTGGGCTTCAGGCCTTCCTTCGCCTCGACCGCCTGGTGCAGGCCGTCGGACCAGCGCCGGCCGTGCATCTTCCGGCCCGTGAACTCGTCGACGATGATCACCTCGTCGCCGTCGACGACGTACTCCTTGTCGCGCTGGTACAGGTTGTGCGCCCGGAGCGCGTTCTCGATGAAGTGCGGCCAGTCCTCGTTCGGCGGGACGAAGAAGGACTCGACGCCGACGATCCGCTCGGCCTCCTCGATGCCGGGCTCGAGCAGCGAGGCGAGGCGCTCCTTCTCCTTGACCTCGTAGTGCGTGTCGCGGACGAGCTTGCGCGCGATCGTGTCGGCGAGCTTGTACTTCTCGGTCGACTCCTCGGCCGGCCCCGAGATGATCAGCGGCGTGCGCGCCTCGTCGATCAGGATCGAGTCGACTTCGTCGACGATCGCGTAGTGGAGGAACTTCTGGACCTGGTCCTCGACCCGGCCCTTCATGTTGTCGCGCAGGTAGTCGAACCCGAACTCGTTGTTCGTGCCGTAGACGATGTCGCAGGCGTAGACCGGCTGGCGCTCCCACGGATTCATGTCGGACTGGATCGCGCCGACGGCGAGGCCGAGGTAGTCGTAGATCGGGCCCATCCACGCCGCGTCGCGGCGCGCGAGGTAGTCGTTGACGGTGACGAGGTAGACCGTCTTGCCCGACAGCGCGTTCAGCACGAGCGCGAGCGTGGCGACGAGCGTCTTGCCTTCGCCGGTCATCATCTCGGCGATCGAGCCGTTGTGGAGCACGACGCCGCCGACGAGCTGGACGTCGAAGTGCCGCATCCCGAGGGTGCGCACCGAGGCCTCGCGGACCAGGGCGAAGACCTTGGGGAGGATGTCGTCGAGGGTCGTCTCCCCCTTCTTGATCGCCTCCTTGTACGCGGCGATCTCGGCCTTGACCGCCTCGGCGGAGAGCCCCTTCGCCCACGGCTCGAGGCCGTTGATCTCCGCGATCAGGGGCACGAGCTTGCGGACGACGCGCTCGTTGCGCGCCCCGAAGAGGCCCTTGGCGAAGCGTCCGACGTTCTCGCCGAACTGCCCGATCTTGTCCGAGAACTGGTCCCAATCCATGCGGCGTGTCCCCTCGAAGCCGGATCTCCGGCGCAGGGGGGCACCTAAGCTACTGGAAGGATTCTGCCCAGAGGAAGCGTCTAGGTCGATCCTCCGGATTTCCGGGTGACGGACGGCGTGACCGCGCCTCGACACGGCGCCTGGAGGCCGTCGCCTGGCACGGCCGCGAGCTAGCCTGCGCCCGTGCGGTGCTCGAGCATCTGCTTGATCATCGCGAAGAGCACCTCGCGGGGGTACGGCTTGCGCAGGAAGCCCGAGGCGCGCGGCACCGCGTCGAGCGCGATCGACGACGCCGTGGCGAGGAGCACGGGCAGGTTCTTGAGCCGCGGATTCTCGCGCACGCGCTGCAGCACCTGCTCGCCGCCGATGTCCGGCATCCCGTAGTCGAGGAGGATCAGGTCGGGCAACGGATCGTGCTCGAGGCGCTCGAGGACCTGGCGGCCGTCGTAGGCGAGCTCGACCTGGTATCCGCGCGCCTCGAGCAGCGCCGCGAGGCCCTGCGCGACCTGGCTCTCGTCGTCGACGACGAGCAGTCGCGCCGGCTTCGTGCCCTCGCGCTCGACCTGCGCGATCCCCTCGGCGATCAGGCGCAGGTCCTCGTTCGTCGGCAGGCCTTCGCGCGCCCACGCCTCCTCGATCTCGCGCTTCATCTCGAGGTTCTGCTTCTTGAGATCGACCCACGCGAAGTAGTCCGGGCTGTCCGAGCGCACGTCGATGTCGTCGTGCGTGTCGACGGAGAAGAAGTACTCCTCGTCGACGAGGTACTCCTGGACGACGAACTTCATGAACGGGTAGCGCCGGTTGCCGAGGCGCAGCGTGTAGCGCTGCAACACGGCGCCTTCCGACGCGCTCGGGCGCTCGAAACGCGCGAAGAGCTCCGGCAGCGTGCTCGCCTCCTCGAGCTCGGCGAGCCGCGCGCGGCAGCGCGGCGCCTCCGTCCCGTGGAACGCCTTCTCGAGGTAGATCGCGACGGCGCGCCGCACGAGCGCGGGTGTCATGTCCTCGAGGCGCATGGTTCACCCGGTGTGCGGCTCGCGTCACCCCGTCGCGGGGACGACGCGCGCGTCGCTCAGGAGGGCGCCCCGCCTGCGGCGATCGCCGCTTCGTCGGACGATTTCTTCTGGACCGGCAGCGCCAGGCTCCCGACGAGCTCCTCGGCGCTCGCGATCCCCGCCGCGTCGAGGTGCGCGGAGACTTCGGCGGCGAGGCGCCCGAGCAGACCCGGATCGCCGAACGACGCCGTGCCGACCTGCACGGCCGCGCAACCCGCGACGAGGAACTCGAGCACGTCGTCCGCGGTCGCGATGCCGCCGCACCCGATCACCGGGATCCGCACGCTGCGCGCGCACTCCCACGCGCAGCGCAGGGCGATCGGCTTGATCGCCGTCCCCGAGTATCCGCCCTGCACGGTGTGGAGTCCGGGCTTGCGCGTGCGCCAGTCGATCTGCATCCCGAGGACGGTGTTCACGGCCGTGATCCCGTCCGCGCCCGCCGCTTCGACGGCGCACGCCATCTCGCCGATGCGCGACACGTTCGGCGACAGCTTGGCGAAGATCGGCTTCCGCGTCTCGCGCCGTACGCGTTCGATCACGCGCGCCGCCATGTCGGGATCGGTGGCGAACGGGAGCTTCCCGTGCTGGACGTTCGGGCAGGAGAGATTCACCTCGAGCGCGTCGACCGCGGGGTGATCGGCGAGCCGCGCGGCGAGCTCGCCGAACTCCTCGACCTTCTCCGCGCCGATGTTCGTGATCACCGTCGTGTCCGCGAGGAGCATCTCGGGCAGGACGTCGCGGACGTACGCGTCGATGCCGCGGTTCTCGAGACCGATCGAGTTCAGGAAGCCCGCTTCGGTCTCGCGGATCCGCGGCAGCGCGTTCCCCGGCCGCGGACGGAGCGTCACGGTCTTGCTGACGAGACCGCCGATGCGGCGCACGTCGACGAGGTGCTGCATCTCGAGCCCGTGCCCGAACGTCCCCGACGCGGAGAGGATCGGGTTGCGCAGCGAGAGGCCCGCGACCGACATCACGAGACGCGCCATCCGGTGTCGCAATCTAATGGAGCCGACGCAGCCGGGCAACGTCGGCCGGGCCGGCGGCCGGCGTCACTTCTCGCCGCGCAAGCTCGTGAGGAGCAGCAGCACCGCGCCGATCGTGATGCAGGAGTCGGCGACGTTGAACGTCGGGAAGTGCCAGTCGAACACGCCGAAGTAGACGTCGATGAAGTCGCGGACCATCCCGAACGGCCGCCCGTCGTGCGCTTCGAGGAACAGGTTGTCGTACAGGTTGCCGAGCGCGCCGCCGAGCACGAGCACGAGCGCCGCGGTGAACCACGGCCGGCCCTTCGGCGTCCGCGCGAGCAGCCAGACGAGGAAGATCGCGGCGGCCGAGCGTCCGACGACGAGGAAGCGCGGGTACGACTCGAGCTGGCCGAACGCCGCGCCGGGGTTGCGCGACTGCATGAACGTCAGCCAGCCGTCCGCGAGCGGGTAGCGCGGGTGGCCGTGGGAATCGCGGACGAGCCCGCCGCCGAGCTGCAGCCGATCGAGCCAGGCGAAGACCTTGGCCTTGCTCCAGAGATCGAGGACGACGATCGCGGCCGACGCGGCGAGGCGCGTCGCAATCGTGCCGACGCCCGGCCGCTGAGCGGGTGCGGCGACCTTGCCGCCGACGGCCGGACCGGTCTCCGCCAACGGGGCGGTGCTCGTCATGGCCGCGGGTGCGGGAGGCGCCGCCTCAGAGTGCCGCCCGCTCCTCCTTGCGCTGGCACTCGATGCAGTTCCGCGCGTGGGGAACGAGCTTCAGGCGCTCCTTCGGGATCAGGTTCCCGCAGCCTTCGCACAGGCCGTAGTTGCCAGCGCGGATGCGCTCGAGGGCCTGGATCACCTCGCGCAGCGTCGATTCGTCGCGCTCGATCAGCTCGAGGCTGAACTCCTGGAAGTAGCTGTCCGTGCCTCCGTCGGCGCTCGCCTCGAGCGATGCGGTCCGGTCCCCCAGCGCTTCCTGCTCGAGCTTGTCGATGTCGCCCGTCAGCGCTCCGAGGAGGTGCTTGAGGCGGTTCTCGTAGTCTTCGAGTTCCTTCGGAGAGAGCTGCTTCTTCGGCATGGGGGGGTGCGCGTCGATGGAGTGGGGCTCGTGCTCCGACGGGCTGCCGGAAGCGCGCAGCGCGCATCGCGGGCGGCTCGGGAGGGCGGGGAGTATAGGGAGGGCCCCTGCGCTCCTCAAGGACCCGCAGAGCGTCGCCGCCCGCGTTCGGGCGCGTTTTCGTGCCGCCGCGCGCCTTGCAACGCTCCTGCCCGCGCGCGAGGCTCGCCGCCGTGTCCAGGACCGACCTTCCGGCTCCTCCGAAGAAGCCCGCTCGGCGCAGGCCGGCGCTCCCCGACGCGCATCGGGACGCGCTCGCGGACTTCCTCGAGGCGCTGCGCGTCGAGGCCGGGCTCGCGCGGAGCACGCTCGCCGCGTACCGCGCCGACCTCGAGACGTTCCTCGCGTTCGCGACCGCGCGCGGTGCGCGCGCGCCGGGGCGGATCCGCGCGGCGCACATCGTCGACTGGCTCGCGGACCGGCGCGATCACAGCCTCGCCGAGGCGACGGTCGCGCGCGGGCTCGCGGCCGTGCGCATGTTCCTGCGGCACCTGACGCGCGAGGGTCGGATCGCGAAGGATCCTTCCGCGCTGATCGCCGCGCCGAATCTGCGGCAGTCGCTGCCGCGCATGCTCGCGGTCGACGAGGTGGAACGCCTGCTCGAGGCGCCGCTCGGCACGGGATGGCGACCGGAGCGCGACCGGGCGCTGCTCGAGGTGCTGTACGCCTGCGGAGCGCGCGTCAGCGAGGCCGTGGGGCTGCGCACGAACGAGATCGAGCCGAGCCTGCGCGTCCTGCGGCTCACGGGGAAGGGATCGAAGACGCGGATCGTGCCGCTGGGAGCGCGCGCGAAGACCGCCCTCGAGAGCTGGATGTCCGCGGGGCGCGCGCGCCTGCCCGGAGCCGCGCGCAGCGCGCACGTCTTCCTGACGAAGAGCGGCCGGCCGATGACGCGGCTCGACGCATGGCGCGTCGTCAAGGCCGCGGCCGCGCGCGCGGGGCTCCCGACGACGATCTCGCCGCACACGCTGCGCCATTCGTTCGCGACGCACATGGTCGAAGGCGGAGCGGACCTGCGCAGCGTGCAGGAGATGCTCGGGCACGCGTCGATCCGCACGACGGAGGTGTACACGCACCTCGACACCGGGCACGTGACGAGCCTGCACAGGCTCTATCACCCGCGCGCGTGAACGCGCTAGGCGGGTTGCGAGGGCGCCGGCTTCTTCAGCCGCGGGCGCTGCACTTCGGTGGCGAGGTGCAGCTTCTCGAGGCTGACGATCACCCACCAGCCGACGTCGATCTGCTTCCACGTCCACCCGAGGCGCGCCGAGCCCGGCCGCGCGTGGTGGTTCCCGTGCCAGTTCTCGCCCTGGAACGAGTGGATCGGCGCGAGCCAGGAGATGTTCTGGCTCGAGTCCTCGCCCGCCTCGATCCCGTGCTTCATGTGCGCGATCGAGTTCACGAAGCACTGCGCGTGCAGCGCGAACACGAGCCGGATCGCGCCGAGCCAGAAGAAGCCGGCCCATCCCCACGGGATGCCGACGAACATCGAGGCCGCGAGGATCACGATCTGCCAGCGCGTCCAGAAGCGGTAGAAGGGCCGGTCGAGGTCGGTTGCCCAGCGCGCGACCGAACCCTGTTCCGCCTGCCAGAGCCAGCGCAGGTGCGACCACCAGAAGCCGCCGAGGCGCGGGCTCGAGATGTCGCCCGCCTTGTCGGCGCGCGCGTGGTGCAGGCGGTGGTTCGCGGTCCAGGTCGCGGGCGAGCCCGATCCGTTGAAGATCGCGAGCGCGATCAGCCCGAATTCGACCGCGGGGTGGATCGTCAGCGAGCGGTGCGCGAGCGCGCGGTGGTATCCGACCGTCGTGCCGAGACCGCCGAGCCACATGAGCGCGTAGGCGCCCAGGAAGATCCCCCAGCCGGGCAGCGGGAACAGGACCAGCCCGACGGCCGCGAGGACGTGGATCAGGACGATCCAGAAGAAGGTCCCGCCCTCTCCGGGTTGGCAGCGCACCCAGCTCCAGGTCCAGGGCGGGCTCTCGGGCAGCGGTTGCGCGACCGCTGCGACGCTCCCTCGTTGTTTCCCTTGTGCGCGCGGCAAAGTCGAAGCCTGCGCATCGCGGTCGCCGCGATCGATCATCCGGATCCCTCGCATTCTGTGGCTATCGGACGGATCGGCCGATCACGTGATGGGGCGTAAGAGCAATCCGCGTCCTGGGAAAGAGCCGCCGAGTGTAGCAATGCGAATAGCCCAGAAAAGCCTCTTTCACGATCCTTGCTTGCGATTTCTGAGGTGCTCGCGGATCGCCGCCGCGAGCTCCGCGCCGATCCCGGGCACCGCCGCGATGTCCTCGGCGGTCGCTCCGCGCAGCCCCTGCACGCTCCCGAAGCGCGTGAGGAGCGCTCTGCGGCGCGCCGGACCGATGCCGGGGATCGAGTCGATCTCCGAGCGGATGCGCCCGCGCTCCTTGCGGTGGTACGTGATCGCAAAGCGGTGCGCCTCGTCGCGGATGCGCTCGAGGAGGTGCCGCGCGGCGCTGTGACGCGCGAGCTCGACCGCGACGTCGGCCCCGGGCAGGAACACGCGCTCCTCGACGCCCTCGCGGGCCTTTCCGCGCACCTTGCGCTCCGCGCGCGCCTTCGCGAGGCCGATCATGGCGACGTCGAAGGCACCGGCCTCCTCGCGCGCCGCGAGCGCCGACGCGAGCTGGGCCGCTCCTCCGTCGATCACGACGAGATCGGGCAGCTCGCCGTCCTCGACGCCGCGGCGCAGGCTGCGCAACACGACCTCGCGCATCGACGCGAAATCGTCCTGCCCTTCGACGTTGCGGACGCGGAAGCGGCGGTAGCCCTCCTTGTCCGCGTGGCCCGAGCGGAACCGGACGCGGCTCGCGACGACGTTCGAGCCCTGGAGATTCGAGACGTCGAAGCAGTCGATCACCTCGGGAGGCGATTCGAGGTGCGCGATCGAGGCGATCTCGGCGAGCGCCGTCTGCTCCGCGTCGGCCTCGTGCTCGCGGCGCAGGAGCTCGGCGCGCGCGTTCTCGCCGGCGAGGTCGAGCATCCGCGCGCGCTCGCCGCCGCGCGGGACGACGATCTTGACGCCGGCGCCGAGGGTGCCCTCGAGCAGGCCGCGGTCGGAGGGCTCGTCCGGCAGGACGAGTTCCTCGGGCACTTCGCGGGAACCGCCGGCGTAGAGCGCGGTGACGACGCTGTGGAGCATCTCGCCGTCGGGGAGCTGCGAGCGGAACGCGTGCGAGCGGCTCTCCTGCAGGCGCGCGTCGCGGAAGGCGAGGCGATGGACGACGACCTCGTCGCCGCGGCGCGCGAAGTGGAGGACGTCGCGGCGGATGCGATCGCGCGGGACCGTCGCTTGTCCCTCGAGCGTGCCGCGCAGCGCGGCGAGGCGGTCGCGCCAGACGGCCGCGCGCTCGTACTCGTGGCGCTTCGCGGCTTCGCGCATCTGCCGCTCGAGATCGCGCTCGACCTCCTCCGCGTCGCCAGAGAGGACGCGCGCGGCCTTCTCGACGAGCACGGAATAGTCGCCGGCGCCGATCAGCCCGACGCAAGGCGCGGAGCAGAGACCGAGCGGATGCTTGAGGCACGGCCGCGTGCGGTGGTTCATGACCGAGTCGGGGCAGTCGCGCAGCGGCACGACCCGGTGGAGCGCCGCTAGAGTCGCGCGCGCACGCCGCGCGCTCGCGTAGGGCCCGAACAGGCGGGAACGCCCGGCCGCGCCGGCCTTGGGCGAGTGCGCGCGGACGAATTTCAACCGAGGAAACGCCTCGTCGAGGTCGAGGCGCAGCATGAGGAACGACTTGTCGTCCTTGAGCCGGATGTTGTGCGCCGGCTTGCGCGTCTTGATCAGCGAATCCTCGAGAAGGAGCGCCTCCTTCTCCGTGCGCGTGACGATCGTCTCGACCGAGCACGCATCCTTCTCCATGAACCGGACATTGAGCCGCTCGTCCGTCGCCATGCGCCGGTAGCTCGCGAGACGCCCCCGCAAGCTGGAAGCCTTGCCGACGTAGAGAACCCCCCCCTCCCGATTCTTGAAGAGATAAACCCCCGGCCCCTCCGGCACCCGCGAAAGATCGACCCCCGCCGACCAATCGAGATTCACGACCTCTCCCCATCGCCAGTCCGACTCGAACTCCGGGTTCGCGGCTGCCGTACTCGGCAGGCGCGAACCCGGAGTCCGGCGGGCGGGGTCACTCCGCCCGCCGTACGG
>DASYPQ010000025.1:0-36256 GCA_036006425.1 Planctomycetota bacterium
GCGAGCGGGCTGGCGGAGTTCTCGCAGGCGATCATGACGACCGATCTCGTGCCGAAGGTGCGGACGGTGAAGGTCGAGGACCGCAGCGGTCCGCCGTTCCGCGTGACGGGCGTGTCGAAGGGCAGCGGGATGATCCATCCGAACATGGCGACGATGTTCGGGTTCCTGCTGAGCGACGCGCCCGCGCCGAGGGACGCGCGGGCTGCGCTGGCGGAGCTGGCCGCGAAGAGCTTCAACCGAGTGACGGTCGACGGCGACACGAGCCCGAACGACACGGTGGTGCTGTGGTGCACGGGCGCGGCGCTGACGGCGGGCGGATGGAGGCCCGCGAGCACGGGCGGGAGCGCGGGCGGAGCCGCGTGGAACGGAACGCAGAGCGAGCTGTTCCGGACGGCGCTCTTGCAAGTGAGCCAGGAGCTGTGTCGCGCGATCGCGACGGACGGCGAGGGCGCGACGCGGCTCGTGACGGTCGAGGTGAAAGGCGCGCCGAGCGAGGAAGCCGCCGCCGTGGTCGCGCGAACGATCGCGACGAGCCCGCTGACGAAGACGGCGGTGCACGGACGGGACCCGAACTGGGGACGCATCCTCGCCGCGGCGGGGAGGTCGGGCGTCGAGTTCGACGTCGACCGCGCGCGCGTGTGGATCGGCGAGGCGGACGTGTACTCGGGCGGGAAGCCGCATCCGGAGAACGAGCCCGCGGCGCACCTCCATCTCCTGCAGAACCACGAGGTGATCCTCGGGATCGACCTCGCGGCGGGCACGGCGAGCGCGGAAGCCTGGACCTGCGACTTCTCTGCCGATTACGTCAGGATCAACGCGGACTACCGGTCGTAGAATCCCCGAGCATGAAGCTCGCGACGAAACGCTTCCGCGTCCGCGCGAACCGCGACGTCGACCTCGGGCGCCTCCCGACGCGCGCGAGGCCGCTGTACGCGTCCGACAAGGAGTACGAATCGCTGCTCGCCGCGAACGTCGCGCGCATCGCCAAGCTCCAGAACTTCCTCTTCGCCGGCGACCGCCGCGCACTCCTCGTCGTGTTCCAGGGCATGGACGGCGCCGGCAAGGACAGCGCGATCCGCCACATCTTCTCGGGCATCAACCCCGCGGGTTGCCAGGTCTTCTCGTTCAAGCAGCCGAGTTCCGAGGAGCTCGACCACGACTTCCTCTGGCGCACGAATCGCTGCCTTCCCGAGCGCGGGCGCATCGGCGTCTTCAACCGCTCCTACTACGAGGAAGTGATCGTCGTGCGCGTCCACCCGAAGCTCCTCGACGCCCAGCACCTGCCGCCGGCGTTGCGCAACGACGAGTCGATCTGGAAGCACCGCTACCGCTCGATCGTCGAGCTCGAGAAGCACCTGCACCGCAACGGCACGCGCGTCGTGAAGTTCTTCCTGCACCTCTCGAAGGAGGAGCAGCGTCAGCGCTTCCTCGCGCGCATCGACGATCCGGACAAGAACTGGAAGTTCAACCACGCCGACGTCGACGAGCGCGGGTTCTGGAAGGACTACCGCAAGGCCTACGAGGCCTGCCTCTCCGCGACGAGCACCGACCACGCCCCGTGGTACGTCGTGCCGGCGGACGACAAGCCCAACGCGCGGTTGATCGTGTCGCAGGTGCTCGTCGAGGCGCTCGAGGACCTCGATCTCGCGTACCCGAAGACGACACCGGCGCACCGGCGGGAGCTCCTGGCGATCCGCCGGCGACTCGCGAAGTGACGGCGCGTATCTTCCATCCGATGATCGCCCGACTCGCGCTCCTCGGCCTCGCTCCGCCCGCGATCGCCCAGGACGCGGTCCCCGCGGTGCCGTTCGGCGGATTCGTCGCGGAGGTCCGCGATCTCCAGGACCCCGCCTCGGTCGCGATCGCCGCGAACGACGAGATCTACGTCCTCGAGTCTGCGCCCGCGCGCGTCCGTGTCCTCGACGCCGCCGGGAAGGAGCTGCGCTCGTTCGGGGTGCGCGGCTCGAAGCCGGGCGAGCTCCTCGACCCGGGCGGCATCGCGCTCGCCCCGGACGGCGAGGTCTACGTCTCGGACACCGGCAACGAGCGCGTCCAGGTCTTCTCCCCCGACGGACGCTTCCTCCGCAACTTCGGGATCCGCGGCCGCGGCCCGTCCGAGTTCAACCAGCCCCTCGGCCTCGCCGTCGACGCGCAGCGCGTCTTCGTCGCCGACTCCCGCAACCACCGCGTGCAGGTGTTCCTCCGCGACGGCCGCTTCGCGAACGAGATCGGCCGCTTCGGACACGGCGACGGGGAGCTCGACCACCCCGCGGACGTCGCCGTCGACGCCGACTGGAACACGTACGTCGCCGACGCGGACAACCAGCGCATCGCCGTCTTCGACCGCCGCGGCGCCTTCGTGAAGAGCTTCGGCGGATTCGGTCCCTACGCGGGGCTCTTCATGACGCCGAGCGGGATCCGTCTCCGCGGAGACCGCCTCTACGTCGCCGACCGCGACAATCACCGCATCGAAGTCTACGACACGCACGGCGAGCTCCAGCACGAGTTCGGCGTGCACGCGCTGCGGCCGCGCGAAGGCGGAGGCAAGCTCCACTTCCCGAACCAGGTCGCCGTCGCGCCGAGCGGACGCTTCGTCGCGGTCGTCGAGGCTTTCGAGGACCGCCTGCAGATCTTCGGACCCGAGACCGAGGAGAGCCGCGTCCTCCAGCAGTCGCAGGAGAAGAACACGGCCGCGCACTTCGGGTACGCGGTCGACTGCGCCGGCGCGACGATGGTCCTCCTCGAGCCTTCGGCGCCCGCCTTCCTCGTCTGGGACGTCGCCGGCAACGAACCGATCGAGATCTCGAGGTTCGGCCACTTCGGCGGGAAGTCGGGGCAGCTCGTCCGTCCCGAAGGCATCGCGCTCACGAGCGACGCGAGCCGCGCGTTCGTGTCCGACCCGGGCCAGGGCCGGCTGTGCGTGTTCCAGGTCGCGCGTCCGCCGGAGCCCGACCTGCGCTACATGCCCGAGCTCGTGCGCTTCGTGAAATCCCTCGACCTGCGCGCCATCTGGGAAACCGCTCGCACGGACTGGCCGATCGAACCCGGCGCGATCGCGATCGGCCCGAAGGGCGATCTCTGGCTCGTCGACCAGGCCAACGCGCGGATCGCCGTGTTCGACGCGAAGCTCGCTTTCGTGCGCACGTTCGGCGACGGAGCCAAGGCGAGCTCCGACGGTCGCCTGTTCCGTCCGACCGACGTCGCGCTGTCGCCGTCGGGCGAGGTCGTCTACGTCGTCGACGCGGCCGACGGGCGCGTGAAGACGTTCGATCCGGCGGGAAAGCCCTTGTTCGCCTTCGGCCATCGCGGCGACGGGCCGACGGACCTCGTGCGTCCCTTCGGCATCGCCGTCGGTCCGGACGCCGCGGTCTTCGTCACCGACGAAGGCGGGAACAAGGTCGTCCGGTTCGACGCCGTCGGCCGCCCGGAGAAGGCGTTCGGAGCGAAGGGGCTCGGGCGCGTCGAGTTCTGCAAGCCGAAGGGCGCTTCCTTCGACGCGCGCGGCCGTCTCGTCGTCGTCGACTGGGGGAACCACCGCGGCCAGGTGCTGACGCGCGACGGGGAGTTCGTCCAGGCGTTCGGCTCGCGCCTCTTCGTGCAGCCGACGCTGCGGAAGCCCTGATCCGGCGTCGCTATGCTGAAATGTCGCGCCGGTCTGGCGTAGGGGCGGCCTTTCCCGGCGGCCCCCCGGGTCCACGACGCTTCCCCCACCCGAAAGTCAGCGCATGTACAAGGTCATCGGATCCGACAACCGCGAGTACGGACCCGCGAGCGAGGAGGTCCTGCTCCGCTGGATCTCCGAGGGACGCGCGAACGGCGGCACGCAGGTGCAGAAGGAAGGCGAGAGCGGCTGGAGGTCGCTCTCGAGCTTTCCGGAGTTCGCCGCGGCGCTCGCGACGGCCGTGGCCGCGGCTGCCGTGCCGCCTCCGGCCGCCGGCGCCGCGCAACCCGCCCCGGGCGCAACCGCCGCCGGCCCGGGTCCGGACGTCTTCCGCGCGGCGGCGGCGCCCGTCGACACGGACGCGCTCGCGGCCGAGCTGATCGCGCGCGACATCTCGCTCGACGTCGGCGGCTGCGTCCAGGAGAGCTGGTCGCTCCTGCAGAAGAACTTCTGGCTCGTCGTCGCCGCGTGGGCGGTGTCGTTCTTCGTCGCCTGCGGAGTCGGCTTCATCCCGTACGTCGGCTTTCCCGCCGCGCTCGTCCTCGGCGGCGTGCTCCTCGCTGGATTGCACCTCTTCTTCCTGCGGCTCCTGCGCGGCGAGCCCGCGTCCGTCGCGGACGTGTTCGCCGGGTTCGGCCCTTCGATCGGTCCGTTGATCCTGTGCGGGATCGTCTCCGGGCTGCTCGGCTGGTTCGGATTCCTGCTGTGCATCGTGCCCGGCATCTACCTCTCGGTCTGCTGGCACCTCGCGCCGCTGCTCGTCATCGACAAGAAGCTCGACTTTTGGCCCGCGATGGAGCTCGCGCGCAAGGTCGTGACGCACCACTGGTGGGCGATGTTCGGGCTCGCGCTCGTCGCGGTCTGCCTGTACCTCTTCGGGACCCTGTGCTGCTTGATCGCCCTGTTCGTCACCGGGCCGATCGCGACCGGTGCGATGGTCGTCGCCTACCGGCGCCTGTTCGAAGTGTCCGCGGCGCCGGCCGCGCCCGCGGCGAGCGTCGTCACGCCGTGAGAGCCGCCTTCGTTCCTGCGCTGGCGATCGTGGCGTTGCTCGCGAGCTGCGTCGCCGAGAACCTGGGCGCGGGCCCGAAGCCGTGGGAGGGCGGCACCGCGCTCGCGAGCAACGACGGGGCCTGGAAGGTCGTCTACAAGGTCGAGAACGGGCCGGTGAAGCGTGGCGAGCCGTTCACGATCGACGCGTGGGTCTTCGGCGCCGACGCGCCGGAAACACCTCGGGCGGACGTCTCGCTGGCGGTGGACGCGGCCATGCCGCAGCATGGACACGGAATGAACCGCGTGCCTCACACCGAAGGCCCGAAGGCCGGACGATTCCGGATCGACGGGCTCCTCTTCCACATGCCGGGCAAGTGGGAGCTCTACTTCGACGTCGCACGCGGAGCGCTGGTCGAGCGCGCGCAGGCCGACGTCGAGGTGGAATGATCGCGCCGGTCGCACTCGCGCTGTTCGTCTGCGCGGTCCAGGACCCGGTGCGGTTCGACGCGAAGGACGTCGCGAAGATCCTGACGCACTCGCCGCTCGGCGCGCCGCCGCCGGATCCGACGAACGCGCACGCGGACGACCCGAAGGCGGCGCACCTCGGACAGTTCCTCTTCTTCGACAAGCGCCTGTCCGCGAACGGCGAGATCGCGTGCGCGACGTGCCACGACCCGGCGCGCGCGTACGCGGACGGGAAGACGCTGAGCCAGGGCCTCGGGGTCGGGAAGCGGCACGTTCCGACGCTCCTGAACGTCGCCTGGCAGCGCTGGCTCTTCTGGGACGGACGCGCGGATTCGCCTTGGGCGCAGGCGACGCGACCGATCGAGAGCCCGACGGAGATGGGCAGCGACCGCAACCGGATCGCGCAGCTCGTGACGAGCGATCCCGAGCTGCGCGGAGCGTACGCGGCGGTGTTCGGCGCGGTGCCGACGCCGGACGCGGCGGACCGGATCCTGGCGCAGACGGGGAAGGCGCTCGAGGCGTACGAGCGCAAGCTCGTGAGCGCCGACTCGGAGTTCGACGGGTTCGCGTCCGCGCTGAAGTCGGGTGACGCCGCCGCGCAGGCCCAGTACCCGGAAGCCGCGAAGCGCGGGCTCGTGCTGTTCATCGGCAAGGCGAACTGCCGCCTCTGCCACGCCGGGCCGCTGTTCAGCGACGGGGAGTTCCACAACGTCGGCGTGCCGACACTCGACAAGAGCCCGCCGCGGGACGCCGGGCGCTTTGCCGGGATCGAGGAAGTGCGGAACGACCCGTTCAACTGCGGCGGCGCGTTCAGCGACGATCCGAAGGGCGCGCGCGCGAGCGAGCTCGCGATGCTCGTGCGGACGTCGGACCTGTGGGGCGAGTTCCGGACGCCGACGCTGCGGAACGTGGCGCGGACGGCGCCGTACATGCACCAGGGGCAGTTCGCGACGCTGCGCGACGTGCTGCACTACTACTCGACGCTCGAGGGAACGGTCCCCGCGGGTCACCACGGCGAGCAAGTGATCAAGCCCTTGCACCTCACCGACGGCGAGATCGACGACCTCCTCGCGTTCCTCGGGACTCTGAACGGCGCCGACGTGCCGGTAGAGCTGCGTTCCGCGCCCGCGTCGCCGTGAAATACGGTACCTGGTTCGTTTTCTCGCACGCCGCGGCGCGGCGCTCCCGCGCCGCGGGATGCGAGAAAACGAACCAGGTACCGTATTTCACGGCGCGACGGGCGAGCCGGACTCGGTGGCGTAGAGCGCGGCGAGCTCCGGCCGCGTCGCGGCGAGATCGCGCGCAGCGACGAGCAGGTCGAGGTCGCCCCCGGAATCCGCCGCGGCCTCCGAGGTCTCCCCGGCTTGCCGCAGTCCGGCGAGCTCGCCCATCCCGCGCTGCCGCAGATCCTCCTCCGCGATCTCGAAGCCGTCGTTCGTCTTCTGGAGGAACTGGAAACGCTCCGCGGCGACCGGTTTCCCGAAGAGGAGGCACCACGAGTCCTTCGGCCCTCGCCCGATCCTCCCGCGCAGCTGGTGCAGCTGCGCGAGCCCGAGCCGCTCCGCGTTCTCGATGACCATCACCGTCGCCGCCGGCACGTCGACGCCGACCTCGATCACCGTCGTCGCGACGAGGAGCTTCGACGTGCCGCGCCGGAACCGTTCGAGGCGCTGCGCGCGTTCTGCCGACTCGATCCGTCCGTGCACGAGCTCGATCCCGAACTCCGCGGCCGGCGTCCGCGACAACCGCTCGCGCGCGGCTTCGGCGCTGCCCTCGCCGCTCTCCACCGTCGCCTCGACGTCAGCCTCCGCTTCTCCGATCCGCGGCGACACGAAGTACACCTGCTCCCCCGCACGCAGTCGCTCCATCAGGAAGGGCTGGACCCTGCGTCGTTCCGCGCCGCGCACCCAGCGCGTCCGCACGCGCCCTCGACCCGGCGGCGCCTCGCGCAGCACGCTGACGTCGAGGTCGCCGTAGAGCGTCCACGCGAGCGTGCGCGGGATCGGCGTCGCCGTCATCAGGAGCGCGTGCACGTCCTTCCCTCGTTCGAGGAGCCGCGCGCGCTGCGCCACGCCGAAGCGCTGCTGCTCGTCGATGACCGCGAGCGCGAGCCTCCGGTACGCGACGTCGTCGGAGAAGAGCGCGTGCGTCCCGAACGCGACGTCCGCCATCCCGCTCGCGAGCTGCGCGATCGCCGCGCGTCTCTCGCCCGACGGGAGCGACCCCGTCAGCAGCACGGCGTGCAGCCCGGCGCGCTCGAGCAGCTTGCGCGATCCGTCGAAGTGCTGCTCCGCGAGGAGCTCGGTCGGCGCCAGGAACGCCGCCTGCCCGCCCGCCGACGCCACGGCGATGCACGCGTACAGCCCGAGCGCCGTCTTTCCCGATCCGACGTCGCCCTGGAGGAGGCGCCGCATCGGCGCGACGCGCGCGAGATCCGCGCGCAGCTCGCCGGCGATCCGCGCCTGGCCGGCCGTCGGAACGAAGGGGAGCGCGGCGAGGATCCGCGCGTGCGCACGATCGTCGAGCGGGCACGGGAGCCCGCTCGATTCGAGGCGGACGCGCCGCCGCGCCGCGACCTGCGCCTGGAGCTTCAGGAACGGCTCGAGCGAGAGCCGGCGCCGTGCGGCCTCGAACGCCGTCGCGGAGGACGGCGCGTGGACCTCCGCGACCGCCCGCGGGAGCGGCGGCAGGCTCAAGCGCGCGAGATCCGCGGCGGCCAGCGGCTCCGCGATCCGGTCGGCGTGCGCGCGCGCGGCGTCGGCGCACAGTCGCCGGACGAGCTCCTGGCCGAGTCCGTCCGTCAGCGGGTAGTGCGGCGTCAACGCGCCCGGCGCGGAGAGCGGCTTCTCCTTCGAGCCGAGCTTCGGGGACGCGAGCGCCGGACCGCGCGCGTCGACGACGCGACCGCGCAGCTCGATCTCCTCGCCGACCTGGAAGCGCCGCCGGAGCCAGGGCTGATTGAAGAACAAGGCGACGATCGATCCGGAGTCGTCGTCGACCGTGATCCGCAGCGTCGAGCGCCGGCCGAAGCGCTGCAGCGCGATGCGCGCGACGCGCCCCGCGACGGTCACTTCGCGCCCGACCGCGCTGCACGCAGCGGCGATCGTCGCCCGCGGCCCCGCCGTCGCGAGCCGCCGCGGCACGAGGAGGAGGAGGTCGCGGACGTCCGTGACTCCCATGCGCGAGAACGCCCGCGCGCGCGCCGGCCCGACGCCCGTCAATTCTATGAGCGGTGCGATCCCTCCCGGGACCGTGCGCGCGATCGGGGTTTGTCGGGTCTCTTGCGCGGCCTTCATCGTTCCTCAGGGTGCACGGCGTCGGCTGTGCGGGGCAAGCTCGCTCCGGCTTGATCGCTCCGGAGGTCACGGCGTCGCCTCCGAAGTCGACATTCCGGCGACCCGCCGCACGACGGGTCGCGTCGAATGGCGGAGCGGAAGTTGCTGGAGCGCGCAACCTCGAAGATCATGCGCTGTTCTTACCGACGGATGGGAAGAAGCCGTCGTTCAGTGCACTAACGCTCCCCTCCTCCCGATCCGAGAAGAACAAGGCCCCGAACCGGCGCCGCTCGCAGCCAGGCATGACACGATCCCTTCGCATCGCCGCGATCGCTCTCCTTTTGTTCGTCGTCTCGCCGCGGCTCTTCGCCGCGCGCCAGTCGTTCGACGAAGCCCACACCGCGGCGCGCACCGCGCTCGTCGGCCGGCTCCTGACGCTCGCGCAGTGGTGCCACGACAGCGAGCTGTTCGAGGATCGCGACCGCGCCTGGCGCGCCGTCCTCGAGATCGAGACCGACAACATGGAGGCGCGCAAGGGCCTGCGCTACGCGCGTAACGCCGACGGCTCCTGGAAGGAGCCCGCGCCGCGGCCGGCGAAGAACCGCAATCCCGCCGCTCTCGAGAAGCTCCCCGCGAAGCGCGCCGAGGCGATCGGGCCGTTCCGCGACGATCTCCTGCCGCGGATGGAGAAGGACGCCGTGCCGCCCGAGACGAAGAAGGCGGTGCTGGCCGAGATCCTCGCGGTCGATCCCGACGACGAAGCCGCGCACAAGGCGATGGGCGAGGCGCGGCTCGACGACAAATGGGTGCTCGCGGAGACGGCGACCGGCAAGGCGCGCCGCGCCGCGCTCCGCACCGCCGTCGAGGCGGCGGCGAAGGCCGCGCCGGCGCAGCTGAAGAGCTCGGCGCCGAGCGAAGACGACAAGGTGCTCCTCGACAGCTGGAAGTGCGCGACGGTGTCCGACAACATCCGCGTCGTCGCGAGCGGCGATCCGTCCCAGTGCGAGAGCCTCGCGACCGCCTGTCGCGTGACCGCGGCGGCGTTCGAGACGGCGCTCGGGACGACGCCGAGCTGGGCCGACGGATTCGGCCTCTACGTCGCGACGGGCACCGGGGAGAAGGACGCGCTGGTCGCGCACGTCCAGGGCCTCGACGACACCGAGCGCGGGACGCTCAAGCGGACGATCGGCGGCGGGATCCCGCGCACGTGGAAGATCGTGCTTTTCGAGCCGGACCCCAAGCGCCTGCTCGACTGCGGCGTCCGGCACGCCCTCGCGCACCTGCTCTTCCGGAGCTTCAAGCTGACGACGGGGAACGCGTGGGTGTTCGAGGGCTTCGGCCTGTACCTCACGCGCGAGATCTGCGGGACGCGCCTCACCTGGTTCTGCTCGGGCAAGGGCGTCACGACCGAGGGTAAGAACTCGCCGCGCGGCAAGCTCATGGTCTCGACGTCGAACTGGATGAACGAGGCGCTGCAGATCCTCTCGAAGGAACCGGCCCCGGACATCAGCAAGGTGTTCGAGCACGACCTCGCCACGATCGGCGTCGACGATCTCCTGATCTCCTACGCGATCGCCGCGTACCTGATCGAAGGGCGCCCGGAGGCCGCTCCCGTCGTCCTCAAGAGCATCGGCGACGGCACGGCTTCCGCGGAAGCGCTGCACGCGGCGCTCGGCATGTCGATGCCGGAGCTGCAGGTGCGCCTCGTCCAATGGTTGAAGGAGAGGAAATGAACGCGCGATTCCTGCTCTCGCTCGGTCTCGCCGGCGCCCTTCTCGCGACCGAGGTGCGCGCCGAGGACAAGGTCGCCGTCACGTGGCACGGCAAGCGCTACGACGCCGCGACGCTCCCCTCGGATCTTTCCGACAGCGCGCGCGCCGCCGTCGCCGAATGGCGGGCGTGGGCGCACAAGGCCGAGTACCAGATGGAGTTCGACGCGACGGGGCGCGTCCTGCTCCTCACGGCGGAGAAGAGCTCGCGGGCGGAGAGCGCGATGCCGATCGTCGTGCGCGCGGAGGCTTGGTTCGACGATCTCCTTCCGCTGACGAACGCGGTGCCGATCCAGGCCCCGAGCGCCGCCATCCCGGCGAAGGGCGCGAAGCCGCCGCAGAAGCCGGCCGCGAAGAAGACCGAGGACATCCCCGAGGATCCCGAGGGCGCTCCGCCGGTCCTCGCGCCGCCGAAGGCGACGCCGGGATCGAAGACGTCGACCTCGAAGCCGGAAACGGCGGCGACCGCGTGGGGCTCGGGGAGCTTCGCCCCGGACTCGCGTACGGCCGTCCTCATCGCGTTCGCGAACGAGAAGGACCAGGAGAGCGCGCTCGCGCATCTCTCGAACCAGCATCCGGAGCTCGCGACCTGGGCCGCCAAGGCAGGGACCGATCTCGGGTTCGTGATCGAGAATCCGCTGGTCGCCGCGTTCGTCGAGAGCGCGTCGGGCCAGGAGGAATGGAGCCCCGAGCACGAGATCGTGAACCGGCTCGTGCGCCTGTTCCTCCTCAGCCGGTTCGGGCAGATGCCGAACTGGGTGACGCACGGAGTCGCGTGGGAAGCCGAGACGGCCTTCGACGGATCGATCTGGGTCTACCCGTACCGCTCGGAGTTCGTCTACACGGTGGAGCACGCCGCCTGGCCGCTCGACCTCGCGCACGAGTTCCAGGACCGCGCGAAGAAGCCGCTCCAGATCGAGGAGCTCACGCGCTGGGCGCGCGGGACCTGGGACGGCACGTCCGCGCGCCACGCGTTCGGCCTCGTGCACGCTCTCGCGGCGACGAAGAAGCCGGCGCTCGCGGGCATCCTCGCCGATCTCCGCGCGCACCGCGACGAGAACAACAAGAAGCTCGGCGACGACGGAACCTGGACGCGCAACGCGGAGTGGGATTCGCCGCCCGCGGCGCAGCTCGCGATCCTGCGCGCGCGCGCGGGCGACAACGTCCTGGCGGACGTCGGCAACTGGCTCGCGAAGCAGGGCGGCGGCAAGACGCAGTCCGTCCGCTAGTACGGTACCAGGTTCACTTTCTCGCGCTCCGACGCGAGGCCTCTCGCTTCGCGCCGGTGCGCTGCGAAGTGCGAGAAAGTGAACCTGGTACCGTATCCGCGATGGAGCTGCGGTTCTTCGGCGCGACGGGCACGACGACCGGTTCGTGCCACAGGGTCGGCCACGGTCCCCACTCGGTCCTGCTCGACTGCGGTTTCTACCAGGGACGGCGCGAGGAGAGCGCGCGACGGAACGCGACCTTCGCGTTCGACCCCGCGGGCGTCTCCGCCGTCGTCCAGTCCCACGCGCACATCGACCACTCCGGCAAGCTGCCGATGCTCGTCCGGCGCGGCTTCCGCGGCAGGATCCACGCGACGCACGCGACCGTCGACTTGTGCGCCGTCCTCCTCCGCGACTGCGCGCACATCATGCTCGCGGAGGCGCAGCACCTGAACCGCCGCCGCGCCGCGCGCGCGCCGGAACCCGAGCCGGAGCCGGTCGAGGACGAGACGCACGACCGCCTCCAGGGAGAGCTCCCGATTCCCCTCGATCCGCACCGCCGCGCGGCGCCGGAGCTCGACCCTGGACCCGCCGAGGTCGTCCCGCTCTACGTCGAGGAGGACGTCGCGCGCACGATGGATCTCTTCGTCGGACACGCGTACGGCGAGTGGTTCGAGGCCGCTCCGGGCATGCGCTTCCGCTTCCGGGACGCCGGGCACATCCTCGGATCGGCCTGGATCGAGGCCGAAATCGGCTCCGGGAAGGAGAAGCGCAGCCTCGTCTTCACCGGCGACTACGGGCGCAAGGGAACGCCGATCCTCCGCGATCCCGAGCCGCTCGCCGATGCCGACGTGTACATCTCGGAGTCGACCTACGGCGACCGGATCCACCCGGCGTTCGTCGACATGGACGCGGACCTCGCCGAGGCGGTCCGGCGCCTCGCGCAGCGCGGTCGGGGGCGCGTGATCATCCCCGCGTTCGCGGTCGGTCGGACGCAGAACGTCCTCTACACGCTCGGCAAGCTCTTCCGCTCCGGAGACTGTCCTCCGGTGCGCATCGCCGTCGACAGCCCGCTCGCGACGGCGGCGACGCGCATCGTCTCGGAGCACCCCGAGTGCTTCGACGCGGAGGCGCTGGCGGAGTTCGACCGCATGAAGCAGGATTCCTGCTTCCGTCCGAACCTCCACTTCACCGACTCCAAGGAAGAGAGCATCGCCTTGAACGCCGATCCGCGGCCGACGATCGTGATCTCGGCGTCGGGCATGATGGAGAACGGCCGGATCCTCCATCACCTGGCGCACTGGATCGGATCCGAGGACGCCGAGATCCTGATCGTCGGCTTCCAGGCGCAGCAGACACTCGGGAGACGCGTCCTCGACGGCGCGCGGGAAGTGTCGATCCTCGGCGTCCCCCACCCCGTGCGCGCGCGCGTCACGCCGATGCTCGGGATGTCGGCGCACGCGGACAAGGACGAGCTCCTGGAGGCGCTCCTGCCCCACGCCGACCGTGCCGCGGCGTGCTTCCTCGTGCACGGCGAGGACGACCAGCGCAAGCCGCTCGCGGCGGAGCTCTCCCGGCGCGGATTCGCGAAGGTCATCACGCCTTCCGATCCCGAGGTCTACAGGATCGGATGAACGGTGCCAGCGGAACCCCCGGGAGCTCGGAGAGCCGGCGCCGCGAGACCCGCATCCTCGTCGTGTGCTGGCTCGCGACGCTGGCGGCGTCCTGCGTCGTGTTCTCGGCCTGGATGGGCCGGACTCCGCGCGAAAACCTGCACTTCGTGTGGGTCGAGGCGGTCATGCTCGCCACGATCCCGGGGAAGTTCGCGGTCTTCGGAGGGCTCGCCGCGAACTCGCCGCTCGATCCCTGGGGCGTCGCCCTGCTCGGCGTGGCGGTCGATTCCTTCCTCGCCCTGACTCTCGCGCTGTGCCTCGATCCGATCCTCGGCCTCCCGGGCATCGGGACCTGGCTCCGGAACGCGCACGACCGGACGTCGACCGCCCTCGCCGACTACCCGCGCCTGAAACGCACGGCTTTCTGGGGCGCCGCGTTCTTCGTCGCGCTGCCGCTGCCGGGGTCGGGGTGGATGGGCGGGACGTTCGCCGGCCAACTGCTCGGCCTCAGCCGCGCGCGCGGAGTCGCGGCGATCGCGGTCGGGACGGCGATGGTGACCGTGACGTTCGCGGTCCTCGCGGAACTCCTGGGGAAGGAAGCGGAGAGCATGCTCCGCAGTCCGTGGATCACCGTCGGCGGGTTCCTCGTGTTCGTCCTGCTCGCGTGGCTCATGTGGCGGAAGTTCCAGGAGCTGCTCCGCCGGGCCTGACTCTCGCGCTCGAGGAATCTCATTTCGTCCGCGCGTTCGGCCGGAGCGGCCGGGTAGAAAAAAGGGCGTGAGACCCGAGCCATGTCTCCCCCCGAAACCGACACGGACCTCGATGCGAGGGTCTGTGCAGCGGATCTGCGCGATGCCTGGCCGGTCCTCGACCCGCCGTCGCGCATCGAGGGTTTCCGCTACCTGACGTCCTCGGACGCCGAGGAATTCTTCCTCGGGCTCTCCGCGTTCGACCGCGCGCAGACCCTGCTCGGACTGCCCTCGGGCGAGCAGCGCTGGTGGATGCGTGCCCTGGCGCCCGACGACGTCGCCGACGTCGTGCAGCAGGCTCCCGCGGACGAGCGCGGGAAGCTGCTCGCGCTGCTCGACGAGCCGACGCGCAAGGAAGTCGGCGCGCTGCTCGCGTACGCGCAGGACGAGGCCGGCGGGTTGATGAACCCGCGCTACGCGCGCCTGCGCCCTGACATGAGCGTCGACGAGGCGATCAGCTACCTCCGCCGGCAGACGCGGGAGCGCGTCGAGAGCATCTACTACGCCTACGTGCTCGACGAGCAGCAGAAGCTCGTCGGCGTCGTGTCCTTCCGCCAGCTCATGATGGCCCGCGGCGACGCGCGCGTGCGCGACGTGATGACGCCGGAGCTCGTCGCCGTGCTCGACGAGATGGACCAGGAGGCCGTGTCGCGCAAGTTCGCGGAAGCGAACCTGATGGCCCTCCCCGTGATCGACGCCGAAGGGCGGATGAAGGGGATCGTCACCGCCGACGACATCGTCGACGTCGTCCGCGAGGAGGCGACGGAGGACATCCAGAAGATCGGCGGCACGGAGGCCCTCGACGCGCCGTACTTGCAAGTACGGCTGCTGCAGATGATCCAGAAGCGCGGCGGATGGCTCGTCGCGCTGTTCCTCGGCGAGACGCTGACCGCGAGCGCGAACGGCCACTTCTCGACGGAGATCGAGCGCGGCGGATGGATCCTCAGCGCGTTCATGCCGCTGATCATCTCGACCGGCGGCAATTCGGGATCGCAGGCATCGACGCTCGTGATCCGCGCGATGGCGCTCGGCGAAGTCCGGCTCCGCGACTGGTGGCGCGTCGTGTCGCGCGAGGTCGTGATCGGCATCTCGCTCGGAGCGATCCTCGCGGTCGTCGGACTGACGCGCATCTTCCTCTGGCAGCATCTCTTCGCGTACCCCGAGCACGAGAAGCATCCGGAGTGGAGCGCGCTCGGGTACTACGGACCGCACTACCTGCGCGTCGCGAGCTCCGTCGCGCTCAGCGTCCTGCTCTGCGCCGCGTGGGGCACGATCGCGGGCTCGCTGCTCCCGTTCCTGCTGAAGCTCTGCAAGCTCGACCCCGCGAGCGCCTGCGCGCCGCTCGTCGCGACGCTCGTCGACGTCACGGGGCTCGTGATCTACTTCACGATCGCGAGCGCGATCCTGAGCGGCACGCTGTTGTGACGCGGCTCACAGTCCGGCGAGCGCGCGCGCGACCGCGTCGCGCGCGGCACCCGGACGGAGGACGCGATCGCGGCCGTTGACCCCGCGGTCCGCCGGATCGGTGCTCCAGCGCCAGAGGACGATCCCGCGCAGACTCCCGGCCTCGCGCGCCGTGCGCACGGCCCGGCTGAGCACGTCGATCTCGAACGCCTGCAGCCCGGGATCGTCCGCGAAACGCGCGTCCCTGGCTTCGCCGGGGCGCGGCGCGCCGGAACGGAACCCGGCCTGCGTCAGGATCAGCGGCTTCCCGGACTTCTTCGCGATCAGCTCGAGCGCGAAGAGCTGCCCCGAGATGCGCTTCTCGAGCGTGGTTCCCGGCTTCGGATCGAGCGTGATCTCGCGGTCCTCGAGCTCGGTCTCGAGATCGCAGGCGACCACGTCGAGGTCGCTCCAGAAGAGGAGATCGGCCGCCTCGATCCTCGAATCCGCGGTCCAGGTGATCGCCCCGGAGAATGCGCCGCGGACCGCGCGCAGCACGCGCGTCCATCCCTCGCGGCGCCAGCCGAGGATCCTCGCGCTCGCTGCGCGCCCGTCGTCGCGGCCGCTCGTCGCCCCCGGCATGCCGCCGCCGATCGCGAGACCGTCGACTCCGGCGAGCTCCGACAGCAGTCCGACGTGCACGACGAACCGCGTGTACGCGTCGAAGAAGCGCCTCCAGCCGTTCTCGTCGCCCTGCGGTCCGGTTCCCGCGAGCGTCCCGGCCGGCGCCGTGAGCAGATGGGGAAGCAGCAGCGTGCGCATCCCGCTCTCGCGCGCCTGGCAGAGTCCCGCGAACACGCGCGCGTCGCTCTCGACGGGCTCGAGCAGGCGCTCGCCCTCGAGGAGCACGGGCACGTCGACGGGATCGCGCTCGGCGACGACGAAACAGGTGAGCGCCGCGGCTTTCGCGCCGAGCGCGCGCGCTTCGGCGAGGGTCTCCCGGTAGGCCGCCGAGGCGAGACCGCGCCGGGCGGATCGACCGGGCTCCTCGATTCCGACGGCCGAGAGGAAGGAGTCCGCGAGGAGCGACGCGCGGCGCGTCGCGCGACGGCTCTCGAACGCGGCTCGATGCGGCCCCGCGAGATCGTCGAGCCACGCGGTGAACGCGCGATCGAGCTCGGTGTCCACGGCGAGCTTCGAGTCGCCGGTCCAGAGCGCGCGGACGGCGCCCTCGCCGCGGCTCTCAAGCAGGAAACGGAACAGCGCGCCGCGCAGCGGACGGATCAGGTGCGGCGAGTTCGTCTCCGCGGCCTGCGGATCGACGAGCGCGGCGACGCCGGGCGCGAGACCGCCGAGGCGCAACCAGGCGATCCAGTCCGTGAGCCCGGTCCCCCACCACGCGCCCGCGCCGTGGACCGCGGCGCCGTCCGCGAGCCAGGCGGCTGCGGGCGGACCGAGGATCGCTTCGGCGACCGCGCGGGCCGCGGCGAGCCCGGAATCGTGCGGGACGCCGCGCGCGACGAGCGCCTGCACTTCGTTGCGCACGGGATTCCAGGCCGAGAGGCCCGAGGTCTGGACGCAGGCCGCGAGGCAGGCGGCTTCCGCGTGGAGCACGATCCCGGGCGTCTTCTGCGCGTCGAAGGTTCCCGCCCAGCGCACGGTCTCGGCGCGCGCACGAGCAACGGCGTCGAGGTACGCGTCGCGGAGCGCGGGGTCGACGTCGGGTGCCGCGCGACTCTGGATCCCGTCGGGCCGCGCCGGACCCGCGACGTAGGCAGCGAGCTCGCGCGCGCGCACCGCGTCGACGTCGACGAGCCGGTTCTCGACGATCGACCCGTCCGCGGCGAGAGGTCCTTCGAGCGCCCGCGCCCCGGCGCGGTAGATCCGGACCCACGGCTTCCAGCCGGGCTCGACGTCCGGCGCGCAGCGCTCGAGGATCCCGGCCCCGTTCGCGTAGTAGATCGTCAGCGGCAGACCCGGCCGATCCGGGTCCTCGATCACCGCGGTCAGCGCGTCCGACCGGCCCGCGAACTGCGCGCGGCGGAACGTGAACGACGGACGCTGCGCGTTCGCGTCGACCTGCACGCCGAGGATGCCGAGCCGGAGCACGGCGGCCGGATCCCACGGGCCGGTGAGGACGATCCGCGCGGCGCGGGGGTCGCCGGGTTCCCCGGGGGAGAGCACGCGGCAGGAGACGCCGCGCTCGCGCGCGATGCGATCCGCCGCGGCGCGACACGCCTCCTGGACCGGACCCGCGTCGGCGACGATCTCGACGGCCTGCACGCGCAGGAGATTGCGCATGAGCACGGCGCCGCCGCCTTCGCCGGCGCGCTGGACGCGCGAGCAGGCGGCGCACAGGAACAGCAGCGCGATCGAGGAGCGCGTCGACGTCACGCGGGCCTCCGCTTCGCTTCGTCGCCGAGCTGGAGCGCGTACAGCTTCGCGTATTTCATCCGGCCGTAGTGCGCGGCGAGACAGGCCTGCAGGAAACCGCGCCAGCCCTCGAGGAAGCCGAGCTTCAGGACGTACGCGCGGACGAAACGCGCGACCGGTCGCAGCACGAGGTCGGCGGCGTGCGCGCGCTTTCCGCGGGCGAACAGGCCTTCCGCCATCGTCGTGGTGTACCGGTCGATCGTCCGCAGGTGCTCCGCGAGGTTCCTGTAGGGATGGTGCAGGAGCCGCGCACTGCACGAGCCCACGGGGCCGTCCGCCTGCACGTGGTCGTGAGGATCGTGTCCGCCCCAGTGGCAGCGCCGCCGGTCGAAGAGTCGCAGCTGCCAGTCCGGGACCCACGCGCCGTGGCGCATCCAGCGGCCGAGGTAGCTCGAGAGCCGGCGCATCCTCCAGCCCGCCATCCCGGGAAATCCCGCGTCGCGGAGCGCGGTGATCTCCGCGCGCAGCTCCGGCGACACGCGCTCGTCCGCGTCGACGCACAGGACCCAGTCGTTCGACGCGGCGCGGATCGCGAACTCCTTCTGTGCGACGTGCCCCGGCCAGTCGCGCTCGATCACGCGCGCGCCGTGCTCGGCCGCGATCTCGCGCGTGCGGTCGCGCGAGTGGCTGTCGACGACGACGATCTCCTCGCAGAACGCGACGGAGTCGAGGCAGTCGCCGATCCGGTCCGACTCGTCCATCGCGACGATGCACGCGGAGAGCCCGGACCGGCCTGCGCTTCCCGACGGCGTGCTCAAGGTTCGCGGCGCTCCTCGATCACGATTCGATACAGTTTCTCGTACTCGGCCACCATCTGCTCCGCGAGGAATCCTTCCGCGAGCCGCTCCGGACCCGCGTCGCCGAGCCGCCTGCGGAGCTCCGCGTCGCGCGCGAGGCGCGCGAGGGCGTCCGCCAGCGCGGCCGGGTCTTCCGGGGGAACGAGCAGCCCCGTCCGGCCGTCGACGACCGCTTCGGCGAGGCCCCCGACGCGCGCGGCGACGACCGGACGGCGCGCCGCCATCGCCTCGAGCGCGGCGACGCCGAGGCCCTCGTGGCGCGAGGGCAGCACGAGGAGGTCGCAGGCCGCGAGGAGGTCGGCCGAATCCTCGCGACGTCCGAGGAAACGGACGCGGGGCGCGAGACGCAGGCGCTCGACCTGCGACTCGAGCGCGGCGCGCTCGGGCCCTTCGCCCGCGATCCAGGCGATGATCTCGGCCGCGCGCGCGAGCGCGAGCGCCTCGAGGAGCAGGTCGATGCCCTTGCGGCGCACGAGCGACGCGAGCGCGAGGACGACGACGGCGCTCTCGGGCGCTTCGAGCGCGCGCCGCAGATCCTGGCGCACCGTCGGCGAGCGCGGGGCGAGCGAACGGACGTCGACGGCGCTCCGGATCGTCGCGATCTTCCCCGGCGCGACGCCGCCGGCGAGCAGGCAGGCCGCGACCGCCGGGGAGATCGCGACCGCGCGCGCGACGAGCGGGCCGTACACGAGCCGCGTACGCCAGCTCCGGCGGATCGGCCGATCCATCCGGCGCGTCGTGATCGCGGGCACTCCCGCGAGCCGCGCCGCGAGTCCGCCGAGCCACGTCGCGCGCCCCGTGTGGAGATGGACGAGGTCCGGGCGCAGGTCGTCGAGCTCGCGTTTCAGCGCCGCGACCGCGCCGAGGTCGAGATCGCTCGCCATGCGCGCGGTGCGGACGGGGAAGCCGCGCGCGCGCGCTTCGCTCTCCGCGCGGCTCCCCGGAGGGCAGAGGAGCGTCCCGCCGTGGCCGCGCGCGCGCAGGCCCTCGAGCAGCAGGAACACCTGCGTCTCCCCGCCCGAGAAGGACATCTCCGCGTCGACGTGCGCGATCCGGAGCTGCCCGGCGCTCGCGCTCACTTCTCGGCCCAGACCACGAAGCCGAGCGGAGCCTTCGTCCTGCGCGAGTGGATGCGCGCGACGAGCCGGTTCCACGGCCGCATGAAGAGGCGCATGTTGCCGTGGTCGAGCAGCGCCCAGATCGACTGGAAGCGGTTGCCGTGGTGATGGACCTCGGTGACGCGGAAACCCCGGAACAGGTGCCGCAGCGAGTCGTGCGTGAAGCGGAAGTAGTCCTCGGGATCGGCGTGGTACTGGCAGATGAAGCGCGTCGAGAGGATGCACACGCCGCCCGGCTTCAGCACGCGCAGGAACTCGTCGATGGCGCGGTGCGGCTCGCGCAGATGCTCGAGGATCTCGGTCGCGATCACGACGTCGAACTTCTCCGACTCCGAACGGATGTCGTAGACGCTGCAGCAGAGATCCGGCTGGCTGTTCGGGTCGATGTCGAGCCGCAGGTAGCTCGTGTGGGCGATCCACTCGCGGTACGGCGACCGCTTGGAGCCGACGTCGAGGACGACACCTGGTTTCAGCCGCGCGAACTGCCGTCGCAGCTCCCGATCGAGGGTGAGACGCGTCACGGACCGCATCTTCGAAGTCGGGAGGCGCGGGGCCATCGGAGAACCAGAGCCTAGAAGGGCGAGAGGAGGATGTCATCGATTTCGCTACCCTGGCGCGGCGCGCGCATGCACATCGTCCATACCGAGTCGATCGGAGCGCTCGGCGGCCAGTCGCTCCGGCTGATCGACGAAGCGCGCCTCCTGGTCGAACGCCGCGGACACCGTTGCACGGTGATCGGGCCGCAGGGCTCGGGTTTCGAAGCCGCCGCGCGCGCGCGGATCGCCTTCGTCCCGTTCCGGTTCCACGGCGGCTCGGTGCACCCGCTCGACCTCGCGAAGGCGCTGCGCATCCTGCGCGACCTCGCTCCCGACGTCGTGCACACGCACTCGAGCAGCGACTCGTGGACGTTCGGTCTCGCCGCGAGGTTCCTCTCGATCCCGATCGTGCGCGGCCGGCACATCGCGAAACCGATCCCGAGCTCGATGTTCGGCCGTCTCGTCTACACGCGCCTCGCCGACGCGTTCACCGTCTCGGGGCGCACGATCGGCAGGATCCTCGTCGACGCGGGCGTCGCGGATCCCGAGCGCGTCTTCGACACACCCGCGGGCGTCGATCTCGCGCGCTTCGATCCGTCGCGGAAGGACGTCGCGGGAGTCCGGCGCGAGCTCGGGATCCCGCCGGGCGCGCGCGTCGTCGGCACGGCCTGCAACCTGCGCCTGATGAAGGGGATCGACACGCTCGTCGACGCGCACGCCGCGCTGCTCGACGCGGGCGCGCCGGACCTGTGGCTCGTCCACGCGGGCGGCGGCGGCCCGACCGTGCTCGCCGAGCTCTCCGGGAAGGCGACGCGGCAGGTGCTCTTCCTCGGTTTCCGGAACGACATCGAGCGCGTCCTCGGCGCCCTCGACCTCTTCGTGCTCGCCTCGCGGGCGAGCGAGGGCGTCCCGCAGGCGATCCTCCAGTCGATGGCGCTGCGGATCCCGGTCCTCGCGACGCGGGTCGGCGGGATCCCGGACGTCGTCGAGGACGGTTCGACGGGCTTTCTCGTCGAACGCGACGACGCCGTCACCTTGGCGGCGCGGATGACGGAGATCCTGGGGATGCCCGCGAGCGCCCTCGAAACGATCCTCGATCGTGCTCGACGGATGATCGTCGAAGAGCATACGCTCGAACGAGTGGTTGAAAGCTACGAACGCGCGTACGACGTAGTCACGCGGTGAGCGCGCCTGCATGACCCTCCTCTTCCTCGTGATCCTGTCGGGCTGCCTCCTCCTCGGTTGGGGTCCGGGCCACCACCTCGAGTTCGCGGAGCGCGTGTGGCGGCGCCGGCGCGAGATGCTCCCGCGCGACGTCGCGCAGCTGATCTCCGAGGAGCGCGACGCGTACGAGTACGGCAACCTCGCGGCCGACATCATCAACTTCAAGGCGTACGGCGGCGCGTACAGCCACTGTCACCGCTGGGCGATCGTCGACGAGATGCGCCAGCTCGCGAGCTCGCCGCGCGAGGAGTCGTTCATCCTCGGCTACCTGTCGCACCTCGCGGCCGACACGATCGCGCACAACCACTTCGTCCCCTACCACCTCGCGCGGTACGCGCGGACGAAGGGGCTCGGGCACCTGTACTGGGAGATGAGCGCCGACCGGATGATCCCGGACTCGAGGTGGGATGTCGTCACGCGCCTGAAGGCGATGCCCGAGCTCACCGAGCTCGACGAGCTCGTGAACCGCACCGTGCCGAACAAGGCGCTGTCGATGCGCACGAACAAGCTCATCTTCAACCACGTCCTGCTCGTCAGCGAGCGGGAGCGCTGGCGCCGGGGCGTCGCGCGGATCCATCCGATCGGCGACGTCGGGCTCTCCAAGGGATTCCTGGCGCTGTTCCAGGACGCGGCGGTCGACCGCGTCCGCTTCGCGCTCCATCCGCGCGGGCTGCGCGACATCCGCAGCGTCGATCCGAACGGGAAGGAAGCGCAGCGGACCGCGATGAGCGCGCGCAAGCGCCTCCTCCACCGCTGGATGCCGCGGCGGATGCGCAGCGACGAATCGGAGGCGATCGCCGCGAGCTTCCTCCTCGGGATGGAACTGCCGCGCGCGCAGGACGCGCGCGCGCGGCCCGTCGCCGGCTAGAAGATGAAGTAGGAGATCACGAGGTCGTTGCCGTCGCCGTCGGTGTTGAAGTCCAGCCCGCCGGCACCCTGCAGCTGCTCGTCCGCGATGAAGGCCGCGCCGACCGGGCTCGGCTCCTCCGAGTTGAATTCGATCGCCGGCCGTCCGTTGATCGAGTTCAACGCGCCCATGGAGACGGAGACGCCCTGCGTCAAGCTCGTCCGGAACAGGTCGAAGCCCGTCTCGAGCCCGTCCGAGTTCCAGTCGCGGCTGTCCTCGCTCTCGCTGACGCGATAGAAGCCGACGTTCCGCGCGATGGTGATGCCCGCGTTCGTCTTCTGGACGGCGATCGCGACGCCCGGAAACGAGAGGTAGGTCGTCGAGCCCGTGAAGATCGGGAACGTCGGGACGCTGTCGTTCGTGTCGGTGTCCTCCCCGGGGACCGCCGGCTGGTGGGCGTTGATGTTCGTCGGCGTGCCTCCGGGGCCCGCGGACACTTCCAGGAGCGCGAGGTCGAGGCGCGAGCGGTCGGCGGTCTCGGCCATCCAGCTCGCGCCGACGAACGCCGCGCCCGGCGCGCCGCCGTGGACGAAGTCCCAAGGCGTGTTCGAGTTCGCCGAACCGGAGGGCAGGAGCCACCCGATCAGGTCGAGCGTCTTCAGCGCGTCGCTGTTGATGTCGAGGTTGTCGTCGGCTTCGGACACCTCGATCACGAAGCGCGTGCCGAGCTCCGAGAGTCCGTGGGTGCCGCCCGCGACGTCCGTCAACGCGTGGATGTTCGCGGCCTGCGTGAGCGGCAGGATCGCCGTCGGGTCCATCGACACCCAGCGGACGACGTAGTCGTCCGTGTCGCCGTCGCCGTTCAGGTCGCAGGTGCCTTCGGCCCCGTTCGGATCGGCGGCGTTCTGCTCGGGCGAGATCGTCGCGATGTAGGCCGTCACGGAAGACGTGCGCACGATGGCGATCCTCCGGCAGCCGACGAGGCCCGTGTTGACCGGCGGGTTCGTGACCGGAGCCGCGTCCCACAGGGAGAAGTGGAGGTAGTGGAGCACCGAGTCCGTCGTGTCGGAATCCTCGGCACCCACGCACTGCGAGGGCTTCCAGGTGCCGGCGAACAGCGCCGGATCGTTGAAGTTCGTCGCCCCCTGGTCCGTCTCCGAGACGAGAAACCCGACGTCCCAGTCGTGCGAGATGCTCGCGTTCTTCCTGGCCCGCAGCGGGGATCCCGGCGTGATCGCGAGCTCCGTGCTGTGGATCGCGTTCGTGTTCAGCGTCCCGTCGAGGAGCGCCAGCACGGAGGTGTCGAGCGTGTCCGTGTCGGTGTTGAGGTCGCGAGCCTCGGCCGTCTCGTCGAGGGAGAGGAAGATCATCCCTTCGTCCTTCGACAGGATCCGCGGCGAAACCGGCCCGACCGCGTCGAGCGTCGCGACGGCGATCGGCGTCGTCGGCGCCGAGGAGGCGATGGCGAACAGGTTGCTCTCCGTCGGATTCGTCGGAGCGCGCCCGCTCGAGTAGTAGAGGTTCGTGCCAACCGCGATCATCTTCGTCGTGCCGGCCGTCGCGACGCGGTCGACGAAGTCCGGCGTCTGCGACGGCGTCAGCGCGGAGACGTGCAGGAGCACGAGGTCGGTCGTGTCCGTGTCGCCGTTCCAGTCGCGTCCGTCGAGCGCCTCGTCGACGACCATGTAGAGCTCGGTGCCGGCCCAGGCGAGCGAGGTCGCCGCGACGTTGAGCTTCGTCTCGACCGCGGCCGACATGTCGACGAGGACGGCGATCGAGTCGATCTTGTCCGTGTCCCCGTTCATGTCCGTGCCGCCTGCGCCCGTCGTGGCCTCGTCGGCGAGGAAAGCGAGGTATCGACCCGAGGTCGCGACCGGCGTCCCCGCGGCGACGCTGACCTTGGACCGGCGGATCACGAACGAGGAGGAGCCGCCGCCCCCGACCGAACAGGCCGTGGTGAGGAGCCCGGTCGCGAGGAGCGCGAGAGTGACGGAAGACGTGTGCTGGAGTCGGAACATGGGACCTGCCTAGTGGTTTGCTGGAGTCGCGCACAGAGTACCGAACCGGCTACGCTGTGTCGCCTCCCTGCACGCCTCCAGCACGGCCGGTGAAGCCCATGACCGAGATCGTCCACCAGATTCCGATCCTCACGACCTTCGACCCGCCGCCGGGGAGCGACATCGACCGCGTCCTCGGCCCGTGCTGGGGAATCACCGTGCGATCGCGCAGCGTCGTCGGCACGGCCTGCGCAGGGTGCCAGACGTTCTTCGGCGGGGAGATCTCCGCGCTGACGAAGCTCGCGCAGGATTCCCGCAACGAGGCGATGAACCGGCTCGAACGCAACGCCGTCGCGATGGGCGCCGACGCGGTGCTCGCGATGCGCTTCGATTCGGGCGAGCTGATGCAGAACACGAACGAGATCGTCGCCTACGGGACTGCGGTCAAGCTCCGGCCGGCGACGCGGAGCTAGGAAATGTCGCCCGAGAACGCACGCGCGATCGACCGCCTCGCGCGCGGCGCGCACGCGTTCCACCGCTACGCGCACCATCCGCTCTGCGCGGAATACGCGGGCGAGACGATCGCGCTCGGCGGGCGCGTGCGCATCTGCCGCGGCTGCACGCTCGCGGCCGCGGGCGCTCTCGCGGGCGCGCTCGCCGGAACCTGGATCGCGCCGACGCTCTTCTCCGCCGCGCTCGCCCTCGCTCTCGGCGCGGCGTGCGCGCATCGGGGTGCGCGCGGCCTCGGCAAGTTCGTCGCGCGCGGTCTCTCCGCGGGCCTGCTCGCGTTCGGGACGGCGGGCGGGTTCCGCGACGCGAGTCTCGCGGGCGCTGCCGTCGGAGTCCTCGGCCTCGTATCGATCGCGTCCTGGATCGTGTCCTACCGCCGGCGCGGCCCCGACCGCAGCGCCTGCGCCGCGTGCCCCGAGCGCACGGCGCCGGTCCCCTGCCGCGGCGTCGCGTCGATCGTGCGCCGCGAGCGCGCGTTCCAGCGCCTCGCGGGTCGGATGATCGGGCCGTAGCAAGCAACCGCCGCGGAGGTAGTCCGCGCGGGCCGCGTCCGTCATGTTCTCCTTTCTTCTCGTCTTCCCCGTCCTGCTCGGGGCGTGCCCGGTGCGCGCCCTCGCGGCAGAGTCCGCTGCTGCCGCGCCCGCGTTCGACGTCCTCGACCGTTTCCAGGCCTGGTTCGCGCGCCTGCGCAAGGGCCGCGAATCGATCGAGAACCGTCCCGAGGAGGAGGTGCGCGCGATCCTCGGCGACCTGCGCACGAACTGGGCGATCGATCCGATGCGCGAGAACGACATCGCGATCGCGCTGCTCGACTTCGTCGGCTGGTGCTCTCCAGTCGCGGGCGTCCAGGGCGAGAAGAGCCGTGCGTTCGCTGCGCGCGAGATCGCCCTCGACACGCTGCGCGCGCACAACGAGCCCGAATTCATGCGCTGGCTGACGCGCGAGGTCCTGGCCGTGCACTCGCAACCGCTCGAGCGCCGCGTCGCCGTGCTCGAGGTGCTCGCGAAGGATCCGACGGCGCCCCTCCTCCTGCCGCTGCTCTCGTGCGCGCGCGAAGAGGAGCCGCGCATCCGGATCCCGGCGCTCGAGATCCTCGTCGGCTGGGACGACAACAGCGTCCACGCGCTGTTCCTCGACGAACTCGCGCAGGCCCTCGACAACCGGAAAGGCGCGTCGTGGCTGGCCGAAGCGCACTTCTCGAAGGTCAGCCTCGCGCCGCTGTCGCCGTACACGCAGCGCCTGACGAAGCTCGTCGGGCGCGGGCTCTCCTCCTCGGACTGGCGCGAGGTGTCGCGCGCGATCGCCCTCTCGCGCCCGCTCGAGCCCGATTCGGTGGTCCCCTACTTGATCGAGGCCCTCGCGCAGTGGAAGGCGCGCGAAGCCGCCGGCGGACAGGCGCTGCGGATCGAGATGGAGATCCTGCGCGCGCTCGAGAACCGCTCCGGCCGCAAGCTCGGACTCTCCCCCGCGGACTGGAGCGCGTGGTGGAAGGCGGTGCGGAGCGGGACGCTCGCGGGTCAGGGACCGCAGACCGGCCGCTACCGCGAAGGCACGCGCCCGGGATTCTTCGGCCTCCATCCCGCGACCGATCGCGTCACGTTCGTCGTCGACCGCTCGGGGAGCATGGCGACCACGCTCGTCGCGGCGACCGGCGGACCGAAGAAGACGCGCTGGGACGAAGCGGTCGCGCAGCTGCTCGGTTTCGTCGACGCGGTCGGACCGCACGCGCGCTTCGGCGTGATCCTCTTCCACGATTATCCGGAGGAGTGGAAGCCGACGCTCTCCGACGCGAGCCCGGAGAACAAGGCGACCGCGAGGCAGTGGCTCGCGGGAACGCATCCGGGCGGCGGCACGGAGCTCGAGAACGCGATCATGCGCGCGATGCACGTCGGACCCGACGGACAGCCGGATCTCGCGGTCCTCGAGGCCGACACCGTGATCGTGCTGTGCGACGGCGAGACCGCGGAGGGACCGAGCTGGGTCGAGCCGTTCCTCCACACGGCGAACCTCCGCGCGCGCATCGTGTTCCACTGCGTGCAGATCGGCGCGGCCGGCGACGGCACGCTCGAGAAGCTCGCCAAGGGCAGCGGCGGCGACTTCATCCACGTCGACGGATAGCCGCGCGCGCGGGCTTTTCCCCCTGGGCAGTCCCGCGGAGCACGAGTAGATTCGAGAGATTCCACGGAAGCGCCGGTGCTTTCCTGGCGCCACTCCCGAGGAGCCGCTCCCATGCGATTCGCAATCCGCCTCGCCTTCTCCGTCGCCCTCGCGGCCGTTTCGTCGGCGCAGACGACGACGCGCGCGAGCTCCTCCTCGGCCGGCGCGCAGGGCTTCGACGACAGCTTCGAAGGCGCGACATCGGCGGACGGACGCTACGTCGCGTTCACGAGCTACGCGATCAACTTCGTCCCCGGCGACACGAACGCGAAGGCCGACGTCTTCGTGAAGGACCTCCAGACCGGCGCGACGACGCGGGTCAGCGTCACGAGCGGCGGCGTGCAATCGGACGGCGACAGCTTCACGCCCGCGATCTCGAGCGACGGTCGCTACGTCGTGTTCGTGAGCGCCGCGACGAACCTCGTCCCCGGCGACACGAACGCGCACGAGGACGTCTTCTTCCACGATCGCCAGACGGCGACGACGACGCGCGTCAGCCTGGATTCGGCCGGCGTGCAGACGAACGACTTCAGCTCGGGCCCGTCCGTCTCGACCGACGGGCGCTACGTCACGTTCGGGAGCTACGCGAGCAACCTTGTCCCCGGCGATTCGAACCTCTCGTTCGACGTGTTCCTGCGCGACCGCCAGACGAACACGACGACGCGCGTCAGCGTCGACTCGGCCGGGGTTCAGGCGACCGGGAACAGCATCGACGCGTCGATCACGCCTGACGGACGTTACGTCGTGTTCACGAGCTACGCTCCGAACCTCGTCGCCGGCGACACGAACGGGAAGTCCGACGTGTTCCTGCGCGACCTCCAGACCGCGACGACGACGCGCGTCAGCGTCGGCGCGGGCGGCGTGCAGGGCGACAACGACAGCTCGGTGTTCGCGCGCGCAGCGATGAGCCCGGACGGGCGGTACGTGGCCTTCGCGAGCCGCTCGACGAACCTCGTCGCCGGCGACACGAACGCGAAGTGGGACGTTTTCCTCCGCGATCGGCAGGCGAACACGACGATCCGGTCCAGCGTCTCCTCGACGGCCGCGCAAGGCGACGACAACAGCGTCGGCGGCTCGATCTCCGCGGACGGCCGGTACCTCGCGTTCACGAGCGCGTCCACGAACCTCGTCCCGGGCGACTCGAACGCGAGCGACGACGTCTTCGTGCGCGACCTCCAGCTCGGCTCGACGGTGCGCGCGAGTCTCTCGACCGGCGGCGTCCAGGGCGACGCAGGCAGCGGCGCGTGCTCGATCGCGTCGAACGGGAACGTCGTCGTCTTCGCCAGCGACGCCTCGACGCTCGTAACCGGCGACACGAACGCCCGCTCCGACGTGTTCGCGCGCGACCGCGGCACGACGTGGCTCTTCACGGCCTTCTGCTTCGGCGACGGAACGGGCGGGAACTGCCCGTGCGGGAACGCCGGCCAGGCTGGACACGGATGCCAGAACTCGCAGTCGACCGGCGGGTCGATCCTGACCGCGACCGGCTCGCCGTCCCTCGCGGGCGACACGATGCACTTCACCGCGTCAGGCGAGCTGCCGAGCGCGCTGAGCATCCTCCTGCAGGGCACGACCGCGATCAATCCCGTGAACTACGGCGACGGACTGCGCTGCGTCGGCGGCGCGCTGAAGCGTCTCTACGCGCACGCCGCGAGCGGCGGCGTCGTCACGATGCCGTTCCCGGCCGATCCGACGGTCTCCGTGAAGTCGGCGGCGCTCGGCGACACGATCACGCCGGGAGTCACGCGCAACTACCAGGTCTACTACCGGGACTCGAACCCGACGTTCTGCACGAATCCTCCGGGCGGCACGCTCAACGTGTCGCGCGCGATCGCAGTCGTCTGGGGCTTGTGATCCGCGGGCCTGCGTCCGCGCCGGACGGGAAGCGCTGATCGGGCTTCCTCGGCGGAGCCGCGGGGGCTAGACTCCTGCGCAAATTTTCGTCCCCGTCCGATGCTCCAGGCCTACGCCCCGATCCTCATTCTCCTCGCGCTGGCCGCCGGATTCGCGGTCGTCGGCATCCTCGTCTCCGAGCTCCTCGGCCGGCGGCGCAGGAACGTCGGGAAGGGCGACGCCTACGAGTGCGGGATGGAGGCGTCGGGGAGCGCGCGCGTGCGACTCTCGATCCACTTCTACCTCGTCTCCGTGCTCTTCATCCTGTTCGACGTCGAGGCGATCTTCCTCGTCCTCTGGGCGGTGACGGCGCGCGACTTCCAGGCGGCCGGGTACGGCCACCTCGTGCTCGCCGAGGTCCTGAGCTTCGTCGGGATCCTCGGCCTGGCGCTCGCCTGGGTGTGGCGGAAGGGGGGGCTCGAGTGGGATCGCTGAACCCCGCCGGCGCGAGCGGGCCGGACGGCGGCTTCTTCGCGACCAAGGCGGACTGGCTCGTCAACTGGGGGCGGAAGAACTCGCTCTGGCCGATGCCGCTCGGCCTCTCGTGCTGCGGCATCGAGCTCATGGCGATGATCGGCCCGCGCTTCGACATCGCGCGCTTCGGCGCGGAAGCGGCGCGCTTCTCGCCGCGCCAGTGCGACCTCCTGATCGTCGCCGGCACGCTGACGTGGAAGATGGCCGAGGCCTGCCGGACGATCTACGACCAGATGCCCGACCCGAAGTGGGTGATCGCGATGGGCGTCTGCAGCAGCTCGGGGGGCATGTACGACAGCTACGCGGTCGTCCAGGGCGTCGACATGCTGATGCCCGTCGACGTGTACGTCCCCGGCTGCCCGCCGCGGCCCGACGCCGTGATCGACGCGCTCTTGAAGCTGCAGAAGAAGATCGAGCGCGAGCGGCCGGTCGAGCTCCTCCTCGGCGGCGACAACACCGACGAGGGCGCCGGAACGCGGACGTCGACGTACGCACCGAACAAGGCCGTCGCGACGACGCGCAGCCACGAAGTCCTGCCCGCGGACGAATCCCCGGGCCCCGCATGAACACGCTCGAGAGGATCGCGCCCGCGATCGGGAAGCTCGCCGCGAAGACGTCGACGTCGCGCGGCGGGACCGCGTGCCTCGAGATCGAGCCGCGCGACGCGCACGCGGTGATCGCACGCCTGCGCGACGCCGCGCAGTTCGAGACGTGCACGTTCGTCACCGCGGTGGACCACTTTCCCGCGGAGCCGCGCTTCGAGGTCGTCTGGCAGCTCCATTCGATCGCGCACGGGGACCGCGTGCGGATCCGCGCGCGCGTCGGCGGAGCCGAACCGAAGGTGCCGACGATCGTCGACCTCTACCCCGGCGCCGCGTACGGCGAGCGCGAGTGCTTCGACATGTTCGGCGTCGTGTTCCAGGGGCACCCCGGCCTGAAGAGGCTCTTGATGCCGGAGGAATACGACCACTTCCCCCTGCGGAAGGATTTCCCCCACCAGGGGATCGAGCCCGACCGCCTGTACCGCGAGTGGGATCGAGCGCGCCACCTGAAATCGCCGGAGGCCGCGCAATGACCGAGTCGTTGACCCTCGACTACGAGCGCGGCGCGATCCACGAGGACGACCCGCTGCACGGCGAGCTCATGCAGCTCAACGTCGGCCCGCAGCACCCGGCGACGCACGGCGTGCTCCGCCTCAAGGTGACGCTCGACGGCGAGACGATGCGCGAGATCGAGCCCGTCGTCGGCTACCTCCACCGCGGCAAGGAGAAGACCTGCGAGACGCTCGGCTGGCGCAAGTTCTTCGTGCACACGGACCGGCTCGACTACGTGCAGCCGCTCCTGAACAACTGCGCGTACGCGCTCGCGCTCGAGAAGCTCGCCGGACTCGAGATCCCCGAGCGCGGCAAGGTGATCCGCGTGCTCCTGATGGAGCTCTCGCGCATCGCCGCGCACCTGATCTACCTCGGCACGACCGGGATCGACCTCGGCGCGGTGACGATGTTCTTCTTCTGCTTCAACGAGCGCGAGAAGCTGTACGACCTGCTCGATGCGTACACCGGCCACCGCATGAACAACACGTACGTGCGGATCGGCGGCGTCTACGCCGACGTCGACGCGTCCGTGCAGGGCGCGATCGAGGCGTTCCTCGACCAGTTCCCGGCGAAGGTCGACGAGTTCGAGCGGATGCTGACCGGCAACCGCATCTGGTTCGACCGCAACCGCGCGGTCGGCGTGCTCACGCGCGAGCAGGCGCTCGCCTGGTCGCTGACCGGTCCGAACCTCCGCGGTTCCGGCGTCGAGCACGACCTGCGGCGCGCGGCGCCGTACAGCGGGTACGAGACCTACGACTTCGAAGTCCCGGTCGGCACGGTCGGGGACTGCTACGACCGCTACCTCGTCCGCGTCGAGGAGATGCGGCAGTCGACGCGGATCTGCAAGCAGGCGCTCGCGCGCCTCACCGAAACGCGCGGCGGCGATTTCCTGGCGCAGGATCGCCGCTACGTCCTCCCTCCGAAGTCCGAGATGCGCGCCTCGATGGAGGAGCTGATCCACCAGTTCAAGATCGTGACGGACATGGCGCTCCCCGCGGGCGAGGCGTACGGCGCCGTCGAGTCGTCGAAGGGCGAGCTCGGCTTCTACGTCGTCTCCGACGGCACGAGCCATCCCGTGCGCTGCCACATCCGCGCGCCGGGATTGATGAATGTCCAGGCGATCCCGACGCTCGCGCGCGGACGGCTCCTCTCGGACATGGTCGCGATCATCGGTAGCCTCGACTTCGTGATGGGCGAGGTGGATCGCTGATGGCTCTCTCCGAAGCCTTGCTGCGCGAGCTCGAGACGCTCGCGGGGAAGTATCCGCAGCGCCGCGCGGCGCTCATCCCGGCGCTCCACCGTTGCCAGGAGGAGCTCGGCGGCTGGATCTCGCCCGCGGTGATGGAGGACCTCGCCGCGTTCTTCGCGCTCGAGCCCGTCGAGGTGTTCGGCGTCGCGTCCTTCTACCCGATGTTCCACCTCGCGCCCGTCGGACGCCACGTCGTCTCCGTGTGCCACAACATCTCCTGCGATCTGCGCGGAGCGCGCGAGATCCTCGACGAGGTGTGCCGCGTGACGAAGGCGCCCGTCCACGGCACGTCGGCCGACGGCAAGTTCACCGTCGAGACCGTCGAATGCCAGGGCGCCTGCGCGAACGCGCCGATGATCGACCTCGACGGCACGTACCACGAGGACCTCGATCCTGCGAAGGTGCGCGACATCCTGGGGACGTGCTCGTGAAGACGTATCCCACGTACCTCCTCGGGAACGCGCACACTCCCGGCGCCCACACGCTGTCGGCGTACCGCGAGCACGGCGGTTACAGCGCGCTCGAGAAGGTGCTCAGGACGCCGATGGCGCCCGCGCAGGTGATCGCGGAGGTCAAGGCGTCGGGTCTGCGGGGTCGCGGCGGCGCCGGGTTCCCGACCGGGCTCAAGTGGAGCTTCATGCCGGACCCCGCGAAGGATCCGCGCCCGCGCTACCTCGCGGTGAACGCCGACGAATCGGAGCCGGGGACCTGCAAGGACCGCGTGCTCATGGAGCGCGACCCGCACGGGCTCCTCGAGGGCGTGCTGATCGCCGCGTACGCGATGCGCGTCGGCGCCGCCTACATCTACGTGCGCGGCGAGTACCGCAAGTCGTACCAGCGCCTGAAGACGGCGATCGAGGAGGCGCGCGCTGCGCATCTCGTCGGCGAGAAGATCCTCGGCACCGACTTCTCGTGCGAAGTCCACATGCACCAGGGCGCCGGCGCCTACATCTGCGGCGAGGAGACGGGGCTCATGGAGAGCCTCGAGGGGAAGCGCGGGCATCCGCGCCCGAAGCCGCCCTTCCCGGCCGGATTCGGCCTGTGGGGATCCCCGACGACCGTGAACAACGTCGAGACGCTCCACAACGTGCCGTTCATCGTGAACCGCGGCGAGGCCTGGTTCCGCTCGATGGGCACGCCCGCGTCGACGGGGAACTTCCTGTGCGGGATCTCCGGACACGTCGAGAAGCCTGGCGTCTACGAGTTCCCGTTCGGCATCACCGCGCGCGAGATCCTCGAGGACTTCGCGGGCGGCGTCTGGAAGGGGCGCAAGCTGAAGGCCTGGTTCCCGGGCGGGAGCTCGACCGGTCTCCTGCCGGCGTCGACGATCGACGTGCGGATGGACCACGACTCGATCAAGGCCGCCGGCTCGATGTTCGGCACGGCCGCGATGGTGATGCTCGACGACCAGTCTTGCGTCGCGCAGGCGAGCTACGTGATCGCGCGGTTCTACGACCACGAGAGCTGCGGCCAGTGCAGCCAGTGCCGCGAAGGCACCCAGTGGCTCTCGCAGATCTTCCGCCGCATCGAGGAAGGCCGCGGGCAGCCCGACGACGTCGCGACGCTCGAGGGCCTCGCGCGCGGCATGGCTCCGGGCAAGACGATCTGCGCGCTGTCCGACGCCGCCGCGATCCCCACGCTCGCCGTGATCAAGCACTTCCGCGAGGAGATCGAGGCGCACATCCGCGGGAAGGGCTGCCCGTTCCGGAAGGCCGGCTCGGCGCGCGCGCCGGAACAGCACGAGCACGCGCTGCCGGGGGCGACCCGATGACGAAGATCGTCGTCAACGGCCGGGAGATCGAGGCCGATCCGAAGAAGCCGCTGATCGCCGCCTGCCACGGCAACGCGATCGACGTCCCCCACTACTGCTACCACCCGGGCCTGACGCCGGTCGGCTCGTGCCGGATCTGCCAGGTCGAGGTGAAGCAGGGCGAGATGCCCGCGCGCCTCGTCGTCGCGTGCAAGACGCCGGTCGCCGAGGGCATGGTGGTGAACACCGAGAGCGACAAGTCGCACCAGGCGCGCAAGGAGTGCCTCGAGTTCCTGCTCAAGAACCACCCGCTCGACTGCCCGATCTGCGACAAGGCCGGCGAGTGCGACCTCCAGGACTTCACGTACAACGAAGGCCAGGCGCACGGACGCAGCCACGAGCCGCGGCGGAAGCTCGAGAAGCGCAAGGCGCTCGGCGACGTGATCGTGCTCGACGAGGAGCGCTGCATCCTCTGCAGCCGCTGCGTGCGCTTCTTCGAGGAGGTCACGAAGAAGCCCCAGCTGACGGTCAGCGACCTGGGCTCGCGCTCGACCATCGCGACCTTCGCCGACCGGCCGCTCTCGGGCAACTACCAGGGCAACATCGCCGACCTGTGCCCCGTCGGCGCGCTGACGCTGAAGAAGTTCCGCTTCCAGGCGCGCGTCTGGAACCTGGTCAAGATGGCTTCGACCTGCGCCGAGTGCAGCCGCGGCTGCTCGACCACGGTCGAGGTGCTGCGCGGCGGCGAGGTCAAGCGCTTCCGCCCGCGCGAGAACATGGCCGTCAACAAGTGGTGGCTGTGCGACACCGGCCGATTCAGTTTCGGACACGTCAACGCAGCGCAACGCCTCGACGGCGCGCGCACGCGCGAGAATCTCGCGGCTGTCGCCGAGCTGCTGGCCGAGGATCCCGCGGCGCTGCTCGTCGCCTCGCCATTCTGCACACAGGAAGAGGGCGCCCTGCTGCTCGAGTTCGCGCAGGCGCGCGGCGTGCAGGCCTACTTCCTCTCGCCCGCGCCGAACGCGTTGAAGGACGAGCTGCTGCACACGGGCGATCCCTGTCCCAACCGGCGCGGACTGACCGAGCTCGGCTTCGCGCCGCTCGCGTCGGCCGAGATCGGCAGCCCGCGCACGCTGGTGCTCTTCGGCGAGCGCTCGGCCGAGCTGGCCGGCAGCGCGCTCTCGAAGGCCGCGCGCGTCGCGCTCTTCGACTGCCACGCCTCGGCGCTGCCCAACGTGGTCGCATGCGTGGGCTTGCCCACGCACGTCGAGAAGAGCGGCACCTGGATCAACGTCGACGGCCAGCGCGGCGTGCTGGGCGCCGCGCGCCAGGCGCCGCCGGGCGTGCGGCCGCTGACCAGCCTCGTCCCCGAGCTCGCAGCCCTGCTGCGCGCGCAACCCGCGGGCCGCTGATGGACTTCGACTGGAAATTCATGCTGGTCGCGCTGGCCAAGGTGGTGGTGCTCTTCCACCTCGTCATCGTGGGCGCCGCGCTGATGACGCTGGCCGAGCGCAAGGTCTCGGCCTGGATGCAGTACCGCGTCGGCCCGAACCGCGTGGGCCTGTTCGGCATCCTGCAGCCGCTCGCGGACGGCGTGAAGTTCATCTTCAAGGAGGAGGTGCTGCCGGCCGGCGCGATGCCGCTGCTCTTCCGCGTGGCGCCCGTGATCGCGGCGCTGCCGGCCATGCTGACGCTGGGGGTGATCCCCTTCAGCGGCGAGATCCCCGAGCTGAAGGGGTTCCTGGGCGGGCGCACGACCTACCTCTCGATCACCGATCTCGACATCGGCCTGCTCTACCTGCTCTCGATCGGCGGCCTGAGCGTGTACGGGATCATCCTCGGCGGCTGGGTCTCCAACTCGAAGTTCTCGCTGATGGGCGGTCTGCGCGCCTCGGCGCAGATGATCAGCTACGAGCTGACGCTGATCCTCGCGATCCTCTCGGTCGTGGCGCTGGCCGGCTCGCTCTCGCTGCGCGACATCGTCGCGGCGCAGAACGGCGAGCTGTGGTTCGCCGTGCGCCAGCCGCTGGCCTTCTTCCTCTTCGTCGTGGCGATCTTCGCCGAGACCAACCGCCATCCCTTCGACTTCGCCGAGTGCGAGTCCGAGCTCGTGGGCGGCTTCCACACGGAGTACAGCTCGATGAAGTTCGCGCTGTTCTTCCTGGGCGAGTACACGGCCATGATCGTGATGAGCGCGCTGGGCACGACGCTCTTCCTGGGCGGCAACTCGCTGCCGGGCGTGCCCGAGCTGCACTGGGCCCTGGGGCTCGTGGTCTTCCTGGCCAAGACCTCGGGCTTCCTGTTCCTGTTCCTGTGGGTGCGCTGGACGCTGCCGCGCTTCCGCTTCGACCAGCTGATGCGCCTGGGCTGGAAGGTGGCGCTGCCGCTGGCGCTGCTCAACCTGATCGCCACGGGCGCCCTGGTGACCCTATGGTGATCGTCAAGCGCAAGGAACTCTCGCTCGCCGAGCGGCTCTACCTGCCGGAGATCGTGCGCGGACTCTCGGTGACGCTGCGCAAGATCTTCACCAAGCCGGTCACGCGCCAGTACCCGGAGGAGCCGCTGCCGAAGAACGAGGTCACGCGCGGACAGCCGCGCCTGGTGGTCAAGGACGACGGCAACATCGCCTGCGTCTCGTGCGGCATGTGCGAGGCGGCCTGCCCGGCCTACGCGATCACGATCGACGGCGGCGAGACCGAGCGCGGCATCGAGCGCGAGCCGCTGCGCTTCGACATCGACATGCTGCGCTGCATCCTGTGCGGCTTCTGCGAGGAGGCCTGCCCCAAGGACGCGATCTACATGTCGGACGAGCTGGAGCTGGCCGACTACTCGCGCGAGGCGCTGATCTACGACATGCAGAAGCTGAAGCGCCCCGCTTCCGCGCTGAAGAAGCGCATGGACTACGTCAACCACATCAACGACCGGTGGCGAACCTAATCTTCTACGTGATGGCGGCCGTGGCGGTCGCGGCCGCGCTGGGCGTGGTCCTGGCGCGCAACCCGATGCTGAGCGTGCTCTCGCTGCTCGCGAGCTTCTTCGCGCTGGCGGCGATCTACCTGCT
>DASYPQ010000026.1:0-155015 GCA_036006425.1 Planctomycetota bacterium
ATCACGTGGAAGATCACGGCCGAGGAATCGGGCTCCTGCGAGCTCTTCCGCGCCCGGTAGCGCTGGTCGTCGCGGATCGGGACGACCTTCGGGCGCGCCGGGTCCCACTCGCCGGCGGCGATCGTGCGCTTCAGCGCGTTCCGGTACGTGCGGCGGAAGTGGCGCAGCGACTGTGGGCCGGCCTGGCGCAAGCCGTTGTAGCGGCCCCCCTCGGAGCGCAGCTGCCGGTCGCCGCGCGGCTGGATGTCGGGGAGCTCGAGCTCCTCGCCCAGCATCTGCGCGAGTTCCTCGAGCTCGACCTCGACCTCCAGGATGTGCGCGCCCGGCTCCTCTCCCGCGGATCCGCCGCCCTCGCCCTCCTTCGGCTCGCCGGGGACCGGGTCGCCCTTCTCGCCCTGCCCCTGCCCGACGCCCTTCTTGTTGTCGCCGAAGTGGAAGCGCGGCAGCTCGATCTGCGGCACGGGGATCGACACGAACCGCTCGCCGCGGCGGCCGAGGAGCTCGGTGGTCGACAGGTACTTCCTCAGGTCGCGCCGCAGGCGCCCGCGGACGATCTCGCGGAAGCGCGCGCGATCGGTCTCGATGCGGTACATGGCGACCGCCGCCGCCTCACGCGGCCTCCGACCCCGGCCGCTTGGCCTCGCCGCGGGCGAACAGGCCGGCGACGTGCTGCAGGACCTCGTCGGCGCTGACCTCGTCGTACCCGAACTCGCGCATGAGGCGGTCGCGGATGACGCCGATCTTCGCCAGCGTGTCGGGGTCGACGACGCTCGAGAGCGTGCTCGTCAGCTGGATCGTGTCGCGGCGGTCCTCGAAGACCTTGAGCTCGAGCGCGCGGCGCAGGCGCGCGTTCTCGCGGAAGTCGAACGTGCCGCCCTCGGCCTGGACGGCGGCGATGTAGTTCAGGAGCTCGTGGCGGAAGTCGCCCTTGCGCGACTCGGGGATGTCGATCTTCTCCTCGATCGAGCGCATGAGCCGCTCGTCCGGATCGCTCTCGCGCCCCGAGTCGTCGAGCACCTTCTCGCGCGTGATGTAGGCCTTCAAGTTGTCCAGGTACGTCCCGCACAGGCGCTCGACCGCTTCGTGGTCGGCGACGATCGCGGCCTGGACCTCGCGCTTCACGATCTCCTCGTACTCCTCGCGCGCGGTCGCCAGGAGCTGCACGTACCGCCGGCGCGTCTCCTCGTTGCTGATCATGCTGTGGTGCCGCAGGCCGTCCTCGAGGGCCTCCAGGACGTCGAGCGCGGTGACGCCCGGCCGGTCCGACGCGAGACAGGTCGCGACGCGGTCCTGCACGTAGCGCGGGCTTATCCCGACCATCCCCTCGCGCGGCGCGGCCTCGCGCATCTCGCGGACCTGCTCGCGGGTGAACCCCTGGACCTCCTGGCCGTCGTACAGCCGCGCCTTCTGGAGCAGCGTCAGGTTCGGGTGCGTCGGGTCCTCGAGGCGCGTCAGGACGGCCCACAGCGACGCGATCTCGAGCGTGTGCGGCGCCATCGTGCCGCCCGGCGTGCGCTTGCGGCCGAACTGGCGGCGGTAGATCTCGACCTCGTCCCCCACGGAGAGGTTGTAGGGGATGTCGATCTTGATCGTGCGGTCGCGGAACGCCTCCATGAGGTCGTTGCTGGCGAGCTTCTTGTACTCGGGCTCGTTCGTGTGCCCGAGGATCACCTCGTCGATGTGCGTCTGCGCGAACTTGCGCGGCTTGATGCTGTGTTCCTGCGTCGCACCGAGGAGGTCGTAGAGGAACGCGACGTCGAGCTTCAGCACTTCGACGAACTCGAGGATCCCTCGGTTGGCGACGTTGAACTCGCCGTCGAAATTGAACGCGCGCGGATCGGAGTCCGACCCGAACTCGGCGATCTTGCGGTAGTTCAGGTCGCCCGTGAGCTCGGTCGAGTCCTGGTTCTTCTCGTCCTTCGGCTGGAAGGTGCCGATCCCGATGCGATCCTTCTCCGAGAGCAGCAGGCGCCGCACGCGCACGTGCTCGACGACCTTCGTCCAGTCCCCGGCGTGCCGTTCCATCAGGATGCGGAAGAAGTGCCGGCTGACGGGATCGAGCTCGCCCTGGATCGCGATGCGGTACTCCCGCTTGCTGCCGCGGTTCAAGCGTTCCTCGACGACCGCGCGGGCCTCCTCGGGCACGAGGAGCAGCGGATCCTGGTTCATCGGCGAGGGCGTCACGTCGCCGTCGACGATCCAGTCGAACGTGTACAACGTGCCTCCGTCGGTCTTCGCATAGGCTTCGAGCCCGCGCTTCAGGAGGCGCACGATCGTGCTCTTCGAGGAGCCGACCGGGCCGTGGAGCAGGATGACGCGGCGCTCGGGCCCGAGACCGCGCGCGCCGGCGCGGATCGTCTGCACGAGCTGCGACAGCGGTTCCTCCAGACCGTAGACGGCGTCGTCGCCGGAGCTGAATGGATCGTCGAAGATCCTCCAGCGGCGCAGCCCCGCGCGCCGTCCCGGGCGATCCGTGCGCGTGTAGCCGTGCTCCTCGATCATGTCGAGGAGCCGCTGCCAGGCGTTGCGCGCGACCGCCGGATTGCGTTCGACGAGCGCGAGGTAGTCGTGGAAGCTCCCCTGCCAGTTCAGCGCGGCGAAGCGCTCGGGAGCGATCTGGTCGCGGACGAGGTCGGCGAGCGGCAATTTTTTTTCGGTCATGACGACTGCGGAGCCCCGAGTGCCGTGGAAAGCGGCCGAGGCCGGGGGCGGCGCCTCCGCAATCCTGTCGTCGCGATCCGCGCGCAACCTGAGGGCGACGGCCACCCCGTAGGACCGAGGGGGCGCCTTTCCTAGCGCACCCGCCCCCGGCGCGCCGACGTCCCGGTCGCGGGACGCGCTGTTCGCTGCCGCGACCGCGTGGGCTATCCTCTCCCCTCCGGAGTTTCCATGCGGAGGCGAACGAACGTGTCCTGGCTCCTGGCTCTCTGGCCGCTCGCGCTGTCCTGCGAGGGAGGCCTCGGCGCGACGTCGTCGACCGCGTTCGACGAAGCGCGCGCGTGGCACGATCTCGAGACGCTCGTCGGCTTCGGACCGCGCCCGCCCGGCTCCGAGACGCTCGAGAAAACGCGCCAGTACCTCGAGCACGAGCTCACCGCCGCCGGGCTCGCTCCCGTGCGCGACGCGTTCGAGGTCGACCCGCCGGCGACGCCGGGCGGGGCGAAAGCCGCGCACAAGGTCGCGATGGCGAACGTGTACGCCGACCTGCGCGCGAAGGATCCGAAGGCGGAGACCGTGATCCTGTGCACGCACTTCGACACGAAGATCTCCACGGAGCCTTTCGTCGGCGCGAACGACGGCGGCTCGGGCACGGCGGTGCTCCTCGAGCTCGCGCGCGTGCTTGCCAAGGACGGGCCGCGCGACCTGACGTACCGGTTCCTCTTCCTCGACGGCGAGGAGTCGCTGCGCTGGGAGTGGGCCGGCGAGGACAACACGTACGGCTCGCGCCACCACGCGCAGGAGCTCAAGAAGAGCGGCCTCGTCTCCTCGATCCGGTGCTGCGTGCTGCTCGACATGGTCGGCGACAAGGACCTGCGCTTCTGGAACGAGACGTACTCGAACCGGCGGCTCATGGACCTCTTCATCCAGGCCGCGGCGGGCGCGGGTCTCTCGAAGCACGTCGACGGCCGCCGCGCGGAGGCGCGCGACGATCACCTCGCGTTCATGGCGGTCGGGATCCCGAGCGTGGACCTGATCGACTTCGAGTACGGACCGGACAACTCGTGGTGGCACACGAAGGAAGACACGCTCGACAAGTGCTCGGCGCAGAGCCTCGGCATCACGGGACGCCTCGTGCTCGCGGCGATCCCGGAGATCGAGCGGACGTTCGCGCGGAACTGACCCCGCCGCTCAGCGCAGGACGAGGGACACGCGCGCTCGACCGCTGCGCGGCGAGTCGAACGAGACCTCGAGCGGCGTCCCCTCGTCGGCCTGGACGACGAGTCGCACAGTCGCCTTCGCGCGCCCGTCGAGGTGTCCGAGGGGCCACGCGTCGCGCGCGGCGCGCACGGCGTCGTACGTCCCGCCGCCGTGTTCCATCGCGCAGGCGACGACAAGGCCACCCGTGGCGCGCAGCTGGACCTCGCCCGACTCGCCCGTCCGGGCCGCTCGTCCGCGCGTCGGTTGCACGCCCGTGTTCGCGAGCGGCAGGTCGACGAGCCACACGTTCGGACGCAGCCGCTCGAGTTTCGGAGCTCCGCACTCGATGCGCGGCAGCTCGTCGAGGGTGCGCTCGGCGAGCGCCGCCGCGGTGAAGAAGCCCTCCGGCGCCGATCCCGCCGCACTCGTGCGCGCGGCACCGTTCCAGGGCGCCGGGTGCAGCACGGTCGTGTCCAGGACGTCGCGGCAGAACGCCTCGAAGCTCCCCGGAGGCCGCGCGTCGTCCGCGCGCGGGGGCGCCGCCGGCTCCGTCGTCCCGTCGAACGCGAGGACGATCGAGAGGTTCAGCCGCTCGAGGAGGAAGTGCGCGAGCAGCCGGCTCTCGGGCTCCGACAGCGGGTAGGGCCCGCTGGCCTCGCTCTCCGCGTCGTACGGTTGCCACCCCGCCGGGAAGTTGCGGTCCAGGCGGCAGCGGCGCACGGGCGCCGCCGCGTCGGATTCCGCCGCCGCGAATGCCGCGTCCGGATCCGGCGCGGGCAGGAAGTACAGCGCGGTCCGCTGCAGGCGTTCGCGCACGCTCGTCTCCGCCCGGGCGCGCTCGAGCAGCGTCGCGAGCGCGAAGAGCGCCGCCTCCGGTCCCGGCGCGCGCGACTTCGGGAGGTACGCGAGGTCCGTGACGACGAGCGCCGCCGGCCGGTGGCCTGCGTCCCCCGCGCTGTCGTCGGCCGCGACGGCGAGCCAGATGTCGCGGCCGCCGCGACTCTTTCCGAGGCTGCGCACGCGTAGGAGATCGGGATAGGCAGCGGCGATGCCTCCGAGCGACGCTTCGTACGTCGCGAGATCGAAGCGCACCGTGTAGTCGATCACCGGCGGCGCGGGCGGCGCGGGCTTCGATTCCGGCGGCGCGGGTGCGCCCGCTGCCGGGGGCTCCGACGCCGGCGGCGGAGGAGGCGTCACCGGATCCTGGGCGCGCGCCGGAGCGGTCGCGGCGAGGAGCGCGAGCGCCGTCCAGGTCGCCCGATGGCGCACGCAGCGGCTCACGGCTTCACCTCGCGCGCGATCGCCACGGTCCACGGCGCGGTCGCGTGCACGGTGAGCACCGAGCCCGGGGCCGCGAGCACGATCCAGGACACTTCGCGGCTCGTCCCGCCGCCGGAGATCGTTCCGAGCCCGACACCGGCCTCGCCGCTCAGGAGCCGTGCACCGGCGGGCAGCTCGAGCTCGAGTCGCGCGCCCGGGGGCGTCGCGGTACCCGAGCCGGCGCGACCGCTCGTCCACGCGCCGGTCGGGAGCGTGCCGATGTCGGCGATGCGCGCGCGGATCGTGCACACCTCGCCTTCGCGCCGCACGTCCGTGAGGCGCAGCTCGAGCACGGGCAGCGCGGCGGAGAGCTCGGCGACGAAGTCCCCCATGCCGGCGAGCGCCGCGGGCAGGCTCTTCTCGGGGGCGTTGCGACGCGAGTTCGGTTCCCAGCCGCCGACGAGCGCCGACCGCCCGTCGCCGAGCTCGACCGGGTGCCACTCGACGAAACCGATCCCTCCGCGCAGGTTGTCGAGCCACCGTCGCCACGCGACGTCTGTCGCGGAGACGGCCGGCGGGACGGCGCGCGCGCCCGGCTTCCCGGCGTTCTCGAACAGCGCGTCGGCGAGACCGACACCGGCGGCATCGGCCGGCTTCTCCACGTTGGGTCCCCACACCGCGACCTCGAGCGCCAGGGCACCGGGCACGGCGTAGAACCAATCGAGACCGGCGCCGGGCCTCTCCTGTTCGCGCGCGACGACGAGCGGCGCCGGCGGCGGAGTCGCGCGGCCGGTCGCGCGCGCGAACAGGCGCGCGGCGATCTCGAACGCGCCCGCATCGGCGTCCTTCGGCCACGGATTCTCGTGGCGCGATCCGGGCAGTCCGAGTCCGCCGTAGTCGCCCTGGAACATGAGGACCGCGGCGGTGCGCCGCGTGAGCGCGAGATCCGCGATCGCGCGGCAGGAAGGGATCTCGAGCGGGAGCTCGGCGCCCTTCGCGAACGGGTGGTCGCAGCGCCAGCCCAGCGGGAACGAGCGGTCGAAACACACGCCGCCCGCGGGATCCTCGTTGAACTTCCCGTCGCCGTCGTCGTCGCGACCTTCGCGGACGAGCTTGTAGCGCGGCGCGTCCCCGGCTCGCGCGGGCGCGAGGAAGCGCGGGTCGGCCGCGCGGACCCAGGGTCCCTCGGGGTCCTCGATCAGCATGTCGAGGATCCGGCCGTCCCCGTCGAGGTCGTCCGGTCCGTCCTCGTCGACCGCGCCGTCCCCGTCGTCGTCGAGCGGCGTCAAGTCGCGACCGTCTCCCCCGCGGCCGGCCTGCATCTGCGCGAGCGCCTCGGGCGAGGCCCAGGGCACGGCGACGAAAGCGATGTCGCGCGGCAGGCGCGACGGTTGCGCGAGCAGCATCGAGGTCGACGAGAGCACGGCTTCGGATCCCGAGAGCGACACGCCGTCGAGCCCGCCGAGCAGGAGGACGGTCGGGCGCTGCGCGAGCGGGATCCCGCCCGGGGCTCCGAACGCGAGCGCCGGAACCGGCAGGCCGGTGCCCGTCGCCGGGAGATCGACCGCCTCGACCAGGGTGCGCTCCGGCCGGGCCGACGCGATCCAGCCCTTCACGAGCGCGGCGACCTCGCCGAGCGTGTGGTAGCGCGGCTCGTACTCCGCCGGCGCGACGGCCGCCTCCTGGGCGGTGGGAGCGACCGGAGGGGTCTCCTGGAGGAGGAACGCGAGCGCCGCGAGGATCCCGGTGTGCATGGGAAAAGCCCTACGTTACCGCCTCGCCGGCGTTGCGACGAAGCTCGCAGGTCTCACGAAGCTCTTTCGGCCGATCCGGCGGCCCGGGATCAGTCGACTCCCTCGGAAGCGAGCTCGGCGGTCCCGTTCTCGGGGACCACGGCGCGCTCCCGCCGAAGGATCGAGCGCCCGTCGGCGATTCCGTCCGGCGCCGCGGCGCGTGGGACGATCTCGACGAGCGGCTCCCCGGTGTCCGCGTCGACGGCACCCGAGCCGTCGCGAACCGACCGCGCCGGTGCGGCAGAGCTCGGCGCCTGGACGCTCGCTGCCGCGGCGCGCTGCGTGAACGTGTCGACCTCGTCGAGCTGCACGGCGACGTGCCGGGAGACGCCCTTCGTCTCCATCGTCACCCCGTAGAGACCCTGGCACGCGGCCATCGTCCCCTTGTTGTGCGTGACGACGACGAACTGCGTCGAGGTCCGGAAGCCGTCGAGCATCGCCAGGAACCGCTCGACGTTCGCGTCGTCGAGGGCGGCGTCGACTTCGTCGAGGATGCAGAACGGGCTCGGGCGCGCCTCGAAGACCGCGAAGAGGAGCGCCAGGGCCGTCAGGGTGCGCTGTCCGCCCGACAGGAGCCCGATCGGGAGCAGCTCGCGACCCGGAGGCCGCGCGACGATCTCGACGCCCGCGTCGAGCACGTCCGCACCCTCCTCGAGCGAGACGTCCGCGCGGCCGCCGCCGAAGAGCTGGCGGAAGATGCGCTGGAAGTTGATGCGCACGGCCTCGAACGTCTCGAGGAAGAGGCGCTTCGATTCCTCGTCGATCGTGCGCAGCGTCGACGTGAGCGCCTCGCGGGCGCGCGTCAGGTCGTCGCGCTGCTTCTGGAGGAACTCGAGGCGACCGCCGACGTCCGTCAGCTCGGTCATCGCCTCCATGTTCACCGGTCCGAGCTTCTCGAGGCGCTCCTTGAGCTCGCCGACGCGGACCTCGAGCTCGTCGAGCAGGTGCGGCGCGTCGTCTCCGGCGAACGCCGGCTCGGGCTCGAAGCCCGCGACGAGGGCGGTCTCGTCCTGCGACAGCTCCTCCGCGGCGCGGCGGAGGATCTCCTGCCGCGTGAGCACGAGCCGCTGTTCCTCGAGACGGCGCTCCGAGAGCGCGCTCGCCGCGGCGTCGAGCTCGCGCTGGAGGTCCTCGACGCCCGCGCGCGCGGACTGCACCGCTTCGCGCTGCTCGTCGTCGCGCGCGCGCAGCTCGCGCAGGCGCTCGTCGACAAGGGCGCGCTCCTCGAGGAGGCGCGCGCTGGCCGCGGCGGCTTCCTCGATCTCGGCCCGCGCCGCGAGCGCCGCTTCCGCGTACTCGCGCGCGAGCCGCTGCGCGCGCTCGAGCTCGCCGCGATTCTCTTCGAGCACGGATTCGAGGTCCGCCGAGCGGCGTTCGAGGCCGAACAGGCGCTCGCGGCCGCGCACCGCCTGGACGCGCGCCTCGGCCGCGGCGACGCTGGCGCGCTCGCGCGCGGACTCGCGTTCGCCGACCTCGCGCTCGAGCTCCGCGAGCTTCTTCCGCGCGTCCTCGTGCTTCGCGGCGACTTCCGCGCGCCGAGTCTCCTCGACGGCGAGCTCGCGCTCGATCCCGGCGACTTCCGCGCGCGCTCCCGAGGCTTCGGAGTCCAGCGCGGCGCGGTCGAGATCGAGATCGGAGAGGCGCGCGCGCGCCGTCGCGAGACGGGTCTCCGCGTCGGCGCGGGCGGCGACGGCTTCCTCGTGGCGCACGCCGAGGAAACCGCGCTCGGTCTCCAGCGTCGTCTTGCGATCCACGAGCGTCGAGCGCGCGGCGTCGAGCGCGCGCAGGGATTCCGAGAGGCGCTCGAGCTCGCCCTCGAGCTCGGCGGCGCTCGACCGGCGGCCGACGGCGCCCTGCGTCAGGGACCGGCTCCCCGCGAGGAGCCCGGCGGCGTCCGCGAGGTCGCCTTCGAGCGTCACGAAGCGCCGCGCGGGCTGCGCTTGCGCGAGCGCGAGCGCCGTCTCGAGGTCCGGAGCGACGTGGACGTCGCCGACGAGGATCTCGGCCAGGCGCTCGCAGCCCGGCGTGCAGCGGATCCGGTCGAGGAGCCGCGGCGTCGCGACGTCGGCGTCGCCCGCGCGCACGGGAGGAGCGCCGAGCCCGGCTCCGAGCAGGAGACCGACCTGGCCGCTCTCGCGCGCCTTCAGCCAGGCCGACACACGCCGGGCCGCCTCGAGATCGCGCGCGACGAGAGCGCGGCCGCGCGCGGCGAGCGCCGCGTCGAGGGCGCGCGCGTGGCGCGTGTCCGTGCGCAGGTGGTCGGCGACGAGCCCGAGGAGCTCCTCCGGCGAGCACGGCCCCGTGTCGGTGCCGGCGCCCTCGACGACGGCGCGCGCGGCCTTCGAGAGCTCCTCGAGGTCGCGCTCGCGGTCGAGCAGGAATTCGATGCGCGACGAGAGCTTGGCGCGCTCGACGTCGCCCGCAGCGCGCTCGGCGTCGAGGCGCTGGGCTTCCCGTGCGACCTCCTCGAGATTGCGTTCGAGCTCGCGCCGCGCCTCGTCGCTCTGCACGCGCGCCTGCTCGGTCGCGCGGGCCTCGGCCTCGAACTGGCCGGACTCCGCGGCGAGCGCCGCGCGGGCCTCGATCGCCGCGGCGAGACGCGCCTCCGCCCGTTGCGCGCGCGCGCTCGCGAGCTCGTTCGCCTCCGCGAGCGCCCTCGTTCGGTTCTCGAGCTGGTTCAGGTCCGCGAGCAGCGCGAGCGCCCGCGACCGGTCGCGCTCCTGCTCGCTGCGCCGCTCCTGGGCGACGCGCTCCGCCTCGGCGAGCGCCGTCGCGAGGCTTCCCGCGGACGCTTCGAGGCTCGCGACGACGACGCCGAGCTCCTGGAGCTCGCTCGCGACGCGATCGCGCTCCGCCGTGCGCTCGCCCAGCGTCGTCTCGAGGCGTTCGGCGCGCGTCGTCTCCTCGCGCGCGTCGCCCTCGAGCCCCGCCGCGCGCGTCGAGAGGTGCGCGCGGCGCTCGTCGAGTGCGCGGCCGTCGCCGGCGAGGCGCGACGCCTCGGCGTTCTGGCGATCGATCTCGGCGACGAGGGTCTGCCGCTCCTTCTCCAGCGAGGCGGCGCGATCCTCGAGCCGCGCCCGCTCGGCGCGCGCGCGGCCGAACGTGGCCTCGGTCTCGCGCAGGACCTGCGCGAGCGCGGCGATCTCGCGGCCCGACATCCACAGGCGGTGGCGGTAGAGACGCGTCTTCTCGCCGGCCCACTCCGCGCGCGCCGCGACGAATCGCTCGGCCTTGCCGGCCTGGATCTTCAGCGAGCGCACGCGCGTGCCGAGCTCCCCGAGGAGGTCGTCGAGGCGGGCCATGTCGTCGCCGACCTTCGAGAGGCGCAGCTCGGCCTCGACCTTGCGCTGCCGGTAGCGGCTGATCCCCGCGGCTTCCTCGAAGATGCGGCGGCGTTCGAGCGGATTGGCGGAGAGCACGGCGTCGATGCGGCCCTGCTCGAGGACCGAGTAGCCGCGGCTCCCGAGGCCGGTGTCGAACAGCATCTCGCGCACGTCCTTCAGCCGGACGGCGTCGCCGTCGAGGAGGTACTCGCCCTCGCCGCTCGTGAAGACGCGCCGCGTGATCGCGACCTCCGCGCCGCGGCCGTCCAGACGTCCGGTCGCGTTGTCGAGGACGAGTGTCACCTCGGCCACCGAGAGCGCGGGACGCGACGTCGAGCCCTTGAAGATGACGTCGGTCATCTCGGAGCCGCGCATGGACGTCGGGCGCTGCTCGCCGAGCACCCAGCGCACGGAGTCGACGACGTTGCTCTTTCCGCATCCGTTCGGACCGACGACCCCGGTGAGGGTCTGGTCGCCGAACTCGAACACGGTGCGGTCGGCGAAGGACTTGAAGCCGAAGAGTTCCAGTCGTTTCAGGCGCATGGGCTGGGATCAGGTCTCGGCGTGGACGGGGGGAACCGGGGAAACGGGCGCCGACGGCGCGAAGAGATCGGCCGCGGGCTCGACGTGGGCGCGGAAGAGAGGCGGGAGCGCGTAGATCGCGTGCGCGGCGCCGCGCGGACGGCCGCGCAGGCGGTGCAGGTTCTCCCACGATTCGATCGCGCGCGCGCTCTCGTCGCGCGCGTCGGTGCTCGAAGCGCTCGCGAGTTGCCGCAGCGCGTGCGCGGGGAAGAGGTCGCAGGTCGACACCGCGCCGAGCGCGGCGAGCAGCGGCGCGCCGGCGGGCACGTCGAACCCGCACCCGTACGCGCGCGCGTCCGCGGCTTCGCCCGTGTCGGGCTCGGCGAAGAGCCACGACTGCCGCACGCGCAGCTGGGCGGCGTCGAGGCGCGTGAAGCGCGCGGCCGAACGCTCGCCGAAGCGCGGCGTCAGCGCGACGGAGAGACCGCGGGGCTCGGCGAGCCGTTCCGAGGCCTCGACGAGGAACCCGACGAGGCGCGCGGCCTGGTCCTCGCGCAGATCGCCGTCGCCGAGGATCGCGAGCGCCTCGCGCAGCCCCACCGGGCTCACGGCGAAGCTCGCGCGCGACCGCGGCGCGGCCGCGTCGCGGGCCTCGCGCTGGAAGTCCCGCAGCGCCGCGAGCCCGTCGAGCGCGACCTCGAGGAGCTCGACGAGCGCCTCGAACACGGCGTCCTCGCGCCACGCGCCCGCGCGCCGCGCGAGGCGCGGCAGGTTGATCGTCGCCGCGGCGCCGAGGGATCGCCCGCCGCGCTCGCTCGAGCTGCGCGCGAGACCCGGCCCGGCGTAGCGCTCGTTCTCGGCGCTCCAGCAGGGCGCGAGGACGCCGGCGCGCAGCAGGCCGGACGCCGCCTGTCGAGTCGCGGCGCCGGCCTTCGACCACGCGGGCTGATCGAGGACGATCCGCGGCAGTGCGGCGCGCCCGAGCTCGTGCTCGAGCCGCGCGAGGACGCCGAAGAGCGTCTCGAGCACCGCGGGTCGCGGGGCGCGCAGCACGAGCTCGACGTCGCGCGCCGACGCCTGCGCGACGGCGCCGAGCCCGGCGAGCCAACCGGCGAGCTCGCCCTCTTCGCGCGCGAGGTCCGCGATCCAGGGTTCCGCGCCCTCGAGCGCGAGGCATCGGGCGACGCGCCGCGCGAGCGAACCGATCTCGGGGAGCAGGCGGAACGCCGTCGCGGATCCGGGCGAGCCGGAGACGAGGATGTCGAGAGGGATCGACGCGGCGAGCGGGAGGTGCGGCCTCGAGACGTCCTCGAAGTCGAGATCGCCCGCGCGCACGCGCTCGGCGACGTACGGAGGGAGGAGGTCCTCGATCGCGTAGCGCGAGAGGATCTCCCCCGCGACGACTTCCTCGACGTCGCGCCGCGCGGCGTCGCCCCCGCCGGAACGGAGCAGCGCGCGGCGGAGATCGTGGCGCGGGATCCCGATCGGCCGCTGGCGGCGCAGCGCGCCTTCGTAGCCGAGCTCGACGAGCTCGTTGTCGACGAGCTCGCGGACGAGCGCAGTCGAGATCGATCGCGAGCCGCTCGCGAACACGCGCGCCTCGACGCGCGCGGCGACTTCCTCCGCGCTCGCGCGCGAAAGATCGGCCTCGCTCATGAGCGCGGCGACGATCCGGCCCTTGCTCCAGGCCCCGACGCCGTCCCGCGCCTCGACGCGCGGCGCGCCGCGGCGCCGGCGCGCGTCGCCGCGGGCGTCGCCGGGCGGTTCGCGCACGAGCAGCGCGGTCCGGATCTGCGCGCGCTTCTCGCGGTAGAGGATGTAGGCCTTGGCGACCGGCGTCGCGCCCATCTCGACCAGCGCGCGCTCGACGAGATCCTGGATGTCCTCGATCCCGGGGATCGCGAGCGCGGGGTCCGGGAACCGGCGCTCGAGCAGGCCTTCGACGAGATCGCCGATCTCGGCGGCGAAGCCGGACCGCGGCTCGCCGACCGCGGACTCCGCGCGCACGACGGCGCCCTCGATCTTCTTGCGGTCGTACGGCACCTCGCGGCCGTCGCGCTTCTGGATGCGCTGGATCCTCAACCCCGCCTCAAGCTTTCTTCTCGCGGGATTCGAGGATCGGCTTCAGCTCGTCCAGGAACTGCGCGACGTCCTTGAACTCGCGGTAGACGCTCGCGAAGCGCACGTACGCGACCTGGTCGAGCTTGCGCAGCTCCTCCATCACGAGGGCGCCGATGACGCTGCTCTGGACCTCGCGGTCGTATTCCTCCTGGCATCGCGCCTCGACGCGCGCCGCGGCGGCCTCGAGCTCCTCGCTCGCAATGGGCAGCTTCTCGCAGGCGCGCACCATGCCGGCGAGGACGCGATCGCGCTCGAAGCGCACGCGCTCCCCGTTCTTCTTGACGACGCGGAGCGGGGTGTCCTCGACGCGCTCGTACGTCGTGTAGCGGAGGAAGCACATCAGGCACTCGCGGCGGCGGCGGATGACCGTGCCGTCCGCCGAGGCACGCGAGTCGACGACTCGGTCGTTGTCCTGCTTGCAGCGTAGACACCTCATGTCGCGCGAGTCGTCGCGATGAGGAGAACACCCTAGATGTTGTGTGTCAACGAAGCATGGACCGAAGCGGGTGCGGGCTCACTTGCCGAGACAGAAGCGCGCGAAGATCCGGTCGAGGACCGCCTCGGCGGTCGTGGCGCCGGTGATCTCGTCCAGGGCCTCCGTGGCGGCGCGCAGCTCCTGCGCGAAGATCTCGAGCGGGGCGCCCGCCTTCCACGAGGCGAGGCCCCGCTGCAGCGTCGCCACGGCCCGCTCGAGCGCCACGCGATGACGCAGAGCGAGCTCGCGGGAGCTGCCGGTGCCCGGACCGCGCAGCGCGCGCGCGAGCGCCTCCCGCAGCGCCCCGATCCCCTCCCCTGATACGGCACTCGTCGCCACCCAGTCGCGGCCGGCACGGACCGCGGCCGGCGGCTCCCGCGGCGTCCCGGCGAGATCGACCTTGTTCCAGACGACGAGGACGCGGCTCCCGGAGGCAGCCTCGGGCGGGAAGTCGCTCTCCGCGAACGGCGCGGACGCGTCGAGCACCCACGCGTGGAGATCGGCGGCTTCCCGGCTGGCTCGGCCGAGCTCCTGGGCGGCGTGCTCGATCGAGTCCGGGGTCGCCGCGTCGTCGATGCCGGCCGTGTCGAAGAGCCTGCAGGCGAGGCCGCCGAGGTCGAGCTCGACGGAGAGGACGTCGCGCGTCGTCCCGGCCGCGGGGCTCACGATCGCGCCCTCGGAGCCGGCCAGACGGTTGAAGAGCGCGCTCTTGCCGGCGTTCGGCGCCCCGGAGAGCACGATCCGCGGCTCGCCGCGGTCTCCGGCGCGCGCGATCTCCCAGGCCGCCGCCTCGGCGAGCGCTGCGGCGACGTCGACGGCGCGGGACTCGATCTCCTCGTCGGGGACGTGCCCGGTGTCGCGGGTGTCGAAATCGAGGCTCGCTTCGACGAGCGCGCGCAGGCCCTCGACCCGGTCGCGCACGCGGTCGATCCGGGCGGCGAGCCCGCCGGCGAGCAGCGCCAGACCGGCGCGCCGCTCGCTCTCCGTGCGCGCCGTCACGAGGGCGAGGACGCCCTCGGCGCGCGAGAGGTCGATCCTCCCCGAGAGGAACGCGCGCCGGGTGAATTCCCCGGGCGCCGCGGCGACGGCTCCGAGCTCGAGGAGGCGCGCGAGCGCTGCGGCGAGCAGCGGAGGCGACCCCGGGAGGTGGAACTCGGCGACGTCGTCGCGCGTGAACGAGCGCGGAGCCGGCATCCAGAGGAGGAGCAGCGGCTGCTCGCCCCGCCCGTCGCGGAACCGCCCGACGTGGACGCCGCGCGTCGAGAGATCGAGCGGGAGAGCTCCGGCCCATGTCGCGAGAACGATCTCCCGCGCGCGCGAGCCCGAAAGGCGGAGAATCCCGCGAGCGCCTCCGCCGGGCGGCGACGCGATCGCGGCGATCGTCGTCGTGGAGCCCGACATGCGTGCCTCGATCCGTGCGGCGCTCTAGTACTCGCCGCGCGGCTTCTTGCGGGTGCGTTCGCGCTGCTTCATCTGCTGCTGCTGCGCTTCCATCAAGCGCGCCATGAAGCCGTTCTTCTTCTTCGGGCGCTCCTTGTCGTCGAGCGGCCAGATCTTCTTGATCAGCTTCTGCTCGATGATGCCGAGACCCGACTGCGTGATCATGTAGAGCGAGAGGCCAGCCGCGTAGTTGTAGAGGAAGAAGCCCATCATCACGGGCATCCACATCATCATCTTCTGCATCTTCGCGGCCTGCTCGTCGGCCGGCATCGGCATCCCCTTCTGCTGCCAGATCCACAGCACGACCATCAGCAGCGGGAGGAGGTTCAGGTACTCGATCGGGCCGAGCAGCGGCAGGTGCAGCCCGATCCGGAGGAGGCGATCGGGCACCGCGAGGTCGTGGATCCAGAGACCGAACGGCGCGTGGCGCAGGTCGAAGCTCGAGCGCAGCGCGGCGAAGAGGCCGATGAAGACGGGGATCTGCAGGAACATCGGCAGGCATCCGCCGAGCGGCGGGAACGCGCCCTCCTCCTGCATCAGTTTCGCCTGCTCCTGGCGCTGGGCGGTCGGATCCTTCGCGTACCGCTTCTTGATCTCGTCGATCCGCGGCTGGAGGCGCTTCATCTTGCTCTGGTAGCGCGCCATCGTCGTCTGCGACTTGCGGTTCACCGGGAACAGCAGCAGGCGGACGCTGATCGTGAGCAGGATGATCGCGACGCCCCAGTTGCCGGTGAGGCGCTCGAAGAAGCCGAGGACCGCGAGGAGCACCGACGCGATCCCGCTGAAGAACCCGAGATCCTTGTCGATCAGTTTCGAGTGGTCGGGCCACGACGCTTCGAGCCGCGAGCGCTCCTTCGGACCGGCGTACAGGTCGTACTGGAACGTGCGCTTCTCGCCGAGCGGAGGAAGGACGAGGCGCAGCTGCGCGTCCGCGACGATCTGGCGCCACGCCGACGCGGTCTGCTCCGGGTGCGCGCGGGCCCAGGCTTCGTCGCGCAGGCCGCGCCAGCTCGCGCCGATCAACGTGGCGCGCGACGTGTCGTCGCTGCCGTGGAGGAGCACGGCGAAGTACTTGTTGTAGACGCCGAGGAACGAGAGCGGCTCGTCGACCGGGAACGGACCCGCGATCTTCGTCCCGCGTTCGTCGGTCGGCTGGATCTCCGCGTTCGCGGTCGCGTCGCCCTTGCCGCGCGAGTACGCGATCGCCTGCGGCTCCCGCGTCCACTTGTCGGCGGCCTCCGCCGGGATGCACGCGCCCGGCGTGAAGACGAACTCGCGGACTCCGGGGCTCGCTTCGAGCGCCGCGTTCTCGAGCTCGAGCTCGAAGTGGAGGACCTCTTCGCCCGGACGGAAGAGGAACCGTTTCCTGAACACGATGCCCGTTCCCTGGGCGAGCGTGAACTCGACGCCTTCCGGCGCTTCGGCCGTCCCGAGGAGCCGCCGCGCCCAGAGCGCGCGCTCGAGCGGCTCGCGCGCGAGACCCTCGCTCGAAGGCGACGTGCGCAGGAGCATCGACGACGTTGGCGTCCCCGTTCCGACGTCGACCGGGACGAGGAGTCGCGCCCAGTGCTCCGGATCGCGCATCTCCGCGTCCTTGAGCCCGACCTGGTCGAACGCCGTCCCCGTCCGCAGCTCCGTCAGCGCGCCGCCGCGGTTCGAGAAGACGGCGCGGAACGCGCCGTGGTGGGGAGGCTCGCCGACCGTGAGGACGAGATCCGGCTCGTCGGCGCCGGCGATCTGCGGACCGCGCGCGTCCGCGACCGGCGCCTTGGGGGCGGAAGGCGCCGCCGCCGACGCGGGATCCGCGGCTGCGGCGAGCGGCGTCGTCGCCGGCGCGACGCTCGCCGGCGCCGGCGCGCGGGGCGCCGGGAAAAGCAGGTTCCATCCGAGGAGGATGAGGAGACAGATCGCCAGGGCGAGCGGGAGACGCTTGTCCAACGATCACCTCCCGATCGCGAGTCGTTCGGCCAGGAACACGGGGAGCGCGGGCACCGCGCGGATCGCCGCTGCGGCGGCGGACGTGTCGTACTCGAGGCGCACGAACGTGACGTTCGCGCCGTCGAACAGCGCGTAGGAGAGGCGCGGGTCGCCGTCGCGCGGCTGGCCCACCGAGCCGACGTTGACGATCGCGCGGGCTCCCGTGCCGAGCTCGAGCGATTGCGGCTCCTCGGTCCCGCGCGGACGCAGGAGACGGCCGTCCTCGAAGTAGATCGCGGGCACGTGGCTGTGGCCGACGAAGCAGACGTCGCGATCCATGCGCGCGAAGTTGTCCTGCATCTTCTCGCGGTTACGCGCGTCCCGCGGCAGGAGGTACTCGCGCACCGGGTCGCGTGGCGACCCGTGGACGAAGAGCGCGACCTCGTCGCGCGCGATCGGCGAGAGCGAGTCGAGGAACTCCCAGTGGCGATACCCGGCCTCGCGCTCGGACGCGTCGTTCAGCGTCTCGCGCGTCCATTCGATCGCCGAGCGCGCCTTCGGATTGAAGTCCTCGGCCGAGTGCAGGAGCGCGTACTCGTGGTTGCCGAGGAGGCAGAGCCCCGGCTCGAGCGGCGCGTCGCCGGGCGCCGCCGCGGGGTCGCTGGGCTCGCTCGAGCACAGGCTCATCACGATGTCGAGGCACTCCCGCGGGTTCGCGCCGTACCCGACGACGTCGCCGAGGCAGACGTACCGGCGGGCCCCGCGGGCCCGCGCGTCCGCGAGCGCCGTCTCGAGCGCCGGGATGTTCGCGTGCAGGTCGGAGATCAGGGCGGTCAGGGGGTAGGTCAAAGGGTCCGCCCAGGCTCTCCACGACGCGCGGCCGTGGACGTCGGGGCGGGGATTATCGGGCCGCGTTCGCCGAGGAGCAAGCCTCGAGCGCGCCTCAATCGACGGAGGGCGTGAATCGAACCGCGAGCGCAAAGAGGAGCGTCGACGCCAGCACGCCGAGCCCGACGACGAGCCCGCCGTCCCGTGCGGCGGCGGCGGTGATCACCGCGGGCGCTGCGATCGCGACGAGAATCGCCGCGACGAGAGCCGGAGCGAGGCCCGCCCGCTGCATGCGGTGCGCGAGGTGCCTGCGGTCTCCCACCCAGGGGCGCGTGCCCGCCGCGAGGCGGACGAACGCGACGCGCGCGAGATCGAGCAGAGGCACGAGCAGGGCGAACCGCGCGACCGGATCGAGGACGAGGAGGACGCCGAGGAGATGGCTTCCGGAGTTCCCGAGGTACGCGATCGGCACGCCGCGCCGGCCGGGAGCCGCACTGCACAGGTTGAACGGCAGGAAGCCGACGAGCGGACCCGCGAGCGCCGCCGGCCCGACGGCGAGGCCGAGGATGCCCACCGACGTCGCGGCTCCGTCCGCGTTGTCGAACGTGTTCACGGCGTTCAGGGTGACGACGACTGCGGCGAGGCTCGCGACGAGCGCGGGGTTCGGATCTCCGGCGCAGAGCCTCCATCCCGACGCGACGAGAGCGGTCGCGACGATCGCCTGCCCGAGGAGGAGCGCGATCGGCGGGAGACCGCCGCGCGTCCGGTCGTCCGCGACCCCGAGCGTGAACGCGAGGACGAGAGCGAACCAGGGTCCTGCTCCTCCGACCGGTGAGCCGCCCGCGCATTCGATGGCGAGGAGGCCGACGAGGATCGCGGGACCGCCGATCGCGGGCACGGGCCGGTCCTGGAGCTTGCGATGCGGTGCCGCGCTCGGATCGTCCGCGAGGCCCACGCGCGAGGCGACCCGCGCGAGCGCGAGCGCGGTCGCGGCGCTCGCGAGGGCCCCGAGCGCGAAGCCGACCCCGTTCAACTCCCCGCCCCGTAGAGTCCGTGGCGCTTGATGTACGCGAGGACCGCGGGATCGAGCTCGAGCTCCGCGTCGGCGCCGGAAGCACCCGCGATCCGCGCGCGGATGCCGGTCGACGAGACCGGGACCGGCGGCAGGCGCAGGTATCCGGCGCGCAGCTTCGCGGCGACCTCGGGGCCGAGCGCGCGTTCGACAGCCTCGATCGCCGTCCGCGGCTCGCCTTCGCGGTGGACGATCACCGGCTGCACGCGCGCGAGCAGCTCCGCGGCGTCGCGCCACGTCGCGAGTCCCTCCACGTTGTCGCTGCCGAGGATCAAGTAGATCGGGACGTCGTCGCGCTCGCCGACGCGCGCCGGCAGCGCGCGCACGGTGTCGATCGTGAAGGACGGTCCGGCGCGGCCGAGCTCGAGGTCGTCGACGAGGAAGCGCGGCTCGCCCTGGACCGCGAGGTGGAGCATCGCCAGGCGATCGGCCCCCGAGGCGAGCCTCCGCCCGGGCTTGTGCGGCGGGAGCCGCGCCGGGACGAAGACGACCCGGTCGAGCGCGAAGGCGTCCAGGGCCGCGCGGGCGGCGTGGAGGTGGCCCGCGTGGACCGGATCGAACGAGCCGCCGAAGAGCCCGACGCGCTGCCCGACACGCTGCCCGACACGCTGAAAGGGGGCGGTCACGCGGTCGTCACGAGGTTACTTGCGAGGCCCCGGGGGTAGTCCAACAGCCGATTTCCGACCGGGGCTTTACTTCCCGACCGGCGGCGGGGAAACTCGCCCGCCTTCCGGAGGCACTTCTCGAGTCTCCGGCTCCCCCCCTCCACGTTGCGAACCAGCCTTCCATGAGAATCCATCTCCCCGTTTGCGCCGCTGCCGCGGCGGTGCTCGGCCTCTCCGCGTGCCAGTCGCAGGCGGAGCACCAGCGCGACCACTGGACCGGGTACTACGTCGGGCCGAGCATGTCCAGGGCCTTCCTGACGTACGACGCCGAGAACGACGGGAGCTACCGCGACTTCCAGTGGCGGAAGAAGAAGTCGATCGAGATGACGCTGCGCCGTCACTTCTTCAACCACAACCCGGACAACCCGTTCGAGGCCGACGATCCGACCGTGTACGAGCCGCGGCCTCCGCACAGCCTCCTGCCGGCACCGTGGCAGTACATCCACGTCGAAGGTCTCGTCTTCGGCGCCGCGACCCTCGCGCTCTCGCCGACCTTCTTCCCCCTGCCGGTCGACTCGATCATCGGGACGTTCGAGGACGGCGGCGGCGACGAGTTCATGCAGGGCGTGGGCACCACCGTCCGCCCGATCGGCCAGATCAACGAGAGCTTCCTGCACGACGCGCTCGGGTTCCCCGAGAACCACGGAGACGACTGGCGCCACTAGGCACACGAGCGAGCTTCAGAGCTTCAACGCGCGGACGGCGGCCTCGACCATCGAGCCGGCGTCCGCGTCGCTTTCCGTGGCGCACGCGAGCCACACGACGTCCGGGAACTTGCGGTACCACGTGCGCTGCCGCCGCGCGAACCGCCGCGTCGCCTGCGCGATCGCCTGGGCTGCCTGCGTCCGGTCGAGGCTCCCGTCGTGGAGGAGCAGCGCCTCGCCGTAGCCGAGGGCCTGCGCGGACGTCGGGCTGAATCCCGTCGTCTCCCGGATCCGCGCGGCTTCCTCCGTCCAACCCGCGTCGAGCATCGCTTCCGTCCGGCGCGCGATGCGCCGATCGAGCTCGGGCGTCTCGATGTCGAGGCCGATCATCGGGACCGGCGCGGACGGTGACGCCTCGGAGCCGTGCCAGCCCCACTCGCGTTGCCACGCGGAGAGCGGGCGCCCGGTCTGCTCGAGCACCTCGAGGGCGCGGACGAGGCGCTTCGTGTCGTTCGCGTGGATCCGCGCGGCGGACAAGGGATCCGCGCCCGAGAGCTCGCCGTGCGCGCGCTCGCTCCCGATCTCGCGGACGCGCGCCTCGACGCGCGCGCGTAGCGCGAGATCGACGGGCGGTCCCTCGAAGATCCCCGAGAGCAGCGCCTTGAGGTAGAACCCCGTGCCGCCGACGAAGAGAGCCCGCGCGCCGCGCGCGCGCACGTCGTCGAGCACCGGCGCGACCTCCTCGAGGTACCTGCGCACGTCGTAGCGCTCGTTCGGCTGGACGAGATCGAGCATGTGGTGGCGCGCCCGCTCCCGGTCCGCGCGCGAGGGTTTCGCCGTGCCGACGTCCATGCCGCGGTAGACCTGCATCGAGTCGAGGGAGACGAGCTCGACGCCGGTCCGCGCCGCGATCCCGAGGGCGAGGCGGCTCTTCCCCGCCGCGGTCGGACCGATCAGGAAACCGCAGGCGAGGCCTCCCAGGGGCATGCGCCGAGTCTAGCAGCGCGTGGCTGGCCTCCGTACGCTGGCGCGACGACCCCAGGCATGCTCCAGATCCCTCTCTTCCTGCTCCTCGCGCTCGCGCAGCAGAAGCCGCCGGAGGCGCCGCCGCCGCTCCCGGGGGGCACGACCTCTTCGGGCGCGCCCGCGGCGAGCACGCTGAAGCCGGGCGAGCTCCCCGCGGCTGCCTCGCCCGAGGCCCGCGCGGCCTGGGAGCGTGTGTGCGCCGCGAGCGTCGTCGCCGGCACGCAGCGCGTCCCCGTCGACTCCTTCGAGCTCCTGCTCGACGTCCGCTACCGCGGAGATCGAGCGAGCAGCGACGTCGGCGAAGCGCGATACCGCTTCAAGAAGCCCGCTCTCGTGCGCGTGCGCACGACCGCGGGCAAGAAGGAAGTCGGGCGCGGCGCCGCCGGCGACTGGCTGCACGACGACGCGCGCCAGGAGACCGTGCTCACGAGCGTCGGCCGCGAGTACGCCGAGGACCGCCGTCAGCTCGACGAGTGGAGCGGCGTCGGACAGAATTTCGTCGCGCTCACCGATCCGCGCGCGCTGCGGATCGGGGCGCTCGAGGTCCTGAAAGCCGCGCCGGCGAGCATCCCGCAGCGCCTCGCGAAGCGCGCGGGCGAGCTCTCGTGGCTGTGCGTGCGCAGCCCCGACTTCCGGCTGCTCGGAGCGAATCCGGCGTCCGGAATCTTCCGCGCGTCGCTCGGCTTCGATCCGAAGTCGGGTTGGGTCGAGCTCGCGCTCGTCGAGGAGGACGTCGCGGACGCCGTGTTGCGGCCGACCGCGAGACTCGTCGAGATGCAGGAGCCGGTCGACACGCAGGGCTTCCGCACGCCGCGCAAGATCTTCGTCTACTCGGTCGCGGAGGGCCGCGCCCCCGCCGCGTTCGCGGTGCCCGCGGGGATGGATCTCTTCGTGACGTCCGCCAACCTGCGCGCGAATCTCGCGCCCAAGGACTTCGACCCTCCGCCGGCGCGCTAGCGGCGCAGGAACGCGCGCTCGAGGTCGGCGAGCGTGAAGCGCACGCGCGTCGGTCGGCCGTGCACGCAGGTCTGGTCGGACTCGAGCGTCGCGCCGCGCTCGAGCAGCGCGCGCATCTCCTCCTCGGACAGCGTGTCGCCCGCCATCACCGACGAGCGGCACGCGGCGCGGTGCAGGATCTCCTCGAGCACGCGCTCCGCCTTCGGATCCCGGTCTCCCATCCGCGCGTCCTCGAGCACGGCGATCGCCTCCTTGACGATCTCGGGCGCGCGCGGGCGCGCGAGCCGCGCCGGCAGGCCGTTCACGGCGATCGTCGTCGGTCCAAAGGCCGAGACGTCGATCCCGATCTTTTCCAGCGTCTCGGCGTTCGCGGCGACGAGCTCGACCTCGGACGGACTCGCCTCGACGAGCTCGGGGACCAGCAGGCGCTGGGTCTCCATCCGGCTCGCGCGCAAGTCGGCGAGGAGCGCTTCGAACGTCACGCGCTCGTGGAGTGCGTGCTGATCGACGATCTCGAAGCCCGTCTCGATCTCGCGCACGATGTACGTGCGCGCGATCTGCATCAGGCGGCCCGTTGCGGTGGGCGCGACGGATGCGGCGGGTGCGGCCGTCGCCACGGAGCCGAGCGCGGGCGGCGCGGGTTGTGGCGTCTCGCGGACGACGTACGTGCGATCGAACGGGATCGGGTTCTCGCGCGGCGCCAGGAAGGAGTCGCGGGCGATCGCGCGGTCGACCAGGCGCTCGGCCGGCGTCGCCATGTCCGTGCGCGCGACCGCGCGCCGCAGCGCCTCGACGAGGAATCCGAACATCGCGCGCTCGTCGCGGAAGCGCACCTCGCTCTTCGTCGGATGGACGTTCACGTCCACGCGCGCGGGATCCATCGCGAGGCGCAGGAACGCGACCGGCTGCCGGCTCTCGAACAGCCGTCCGCGGTACCCTTCCTTGAGCGCGCGCAGGAGCACCTTGTCGCGCACCGGCCTGCCGTTCAGGAACCACATCTGCCGGCTCGCGTCCGAACGCGCGAGCCGGGGCGGCGCGACGAACCCCGAGAGCTCGAGGTCGCCGGCGCGCGCCTCGACCTCGACGAGGCTCTCGGCGAGCTCCGCGCCGAACGTGCGCCGCACGCGCGCGCGCAGGTCCATCGCCGGCTCGACGTCGTAGAGGCGCCGCCCGTCGTGAGTGGCGACGAACCCGGTGCCGTCGCGCGAGAGAGCGATCCGCTGGATCACGTCGAGGCACCGCGCGAGCTCGGTCGTCCCGCGGCGGAGGAAACGGCGTCGCGCCGGGACGTTGTAGAAGAGCTCACGGACCTCCACGATCGTCCCGACGGGCCCGCCGGCCTCGATCGGCGCGCCGACGGCACCGCCTTCGTCCTCGATCCGCCAGCCGGTCTCCTGCCCGCGCTCGCGCGAGGAGAGCACGCACCGCGCGACGGCCCCGATCGACGCGAGCGCCTCGCCGCGGAACCCGAGGGATGCGATGTGCTCGAGATCGGCGACGTCGAAGAGCTTGCTCGTCGCGTGCGCGACGAACGCGAGCTCGAGGTCCTCGCGCGGCATGCCGTGGCCGTCGTCCGTGATCCGGACGAGCTTCGTCCCGCCTTCCTCGAGCTCGATCGAGATCCTCGAAGCGCCCGCGTCGATCGCGTTCTCGACGAGCTCCTTCACCGCGGAGGCCGGGCGCTCGATCACTTCGCCGGCCGCGATCTGGTCGCGCACGCGCGCCGGAAGGAGCGCGATGCGGACTCCGCGTCCGGCCGGTTTCCCCGTGCTCGGCATCACGCGCGCACCCCGCGCGTCCTGCGGACTTCCGCGCGGCGCCAACGGAGCGCGAGGAGCGCGAGGTCGTTCGCGTCCACCGTGCGGCTCGTCCGCGTGCGCCGCTCGAGCTCCGCGAGGTCTTCCAGCATCGCCGCCCACGCGTCCGCGGTCCGGAGCGCGCGGCGCGCTTCGAGCTCCTCGCGCATGCGCGGAGCCATCGCGAGCTCGAGGCGCGTCCCGGCCGCGTCGGCGCGCGCGGCCGCGAGCGTCTGACGGAGCTTCGCTCGCAGCGTGCCGAAGAGAACTGCGAGCAGCGCCTCGGGTTTCACCTCCCGCGAGCCGTCCTTCTCGCGCATCCCCGACCGGAAGAGCGCCTCGACGCCCGCGATCGACGCCCCCGCGTCGCCGCGCACGAGATCCTCCGCCAGCTGGAACGGCGATCCCGCGCCGCTCCAGGCGACCGTGTTCCTCAGGCCTTGTCCGCCCGAGCGCGCGACGTTCGCGAGGGCCGCGTCGAGCGCGGAGAGATCGTTGCCCGTCGCCGCGGCGAGGTACGCCGCTTCGTTCGGGTCGATCCGCACGGACTTCGTTCGCGCGCGCGCGAGGATCCACTGCACGAGCTCGGTCTTGCGGGGATCGGCGTCGCGGTCCCACGGCGGCGGGCTGTCGTACAGCGGACGCAGCGTGAGCACGGTCCCGCCGGTCTCGACGACCGCCTTCGCGACCGCGTGGTCGACCCGCAGCGATTCGGCCTCGATCACGAGCGCCCCGGCGACCGCGCGCCCGCGCAGGAACGCGAGCGCGGCCGAGGCGAACGGCGCGTCGGAGCTGCCCTCTTTCTTCAGGAGCGCTCCCGCGCCGCGGACCACGAGGAGGCGCGCGGGCGCGAAGAGCGAAGGCGCGGAGAGGTCCGCGAGCAGCGCGCCGGCGTCGAAATCCGGATCCGCGCCGTCGTGGCGAGCGACGTCGAGGCCGCGCCGCGCCGCGGCTTCGACGATCGCCGCGAGAGCGGCGTCGCGGAACCAGCGCTCCTCGCCGCGGACGACGTAGCCGCGCGCGAGCGGTCCGGTCCCCGCGAGCGCGCGCTCGAGCTCGGCGAGCTGCGCCGGCGGCGGCGGTTCGGCGGCCTTGCGAGCGGCCATCAGCGCGCTCCTCCGAGGACGCCGCGGTCGAGCGCGAGCCCGACGAACAGGAGGACGCTCACCCAGCCGTTCAGCGTGAAGAACGCCGCGTCGACGCGCGAGAGGTCGTCCTTCGAGACGAGGCTGTGCTCCCAGACGAGCAGCGCCGCGGCGACGACGACCGCACCCCACCAGATGAACGAGAGGCGCGCTTCGATGCCGACGAGGACGAGGCAGGCGATCGTGACCGCGTGGAGGAGCGACGAGATGCGGAGCGCGCGCGCCACTCCCAGTCGAGCGGGGATCGAGTGGAGTCCGTCGCTGCGGTCGAACTCGACGTCCTGGCACGCGTAGATCAGGTCGAACCCCGCGACCCAGGTCAGCACGGCGCCGGCGAGCCACAGCACCGAAGGGGTTCCCCCGCCGCCGAAGGAGCCGCGCACCGCGATCCACGCGCCGAGCGGCGCGAGCGCGAGGGAGAGGCCCAGGACGAAGTGCGCGCTCGAGCTGAAGCGCTTCACGTAGCTGTACAAGAGGAGCACGGCGAGCACCGGTACCGAGAGCATCCCCGCGAGGCGATTCAGCGCGAAGGCGAGGACGACGAACGCGAGGGAGGCGAGAGCGACGAGCGCCGCGGCCGCGGCCGCCGAGACGCGGCCGGTCGGGAGCTCCCGCGCGCGCGTGCGCGGGTTGCGCGCGTCGATGCCGCGGTCGACGAGGCGGTTGAAGGCCATCGCCGCCGTCCGCGCGGCGACCGCGCACCCGACGACGAGCACGAGGGCGCGGGGCGGCGGGACGCCGCCGCTCGCGAGCCACGCGCCGCACAGCGCGAACGGCAGTGCGAACACCGAGTGGCTGAACCGGACGAGCGAGAGGTACTCGCGGAGCGTCGTCACGTGCCGGGGTCCTCCGGGAACGGCGCCGTCCCCTCCCAGCGCCGGCTGACGGAGTGCTCGACGCCGAGGCGGTCGAGCACCTTGCCGACGACGTGGCTCACGAGGTCCTCGACGGTGCGCGGCCGGTGGTAGAAGCCCGGCATCGCGGGCAGGATCACGGCGCCGAGGCGCGCCAGGCGGAGCATGTTCTCGAGGTGGATCGCGCCGAGCGGCGTCTCGCGCGGCACGAGCACGAGCTTCCGGCCCTCCTTCAGCGCGACGTCGGCAGCGCGCTCGACGAGATTCGAGCTGAACCCGGCGGACACGCGCGCGAGCGTCCCCATGCTGCACGGGCACAGCACGGCGCCGCCGTGGAGTGCCGTGCCGGACGAGGGCCGCGCGTCGATCGCGTCGGAGGCGAAGGCCTGGACCGAGCGCGCCGCCTGCGCGCCGATCCAGCCCGGCAGCGCGTCCGAGAGGCGCTCGCCGCGCGCGCCGGCGTCGATCCCGAGCTCGTGGCGCATCACCTTCGCGCCCGCCTCGGTGACCGAGACGTCGACTTCGTGCCCGGCCGCGACGAGAGCGCGCAGGAGCGCCTCGGCGTAGGCGTGTCCGCTCGCGCCGGTGATGCCGAGGAAGAAGCGCGTCATAGGAACACGTCGGGGCCCGCGCCGATCGCCAGGAAGAGGTCGAACAAGGCGTGCGCCCAGGCGGCGACGCCGGGTCCCCGCCATCGGAACAGCGCTCCGAGCAGCATGCCCGCGAGGAGCCGCCATGTGAAGACGGCGGGCGCGAACCGCTCGCCGCCGGGCCCCAGGACCTGCGTGAAGACCGCGAGGTGCGAGGCCGCGAACACCGCGGCTCCGGCCGCGATCGAGAGGACGTCGGCGCCCGCGCGCGCAACGCCCGGACTCGCGGTGAGGAAGGAGAGGGCGTGCCGCGCCGCGAGGAAGACGAGGGACTGGACGCCGATCCGGAACACGATCTCCTCCCACGCGGCTCCTCCGGCGAGGAACGCCCCGACCGCCAGCGGCGGCGCCTCACCCGTGCGCGGGAACGCGAGCTCGCCGGGCCGCGGCTGCACGCCGAGGAGGTCGAGCGCGAGGAGCAGCGCGGGGCCGAGCAGGAGCGCCGCGATCGCGCCCTCGAGGAGGATGCGCCAGATCCGCGGCACGAGGCCCGCGTCCCCGCGTCCGAGCCCGGCGCGGAAGAGGTTCCAGAGCGCCGCGAGCGCGACGGCGACGACGATCGGGAGTCGCGCGGTGCTCGCCGCCGAGCCGAGCGGGAGGAAGACGAGCATCTCTCCCACGTTGCGCATGCCCCCGCGCGCTCCGGCCTCGTAGGCGAGGAGCAGCGGCAGCATCGCGACGTAGCCGAGTGCGATCCCGCGCGAGGACGTGCCGGGCTTCCGCGCGGCGACGCTCACGCGCTCGCGCCGCCGCGCCCGCGCGCAGTACCCCAGTGCAGATAGGCGATCCCACCGTGGAGCGGTGCGTGCCCGCAGTCCTGGAAGCCCGCCTGCGCGATCTCGCGCTCGAACTCGGCCGGCCCGGGCCACGCGGCGACGCTCTCCGGCAGGTAGCTGTACGCCTCGCGGTCGCCGGAGAGCCACGCGCCGACGCGCGGCAGGACGCGCTGGAAGTAGAGGCGGTAGGTCGCCGCGACGGCGCGGTGCGACGGCGCGCCGAACTCGAGGATGACGAGTCGTCCGCCGGGCTTGAGGACCCGCGCCATCTCGCCGAGCCCCGCGAGCCGGTCCGTGACGTTGCGGATCCCGAAGGCGATCGTGACGAGGTCCGCGCAGGCGTCCGCGAGCGGCAACGCCGTCGCGTCGCCCTGGAGGTACGCGACACGCCCCGCCGTCTCGGGCCCGCCGTCCGCGCGCTTCCGCCCCGCGAGCAGGAGCATCTCCCCCGTGAAATCGACCCCGACGACGCGGGCACCGCGCCGCGCGAGCAGCAGCGACACGTCGCCGGTGCCGCAGCACACGTCCACGGCGCGCACGTCCCGCAGCGGGCCGCTCCGGAGGAGGAGCGCGCGTCGCCAGCTGCGATCGATCCCGAGCGACAGGACGCGATTCAGGAGGTCGTAGCGCGGCGCGATGCGCGCGAACATGGCACGGACGCGTCGGGGATCGGGCATGTGCGCGATGCGCCTCTTTCTACCCGATGGCGGCGGCCGGCGTCGTGCCTGCAGTGAAACGGAGACGCGCGCGAGGTCGTCCTCGCGCGCGCCGTTTCGATGCGCGATCCGGCTGCTACTGCCTGAAGAAGTCGGCGACGACCTGGCAGTTCGTGACCGGGATCGACTGGATGCCCGAGACGAACGCGTTCGTGTCCGTCCGCACGAAGCTCTGGTCGATGCGCACGACGTCGACGACGCCGGTGCCGACCGAGGGGTTCGGGATGGCCAGGAACATGTAGCGCGGCGAGTTCGTGGCGTGGATCCCGACCGACGGGTGGGCGCGCACGAGCTGCTTGCCGTTGATCGGGAGCGGAGCGCCCACGCTGAACGGCGTCGTGTAGTTCGGCAGACCGGTCCAGTTCCGCAGGTCGTCGAACGCGATGTCCACCGGGATGCCCGAGAGCTGCGGCGGGCCGAGCGACACCTGAACGCCGTAGAACATGTCGCGGAACTGCGGGATCAGGATCGAGTTGAAGTTCAGGATCAGCTGGCCGACCGAACCGCTCTCGATCACGAGCTTGCTCACCGCCGGCACGCCCAGCGGGCCGGAGGTGCCGTTGATCGGATCGATCGGGCCTTCGTGCGCGATCCACACGGCCGAGCGCAGGTCGACGTGGTCGGGCTGGATCGCCTTCGGGTTCAGGAACGTCGCCTGCACGATCCCGATGATGTCGTCGTAGCCCCAGCCGTTGACGCTGTTCGGGCCCGATTCGAACACGGCCACGCGGCCGTTGCGGTTCACGATGTAGCCGAAGTAGACGTTCCGGAAGAATCCCCAGGCCTGCTGCCGCGGGGTGATCGCGACGTCGAACGGCTGGCTCAGCTGCGAGCGGACGACCTTGCGCGTCGTCAGGGACGCGGCGGAGAGGATCGACACAGTGTTCTCCAGCTCGTTGCACACGAGGATGTCCTCGTTGCCCGGCTCCCACGCGATGCCGCGCGGCCGTTCGCCGACGATCGTCTCCTGCACGATCTGGTGGAAGGTCGAGGACAGCGGGTCGATGTCGATGAACGAGACCAGGTTCGCGGTCTGATTGACGACGGCGAGGAGGTTCAGGTTCGGCGACATCGCGAGCGTCGTCGGGTCCTGGGTCGGGATGCGGTCGATGATCGACATCCGGTTCGAGTTCAGGACGACGATCTCGCGGCGGCCGCGGTCGATCACGTAGAGGTAATTGCCGATCTGCTGCCGCATCATGTACGGCTGGCAGAAGATCGTCAGCGACGCCGGCATCGATGGCCCGATGAAGTAGGTGTTCTGCTCCGGCGTCAGGAGGCCCGACGGCGGGATCGGCGGGTGCGCGAGCGGCTCCCCGAAGGGATCGCCCGGTCCGAGCAGGTTGACGAGGCCGGCACCCATCGCCGGGGGCTGGACGAATCCGCTGTCGACCGACGTCGGCTCTTGCCCGCCGATGTAGGGCGAGATGCAGAGCGGCGGGAACACGAGCGTCGGCGGGTTCGGGTGCGCACCCCACGCCATCAGGTTCTCGGCGCCGGGGCTGATCGCTCCGTTCACCTGTCCGGTGCCGGTCGGGATCATCGAGTTCCCGTTCGGGGTCGGGTTGATCAGCTTCTGTCCGTCGAACGCGCACAAGTTGCCGCCGCCGGCCTGGCAGCCGAACGGCGCGGGTCCGTTGTTGAACGAGCTGTCGAGCGGGTGACCGATCATCGTGTCGCCGACCGACGTCACGAGCGGCGGCCGCACGAGGAGGTCGTTCAGCACGCTGTCCATCGCGAGCGTGTACACGCCCGCCGAGCCGCCGTTGATCGTGCAGCGTCCGGCTTCGAGCGGCGGACGCATCGTCGCGCCCTGGATGCTCAGGTTCGGGTTGTTCGGGAAGTTCGTGTTCCCCTGGGCCGGGTGCGCCGCGTCGAACGTCGGGTTGCCCGTGCCCTGGCCGAAGCCGTTCAGGTCGATGACGGAGAGTCCCGGGATCGCGCCCGCGCGTCCGACGTAGATCGTGTCGGGCGTGACCGGCGCGTTGACGAGGCCGGGGCCTTCGCCCGTCGTGAATCCCGTGGTCGCGCCGACGAGGTTCGTGTTCGGCGTCGCCGACAGGTCCTGGAAGCGGTTCGAGTCGACCGTGACGGTGACCGCATTGAACACGCCGCACTGGAACTCGTCCGGACCCTCGCCCGGGAAGTTGAAGGCCGGGGTCAGGTCGTACGTCGAGAGGTCGAACACGCTGGCGGGCAGGATCGTGAACGGCACGACGATCGGAGCCGCCGGCGGTCCGAAGGAGATCGTGACCGAGGAGGTCGGCGGCGGCTGGCCGATCGGGAACGCGCCGAGGGTCAGCGGCTGCAGCGGCTCGGTGAACTCGATGCGGATCGACGTCAGCGGGTCGACGTCCTGTTGGCCGTTGCCCGGATTGATCACGGGCGTGTTCAGCGGCGGCGGCGCGGTCGCGACTTCGGGGCGCAGGTTGTCCGGACCGACCGTCGACGCGGCCAGAGCCTGCCGCGTGAGGAAGGCGCCACCTGTCGAACGCACCGAGGTGCTGATCCGCATCTTGATCGTGCGCGCCGCCGGGAACATCTCGACTTGCGTGAGATCGGCGTTGCTGTCGGCGACGAAGACGACCGTGCGCGGGGAGATCAGGCTGCTCGAACCGCTGAACTCGTAGCCGGCGGTGCCGGGGAAGCCGGCGCCCGGGAACGCGCCCTCGACGTCGAGGGCCTCCGGCTGGCCGGTGGTCTCGTTCAGGTCGACCCAGTGCTGGAGCGGGAGGTGGTCGGGATCGTCGGCCGTCGGCGTCCCCGCGTAGGTGAAGCCGTTGACGAACACGCGGACCGGAATCGCCTCGGATTGACCCGATGTCGGATCGAGCGCGACGAGCGTGATCGTCCCCGTGAGCCCGCCGCCGGACTGCGCCGAGACCGAGCTGTCGAGGATGCTCGCGATGTCGACGTCGTGGTCGAACTGCGCGTACATGAAGTGATTCCCCGGGAGGCCGCTCGGGAGGATCGGCGTGGTCGGGTACTGCGTGACGGGCCGCACGGGGTTCAGCGGGGTCACGTTGTTGATCAGGTCGTCGGTCGTGCGGATCGGGATCGCGATCGTCGTCGGATTCCCGTTCGCGTCGAGCCGGAACACGGTGTGCGGGAGCATCTGGCCGAAGCCGTTGCTCACCTGGACGAGATCCATCCCGGAGTGCGAGCCCCCGCCGTCGGAGTTGCCCATCCCCCCGCTGCACGCGGAAAGGATCACGGCGGTCACACCCAAAGAGACCAGAACCAGCCGGGAGTTGTTCATCGTTACCAGACCTGCGAGAGACTCGGATGCACTCAGGAAAACGGCGCAGGCGCGCTGCGCGGACGCGTCGAGTCCACGGAACGAGCCTTGCCGAGGGATGGGGCCGCTAGATTGCCAGGATCAGGGCCTGATGGCCAGCGCGGGGCGTCGTTCGTCCGGACGCGCGGAACCACCGGGAACCCGATCTCGAGCGTGGATCCCTCAAGGGTCATGCCCGGCGTGCGGGCCGGGGACGACCCTGTTCGGGAAGCCACCCTTACACCTTGAGCGACAGGAGGTTACCTGCGGATCCGGGGGAGGCGGTTCCGGAGTGCACTCGGGCGCCGCGGGGCCTGCGCGCGGCCCGGACCCGCACCCCGCGTGCGCTCCCGCACGAGCCGCACTTCCGGCTCGCGGCTCGATCCGGCTCGCGAGCCGGCTATCCTCGCTCCCGCGCATGGACGAACGCGTCTTCGATCCCGACCTCCGCTCCGTCGCGGCGGGAGCCGAGCTCCACGCTCCCGCGAGCGGCGAACCGGAAGTCGAGTTCGAGAGCACGCTGCGCCCGCAGCGCTTCGAGGAGTTCGTCGGACAGACGCGCGTGCTCTCGAATCTGCGGATCGCGATCAGCGCCGCGCTCGCGCGCAAGGAGTCGCTCGAGCACGTCCTCTTCTCCGGTCCGCCGGGGCTCGGCAAGACGTCGCTCGCGCGGATCCTCGCGCGCGAGATGGGGACGCGCCTCGTGGGCACGAGCGGTCCGGCTCTCGAACGGCCGCGCGATCTCGTCGGGATCCTGACGCAGCTCGAGACGGGCGACGTCCTCTTCATCGACGAGGTCCACCGCGTCCCGCCCGGTGTCGAGGAGTACCTGTACTCGGCGATGGAGGACTTCAAGGTCGACTTCACGCTCGACCAGGGCCCCCACGCGCGCGTGCTGCCGCTCTCGCTCGCGCGCTTCACGCTCGTCGGGGCGACGACGCGCGAAGGCCTGCTCTCGAGCCCCTTCCGCGCGCGCTTCGGCATCGCGGAGCGCCTCGAGCCCTACCCGCCGGCCGATCTCGAGAAGATCGTCGCGCGGTCGGCCGGGATCCTGTCGGTCGAGATCGATCCCGCGGCGAGCCGCCTGATCGCCGAACGCGCGCGCGGCACGCCGCGTATCGCGAACCGGTTCCTGCGCCGGGCGCGCGACCTGGCGCAGTTCGACGGGAGGACGCGGATCGACGAGGCGCTCGCACGGGACGCGCTCCACCGCATGGGTGTCGACGAGAACGGGCTCGAGGAGCTCGATCGCCGGATCCTGCGCGTGCTCGCGCAGAGCGCCGGCAACCCGTCCGGGCTGAAGACGATCGCCGCCGCGGTCGGCGAGGCGGAGGACACGATCGAGGAGGTGTTCGAGCCGCACCTCTTGCGCTCCGGCTTCGTCCAGAAGACGTCGCGCGGCCGTCTGATCACGCGCGACGGCTGCCGCGCGATCGGGGTCGACCCGAAGAAGCTCGCCGACGCGACCGGGACCCTGTTCTGACGCCCGCCCCCTTCGGATTCCGCGTCGTCGCGCGCTCGAACGAGTGCGGAGCGCGCACGGCCGTCTTCTCGACGCCGCACGGCGAGGTCGAGACGCCGGCGTTCATGCCGGTCGGCACGCGCGGGACGGTCAAGGGCGTGCTCCCGCGGGACCTTTTCGCCGCGGGCGCGCGGATGATCCTCGCGAACGCGTACCACCTGCACCTGCGGCCCGGCGAGGAGACCGTCGCGAGGCTCGGCGGCCTGCACCGGCTGATGGGTTGGGACGGCCCGATCCTGACCGACTCGGGCGGCTACCAGGTGTTCAGCCTCGCGCACCTCGCGCGCGTCGACGACGACGGCGTGACGTTGCGTTCCGTGGTCGACGGGGCCGCCGTGCGCCTGACTCCGGAGAGCGTCGTCGATCTCCAGCGGCGCCTCGGCGCCGACGTCGCGATGGCGTTCGACCACTGCCCCGCCGACCCGACCGACCGCGCCGCGGTGGAAGCGGCGACCGAGCGGACGCGCGTCTGGCTCGCGCGCTGCGTCGCGCGGCACGAGAGCCACGGCGGCGCGGCGAGCGGCCAGGCCCTCTTCGGCATCGTGCAAGGCGGCGTCTTCGAGGATCTGCGCCGCGCTTCCGCGGAGAGCGCGCTCGCGCACGATCTCGTCGGGTACGCGATCGGCGGCGTCAGCGTCGGCGAGGAGCGCGAGCACGTGCGCGCGGCGGTCGCCGCGAGCGCGCCGCTCCTGCCGCAGGACCGGCCCCGCTACCTGATGGGCGTCGGGACGCCGGCCGATTTCTTCGACGCGATCGAGAGCGGGCTCGATCTGTTCGACTGCGTGACGCCGACGCGCCACGGGCGCACGCACTCGGCGTTCACGAGCCAAGGGACCGTCAACCTGCGCAACACGGGCTGGAAGGACGACCCTTCCCCCCTCGATCCCGCCTGCGATTGCACGGCCTGCGAGCGCTTCGGGAAGGGGACGCTGCGCCACCTGTGCGCGAGCGGCGAGATGCTCGGCGCGATGCTGCTCACGCTGCACAACCTGCGCTTCTTCCACCGCCTGCTCGAACGGATCCGCGCGGCGATCGCCGAGGACCGGCTGCTCGCGCTGCGGCGCGAGATCCTCGAGCCGATGACGGGGAAGCTCAGCCCGTAGGCGCCCGGCGCTTCACGCAGAAGAGCAGCATCTTCTCGCTGAAGAGCGGCGCGAGCCAGACGCGCTTCTCGAGCACGAGGCCGGCCGCGCGGAGATCGTCGGCGATCTCGCGCAGGCTCGCGCGCGGCGTCGGCATCGTCCGCGACGAGAGGCGCGCCCGCAGCCGCTTCGTCCAGGTCGCCAGGGAGTACCGGTGCCTCACGTCGACGACGACGCGGTTCCTCGACACGCGCGCGAGCTCGCGCAGCACCGCCGGTCGGCGCGCGCGCGGGACGTGGAAGAGGAAGCGGATCGAGAGCACGAGGTCGAAGGCGTCGTCCGCGAACGGCAGGTGCTCAGCGTCGCAGCGCACCGGCGACGTCCTCCCGCCGCCGCGCTCGCGCGCCGCGGCGAGCATCGGGGCGGAGAGATCCGCGTCGACGACGCGCTTCCCCGCTTCGAGCAGGAACGGCGTGAAGCGCCCGTTGCCGCACGGCACGTCGAGCACGACGCGCGCGCGCTCGAGCTCCGCCCCGAGAGTCCGGCGGATCGCATTCCACTTCCGTCGCGTCGAGCGGCGCTGGTGCAGGCCGGTGAAGCGCAGCGCGTCGTAGCTCGCGACGACTTCCGGATCCTGGTAGTGCTCCTGCTTCCGCTTCCAGCGCTCTTCGCCGGAGGGGTTCATCCGCCCCCTACTTCCGCTTGTAGTCGGGGCAGACCAGCGCGTTCGGCCGCTCGGGGCGCGTGCACGCGTTCCCGTAGTCCCACTTGCACGAGTCGCAGAGGTAGCGCTTCGATCCGGCCGCGAAGATCCGGCGCACGCCCTCGGCGAGCCTGCGCCACCACGGCAGGCGCTCCCGCGACGCTCCGCGCTCGGCTTTCACGCGGACCTTCCGCCGCTACCCTCCGAGGTGCGCGCTGATCACTTCGATGCGCGTCGCGTCGATCCGCGCGGGAGTCCCGGGCACGTCCGCGGTTCCGGGCACCGCCGCGCGCTGCGTGACGCCGACGACGCCGATCTCGTACCCGACGTACTGCGCGAGGTTGTACCGCTCGCTCCCGCACACGACGTCCGCGACGTCCTGGCCGCCCCAGCGGAGGACGTAGCGCGGCAGCTCGCCCGGCTTCACTTCGCTCGCGAGCCAGCCGCGGGCCTGGAACCGGCCCCACAGCGGATCGTGGCGCTTGTTCACCTCGCGGAGCTTCGCTTCCGCTGCGGCGAGCTTCTCCACGCGCTCCTTCTCGAAGTTCGTCTTCTCGACCTTGAGGCGCTGGATCTCCTCGCGGATCCCGATCTCGTCGAGGCGCAGCTGCGCCGTGCTCGCCGAGGCGCCCGTCGGGGCCTCCGCGATCACGGCCTGGTAGGCGCTCTTCGCGGGGCCGAAGTCGGGGTTCTCGGCGGCGCGCGCGGCGGTCATCAGCTTCTCGGCGTTCGCGAGCTTGTCGACGGCCGGGTGCGCCTTCGGCTCGGCCTTCTTCGCCGCGGCTTCCGTCGCGGCGACGGTGCCGGCCGCGGACGCCTTGCCGGCGCCGTTGTCGGCCCCGAGCTCGACGACGAGCTTGTCCGATTGCGACGTCGCGACCGCGGCGCCCCACAGCTTGCGCGCGTCCTCGCCCGCGGCGAGCGGCGTCACTTCCGCGGACGCGACGTACGCGCGCGCTCCGGCGGGCGACCAGACCTGGATCCAGTCCTCGGCGAGCGGCTTCTGCGCGTCGGCGCGCGCGATGATGCGCACGCGCTCGCCCTTGTCGAGCTTCATCGGCAGGGGAAAGCTCTTCTCGTCGCTGGTCGGCAGCGGCCGCATGCGCACGCTGTTCGCGGTGATCTCGGCGACGCCGGGCGTCGTCGTCTTCTTCAGGAAGGATCCGTGGATCCAGACCTTCATGCCCGTCGCGGGCTCGACCTCGAGCCAGCCCGCGCGCTCGGAGTAGACGGCGAACAACGTTCCGGAGGGCGCGTCGAGCACGGTCTCGCCCTTCACGTCGAACACGTTGCGCAACTTCGCGCCGCCTTCCTTCGCACGCACGTAGGAGGTCGGTGCTTTCGTCGCTTCCGGAGCCGGACTCTGCGCGCGCGCGGCGTCTGCGGAAGCGAGGAAGAACAGGGCGTACAGGGCGAATTCGTGGAGCTTCATGGTGTGTCGATCCCCTCGGGGTGCGCCGACGTCGCTCGCAACTCGCGAGCGCGGCGCCGGTCGGATCCTAGCGGTGCCCGACCCCTCGATCCACACGCTCCGCAACGCCGAAGAACGAAAAATGGGTGCGAGCGGCGCGCGGGATGTGGAAACTCTTCCCCGTGAGTTCGGTCGAACGGCTCCAGTTCCCCTACATGGTCTGGGCGCACCAGAGCGCCGTGCGCTCCGCGTTCACGCTGACCCAGTCGGGGATGCCGCTCGCAGACCCGGCCTTCCTCGACGCGCTCGGCCCCCTCGACATCGGACATCCCTCGCGGGAAGCCCTCCCCGCGCTCGAGGCGCGCCTCGCCGAGCTCTTCGGCGTCGACCCCTCCCGCGTCCTCGTCGCGCTCGGAGCCACGGGCGGGATGCACCTCGCGGCCATGCGCTTCTTCCGGCCCGGCGTCCGGGTGGTCGCCGACGTCCCCTCGTACGAGCCGTTCCGCGCTCTCCCGATGTACTTCGGGGCCGATCTCCGGCCCCTGCGCCGGCGGCCGGAGGACGGCTGGCAGGTCGACCCCGGCGAGGTCGGCGCGCTGCTCGCGCGGCCCGGGAGCGGAGGAGCGGCGCCCGGCCACGTCTTCCTCGCGAACCTCCACAACCCGACCGGGGCGCTGCTCGAACGGGACCGGATGGTCGCGATCGCGCGGGAGGCGGAGCGCGCGGGCGGCTGCCTCGTCTCCTGCGAGGTGTACATGGAGTACGTCCCGAACGCGCGCCGGGTCCACGCCTTCGAGCTCGCCCCGAACGGGATCTCGATCGGCAGCCTGACGAAGGCGTACGGCCTCGGCGCCCTGCGGATCGGCTGGATCCTCCTCGGCGAGGGGCTCGCGGCGGAGCGCCCCCACCTCGTCGACATGGCCTACCTCGGCTACGTCGACCCCCCGACCGCCACGATGCGCGCGGCGCGCCTCGCGCTCGACCGCTTGCCCGAGCTCCTCTCGCCCCTGCGGACGATCGAGCGCGAGAGCCGGCCGATCTGGGAGCGCTGGCTGCGCGGGACGCCCGGGGTCGCGAGCACGGTCCCGGAGTTCGGCATCATCGCCTTCCCGAGGATCGAGGGCGTCGAGGACACGCTCGCGCTGGCCGAGTTCCTCGCGCGCGAGCACCAGGTCGACGTCGTCCCGGGCGAGTTCTTCGGCCTGCCCGGGCACATCCGCGTCTCGTGCGGCGTCCCCGCGGCGACGCTCGCCGACGCCCTCGCCCGCCTCGCGCGCGGGATCGACGCGTTCCGCCGGCGATGAGCACGCGCGGCGCCGGCGATCCGCCCGTCGAGGTCCTGCACGTCCGCATCGTGACGGGTGCCGGAGGCGGGCCCGAGAAGACGATCCTCAACTCCCCGCGCCACCTCGTCGGCACCCGGTACCGGGAGACGGCGTGCTGGCTCCACGCGCCCGGCGATCCGGGGATCGCGCTCCTCGAGGCGCGCGCGCGGGAGCGCGGTTGCCCGTTCGTCGCCGTCGAGGACCCGCGTCCGTACGACGTCGGGACGCTGCGCCGCATGGCCGCGCTGTGCCGCGAGCGCGGGATCCGGATCTGGCACGGCCACGACTACAAGTCGAACCTGTTCGGCGTCCTGCTCGCGCGCCTGTGCGACCTGCGCCTCGCGACGACGGTCCACGGCTGGGTGAAGCACACCGAGAAGACGCCCTTCTATTTCGCCGTCGACCGGTTCGCCCTGCGCCGCTACGGCGAGGTCGCGGCGGTGTCGCAGGACCTCTTCGACGAGTGTCTGCGCTTCGGCGTGCTGCCCGAGCGCCTCTCGCTCGTCGAGAACGCGATCGACACCGACGAATTCCGCCGCCGCGCTCCGGCGAGCGCGTCCCCGCTGCGGAAGCTGCCGCCGGGAAGGCTCCTCGTCGGCGCGGTCGGGCGACTCTCCGAGGAGAAGGGATTCCATCTCCTGATCGAGGCGGTCGAGCTCGCGACCGACGCCGGCTGCGACCTCGAGCTCTGGATCGCCGGCGAAGGCGACCAGGAGACGCGCCTGCGGGAGCGGATCGCCGCCTCGCGGCACGCCGCGCGGATGAAGCTGCTCGGTTTCCGCGCCGACGCGCTCGCCTTGTTCGAGGCGATGGACGTCTTCGCGCTCTCGTCGCTCCGCGAAGGACTGCCGAATGTCGTCCTCGAGGCGATGGCGATGGAGGTCCCGGTCGTCGCGACGCGCTGCGGCGGGCTCGAGGCCTTCGGCCGCGACGGCGAGGACATGCTGCTCGTCCCCGCCGGCTCCGCGCAGGCGCTCGCCGGAGCAATCGAGCGCCTCGCGCGCGACGAGGGCCTGCGCGCACGCCTCGCCCGCGGCGCGCGCGCGCGCGTCGAGCGCGATGCGAGCTTCCGCCGGCGGATGGAGCGGTTCGTCGGGATCTACGACCGCTTGTTGTCGCCCGGGAAGACGCGGTAGCGCCGCGGCCAGGCGAAGACCGACATCCCCGGCTGGAGGCCGAGCGCCGACTGCCGGCGCTGCGAGATCTCGGCCTGCAGGATGCGGCCGGGCGCGAGCTCGAGCTCGAGGCGCACGATCGGTCCGGCCGTGTGCACGTGGAGGACCTGGACGGGGACGGCCGACGCGTGCGACGCCGCGACGTCGATCTCCCAGTCGTGCGGCCGCAGGAACACTTCCGCTTTTCCGCCGGTGGGCGTCTCGGGCTCGACGGCGTCGAGCACCCAGGGTCCGAACCGGATCCGACCGCCTTCCGACCGCGCCTCGAACCGGTCGACGCGGCCGAGGAATCCCATCACGAAGTCCGTGCTCGGATGGTGGTAGACCTCGTCGGGCGTCCCGGCCTGCTCGACGCGGCCGCCGTTCATCACCGCGACCTGGTCCGCGACCTCGAGCGCCTCGTCCTGGTCGTGCGTCACGAACAGGCTCGTCACGTGGATCTCCTCGTGCAGGAGGCGCAGCCAACGGCGGAGCTCGTGCCGCACCTTGGCGTCGAGCGCCCCGAAGGGCTCGTCGAGCAGCAAGACCTTGGGATCGACCGCGAGGGCGCGCGCGAGCGCGATGCGCTGGCGCTGGCCGCCGGAGAGCTCGATTGGACGGCGTTCCGCCATGCCGTCGAGCTGCACGAGCGCGAGGAGCTCCTCCACGCGCTTCTTGATCGCGGCCCGGTCCGGGCGCCGCGACCGGGGCCGGACGTCGAGCCCGAACGCGACGTTCTCGAACACGGTCATGTGCCGGAAGAGCGCGTAGTGCTGGAACACGAATCCCACGCTGCGCTCGCCGACGCTCTTCGAGGTCACGTCCTGGCCCTGCAGACGGATCTCCCCGCCCGGGTCGGCGGTCTCGAGGCCGGCGATGATCCGCAGGAGCGTCGTCTTGCCCGAGCCCGAGGGCCCGAGGAGCGCGACGAGGCGACCGTCGGGGACCTCGAGATCGACCGCGTCGAGAATGCGCTGCCCTCCGAAGGTCTTCGAGATCCCGCGGACTTCGATGCTCAAGGGGTGGAGGCTCCCTTCGCGCGGCGCTCGATCACCACCTGGGCCACGAGCGTCACGAGCGCGAAGCACGCGAGCAGCGCAGCGACCGAGAACGCACCGACGAAGTCGTACTCGTTGTACAGGATCTCGATGTGCAACGGCATCGTGTTCGTCTTGCCGCGGATGTGCCCGGACACGACCGACACGGCGCCGAACTCCCCGAGGGCGCGCGCGTTGCACAGGATCACGCCGTAGAGGAGCGCCCACTTGACGTTCGGCAGCGTCACGCGCCGGAACGTCTGCCAGCCGCTCGCGCCGAGCGTCAGCGCGGCGAGCTCCTCCTCGTTCCCCTGCTCCTGCATCAGCGGGATCAGCTCGCGCGCGACGAAAGGGAACGTCACGAAGATCGTCGCGAGCACCATCGCGGGGACGGCGTACAGGACCTTGATGTCGTGGTCGGCGAGCCAGCTCCCGAACCAGCCCTGGAGACCGAAGAGGAGGACGAACACGAGTCCCGAGATCACCGGCGAGATCGCGAACGGCAGGTCGATCAGCGTGATGAGCACGTTCTTCCAGCGGAACTCGAACTTCGCGATCGCCCAGGAAGCCGCGAGGCCGAACAGGACGTTGGCGGGCACGGCGATCGCCGCCACGGTGAGCGTGAGGCCGATCGCGCTGCGCGTCGCCGGGTCCGCGAACGTGGCGAACATCGCGCCGAATCCCTTCCGGAGCGCCTCGGAGAACACGGCGACGAGCGGGACGAGGAGGAACGCCGCGACGAAGACCAGCGACGTCGCGATCGCGAGGCGACGGACCCAGGCCGGTTCCGACAGTGCCGCGGCGCGGCGCTCCGTCGCCTCGACGCGGATCGGCGAAGGCGCGGTCATTCCGTCCTCCGCACGCCGCGACGTGTCCATCGCTGGAAGACGTTGATCCCGAGCAGGATCCCGAACGAGGCGAGGAGGAGGACGACCGCGATCGCCGTCGCGCCCGCGTAATCGAACTGGTCGAGCTTCGTGACGATCAGCAGCGCCGAGATCTCCGTCTTCAGCGGCATGTTCCCCGAGATGAAGATCACCGAGCCGTACTCGCCGAGGGCGCGCGCGAGCGCCATCGCGAACCCCGTGACGACCGCGGGAGTGACCGCCGGAACGATCACGCGCCGGATCGTCGCGAACCGAGTGGCTCCGAGCGTCGCCGCGGCCTCCTCGAGCTCCGGCTCGAGGTCGAGCAGCGCCGGCTGGAGCGTGCGGACGACGAAAGGCAGCCCGATGAACGTCAGCGCGACCGCGACACCGAGCGGCGTGAACGCGACGTGGACGCCCATCGGCTCGAGGAAACGCCCGATCCAGCCGTTCTTCGAGTACACGGCCGTCAGCGCGATGCCGGACACGGCGGTCGGGAGCGCGAACGGGAGATCGACGAGCGCGTCGACGATCCGGCGCCCCGGGAACGTGTACCGGACGAGCGTCCACGCGAGCACCGTGCCGAACACGACGTTGACGACCGCGCCCACCAGCGCGGCGCCGAACGTGAGCTTGTACGAGGCGAGCGCGCGCGGACTCGCGACGGCCTGGACGAACTGGTCCCACGACATCCCCGCGGTCTTGAGGAAGAGCGCGGAGAGCGGGAAGAGGACGATCAGGCCGAGATAGAGGAGCGTGAACGCGAGCGTCAGCCGGAAACCGGGCAGCGCGTTCCGCGGTTTCCGTCTCGGGCCCATCGGGCCTCAGCGACCTGGCTGGTAGATCTGATCGAACACGCCGCCGTCCTCGAAGTGCGTCTTCTGGGCCGCGCTCCAGCCGCCGAACGCCTGCTCGATCGTGAACAGCGACAGCTTCGGGAATCGCGCGAGATCGGCGGGGGCGACGCCCTTCGTGTCCGTCGGGCGGAAGGAATGCTTCGCGGCCAGCGCTTGTCCCTCTTCGGAGTAGAGGTACTCGAGGTACGCCTCGGCGACCTTGCGGGTGCCGCGCTTGTCCGCGACCTTGTCGACGAGGGCGACCGGCGGCTCGGCCAGGATGCTGACCGTCGGCACGACGATCTCGACCTCGGCCGGTCCGAGCTCCTTGACGGCCAGGAAGGCCTCGTTTTCCCAGGCGAGGAGGACGTCCCCCATCCCGCGCTGGACGAACGTCGTCGTCGAGCCGCGCGCGCCCGAATCGAGGACGGGGACCTTGTGGAAGAGCCCCGCGACGTACGCGCGCGCTTTCTCCTGCGCGGCCTTCACGCGGTCCGCCGCGGCGGGATCGGAGAGCGCCTTGAGGTCCCCGAGCTCCCGTCGCAGCGCGAATCCCCACGCCGCGAGGTAGTTCCAGCGCGCCCCGCCGGACGTCTTCGGATTCGGCGTGATGATCTGGACGTCGGGTTTCTCGAGATCCGCCCAGTCGTGGATCGCCTTGGGGTTCCCCTTGCGGACGAGGAAGACGATCGTCGACGTGTACGGCGCACTGTTGTGCGGCAGGCGCTGCTGCCAGTCGGCGGGAAGCAGCTTCCCCTTCTGCGCGATCGCGTCGATGTCGTAGGCGAGCGCCAGCGTGACGACATCGGCCTCGAGGCCGTCGATCACCGCGCGCGCCTGCTTCGCGGATCCGCCGTGCGACTGCTGGATCTCGACCGCCTGTCCGGTGTCCTTCTTCCAGTGCTCGGAGAACGCGCGATTGAACTCGACGTAGAACTCGCGCGTCGGATCGTACGAGACGTTCAGGAGCGTCAAGGCGTCGCCGCTCGGGCGCGTCGCCGCCGGGGACGCGGAGAGCCAGAGGACCGTCGCGAGCGCGACCCCGAAGGAAACGGGGAGGGACAGGGGGAGCTTCATGGGGCGGGATCCCGGGTCAGAGCGCTTCGCGGAACGGGGGACAGACTTTGTCACGAAGGAGCTTTTTCATCGTGACATCGACGACATCCGCGAGCGTGTGGCGATCGAGGAGCTGCGCGATCGCGTTCCGGACGTCGAGCATGAGCATCCGCAGGCCGCAGTGCGCCTCGTCGGGGCAGGAGCAGGGCGCGTAGGCGGTCTTGCTCACGCACGCGATCGGGGCGAGCGGCCCGTCGATCAGGCGCACGACGTCGCCGATCCGGATCGAGCGCGTCGACTTCTTCAGCATGTATCCGCCGTTCGTCCCGCGCCGGCTCTCGAGGTAGCCCGCCTCCTTCAGCTGCAGGAGAATCTGCTCGAGGAACTTGACCGGGATCCGCTCGCGCTCGGCGAGCTCGCTGATCGGCAGGAGCTTGCGTCCCTGCTCGTGAGCGATCCCGATGTCGATCAGGGCCCGGAGGGCGTACTCGCCGCGCTTGGACAGGTTCATGGCCGGGATCCTGACTGGTCCAGTAGACATTCTATTGTCTACTCGCCAGATGGGCAATCGGATTCCGGCCTGGCGGCAGCTATTTCTTCGCTTGGGCGGCCATCGCGCGGGCGAGCACGCCGTCGGCCCCGAAGATCTCGGCGGACGCGCGGTCCCAGCCGCCGAGGTCCTCGATCGTCCACAGGTCCGGGATGGACGGGTACTGCTCCTTGTGCGCGTCGGCGACCGCGAGATCGATCGACCGGAAGCCGTAGAACGCGAACGCTTCCTGGGCCTCCGGGGTCCAGAGGTACTCGAGGAAGGCCTCCGCCACGGCGCGGACGCCGTGCGCGTCGGCGTGGGCGTCGAGGAGCGCGGCGGGGTTGTCCTCCTGGAGCGTCGACTCGGGGATCACGGATTCGTAATCGTGGCCGAACATGCGGCCGCGGACGACCTCGCTCTCCGTCGTCAGCGCGACGTCGCCGGTCCCCTCCTCGAACGACTTGAAGGACTCGCGCGCGTCGCGGTCGCGCGCGATCACGTTCCCGAGCACGCTCGCGAGCATCCGCTCCGCCGCCGCTCGGTCTCCCGCCGCGACGCCCGCGTGCCCGCGCAGCGTCGAGCCGAACACGGCGCAGACGTTCCAGCGACCGCCGCCCGACGTCATCGGGTCCGGAGTCAGGATCTCGAGACCGGGTCGCGCGAGATCGGGCCAGCCCTGGATCTTCTCCGGGTTCCCCTTGCGCACGGCGATGACGACGATCGAGCGGCACACGACGCCTCCGTGCGGCGCGTCGCGCCACGGCTTCCGGATCCGACCGGCTTGCGCGAGCTGATCGAGGTGCTCCGCGAGCGACAGCGCGGCGACGTCGGGCTCCGCGCCGTCGAGGATCGCGCGGACCTGGCTGCCGCTGCCGAGGTACGACGCGCGGATCTCGAGCTGCTCGCCGTGCGTCCGGCGCCAGAGATCCTTGAACTTCGGGATGATCCGCTTCTCGTAGGCCTCGCGCGGCGTCGCGAAGGCGGCGAACGTCAGCGTCACGGTCGGGACCGGGTGCGACGCCGGCGCCGGAGCTGCGGCGGGATGCGCCTCGGGCGCCGATCGTCCGCACGAAGCCGCGAGCGCGACGACGGCCACGATCCAGCGCGTCACCCGCGTGTGCGCAACGATGCTCAAGCAGACGATCCGGTACGCTTTTCCTGCTGCGCTCGCAAGATGTGCGCGAGCGCCTCGGCGACGGCGCGGCGCTCCGCTTCGCGCAGCGAGAGGCCGGCCGCGGACGCGGCGCGCGCGAGGTCGTCGTGCTCGGGAGAGAGATCGCGCTCGCCCGGAGGGCTCGCGCCGGGGTACGCGGGCCGCTCGCGGACCTTGACGCGCACGCGCACGCCGCCGAGCTGGACGTCGATCGTGCGCCGGCCGCACTCGACCCTCTGGCACTCGGTCCAGCGCAGGCCCAGCGTCGGCGTCTCCTCGAACAGGACGCGCTCGAGCTCGGGCTTCTTCTCGGCCCGGCACAGAGCGGACAGGACGACGCCCGGGCGATCCTTCTTCATCTGCACGGGCGTCGTCCAGACGTCGAGCGCTCCGGCGTCCCGCAGCGCGCGCGCCGCGTGCGCGAGCTCCTCTCCGGTGACGTCGTCGAGGTTCACCTCGAGCAGCCACGCGCGCGCGGACGTCGCGCCCGCGACCTCGCTCCCGAGCTGCACCCGCAGCACGTTCGGCGGTCCGTCCGCGGGGTCGCGCGCTCCCGCTCCGTAGCCGATGCGCTCGGCGACGAACGCGCCCGGCGGCTCGAACGAGGCCGCGATCTCGACCAGGATCGCCGCTCCGGTCGGCGTCAGGCGCTCGCCCGAGCCTCCGCCGAGGACGTGCGGCTTCCCGCGCAGGAGCTCGGCGACCGCGGGGACGGGCACCGGCATCTCGCCGTGCGCGCAGCGGACCGTTCCGACGCCCGTCGCGGGCGGGGCCGATACGACGCAGTCGACCGCGAGACGCTCGAGCGCGAAGACCGCGCCGCAGACGTCGACGAGCGTGTCGACGGCGCCGATCTCGTGGAAGTGGATCTCCTCCGGCGTCGTCCCGTGGACGGTCGCCTCGGCGACCGCGATCCGGCGCAGCACGGCCTTCGCGCGCGCGCGTCCGGTCGCGGAGAGCGGCGACACGTCGACGATGCGCGCGAGGTCCGCGTAGCCGCGGTGCGGCAGCTGCGACGACTCGGGCGTGCGCACGGCGAGCAGCTTGCCCGACAGGTTTCCGCGCCACGCGGTCTCGAGCGACAGCGTGCACTCGCCCGGGACGAGCGCGTGCGCGAGCTCCTCGAGATCGCCGAGCACGAAGCGCGGGTCGCCGAGGTCGAGGAGCGCCGCGAGGAGCATGTCCCCCGCCATGCCCGAATGGGGTTCGAGGTAGAGCGTCGCCACGGCGCACGCGAGACTAGCCGCATCCTCAGGCACGGGCCAGGGTGAGGACGCCGACGCGCGCGGCGCCGAGGCGCTTCAGCGCGCGCGCACACTCGCTCGCCGTCGCGCCCGACGTGACGACGTCGTCGACGAGCCAGACCTCGCGGTCCGCGACGCGCCGGGCCGGCGAGGGGAATCCGCGCCGCGGCCGGAAGGCCCGCGCGACGTTCGCGGCGCGCGACGGAGCGCCGATCGAGCCCTGCGCGGGCGTCGCGCGCGAGCGCGCGAGCGCGCGCACGACCTCGAGACCCGCGCAGCCGCCGGCCTCCTCGGCGACGAGGAGCGCCTGGTCGTAGCCGCGCTCGAAACGCCGCGAGGGATGCAGCGGGACGGGCACGAGGAGCGGGAGCCCGGGAGCCGCCGCTCGCGCGCCGAGGAAGCGGTGCGCGAGCGCGCGGCCGAGCGTCCGCGCGAGCGCCGGCCTCTGGCCGTGCTTCAGCGCCAGGATCCACTCGCGCACCGCGGGCTGCGCGCGGTAGTCGGCGAGCGCGATCACCGTGGCGAACGAAGGCGGATCGAGACGGCAGTCGGCGCAGCGCTCGCCGTCGGCGATCGCGGGCGGGAGAGCGCGCGCGCAGCGCCCGCAGCGCGGACCCTCGGGCCGCAGTGGCAGGCGGTGGTCCGCGCAGCCGAGACCGTCTCCGGGATCGGACCCGCCGCACAAGGGACAGCGCGGAGGGAAGACCGCGTCGAGGAGATCGTGGAGGTCCACATCCCGCCGACGCCGCGGCGCGCGCGCGGTTGCACCCGTACCGCGAAAGACCTAGACACGCTCCTCGACGTCGACGTCCTCGAGGCGCGGCAGCGGGATCTCGCGCCGTCCGCGCCGCTCGGGAGGCGGCAGGTCGATCGCGCGGTGCAGGCGCTCGAGGTAGCTCTGGACCGTGTCGTCCTCGGCCGACGCGACGCCGAACAGGTCCCCCACCTCGCGCGCGAGGCGCAGGTCGGCCTCGAAGTCGGGAGGCTCGCGGCGCAGGTGCGCGCGCACGTGGCGCTGGAACGAATGGCGCGCCCACCACCACGCGAGCACGAGGAGCGTCACCGTGAGGACGAGGATCGAACCGACCCAGGCCGCGGGGAACTCGGTCGAGGGCGGGCGGTAGCGTCCGAGGAGCTGCAGCCCGAACCCTCCGACGAGGTACGTGAACCCGACCGCGACCTGGGCGCGGTGGAAGACGTACTCGCGGATCGCGTGGAGCCGGACGCCACGCGGGCCGCCGCGCGAGCCGAAGAACTCCTCGACCAGCGTCCGCGGGTGGCGGAACAGGATCGCGTTGCCGAGCAGGAACGCGCCGAGGATCGTCAACACGAGCCCGATCGCGACCCAATCGGGCGCGACCCAGTCGCTCGCCGGAGCCTGCGCCGGCGCGGTGGCGCGGACGAAGCTCGCGACGATCTGCATGGATCCACGCTACGGAGGCCGTCCGCGCCCGACAATGGGGAGGCGGCACGCTCCCGCGCACCGTAGAATCCGCGCCCGCCCGCCCATGTCCGCCACGCCGAAAGAACCCGCGTCCGTCGAGAACCTGCGCAAGATCGCGGACCTCGCCCGGCTCGACCTCGCCCCCGAGGAGGAGACCGCGCTGGCGGGGCAGTTCGCGACGATCCTGGCGCAGTTCGAGCTGCTCGCCGGCCTCGACGTCTCCGGAGTCGAGGCGATGGTCGGCGCGAGTCGCGCGAGCGACGTCTACCGCGAGGACCTCCCGCGACCGTCGGCGCCGCTCGCCGACATGTTGCGCAACGCCCCGGCCCACACGGCCGAGTTCTACGTCGTCCCGAAGACCGTCGGCGGCGCCGGGACTTCCGGAGGCGCCGGAGGCGCCGGAGCCGATCGATGAGCCGGTACGAAGAGCTCGACGCGACGGCGCTGCGCAACGCGATCCAGAAGGGCGAGCGCAGCGCCCGGCAGACGATCCTCGAGGCGTTCGAGCGCATCGACGCGCTCGATCCCGCCCTGCACGTGTTCCTGAACACGCAGCGCCAGGCCGCCCTCGCGCGCGCCGGCGAGCTCGACCAGCGCCTCGCCGCCGGCGAGAAGCCCGGCGCCCTCTTCGGCGTACCGGTCGCGCTCAAGGCGAACATGTGCCTCGCGGGCGTCGAGACGAACTGCGGGAGCCGCATCCTCGCGGGCTACCGGCCGCCGTACACGGCGACGTTCGTGCAGCGCCTCCTCGACGCGGGCGCGATCGTCGTCGGCATGACGAACATGGACGAGTTCGCGATGGGGAGCAGCTCCGAGAACTCGGCGTTCGGCCCGACGCGCAATCCCTGGGACCCGTCGCGCTCGCCGGGCGGATCGTCCTCGGGCAGCGCCGTCGCCGTCGCGGCGGGCATGGTTCCGCTCGCTCTCGGCTCCGACACCGGCGGTTCCGTGCGCCAACCCGCGGCGCTGTGCGGAATCTACGGTTTCAAGCCGACCTACGGGCGCGTCTCCCGCTTCGGATTGATCGCGTTCGGCAGCTCGCTCGACCAGGTCAGCCCGTTCGCACGTTCGACGCGCGACGTCGAGCTCGCGATGAGCGTGATCTCCGGCCTCGACGAGAACGACGCGACGTGCTTCCCCGAGCCGGCGCTCGAGCCCGAGGCGACGCCCGATGCGGCGAGCCTCGCGGGACTCAAGGTCGGCGTTCCGAAGGAGTACTTCCCCGACGTGCTCGCGCGCGACGTGCGCGACCGCTGCGAGGCCGCGATCCAGCGCCTCCAGGATCTCGGCGCGCAGATCGTCGAGACGAGCCTCCCCCACACGCAGTACGCGATCCCGACCTACTACGTCGTCGCGACCGCGGAGGCGTCGAGCAACCTCGCGCGCTACGACGGCGTGCGCTACGGGCTGCGCGCCGACGGCGACGGCACGCTCCAGGGGATGTTCGCCGCGACGCGCGAGAAGGGCTTCGGCGCCGAAGTGAAGCGCCGGATCCTGCTCGGCACCTACGTCCTCTCCGCGGGCTACTACGACGCGTGGTACGGGCGCGCACTCAAGGTCCGCGCCCTCCTGCGGCGCGATTTCGAGCAGGCGTTCGAGAAGGTCGACGTCATCGTGGGCCCGACGTCGCCGACGGCCGCGTTCCGCCTCGGCGAGAAGGCCGACGATCCGGTCGCGATGTACCTGTGCGACATCCTGACGACGCCGGTGAGCCTCGCCGGCATCCCCGGTCTCTCGGTGCCGGTCGGGTTCGTCGAGGACGGCGGCAGGAAGCTTCCCGTCGGGATGCAGATCGTCGGTCCGTGGAAGGGCGACGCACGCGTCCTGCGCGTCGCGCGCGCGTACGAGATGGCGACCGAGTACGCGAAGGCGGCGCCGCCGATGGCGGCCCTCGTCCCGCCGAAGAATCCCGCGGCGACGAAGACGGTCTCGAGCGGCGAAGGCGCGAGCCGGGGAGCGCGCACCTGAGCAGCGCGAACATGAGAACGAGCACGACTGCGATCCGATGGGTTCCGGTGATCGGGCTCGAGGTGCACTGCCAGCTCGACACGCACACGAAGCTCTTCTGCGGCTGCGCCTACCGTTTTGGCGCGCCGCCGAACACGCTGACGTGTCCGCGCTGCACCGGACAGCCGGGCGCGCTGCCGGTCCTGAACCGCGAGGCGCTCACGCTCGCCGTGCGCACGGCGCTCGCGCTCGGCGCCGATGTCGCGCCGTGGAGCAAGTTCGACCGCAAGAACTACTTCTACTGCGATCTTCCGAAGGGCTACCAGATCAGCCAGTACGACCGGCCGTTCTGCTCGGGCGGCGGCATCACGCTGCCCTCGGGCAAGCGCGTGCGGTTGACGCGCATCCACCTCGAGGAGGACGCCGGCAAGGCCGTCCACGATCGCGGCGACACGACGCTCGTCGACCTGAACCGGTCCGGCGTCCCGCTGATCGAGTCGGTGACCGAGGCCGACATGACGAGCTCGCAGGAGGCGCACGATTACCTGACCGCGCTCAAGGAGATCCTCCAGTACATCGGCGCGTCGCACTGCGACATGGAGAAGGGCGAGCTGCGCTGCGACGTCAACGTGTCGGTCCACCCCGAGGGCGAGCCGTGGCGCGCCAAGGTCGAGGTGAAGAACGTGAACTCGTTCCGTTTCGTGCAGCAGGCGATCGACCACGAGATCGCGCGGCAGATCGAGGCGTACGAGTCCGGCGATCCGTCGCGGTATCCGGTCCAGGAGACGCGGCTCTTCGACAGCGCGAAAGGCATCACGCGCACGATGCGCTCGAAGGAGGACGCCCACGACTACCGCTACTTCGCCGAGCCCGACCTGCCGCCCGTCCACGTCGACGCGGCGTTCCTCGAGCGTCAGCGCGCGTTCCTCCCGGAGCTCCCCGCCGCGCGCCGCGAGCGCTACCAGAAGGCCTTCGGGCTCTCCCCGTACGACGCGGGCGTGATCGTGTCGCACCGCGCGCTCGCGGACTTCTTCGAGACGTCCGTGCGCCTCTCGGGGAAGCCCAAGGAGTGCGCGAACTGGATCACGAACGAGATCCTGCGCGCCTTCGGCGAGCCCGACGTCGGCGTCGCGTCCGTCGACGAGATGGCGATGAAGCCCAACGATCTCGCCGAGATGATCGCGCTGATCGAGAAGGGCGTGCTGCACAACAACGCCGGGCGGCAGCTCCTGCGCGCGATGATGAAGACCGGGAAGCGCGCGAAGGCGCTCGTCGAGGAGCTCGGCCTCGCCCAGGTCCAGGACGCCGGCGCGATCGAGAAATGGTGCCGCGACGCGCTCGTCGGCAAGGACGCGATCGTCGCGGACGTGAAGGCCGGCAAGACGAACGCGATCAACGCCCTGCTCGGGCCGGTGATGAAGGCGTCCGGTGGCAAGGCGAACCCGCAGGTGGTCCGCGAGACGCTGCTGCGCATCATCGAGAAGGGCGCCTGATGTCCGACGGCCGCGTCCTCTTCCGCGACGGCTGGATGCTCGTCCTCTTCCTCGTGTGCTTCGGCGCCGCGGGCGCGGGCCTCTTCTGGTGGAGCGCGCCGCGCGGAGGCGCGGGCTGGGTCCGCTTCGCCGCGGCTGCAGGCCTCGTGCTGCTCGCGGGCGGCGTCGTGGCGCCGCTCGTGACGCGCACGCTGTACCGGCGGCGCTAGTAGCGGACGCGGACGTCCTCGAACTTCGCGCTCCCGCCCTGGAGCACGAACCCGATCCGACCCTTCAGCTCGTCGGGATCGAACGTCTTCGGCTTGCCGACCGGCTTGCCCTCGACGAAGAACTCGACGTGGTCGGGGAACACCTCGATCGCCATCGTGAAGGACTCCATCTGCGCCGGTTTCAGCACCGTGATCGGCTTGCCGAGCTCGGGTTCCTTGCGCAGCATGCCGATCGCGACCGCGCCGATCTTTTGCGCGCCGAGGAAGTTCAGGCCGCCTTCGTTGTCGCCGAACACGAGGCCGAAGAGGCCTTCCTCCTTGTCGAGGTCGGCGGCGTGGAAGCGCGCTTCGAAACGGAACCGCTCGGGCACCTCGTCGCGCCAGAAGCAGTACTTCGCGCCTTCGCCCTTCTCCGCCGTGCCGGCGAGCGCCCCTCCGTCCGCCTTCCAGTCGCCGAAGGGATCCCACTCGGCGAGCTCGCCGGCGATCCTCAGGCGGCGCCAGCGCCGCGGATCCGCGCCCGACTTCTGCGCGATGTCGTCGCGCAAGGACGCGAACGTGCTCGCGTCGCCGTACAGCGACTGCGAGACGTCGAGCATCCGGAGCGCGCACAGGGGCATCGCCTTGTCCGCGTACCCCTTCGCCGCTTCGGCCGCGGCGGAGGCGAACGCGTCGTCGGCCTTCGTCTTCGCGTCGCAGAACGCCTTGTCGAGCTTCGCGATCTGCTTCTCGGCGAGATCGAGCAGGTCCTTCGCGTTCCGGTCCTGCGAGCCCGGAGGCGTCGCGTTCAAGTCCGGCAGCGACCGCAGGCTCGCGGCCGCCCCGCGGTAGCGGTAGATCGCGGCGTCGTTCTGCTTCTGCGACGCGAGGAGCTCCGCGAGCTCGAAGGACGCGACCGGATCCCCGGGGCGCTTGCGCAGGGCCCAGACGTAGCTCTCCGCGGCCGCGTCGAGCGCCTTGTCCTTTGTCTGCTTGCGCGCGCGCGCGACGAGCGCGTCCGCCGCTTCGGGGCCGCCGTAGTAGAGGCCGTGCAGCTCGTGGATCCAGTCCTTCCAGCGCTTCTCGAAGTCCGCGAACGACGCGACGCCGGGGAGCTTCGGCTTCGTCACGAAGTACTCGACGAACCGGCCCTTGACGTCGTGCTTGCCGCCGGACTTGTACGCCGCCATGAAGTCGCGGTACGGCTGCACGTACACGCGCTGGCTCTTGTCGTTCTCGTAGTTGAGGAGGAAGTACACGAGCCCCCATCCGAACGGGTAGTCCTCGCCCGGGTACGAGCCCGGCTGGAAGTACGTCACGACCTCCTCGAGCGTCGGCTTCCCCTGCTGGATCAGGATCTCGAGGCTCGTGAGCCGCTCCTCGGGCACGAGGTTCGCCTCGACGACGCCGTTGCCGCGCAGCCGCGCGCCCTCGAAGTAGCTCGCGGTCCCCTCGTTGAGCCACGTCGGGATCAGGTCGGCGGAGATCAGGTGCGTGAACTGGTGGCTCGACTCGTGGAAAAGGGTCTCCCACAAGGACGAGAGCGGGCGCTTGTCGCTGCGCGGGTCGTACGTCGCGACGCGGTTCTCGTTCGGCACGAAGAAGCCGAGCACGTTCGGATCGATCGCCTTGCCGTTCTCCTTCTCGTTCTCGTCGAACTCCTCGCGCGACTTGTAGACGCAGATCGTCACGCGCGCGGTCTTGCCGCCGCCGACTTCCTTCGTGTGGAAGACGGAGCGGTAGAACTTGTTCATCTGCTCCATCGCGAGCGAGATCGACTCGGCCGTCTCGCGCGGGAAGTCGGTCTTGACCGTGTACTGGTCGCCCTTGACTTCCCACGCGGTCGCCCAGGTCGCGTGCTTCGCGTCCTCTTTCGCCGCGGACTCGGGCGAGCGCTTCTTGCGCGCCTTCACCGGCACGTCGAGGCCCGAGTCGATCAGCGACTCGACCGCCTTCTTGTTGTCGTAGACCTTCGCGAGCTCCGCGTCGGCGGCGACGGCGACCGCGGAGTCGCGGCAGCGCGTCAGGAGGTCGACGGCGTTGACGTAGAGCTTCCGCGTCGCGCAGTCCTTGCCGATCGCGAACAGGCTCGCGGCGTAGCTCGCGAGGGCGCCGGCTCCCTTGTCGCCGGTCGGATCGAGCTCGGTCAGGCGCTTCGCGATCGCGTCCGCGAGCGCCTTCTGCTCCTTCGTCGGCGTCGGGATCGCCGCGAGGTCGTTCGCGGCGAGCTCGGCGTACCAGAGCGCCTCGTCGGCCGCACCCGCCGCCTGGGCTGCGCGCGAGGCGAGATCGAGCATCTCGGGGAGGTCGGGGGCGTATTCGAGCCCGAGGCGCGCCGCGTCGAGGGCTTCCTTCGCCTTGCCTCCCTCGAGGAGGGAGCGCGCTTCCGCGAGCTGCGGCGGCGCGCCGTCGCCCGGCTGCGCGGGGAGCAGCGCGAGCAGGATCGGGAACGCCGCGCGGAGGAGGCTCATCGCGGCTCAGGGCTTCGTCGCCGTCAGCGACCAGTCGGCCTTGCACGCGAAGCGCGCCTTCACGAGCGCCTCGACGTTCTGGCTCTCGACCGCGAATTCCATCTTCACGTCGAGGTCGACCCCGGCTTCGGAGTGCATCGCGAACGACTGGACGCGTCCGCCGGCGAGGTTCCAGAGGAGCGTCCCGCTGCCCTGCAGGTCGATGTCGGCGCTCGCGTCGACGTCGAAGTGGATGTCGGTCTCCTCCGCCGCGGCGATCGTCTGGATCAGGCGTGAGAGATCCGGCTTCCCCTTGTTCGCGAAGGTGAAATCGATCACGCCGACGCGCTCGCCGCCTTCGTCGCGCGCGCCCTTGTACTTGCACACGACCTTCATGTCCTCCTGGAACTTCCCGAGCGCGGCGCGGACTTCGGCGATCGCCGACGCGATCTCCTCCTTGTCGCTGCCCGACGCGATCTCGCCCGTGACGCCGCCCGGAAGGAAGAAGGGCAGCAGGCGGTCGCCCGTCACCTCCCACGTCTCCCCTTCGGTGACCTTCTTGGCGGGCAGGAGCACGCGCAGGTCGAAGTCGTCGGAGAGCTGCGCGAGGAGCGCGTCGTCGCCCTTCGAGTCGACGAGGCTCTTCTCGTACGACTCGCTGTCCGCGTTCCACTTGAAGCGGACGGTCTTCCCCTCGAGCGCGTCGAAGCTCGGCGCGTCGTGCGCCTCGCCACCCGCCTCGGCGGAGAGGCGCAGGGAATCGAACGTGCGCAGGAGCTCCGTCGGACGCCCTTCCTTCGTCTGCACGTACTTGTCGGTCGCGTCGACGGCGAGCTTCACGATTGCGGGCTTGTCGCCGAGGTCGCCGAAGCTGTCGGGCGGCGCCGGCTCGCCGTTGACCGTGGCGGTGACCTTCTCCTGCTTGAACTCGGCCGTGACCCGGAGCTCCTTCTTGAGCTCGAGATCGGCCTTCGGGTGGAACGCGACCTCGTCCGCGGGGAGCGCGAGCGCGAGGAGCCCGAGAAGCGACGGCGCGAGCACGAGACCAGTCTTGGACACAGTGTTCCTCCTACTCCCACTCGATCGTCGCCGGCGGCTTGCTCGACACGTCGAGCACGACGCGATTGAACCCGCGCACCTCGTTGATGATCCGGTTGCTGATTCTCGCGAGCAGGTCGCGGTCGAGAGAAGCCCAGTCCGCCGTCATCCCGTCCTGGCTCTCGACGATCCGCAGGGCGCAGCAGCTCTCGTACGTCCGCGCGTCTCCCATCACGCCGACCGATTTCACCGGCAACAGCGCCGCGAAGTACTGCCACAGTCCCTTGTGCGCGCCCGCCCTCTCGATCTCGCTCGTCACGATGTGATCGGCGCGCCGCAGGATGTCGAGCCGCTCCCTCGTCACCTCCCCCACGATCCGCACGGCGAGGCCTGGCCCCGGGAACGGCTGGCGGTCGACGATCCGCGCGTCGAGCCCGAGGTGCCTCCCGATCGCGCGCACCTCGTCCTTGAAGAGCTCGCGCAACGGCTCGACGAGCGTCATGTGCAGGCTCTCGGGCAGCCCGCCGACGTTGTGGTGGCTCTTGATCACCGCCGTGTTCCCGCCGTGGACGTTCGTCGACTCGATCACGTCGGGGTACAGCGTCCCCTGCGCGAGGAACTTCGCGCTCGCGAAGCGCTGCGCTTCCTTCTGGAACACGTCGACGAAGTCCTTGCCGATCCGCTTGCGCTTCGTCTCCGGATCGATCACGCCCGCGAGGCTCGCGAGGAACCGGTCGGTCGCGTCGACGACCGCGAGGTCCATGTGGAAGTGCTCGCGGAACGTCTTCTCGACCGCCTCGCGCTCGCCGAGGCGCAGCAGACCGTTGTCGACGAAAATGCAGTGCAGCCGATCACCGATCGCGCGCTGCAGCAGCACGGCCGCGACCGAGCTGTCGACGCCTCCCGAGAGCCCGAGCACGACCTCGCCGTCGCCGACCGTCGCGCGGATCCGCGCGATCTCGCGGTCGACGATCGAACCGGGCTTCCAGTCGCCGGGCATCCCGCAGATCCCGTACAGGAAATTGGCGAGGACCTGGCTGCCCTGGCGCGTGTGGCTGACCTCGGGGTGGAACTGCACGCCGTAGAACCCGCGCTTCGGATCGCCGACGGCCGCCTCGGGGCACGTCGGCGAGTGCGCGAGGCGCTTGAAGCCCTGCGGCAAGCGCTCGACGCGGTCGCCGTGGCTCATCCACACGACCGTCTTCGGCTCGATCTTCTCGAAGAGCCCTTTGGCATCGCCGATCGCGATCTCCGTGCGCCCGAACTCGCGGTGGTCCGATCCCAGGACCTCGCCGCCGAGCGCCTGGCACATCCACTGCATCCCGTAGCAGATGCCGAGCACCGGCACGCCGAGGTCGAGGACGGCCTTGTCGATCTTCGGGGCGTCCGCCGCGTACACGGACGCAGGTCCGCCCGAGAGGATCACGCCGCCGAGGTCCATCCTCTTCGCGACCTCGAGCGCGCGCGCGGGCGGCGCGATCTCGCACCAGGCGCCCGCTTCGCGCACGCGGCGCGCGATGAGCTGCGCGTACTGCGCACCGAGGTCGACGATCAGGATGCCACGCGGCGCGGCGGGTGCCTCGACGATGTCGCTAGTCCGCATGGAAGTAGTTCGGCGACTCCTTGGTGATCGTCACGTCGTGCGGATGGCTCTCCTTCATCCCGGCCGCGGTGATCCGCAGGAACCGCGCCTTCGCCCACAGCTCCTGCACCGTCATCGCTCCGCAGTAGCCCATCCCCGCGCGCACTCCGCCGGCGAGCTGGTGCACGTACGGCGAGAGCCGTCCCTTGTAGGGCACGATGCCTTCGATCCCCTCGGGCACGAGCTTGTCCGTCTCCGTGACGTCGCCCTGGCGGTAGCGCTCCTTGCCGCCCGCCTGCATCGCTCCGAGCGAGCCCATGCCGCGGACCGTCTTGAACGAGCGCCCCTTGTAGAGGATCACCTCGCCCGGGCTCTCCTCGAGTCCGGCGAAGAGGCTGCCGAGCATGACGCACGAAGCGCCTGCCGCGAGCGCCTTGACGATGTCGCCCGAGAAGCGGATCCCGCCGTCCGCGATCACGGGCACGCCGTCCTTCTTCAATTCCGCGGCGACGTCGAGGATCGCGGTGAGCTGCGGGACGCCGATCCCGGCGACGATCCGCGTCGTGCAGATCGAGCCCGGCCCGATCCCGACCTTGACTCCGTCCGCGCCGGCGTCGACGAGCGCGCGCGCGCCCGCGGCCGTCGCGACGTTGCCCGCGACGACGTCGACGTCGAAACGGCGCTTGAGCTCCTTGACCGTCTTCGTGACGTTGTCGCTGTGGCCGTGCGCCGTGTCGACGACGAGGACGTCGACGCCCGCCTTGACGAGCTCCCCGGCGCGGTCGTGGTCCATGACGCCGACCGCCGCGGCGCAGCGCAGGCGTCCGCGCGCGTCCGTCGCGGCGTTCGGGTACGCGGCGAGCAGGTTCACGTCCTTCATCGTGATCAGGCCCTGCAGGCGGTTCTCGCGGTCGACGAGGATCAGCTTCTCGACCTTGTGCTTGTAGAGGAGTTCGCGCGCCTCCTCGAGCGACGTCCCGGGCGGAGCGGTGACGAGGTTCTCGCGCGTCATGATCGTGCCGACGGGCGTGTCGTCGCTGACCTGGAAGCGGCAATCGCGGCGCGTGAGGATGCCGACGACGCGCTTCGAAGCGTTCTCGAGGACCGGGAGACCGGAGATGTTGAAGCGCGCCATGATGTCGCGCGCTTCGCGGATGGTCGCGGTCGGGAGAAGAGTGATCGGGTCGAGGATGACGCCGTTCGCCGAGCGCTTCGCCTTGTCGACTTCGCGGACCTGGGCCTCGATCGTGAGATTGCGGTGGATGACGCCGATGCCGCCTTCGCGCGCGAGGGCGACGGCGAGCTTCTCTTCCGTGACGGTGTCCATCGCCGCCGAGGAGAGGGGGATGTTGAGCGGGACGCTGCGGGAGAAGCGCGTGGCGAGCTTCGCGTCGCGCGGAACGACGTCGGAGTGCTGCGGAACGAGCAGCACGTCGTCGAAGGTGAGGCCTTCCTGGAAGGCGGGCGTCATGACGCACCACCGAGCGCCGAGGCGAGCGCGGAAACGGACTGGGGCTCCATGGGGAAATGCTAGCGTCCCCGGCCGCGACGAAAAAGGGACCCGACACCCACGCAAGTGAGGTGCCGGGCCCCAAGAAGGAGGAGATACTCATTCCTTCGGCGGCAGGGGGCGGACTCCTGAGCGCTTCCTCGGATTCTTCGCGCGGCGTTCCAGTCCCGTGGAACCCCCGATATGGTGGGCTCCGTCCACCGATGCGTTCTCCGTCTCGCGTCCGGCGCGTCCTCCTGCGCGCCGCGATCTTCCTCGGTGTCGTCGGCCTCGGTCTCGAGCTCGGATCCCGCGCTCTCCTGCGCTTCCGCGGCAAGTCCTGGGATCCCGCCGCCGCCCGCTCCCAGGTTGCAGAAGCCTGCCGCTCCCTCTCGCACCGCGTCGAGATCAAGGGCGGACACAGGGACGAAGCCGGCGCCCGCGAATCCCCGGGGAGCCCGATCCTCCACCCGTACCTCGCGTGGGCTCTGCTCGCGACGCAGTCACAGATCGCGGACGATCTCGACGAGACGAAACGCCCCAAGGCGGCGTCGGTCTACGACGTCTACATCCTCGGTGGATCCGTCGCCCACGGGTTCGCTCTCCTCGGTGCCGCGCCTCTCGTCGAGGCGATCAAGAAGGATCCGCGCTTCGCCGGGCGCGACGTCCGGGTCCACAACTACTCGGTCTGGGGGTACAAGCAGCTCCAGCAGCTGACTCTGCTCGCGTATCTCCTCGATCTCGGCCAGAGGCCCGATGCGATCATCGAGCTCGACGGGCTCAACGAGGCCGCGCAGGGGTGGATCAACGCGCGCGCGGGGACGCATCCCTTGTACCCGTCGATCGCGTACTGGGCGAACGCGACGTACGGGCTCCGTCCGGACGAGGCCATGGTCGACGCGCTGCACGACTTGCGCGTCGCGCAGGATCGCGCGGCGGAGTTCGGCGAGTCCCTGCTCGCGTCGCCGTTCTGGCGCGGGTCGTTCCTCGGCCAGGTCGGGCTCTCGCGGTTCGAGGCGCTGCGCGGGAAGTACGCGGCGGCGAACAAGGCGTACCTGCGCACGATCGGGAAGCGGCCGCGCGACAACGGGATCCGGGGACCGCGGTTCCCCGACGACGACGCCGGGCTCGTGCGGACGATCCTGACCGGTTGGGAGCAGTCGGCGATCAGCATGCACGCCTTGTGCGCGGAGCACGGGATCACGTACCTGCACGTGCTCCAGCCGACGCTGCACGACAAGGGGTCGAAGGTGCTGACGGCGAAGGAGGTCGAGACCGGGACGGCGGATCCGAACTGGGTCGAGGGGTGCGCGCAGCTGTACGGGCCGATGCGCGAGGGCGGGAAGCGCCTCTCCGCGCGCGGCGTCCCGTTCTGCGACGCGTCGATGGTGTTCCGCGATCATCCCGAGGACATCTACTACGACGTCTGCCACTTCAAGGAGCACGGGAACGAGATCCTCGCCGCGGCCATCGCGAGCGCGTTCCTCGAGGTGGTGAAGCCTTGAGCAGGTCGATGCGCATCGTATTCCAGGTGATCGTCGTCGGCGCCGCGGCCGCGGTGCTCGCGGAGGTCGGCGTGCGCGTCGTCGATCGGCTGCGCGGCAGGCCCTACGACGCGGAGCGGACGCGCGCGACGGTCGACGAGATCTGTCGCTCGCTCGAACCGCGCGTCGCGGCGGAGGAAGCGACGCAGGTTCCGGGCAAGAGGCTCCTGCAGCCGTACGTCGCGTGGCAGGACGCGGACATGGAGGAGCGTTTCGCCGACGACGCCGCGTACTACGCGACGCCCGCGGCGCACGACGCGTTCGACGTCCTCGTCCTCGGCGGCGCGGAGGCGGCGCGGCTCGGGCGGGAGGGAGCGGCGGCGCTCGCGACGGCGCTGCGCGGCGATCCGCGCGTCGGCGAGAGGGAAGTCCGCGTGCACGCGTACGCGCTCGAGGGCTTCAAGCAGCCGCAAGGGCTGATGGCGCTCGCGATGCTGCTCTCGCTCGGGCACGAGCCCGACCTCGTGATCGAGCTCGACGGCCGCGACGACGCGCTCCTCGGATGGAGCAACGCGAAGGAAGGGACGCATCCGCTGCATCCTTCGATCGCCCACTGGGCGAGCGCCTCGAACGGGATGCGCTCGGATTGGGAGCTCGTCGAGCGTCTCTACGCGGCGCACGCGTGTCGCGAGCGCGCGCATGCGTTCGGCGAACGATTGCTCGCGCCGGGCGTCCTCGAGAGCGCGGTGCTCGCCCACGCGGGAGGACGGCGGCTCGCGCGCCTCCGCGCCGACGCGGTGGCGGCCGAGGCGCGCGTCGCGGAGTACCTCGCCCAGCGGCCGAAGGAAGCCGAGCTCGGCGGCCCGCGGTACGCGAAGGACGATGGCGCAGTCGCCGCGACGATCGCCGACGCCTGGGCCGAGGCCTCGATCGAGATGCACGCCTTGTGCGCCGCGCGCGCGATCGACTTCGTGCACGTCCTCGAGCCCGAACCGGCCGGTCCCGCCGCAGCCGTGTACGCGCGGATGCGCGAAGCCGCCGCGCGGATCCGCGCGCGCGGAGTCCTGTTCCTCGACACATCCGGTCGCGGGACGGTCGACAGCGCGGCGATCGCCGGCGCGTGGCGAGCCGGCTCGCGGTGACTCCCCTCTCGGCCCCGTCGATCCGCGTCCGATAGAGTCCTACCATGGCGAGCCGTGCCCCGGCGCTTCGTCCAGGAACCAGAGACTCCGTGACCCGCCGCGTCGCACTCGTCGGAGCCGGCTGGATCGCGGACGCGCACGCCGAGGTCCTCACGGGCCTCGAAGGCGTCGAGATCGCGGTCGTCTGCGACCCCGATCGCGCGCGCGCGGAGGCGCTCGCGCGGCGCTTCGGGATCGCGCGCGTCGTCGCCTCGATTGACGAGATCGCCCCGGGCGAGATCGACGTCGCGCACCTCCTCGTCCAGCCGCCGCTGCACGAGCCGCTCGCGCGCGCGCTGCTCGAGCGCAAGATCGGCGTCCTCGTCGAGAAGCCGCTCGCGCTCTCCGCGGCCGCCGCGCGCGCGCTCACGGAGCTCGCCGCGCGGCGCGGCGTCTCCCTCGCGGTCAACCACAACTTCGTGTTCCACCCGGCGTTCGCGCGCCTGCGTGCGCAGGTGGCGGCGGGCGCGATCGGCCGCGTCGAGCACGTGCGGGTCGAGCTCTCCGTGCCGCTCTCGCAGCTCGAGGCCGGCGCGTTCGGCCACTGGATGTTCCTCGAGCCGCGGAACATCGTGTACGAGCAAGGAGTCCACCCGCTGTCGCTCGTCCACGCGCTGCTCGGCCGCGTCGAGAGCGCGACGACGACGATCCTCGAGTCGCGCGAGCTCGGCGCGGGACAGACGTTCCACACGCGCTGGGCGGTCGCCGCGCGCGCCGAGCGGGGAACGGCCGAGGTCCAGCTCGCGTTCGGCGCCGCGTTCGAGCGGTTCGTGGTGCAGGTGCGCGGCACGGACGGCTTCCTCGAGGCCGATCTGCGGCGGGACACGCTCGCCGGCGAGGGAAAGAGCAGCTGGCTCGAGTTCTACGACTCGTACCTCGCGAGCGCGCAGCGCGGCGCGATGCTGCGACGCGACGCTCGCCGGGGGCTCAAGCGATACCTGCTCTCGACGCTGCGGCTCGCGCGCCGCGAGGACGGGTTCTTCGCGAGCATGCGGGGATCGATCGAGGAGTTCCACCGGGCGCTCGCCGGCAACGCGACGGAGGCACTCGAGGTCCTCGGCTGGTGCGACGAGGTCGCGCGCGCCGCCGCGCCAGCGCGTGCAGCCGCGGTCGCGCGCGAACCCGGACCCGCGCGCGCCGGGGAAGTCGTCGTCCTCGGAGCGAACGGTTTCATCGGACGCCGCGTGGTGGCGAAGCTCCTCGAACGCGGCATGCCCGTGACGGCGGTCGTGCGCGGGGCGCCGTTCCTCGCGCCCGAGAACGTCCGCGTGTTCCGCGCGCGCCTGGAGGATCCGGAGTCGATCGCGCGCGCGATCGCGGGCGCGCGGGTCGTGATCCACCTCGCGACGGGGTCGATCGACACCTGGGACGCGGTCGAGCGCACGATGATTCGCGGGAGCCTCGCCGCGGCCGAAGCCGCTCTGCGCGCGAAGGTCGAGCGGTTCGTGTTCGTCTCCTCGATCGCCGCGCTCGACACCGGCGGATCCGCGCCGATCGACGACGCGCTCGCCGCCGACCCGCGCCCGGAGTCGCGCTCCGTGTACGCGCGCGGGAAGATCGCGACGGAGCAGGCGCTGCTCGAGCGGCACCGCGCGGACGGTCTCCCGCTCGTGATCGCGCGGCCGGGCGTCGTCCTCGGCGCGGGCTCGCCGATCCAGCACTCGGGATTCGGGCTGTGGGTGCGCGACAATCACTGCGTGGGCTGGGGAGCGGGCGCGCATCCGCTCCCGCTCGTGTGGGTCGACGACGTCGCCGACGCGCTGGTCGCGATCGCCGCGTTCCCGGGGAAGACGCTCGACGGCCGGGCGCTCGCCCTCGCGACGAACGTCCCGCTCTCGGCGCGCGACGCCGTGTCGGAGCTCCAGCGCGCGACGGGCCGCGACCTCCATTTCCACGCGCGGCCGCTCGCGGTCTCGTACGCGATGGAGCTCGGCAAGTGGATCGTGAAGAAGGTCGGGCGCCGCAGCGCGGATTTCCCCTCCTGGCACGACTTCGCCGCGCGCTCCCTGGCGTCGCCGATCCCCTCGCGCACCGCGCGCGAGCTGCTCGGGTGGAAGCCCGTCGAGGAGCGCGAAGCGTTCCTCGATCGCGCCGTGCGCGTGCACGGATCTCAGCGCGAGCGGAACACGAAGTAGGCGGCGCCCGCGAGGCACAAGGCCGCCCACACGAAGTCGAGCGACACCGGTCGCTTCATGTACCACGCGGCGAATCCCATGAAGACGACCATGGTGATCACCTCCTGCATCACCTTGAGTTGTCCGAGATCGAAGCGCCCGTAACCGATCCGGTTCGCGGGCACCTGGAAGCAGTATTCGAAGAACGCGATGCCCCAGCTCGCGGCGATCGCGATCCACACGGGCTTCTGCCGCAAGTCTTTGAGGTGTCCGTACCACGCGAAGGTCATGAACACGTTGGAGACGAACAGGAGCAGAATCGTCTGCATGGCGGAGGTCTCGGGGCCGAGGGACGGTGCGGCGACGGAAGCCCGAGAAGCTAGCCGGCGGGTGTGAACCCTGCACGGCCGCTTGGTATGTAGGAGTCCGTGTCCGGCCCGGTCCCCCACTTCCTCCACGTCTTCTCGACCTTCGTCCCGGCCGGGCCCGAGACGCGCGCGGTGCGGCTGATCGAGGCGTTCGGCGGGGCTTTCCGGCACTCGATCGTGTCCATGGACGGCCGGACGGACGCGCGCGCGCTCCTGCCCGAGGGCGCGGACGTGCGGATCCTCGAGAGCCCGCCGAAGGCCGGGTCGATCGCGACCGTCCGCAGGCTCCGCGACCTCCTGCGCGCGGAGCAGCCGGACCTCCTCCTCTCGTACAACTGGGGCGCGTTCGACGCGGTGATGGCCGCGCGCACGCTGAAGCTGCGCCGCGTCGTCCACCACGAGGACGGCTTCAATCCCGACGAAGTGCTCGAGTTCAAGCAGCGCCGCGTGCTCGCGCGACGCCTGGTCCTCCCCGGCGTCCACCGCGTCGTCGTCCCGTCGAAGAAGCTCGAGCGCATCGCCGTCGACACGTGGAGGCTCGCGAACGACCGCGTGCGCTGGATCCCGAACGGCATCCACGCCGAGCGCTTCGAGGCGCGCGACGGCCGGCCCGAGCTCCGCGATGCCCTGGGAATCCCGCGCGCAGCCCCGCTCGTCGGCTTCGTCGGCCATCTCCGGCCCGAGAAGAACCCCCTGCGCCTCCTGCGCGCCTGCGCGCGGATCGACCCGGCGCTCGGCATGCACGTGCTCATCGTCGGCGAGGGCGAGGAGCGCGCCGGGCTCGAGGCGCTCGTCGGGAAGACCCCATCGCTCTTCGGGCGCGTGCACTTCGCCGGGTACGTCGCGGACCCGCGCGACCACTACCGCGCGATGGACGTGTACTGCCTCTCGTCGGACACGGAGCAGATGCCCGTCGCGCTCCTCGAGGCGATGGCCTCCGGTCTCGCGGTCGTGTCGACGGACGTCGGCGACGTCCGCGCGATCCTCCCCGACGAGCAGAGCCCGTACGTCGTGCCGATCGAGGAGCGCGAGAGCGCCTGGCCGATCGCGGAGAAGCTGACGGTGCTCGTCGCCGGCTCGCGCGAGCGCGAACGCCTCGGGGCGCTGAACCGCACGCGCGTGCACGAGCGGTTCACGTTCGAGGGCATGCTCGCGGCGTACCTCGACGTGTACCACGGCGGCCTCGCCGCGTGAGAGGGGCCTACCCCCTGGGAGAGGCCGCCGGCCTCGACTATCCTCGATCCTCACGATGACGCCGGCCACGCTATCCAGACCAGACACCGCTCTCCTCACCCGCCTCGTCGAGCGCTCGTTCGCGCAGACGATGGCGATGATCCACTACGCCAACCACCGCGACGGCAAGCGGCGCGGCGATCCCAAGGTCGGCGGCCACCCGGCGTCGTGCGCGTCCTCGATCCACATCCTCGGCGCGCTCCACTTCGCCGCGCGCGAAGTGCACGACTACGTGTGCTGCAAGCCGCACGCGTCGCCGGTCGACCACTCCTGCCACCACTTGATGCAGCTCTTCCGCGCGGAGGGGTCGGCGAACTGGTTCTCGACCGAGGAATCCAAGGCGATCATGGAGCGCCTGCGGAGGTTCCCCGACTTCGAGGGGCAGCCCGTCTTCCAGAGCTACCACGCGCGCTCGGATCCGGACTCCTTCCACTTCCTGCCCTCGGGCTCCGTCGGCATCCCCCCGGTCGTCTCCGTGTACCTCGCGCTCGCGCACCGGTACGCGCGCGACCACGGCTTCCAGGTCCCGCCCGACGCGCACTTCTGGTCCCTGATCGGCGACAGCGAGTTCCGCGAAGGCTCGCTGATGGAGTGCCTGCCCGACGTCGCCGAGCGGCAGCTCGGGAACGTGACGTGGATCGTCGACTACAACCGGCAGAACCTCGACGGCACGCGGATCCCGAACGAACGCGGCCTGCGCGGCGCCGACTGCGACCGCATCGAGCGCACCTGCAGAGACAACGGCTGGCGCGTGATCCAGGTGCGCCACGGACGATTCCGCGAGGACCTCTTCAACCGTCCCGGCGGCGTCGCGCTCAAGCGGCTCTTCGAAGGCGGCCTCTCCGACTACGAATTCCAGATGCTGCTCCTGAAGGGCGACGCGGCTGAGATTCGCCGCACCTGCGGGCCGGGCGACCCCGACGTCGAGAAGCTCCTCGCCGGGCTCAGCGACGCCGACGTGCTGCGCGCGTTCGGCGATCTCGGCGGGCACTGCATCGAGAAGCTGCTCGAGGCCTACGAGCGCGCGCGCCAGGACACCGAGGTCCCGTCGCTGATCATCGCGCACACGATCAAGGGCTGGGGCCTCGAGTCCGCGGCGCACCCGGCGAACCACTCGATGCTGCCTTCGGAGGAGGAGATCCACCGGCTCCTCGCGAAGAACGGGCTCTCGCCCGAGGACCCGTTCGCGCTCTTCCTCGCGGAGAGCGAGGAAGGCCTCTACCTCGCCGAGCGGCGCGACCGCTTCCGCGCGGGGATCGAGGAGCACCTGCGCCTGCGCAAGAAGAACCGCGAGTGGGTGCGGAAATCGATCGAGAAGGACGGCGGCCTGCCCGATTCGCTCGGCGTCGACACGTCGCTCTTCCCGATCGCGCACACGCAGTGGATGTGGGGCCAGCTCGCCGCGAAGCTCGTGCGGATCGGGACGAAGGACGAAGGCGGACCCGAGACGGCCGTCAGCAGCGCGAAGACGCTCTCGCCCGAGGAACAGCGCTGGAAGACCGCGGCGGACATGGTGCTGACGCTCTCACCCGACGTCGGGACGAGCACGAACATCTCCCCCGTGCTCGACCAGCGCATCTACGGTCCCGACTACCAGCCCGACGTCGAGGACGAGCTCGCGATCCACGTGAAGCACCCCGACCTCGTCGCGACGGACGATCCGTGGACGCGCCACATCCGCTTCGAGATCGCGGAAGCGAACTGCATGTCCTGCGCGGGCGCGTTCGGGAAGATGGGCCACTACGTCGGCCTCCCGTTCTTCCCGATGATGACGGTCTACGACTTCTTCATCAAACGCGCGCTCGACCAGCTCTACTACAACCTGTACTGGGGCGCCGAGTTCGTGATCGTCGGCACGCCGAGCGGCGTCACGCTTTCCCCGGAAGGCGCGCAGCACTCCTGGAAGAGCGACATCCAGATCCCGAACCTGATCACGTGGGAGCCGCTGTTCGCGGTCGAGATGGACTGGATCCTCTCCGACGCGCTGCGCCGCCAGATGATGGACGGTAACGAGGGCCGGCGCGGAGTCCTGATCCGCGCCGTCACGCGCGGCATCCAGCAGAACCTCCTGCTCGATCACGTCCGCACGCACGCGAGCTCGAAGGCTGCTGGGTCGGCGACGGCGCCGCTCAAGCCGCGCGGCGCGGGCGACGAGTGGGGCGATGCGGTCGACGAGTCGACGCTTGCTGCACTCCCCGACGCCGAGCTCCTCGCGCGCGTGCGCCGCGACTGCCTGCTCGGCGCGTACTACCTCGTCGATTGGCGCGGGTACGCGGGCTACGAGCCCGGCGACAACGTCGTGCGGCTGTTCGCGATGGGCTCGGTCGCCACGGAGGCGATCGAGGCGAGCCGCGCGCTGCTCGCGCGCGGCATCTTCGCCGACGTGATCGTCGTGTCCTCGCCGGAGCTCCTGCTCGGGATCCTCGGGGAGAAGGACGGCTACCGCCATCTGCAGGAAGGCCTGGCCGTCGACGCCGATCTCCACGCGATCCCGGCGCCCGGGAGCACCGCCGGCGACGCGGAGCTCGTCTCGATCGCGGGGCGCCGGGTGCCGATCGTCGCGGTGTGCGACGGCGAAGCCGGGCTGCTCGACAACATCGGCTCGATCGTCGGCGTCCGCCAGGTGACGCTCGCGGTGCGCAAGTTCAGCAAGTGCGGGAGGCCCGACCAGGTCTACGCCTACCAGCATCTCGACGCGGAGAGCCTCGTCGAGGCGTGCGGGCGCGTCCTCTCGGAGACGGCGCTCGAGGACCTGCGCGTGCCGGCGGACCTCCTCGCGCGCGCCGCGGCGCGAGCGAAGAGCGGAAGACCCGACTGGCGCGCGCTGTGGCCCGACGCGACGGGCGACGCGCACGGCTGAGCCGGCCCGTGCGCGAATCGATCCCCGACGATCCGCCGCCGTTCGCGCCCTACGAGGTCGCGCGCACCGATCGACTCTACGCGTCGAAGTGGTGCGGTCTGCGCCGCGACTGGCTCGTCCTGCCCGACGGCACGGAGCAGGAGTACCACGTCGTCGAGATCCCCGACGCGATCGTCGTCGTGCCGGTCGCGCGCGACGGGAAGGTGGTGCTCGTCGGGCAGTACCGTCATCCGAACGGCAGGACGCACTGGGAAGCGCCCGCGGGTCGGATCCACGACGGCGAGGATCCGGCGGTGGCCGCGATGCGCGAAGTGCGCGAGGAGACCGGCTACGTCGCGCGTCGCCTCGTGCCCCTCCCCGGTTTCTTCGCCGCGAACGGGATCACGGCGCACTTCGCGCACGCCTTCGTCGGCCTCGAATGCGAGTGGGCCGGCGAACCCGAGCTCGATCCCTGCGAACGCCTGATCGTCCGCACGTTCGATCGCGCCGAGATCGAGAGCCTGCTCGACGCCGGGCGCATCGCCGACGGATTCAGCGCGATCGCGCTCCTGTACTGGCTGCGCGCGTCGCAGCGCGGCGATCAGCGCAGCTCGTAGAGCGCCATCCACGGACCGGGCTGGGCGACCTGCCAGAGACCGGTCAACGGGAAGTCCATCTCGGTCGGCAGGAACGCCTCCGGTGGAGGTCCGCGGCCGCTCGCCGGATCGACGACGAACACGGCGCGGCCCGGCGACGCGAGCGCGTGCAGCGCGTTCGGCGGATCGCCGCCGGGGCGACGATCGACGAGGAGGAAGTGCGTCACGCCGAGCGTCGTGAAGACGTCCTTCGGAGTCGCGCCGAGCGCCTCGAGCCCGCGGCGCACGTCGACCGTGCCGCTGCGGTCGCCGATCTCGAAGACCTCCTCGATCCGCACGGCGTCGATCCCTTCCTCGCCGCGCGGCACCGAGCCCTCCTCGAAACGCCGCTTGCGCCGCTGCTCGCGCACGCGCAGGCCGTCGCCGAGCGAGACGCGCAGGCGCTCGAGGCGCGCGAGACTCTGCCGATCGAGCTCGACGTCGGGGCCGTAGCGATCGATCGCGACGACGGATCCGGGCGCGAGCGCCGCGAGGCGCACCTCCGCGTCCTCGCGCGTGTCCGGCCGCGCGAGCAGCGTCGCGAGACGCATCGACTGGACGAGCGGGAAGAGCAGGAGCCCCCCGAGGAGGACCATCCCCCACCTGCGCTCGAGCAGCTCTTCCGCGAGCAGGCCCGCGGGCAGGCACAGGAGCATCACGACGGGCAGGAGGTACCGCACATGGTCGCTGCGGTTCGTCATGAAGAACGCGGCCCACGCGAGCGCGAAGACGAGGAGCGGGCGCATCTCGCGCCGCGCGAGGCCGAGGAACAGCCCGCCGAGCCCGAGGACGACGACGACGGGGTCGTAGCCGACGATCGACTTCGCGAGGCGCACGACCGACTGCCAGCGGACGTCGAACACGATCGAGAGTCCGCCGATGTGCATCCCGCCCTGCGCGGCGACTTCCTGCTCGCCGCCGGCGACTTTCGCGGCCGCGAGGCCGTAGCGCACGAGGTGCGGGTAGCCGAGCGCGAGCGCGACGGCGAGGAACAGCGCGACGCACGCGACGCCCTGGCGCAGGCGGACGCCGAGGTCGCGCCGCCGCCACTCGAGCGGTCCGAGGAGCCAGGCGAGTGCGGGGATCGCGAGCGCGAGGAGGCCGCCCTGGTGGCACGCGGCGGCGAGACCGGCGGCGACGCCCGAGAGCGCGAGGCTCGAGCCGCGCCCGTTGCGCGCGTACCGCGCCGCGGCCCACGCGGCGAGGAGCATGAAGAACGTCATCGGCACCCACGGGCGCTCGTGGGTCGAGAGCTGCACGGCGAGGAGAGCCGTCGCGGAGAGCCACGCGGCGACCCATGCGCCGCGCGTCAGGCCCGCTGCGCGCGCGGTGCCGAGCACGACGAGCGGCGTCAGCGCGCCGAAGAGCGCGACGAGGATGCGCGCGACGATCGCGGCGTCCTCGGGGTGGTCGAGCAGTCGATCCCCGAAGCCCTTCGCGTCGTTCCACGAGCCGTCGACCCTCCCGACGGCGTACTCGGCCGCGTAGCAGGGCACGAGCAGGTACGGCAGGAGGTTCGGATAGAACGAGTAGGTGCCCGCGCGCGGCGCGAGGTCGTGGTCCCGCGCCATCGCGAGCGCCTGGCGCACCATGTGCGTGTCCGGGACGTAGTTCCGCGGAAAGCCGTGGCGGATCGGCACGATCCGCAGCGCGAGCGGCACGACGAGCAGGAGCGAGACCGCGGCGAGCTTGCGGCCCAGGGATCGGTTCATCGGGCGGATCAGGCGTCCGGATCGACTTCGAATCGCTTGAGGAAGTCGTCCGTCGCCTCGACGTCGTCGAGCTTAGTGACGAGCAGGTCCATCGCCTCGATGAAGCTCATCCGCAGCAGCACGCGCCGCAGCGTCTGCACGGACTTCAAGCGCCGCGCGGAGAGCAGCTTCTCCTCCTTGCGCGTCCCGGACTTCTCGATGTCGATCGCCGGGAAGATCCGCCGGTCCGCGAGCTTGCGCGAGAGCACGAGCTCCATGTTCCCCGTGCCCTTGAACTCCTCGAAGATCAGCTGGTCCATCTTGCTGCCGGTCTCGACGAGGGTCGTGCCGAGGATCGTCAGCGAACCGGCCGTCTCCGTGTTGCGCGCGCTGCCGAAGATCTGCCGCGGGCGCTGCATCGCCTGGGAATCGAGGCCGCCCGACATCGTGCGGCCGCTGCCGCCGGAGAGGTTGTTGTACGCGCGCGCGAGTCGCGTGATCGAGTCGAGGAGCAGCACGACTTCCTCGCCGAGCTCGACGAGGCGCGTCGCGCGCTTCCACACGGCTTCGGCCAGCGCGACGTGCGTCTTCGCCGTCTCGTCCGCCGTGCTGACGAACACTTGTCCGTTCGTCGATCTCTTCCACTCGGTCGCTTCCTCGGGACGCTCGTCGACGAGGAGGACGAGGAGGCGCACGTCGGGGTAGCCCTTCTCGATGCCTTTCGCGAACTGGCGGAGGATCGTCGTCTTGCCGGCGCGCGGCGGCGCCACGATCAGTCCGCGCTGGCCTCTGCCGATCGGACAGATCACGTCGAGGATCCGCATCGCCGTCTCGCCGCTCGGGTCGCCGACGGCGTAGTGGAAGTCCGGATCGATCGTGACGAGGCTCTTGAAGTCGGGGAGGTTCCGCACCTCCATCGGCGGGCGACCGTCGACGCTCGTGACGTCGAGAAGCGCAAACTTGTGCTTCTGGCCGCGGCCGAGTCGGCCGCGCACGATCGAGCCGTCGCGCAGCCGGAACTGCTGGATGAGCCGGAGCGGGACGAAGATGTCGGATCGCGATGGGAGGTAGCTCGTCTCGATCTGGCGCAGCGTGCCGAAGCCGCCCTTCTCGACCATCAGCATCCCCTCGCCCTCGGCGGGGGCGCGCTCGGCCTCGCGGGGATGCTGCGGGGTCGAAGGTCCGCGCGCCGGAGCCTCGCGCGGCTCGTCGTAGACGGCTTCGCCCGATTCGTCGTCGTGCATCACCGCGACGCCGGCCTGCGGCCCGCCGGTCTGCGCAGGAGGAATCGGCGCGTTCGCCGGGTTCCCGGTCATCGCGCCGTCCGGAACCTGCGAGCCGCCGCGTCCGCGCCGGCGTCGGCGTCCGCCGCGGCGCCCCGAGCCGCGCCGCTTGTCGGGGCGGCGCCAGTCCTCGCGGCCGCTCTCGTCCGCTGCGCGGTTCGGCGCGGGGTCGCGCGCGGTTTCGCTCGCCGGCATGGGCTTCGATTCCGGCTCGTCCTTCACCGGAGCGCGATCGCGTCCCGCGGGCTTCGCCCCGCGTCCGCCATCGCGCCGCTCTTCGGCGGGACCGCGCGGCGCGACCTGCGGCCGTTCCATGGCTCCGAAGGGCAGGGACTGCCAGGCCTCGGAGCTGTAGAGGTCATCGGATGCCAATCGTCACCTCGTGGTGTCTTCGTGTCACTGCCGCGGGGAGCGCGGGTTCGGCTGCGACCGCGGGTGCGCGGTCTCGAGCGGACTTCGGTAGCGGGATCCGAAACGGAGAATCGGAAAGGTTCCAGCCGATGCGCGCGAGCGCGTTCGAGACTCTTCGTCGCGTTGCGCGGTCAGAAGACGCGCGCGCGGCCGGGAGAGTGGGCTGTCGCCTGTCCGGAATCCGGACACCCGTCAGCTGGCGGAAACCCGCCAGCGCTTCGTTCAGCATGCCTCGGGAGAGGCGCTCGCGCGACAGGAAACCTGGAATCCTTATCGACCGTGCGCCGCGGTTCCTGAACCGGGTGTCTCTGACCTTTTTCGAACGGTGGTCGGGGCGAGAGGATTTGAACCTCCGACCTTTTGGTCCCGAACCAAACGCGCTACCAAGCTGCGCCACGCCCCGCGAACGAGGCGGAGAGGATAGGGCTCCGGCGCAGGTGCGTCAACCACGCGACCGAGGATGTGGCTCCAGCGCGACGCGCGGGCCTACTTGCCGAGGTCGACGAACACGCCGCCGGTCCGCTCGGCGATCTTGCGCATGAAATCCTTCTGGAACTCGCCGATCGCGATCGTGTGGATCTTCACCTTGCGCAGCTCGTTCGCGGCCAGGATCTCGCGCAGGATGTCGTCGGGGTCGACGAAGTCGCCGACGGTCGGGCGCCCGTCCGAGAGGAAGAAGATCGTGTCGATGTCGACCGTGTAGCCCTTCTCGCCGGTGCGCAGTCCGGGCCTCACCTGGAGCGCCGCCATGAGCGCGCCGTACGTGTTCGTCTTCCCCTTCTCGAGGTTCGCGGAACCCGTGAGGCCCGACGCAGCGAGGTCCTCCTTCGAGTTCCCGCCGATCGCCTGCAGGTGCCCCGCCCACTCCTTCGCCGCCGACTTGTTCAGAACATTCGCGGGCACGAGCTGCTTCTTCCACGGATCGATGTCGGTCGCGAACGCGAGGATGTTGAAGTTCACGAACGGCTCGAGGTGGTCGAGCGTGCGCTGCAGCTCGGTCTTGACGATGTCGATGCGCTTGAACGACGGATAGTGCCCGGCCTCGAAGCGCTCCTTCTCGGTGACGACGGACTCCATCGAGCCGGAGACGTCGATCACGAACAGGATCGAGCGACTCGGCGTGTCGATGCCGTGGTACTCGACGACGCCGGTCTTGAGGTACTCGCGCGGCGGGCCGCCGGTGCGCGCTTCGCGCCGTCCGCGCAGGTAGGCGATCGCCTCGGGCGGCGGGAGCGCGAATGAACCCTTCGATTCGGCCCACCAGGAGCGCCACTTGTCGGCCGCGGCGCCGAATTCCTTGCCGGTCAAGCCCGCGAGGGCCTCGCCGATGTCCGGGACGAGGACGCCTTCCTCCTTCTCCAGCCGGGCGATCAGCGGCTCGATCGCGTCGAGGCTGCGGACCTTCGCGAGGGCGTCGATCGCGCTCTTGCGCACCTGCCACTGCGCGTCGTTCAGGTTCGCGATCGCGGGCGCGACGACCTTCTCGGAGCCGAGGATCGTGAGCGCGTCGAGCGCCGTGAGGCGCACGCCCGGCTCCGGATCCGAGCACGCGGGCAGCACGAGATCGGCGACGTCCGGACCCTTGCCCGCGACGATCGCCTGCAGCGCGCGGCGCCGCACGTCCCAGGATTTGTCGGTGAGACAGCTCTGCACGGCCGGGCCGACGTCGGAGTACTTCCCGTCCGCGAGCGCGCGCAGGATCCCCGTGCGCACAGTCTCGGTCTTGTCGGCCTTGAGCGCCGCGAGCAGCACTTCGACGGGCGGTCGCGTCTTGAACGCCGCGAGCACGCGCACGGTCGCGCGCACGATCTCGCTGTCCGCCTCCTTCAGCTTCGGAAGGAGCACCTCGACGATGCCCGGGTCCTCGTGCCCTTCGAGGGTCAGGATCGCCTCGACGCGGGTCGGCGTGTCCTTGTAGGTGCCGTAGTACTTCTTGAAGTTCGTCAGCGTCTCGTCGCCCGCGAATGCGCAGACGAGCGTCGCGACGAATGCCAGCGAGAGGAGGTGCGACCGGATCATGGGCGGACGCCGCCGGGTGGGCGGAGCCGAGCCCAATCATAGTGCCGGGAGGACCCCGGCGTCACTCTCAGTGAGGCTTGACCGGGCCGATCAGACGCGTGTCACCCAGCGGGGCCGCCTCGACGTCCGCGCTCTCCAGGGTGATCCGGCCGCCCCCGTCGAGGAGCAGCGTGACGTGGACGTCGTCGCGGGAGAGGACCTTGCCGAAGAACAGGCCGCCGGGCGTGCGCACGCGCATGCGCGGCAGCGAGTCGACCGCCTTCGAGTCCTTCTCCACGACAGACTGGTCGATGCGCAGGACGTGCTTCGCGGCGACCGCGAGGCGTCCGATGTCGCTCTCGAGCCAGACCTGGCCTTGGCCGACGGCGTAGAGTCGGCCGTCGAAGATCTCGCCCGTCTTGAGCACGACGCGCACCGCGCCGACGGCCGGAGTCATGATGCGCGTCTCGGAGTCGAGCAGGTCCATCGGGACGGCGCTCGTCTTCCAGATCCCCGCGAGATCCTCCTGGCTCGCCATCCGCAGCGAGAACGCCGGGATCGCGGTCCCCGACGCGGCGTTCGCGGGTGCCGCGCCGCCGACGACCTCGCCGTTCGCGAGGGTCACTGCGGCCTGCGGCAGGTTTCCGCCGTCCGGCACCCACTCCCCGTTCTCCTGCACGACGGCTTCTCCCGCCGGCAGCCCGCTCGATCGTCCGGCGAACGCGAGCGCCGCCGTCGTCGCCCAACCCGCGGGAGTCGGGGCGATCGCGCTCTCGGGATCTGCGTCGGACGCTTCGCTCGGCGACCAGCCGTGCGTGCTCATCCACTGCTCGAGGCGCTTCCCGCCGAGGCGCGGTGCAGCGGGCGGCTCGACGGCGACCTCGGTCTCGGTCGTCGCGGGCACCGTGTCCGGGACCTCGGGCGTCGTGGTCGCGACGGTTTCGGGTTCCGTCGTCGACGTCTCCACGACGGGCGTCGTCGTCACCGGGACGGTCTCCCCGTTCGGGAGGATCGTCTCGCGGCCTGTCGATGCTCCGGTCGGCGACGCGGAGAGCTCCGAGCCGTTCGCGGGAGGCGTGTGCTTCGGCGCGGGATGCTGCGCGGTCAGGAGCGCGGGCGTCTCCTTGCTCGCGGAGAACTTCATCGCCACGGTGACGGCTGCGCCGATCACGAGGAGCGCGGCGGCGACGGAGAGGATGCGGCGGGATCGACCGGTCTCGACCGGGACTTCTTCCTCCTCCTCGATCGACTCTTCCGCGAGCTCTTCCTCGGCGGCGGCCTGCTCCCCCTGGGAGAGCAGCCAGCTCGCCGACGGATCCGCTCCGGACGGCGCGCCCGCGTCGGCGAGCGCAGTCGGCGCGGACAAATCCGACGCGTCGGGTTCCAACCCGCCGAGTTCCTGCGAGAGGCCGAGGAAGTCCGTCGCTTCCTGTCCTCCGCCGAAACTGCTCGCGAGCCCGGCCGCGTTGTCGACGAGTCGCGCGCCGGTCGCGGGGCGATTGCCGAGCGCGCCTGAGTCGTTCGACTCCGCCATGCCGTTCCTATCCGTCTCTTGTCGATCGGCCATCGCTCAATATCGCAGGCTCCGGGAGGGGGAAGCGCGCCGTCCGGTCGACGAAAGGCGCGTTCAGTCCCACCCGGGCCCGTGTGGGCGAGACCAGCGGGGCTTATCGGCAGGATGCCCCTCCCGATCATGAGCCCGGCCTTCCGTTCGCCCGATCGGGGCCGCGCGAGGTCCGTTCCCGGGAATTCTTTTCGGGAGCTAACGCCGCTTGAGCACGCGGTTCCCGCCCTGCCGCAGCGTGAGTCCCTGCGCGTCGAAGTGCTCGAGGAGAGGGATGAGGTACTTCCGCGTCGTCGCGAGGCGGTCGCGCAGGCTCGGGATGTCGAGCGAGCCGTGCTGCGTGCAGTTCGCGACGATCGCGTCGCGCGCCTCCTCGTACGTGCGCTTGTCGAGGAAGAGGTCGCGCGCGATCGCGCGCACTTCGCCGCGGTCGACGAGGAGCTCGAGGGCCGCGGCCAGCTTGGCGGCGTCGGCGGAGAGCGCGGCCGCGAGCTCGTCGGGAGTCGGCGGCTGGAACCGTGCTGCGGCGAGCGCCGCGACGACGCGCGCGACGAGATCCGCGGTCTTCGCGTCGACTTCCGGGACGCGCGCGAGCGGCCGCACGAGGCCCCCGGCTTCGACGGCGAGCTTCCCGCGCCGCGCCTCCTCAGCGAGCAGCGCGTCGAGGAATTCCGCCGCGAGTCCGGTCTCGCGCCGCAGATCGCGGACGTCGATCACGGCGCGGTGCGCGTGACCCGCGAACCAGGCGGCTAGAGCCTTCTCCACGGTCGCGAGCGAAGACTCGAGCCGCTCGGCGTGGATCCAGTTCGCGGGCCCGAGGCGGGACGCCGTACCGAGGGCCGCGAGCTCGCCGAGCAGCCGCTCGGTCTCTTCGCGCGACCGCTTGATCGCGATCGAGAGGTCGTTCACGGGCATCCACCCGGACGGCGCGCGGCGCAGGGCCGCGTCCAGCATCTCGCGCGGCGACGCGAGGCTCGAGGCTTGGCGCGAGAGCTCCTCGACGACGAAGGCCTTGAAGCGCTTCAGGCGGTGCCGGCTCTCCTCGAGGATCACGCCGCCGCCGAGCGTCCGCGCCGGCGATTCGAGGCGGAGGACGAAGCGGTCCCCGGGCGCCGTGACCACTGGCTCGTCGAGGCGGAGCTGCGCGAGCGCCGTCGCTCCGGGCTCCACGCGTTCGCAGTCGAGCAGGACGAGCTCGCCGACCGCCTCGAGCGTCCCGGTGTGCAGCCGGATCGGCGTGCGGTCCTCGACGGGACGGTCGAGATCGGCGAGTGCCTGCATGCGCACGCCAAGCATGCGCGCGGGCAGGAAGAATCCGGGCGTCGCGACGACGTCCCCGCGGCGGACGTCGTGGTGGTCGACGTCGGCGACGTTGATGGCCGTCGAGTGCCCCGCGCGCGCGCGATCGGTCGTCTCGTGGTAGGCCTGGAGCCCGCGCACCTTCCCGCGGCGCCCGCCGGGGACGATCTCGATGACGTCGCCGACGCGCACGGATCCGCACACCGGGATCCCGGTGACGATCGTCCCGAAGCCGTGCGCGCTGAAGACGCGCTGGATCGGCATGCGGAAGAGGCCCTCCGCAGAGCGCGGCGCGGTCTCGAGCGCCATGCGCGCGAGCGTCGCGCGCAGCTCGTCGATCCCCTCTCCGGTGATCGACGACACGGGCAGGATCGGCGCGCCTTCGAGGAACGTGCCGCGCAGCGCCGACTTCACGTCCTCGGCGGCGAGCTCGACCATCCCCTTTTCGACGGCGTCGATCTTCGTGAGCGCGACGAACCCGCGCGCGACGCCGAGCAGCGTCATGATCGCGAGGTGCTCGCGCGTCTGCGGCATGACGCCGTCGTCGGCGGCGACGACGAGGATCACGAGATCGATCCCCGTCGCGCCGGCGACCATGTTGCGGATGAAGCGCTCGTGGCCCGGCACGTCGACGATGCCGACGGTGCGTCCGTCGGGAAGACGGAAGCGCGCGAAGCCGAGGTCGATCGTCATCCCCCGCTCCTGCTCCTCCTTCAGTCGGTCGGGGTCGATGCCGGTCAGCGTCTTGACCAGCGTCGACTTGCCGTGGTCGATGTGCCCGGCGGTGCCGACGACGATGGGCTGGATCTCCATGCGGGGTGCGCGCGAGAGCCTACCCCGCGGGAGTGCTCGTTTCCTCCGCGGTGGCTGGCACGCGCCTAGTTGGAACTCGAGAGCACCGCACGGAACACGCGGTTCTCGAGCTCGAACGCGAGCTCCATCCCCGTCTTCTCGGCGAGAGCGCGCGAGAGCGCGAGTCCGAGTCCGGAACGATCCGAGTCGGTGCGCGCGCGGTCCTTCCTCCAGAACGGCGCCGAGAGCGAGCGCAGGTCCTCGGGTTCGAGGTCGCCCGCTTCGTTCTCGATCACGAGCCGCCACGAACCGTTCGGGCTCTCGAAGCTGCAGCGCACGACGCCGTCGCGGGCCGAATAGTGGATCGCGTTGCTCAGGAGATTCGAGACGACGATCCGCAGGACCTCGGGATCCCCTGCGACGCGATCCCCGAGCCCGACGTCGCTCTCGACCTTGATCCCTCTCTCGCGCGCGGCCGCGGAGAGCGAGCGCAGGAATTCGCGGACGATGCCGCCGATGTCGACGCTCTCGCGATCGATCCTCTCCGCTCCCATCTCGAGTCGCGCGAGCTTGAGCAAGGTCGAGAGCGAGCGGCCCATGCGCCAGGCGACGTCGCGCACCTTCGCCAGGGCGACCCGGCCGGCTTGCGGGTCGTTTCCGTCGCGCAGCGCGACCTCGGACACGGTCAAGAGCTCGCTGACCGGCGTCCGCAGCTCGTGCGCGATGTCCGCGGTCGTGCGGCGTTCGCGCGTGAGCGCGGTCTGCACCCGGCCGATCAGGGCGTCGATCTTGTCGGCGACGGGCGCGAGCTCCGCGGGCAGCTCGCCGGCCTCGAGCCGCGCGGGCAGGTCGTCGACGCGGATCGCGTCGAGCCGCGCGGCGAGCCTCCGCGCCGGCTCCAGCCCGCGCTCCACCGCGAGCCAGGAGAGCGCGGCGATCAGGCCCGCGAGCAGGATGCACGCCCCGATGCACTGCGCGAGGAGCATCCGCTCGAGCGCGACGAGCTCCTCGCGCCCCTGCGCGACGACGAGGACGAGGCGCGCCGCGGCCGGGCGATCCGGTCCCTCCTCGGGAAACACGTGGTGCACCTCGATGCGCTGCGCGACGTACCTTCCGTCGCGGCCGTCCGGCAGCGGCGCGGTCCAGTACGAAGGCGTCGCGGTGACCTCGTCGGGCGTGATCAGGTCCGCGCCGGCGAGCGAGTTCGAGCGCTCGAGCAAGGTCCCGTCCGCGAACTTGATCTCGAAGTAGGCCGGGTGCGGCGTCGCGGGCCCGCCTTCCTCGCCGCCGTACTCCGGCATCAGCTGGTCCGAGAATTCGAAGTCGACCTGCTCGCGGGTCTGGAAGACGACCGACGCGAGACTCTCGACGCGCGCCGCGAGATCGCGGTCGAGTCCGGCCTGGAGCGAACGCGCGACGGCGACGTACACGGCGGCGCCCGCCGCGGCGAGCACGAGCGTCGCGCCTCCGAGCAGCCGCGACAGGAGGAAGAACCGGATCGACTTCACGCGGCCGGATCCTCGAGCACGTATCCCTGGCCGCGCTTCGTGCGGACGAGATCCCTCCCTTCGGGACCGAACTTGGCCCGCAGGATGCAGATCGCCGAGTCCACGGCGTTGCTGCTCGGGAGCTTGTTGACGCCGTAGATGTGGTCCTCGATCTCCTCGCGCAGGACCGTGTGCCCGCGCCGGAGCGCGAGGTACTCGAGCAGCGCGTACTCGCGCGCCGTGAGTTCGAGCGCGTTGCCGCGGAACGACGCGCGGCGGGCGACGACGTCGACGACGAGCTCTCCCACCGTGACGACGGAGGACCGTTCCTCGTAGCGCCGGCGGACGAGCGCGCGGACGCGGGCGAGGAACTCCTCGAACGCGAACGGCTTCACGAGGTAGTCGTCCGCTCCCGCGTCGAGCCCCTGCACGCGGTCCTCGATCCGGTCGCGCGCCGTGAGCACGAGGACGTGCGGTCGATCCTGCCTCTCGCGGAGGCCGGCGAGGACGCCCATGCCGTCGAGGAGCGGCAGCATGAGATCGAGCACGAGGACGTCGTACGGATTGTTGCGCGCGTAGCTCAATCCGGCGCGGCCGTCACCCGCGACGTCGACGGCGAAGCCCTCGCGCGCGAGGCCCGTCCTCAGCGATTCCCGGAGAGTTTCGGAGTCCTCGACGATGAGGACGCGCATGGGTCATCGGGTCGAGAACGGGACCTTGACGAGCGTCTCGTTCCCGTTCGGCGCGATCGCGGCGATCTCCACCGCGTAGCGCTCGCGGCCGTTCAGGATGCCGTCGGGGATCCGGAACGTCCCCGAACCCGATCGGACCTCGGCGGCCATGAGATCGGTCTCGCCCTGCTCGAGCGTGATCCGGTATCGGGCCGCGCCCGAGTCCGGAACCCAGGTCACCGTGAGACCGTCGGCCGGCACGTCGACGGCGCCGTCGAGCGGGAAGTGGACGACCGGCGCCGCGAGGAGCGTGTGCGAGAAGCGCGCGGCTCCGAGCGCGTTTCCGCCGCTCGCCGTCCGGCCGCGCAGGTGGTAGACGCCTTCGGGATAGCTGGCGAGGATCGACGCGAGCGGCGCTTCGCCGTTCTCCACGTTGATCCCGTAGAGCCCGAAGTGCGCGCCGTCGGCGTGGATCTCGAGGACGTTCACGCCCGACGGACCGCGCAGCTGGAGCTCCTCGACGCCCACTTCGCTCTCCGCGCTGACGATGACCGACGCCTGGTCCTCCGCGGGGTTGTACTCGAGGATCATCCGCTCCTCCTTCAGCAGGCGGAAGCGGCCCTGCGAGCCGGCCTGCGGAGCCCCGACGAAGCCCAAGACGATGCATCCGGCCGCGATCCACGATCTACGCATGTGCGATCTCCTCGGCGCCGCGCGCCTCCGGAGCCCGAGGATACTCCCGCCCGGGGATCGCGGGGTTATGACGCCGTTACGGCTTCGTCCCCGGCGGGACGCGTGGGAGAATCCCGGGCCCGCCCGTGCCCTTCCGCACACTCCAACCCTGGCTGCTCGAGACGTTCGGGCGACCCGTCCACCGCGTCGCGCTCGACGCGGGATCGACGTGCCCGAACCGCGACGGAACGCGCGGGTTCGGAGGTTGCGTGTACTGCGACGTCGAGGGTTCCGGCACCGGAGCGCTCCGGACCGGGATCGAGCTCGCGCGACAGCTCGAGGCGGGTCTCGCGCGCGTCGCGCGACGCGATGCGGCCGGCGGCGCGATCGCGTACTTCCAGTCGTACTCGAACACCTACGTGCCGACGGCGCGGCTGCGCGAGGTCCTCGCGGTCGTCGAGCCGCACCTCGCCTCGAACGGCGGCGCCGTCGTGGCGGTCAGCGTCGCGACGCGGCCCGACACGCTCGGCGAGGAGGCGCTCGAGGTCCTCGCGGAGCTCGCGCGCCGCGTTCCGGTCTGGGTCGAGCTCGGCCTCGAGGCCGCCGACGACCGCGTGCTGGCCGAGATCCGGCGGTTCCACACCGTGGCCGAGTTCCTGGACGCGACGCGCCGCGCGCACGCCGCCGGTCTCGCCGTCGTCGGGCACGCGATCCTCGGCCTGCCCGGCGACGGGAGGGAGGGCGCGCGGCGCACGGCGACGACTCTCGCGCTCGCCGGCACAGAAGGCGTCAAGGTGCACAACCTCATGGTCCTGAAGCGGACGCAGCTCGCGGCGATGTGGCAGCGCGGCGAGGTCGAGGTCGTCGACGAGACGACGTACGTCGACTGGCTCGCGGACTTCGTGGAGCGGCTGGCGCCGGAGCAGGTGCTGCACCGTCTGACCGGCGACGCGCGCGAGGTCGAACTGCTCGCGCCGGCACGGAACTTCGACAAGAACGTCGTGCGCGAGGGACTCGTGCGCGAGCTCGCGCGACGCGGCACGCGCCAGGGAGCGCGGCGGGAACCGGCCTCGACGTCGCCGCGCTAGCCGCGCGTCAGCCCGGCAGGAAGAGGATGCGGTCGCAGCTCGGGCACTGCACGAGCTCGGTCCCGCGCTGCACGCGGACGACCAGGTTGACCGGGATCTGCATGTAGCAGGCCTGACAGATCCGGCCGTCGAGCTCCGCCGTCGCGACGCCCTCACGCGACGAGAGGATGCGCGTGTACAGGGCGAGGGCCTCGCTCGGGATGTCGGCGCCCATCCGCTGTCCCCGCAGGGCCGTCAGCTCCGCGACCTTCGCCTGGGCCTGCGCCATCTCGCGGTCGACGTTGCGCGAGAACTCGTCGAAGACCTTCTTGTCCGCCTCCGCCTGCGCGGCGTGCGTCCCCGCTTCCTTGTCGAGGTTCTCGACCTCCTCGACGAGGCGGAGCCCGTCCTCCTCGGCGGTCGAGATGTCGCGCTTCAGCGTGCGAATCTGGTGCTGGAAGGCGGCGAGCAGCGCGACGTCGTTGCGGCTGGCCGCGGCCTCGTTCTCGACCTTGCGCAGGCGCTGGCGCTGGGTCGTCGTGAGATCCTCGATCTCCTTGACGCGCACGCGCAGGCCCTTGCTGCGCTCGCGGAGCTCGGCGACGCGCGCGAGGCGCTTGTCGAGCTCGGCCTTCTTCGCGGTGCGCTCGGCGGGCAGGCGCTTGAGCTCGCTCTGCGCTCGGAAGAGGTCCCGGTCGATCTCCTGGAGGGAAAGAAGGGCCTGCAAAACCGCCTGCATGAGCCCGAGGAGTTTACCCGCGGCCGCCCGCAAGGGAAGAGGGTGCTCGAACTTGCCGCGCGCCGGGCGCGAAAACGCCGCGTCAGTCCGCGATGACGACGTCCGAGTCGTCGGGCAGCACGACGCCGTCCAGGAAGCTCGCGAGCTGGCGCGCGCGCACCGGGTGGCGCAGCTTCCGCACCGCCTTGGCTTCGATCTGGCGGACGCGCTCGCGCGTCACCCGGAAGATCCGGCCGACCTCCTCGAGGGTGTACGTGTAGCCGTCGCCGATGCCGTAGCGCAGCTTGACGATCTCGCGCTCGCGGAACGTCAGCGTCGAGAGCACGTCGTCGATCCGCTCCTTGAGCATCTCGTGCCCAGCGGCCTGGATCGGGCTCTCCGCCGACTCGTCCTCGATGAAATCGCCGAAGTAGGAGTCGTCCGAGTCACCGATCGGGCGATCGAGGCTGATCGGGTGCTTGCTGATCTTCATCACCCGCTTCGCTTCGTCGACCGAGATGCCGGTCGCCTCGGCGACTTCCTCGACGGACGGCTCGCGTCCCTTCTGCTGCACGAGCTTCTTCGTGACGTTGCGCAGCTTGCTCATCGTCTCGATCATGTGCACCGGGATGCGGATCGTGCGCGCCTGGTCGGCGATCGAACGCGTGATCGCCTGGCGGATCCACCACGTCGCGTAGGTCGAGAACTTGTAGCCGCGGCGGTATTCGTACTTCTCGACGGCCTTCATCAGGCCGGTGTTGCCTTCCTGGATGAGGTCCAGGAACGAGAGGCCGCGGTTCCGGTACTTCTTCGCGATCGAAACGACGAGTCGCAGGTTTCCGGAAGAGAGCTGTCGCTTCGCTTCCTCGTACTCGGCGAAGTGGAGGCGCACCTGGTCGACGCGCCGCTTGAGGCGCGGTGCGGGCTCGAGGCAGTCGAGCTCGAGCTCCTTCTGGCGCTCGACGAACTCGCGCGCCTGGGGCGGCGGCTTCTTCGCGCCCTTGAACGCGATCCCCTTGCGCTCGATCGCGCGCATCTCGCGGTAGTGCTCCTCCATCGCGTCGATGTACGGGCGCACCTTCTTCACCTGGAGGTGGCACTCCTCGACGAGGATCACGAGCTTGCGCCGCACGGCCTGCACGGCCTCGAGGCGCTCGGAGCGCTCCTGCTTCGTCAGGCGACCGTCGAGCAGCGGCCGGTACTCCTCGCGGATCTGGGAGAGGAGCCGCCGGATCGTGACGAGGTTGAACGGCAGGCGCTTGGCGAGGAAGTTCTTCCCGAGTGTCTCGACGATCTTGGGATCGTCGTCCGGCTTCGGGTTCGGATTGACCTTCAAGGTCCGGTCGAAGGCGAGCTCGCCGCGTTCGACCTCCTCGAGCGTCTTGAGCGCGGCGCGCAGGGCGAGGCCGGAGCCGATCGCCTTCTTGCGGAAGCGCTTGCGCGTGATCTCGATCGTCTTCGCGAGGTAGATCTCCTGGTCGCGCGTCAGCAGCGGGATCTCCCCCATCTGCGTCAGGTACATGCGGACCGGGTCGTCGATCTTCTCGGGCAGCCCGGCGCGCGGCAGGATCGTCTCCGGGAGCTCCTCGTCGCGGATCGCGTCGTCGGCCTCCGCCGTGACTCCGGCGTCGACCTCGTCGCGAGCACCCCCGCGGGCGGCCGCGGCCTCGTCGTCGACCATCTCGACGCCCGAGTCCTCGAGGGCGAGGAAGATCGCGTCCATCCGGTCGGGAGGGACGAAATGATCCTCCAGGAGGCGGTTCATCTCCGTGTAGGAGAGAACGCCCTTCTTGCGGCCCTCTTCGACGAGGAGCTTGATCGTGTCCTCGACCTTGTCGGCGGCAGGTGTCTTCTCGGCCATAGTGGTTCTGCTGGAGGGTCTGGGGGTTGGCGGGGTTCTCGGGCTTCTCGTGCTGCGGGGATCGATCTCTAGGCGGCGGTCGGGGGTCTTTCCCGTGTCATTCCGTCCGGGAGGAGGCCGCCATGCGTCGTTTCTCGTCGATCTCGCGGGCGATTTCGACCGCTCGGGTGCTCCGGGCCGCGGCATCGGGGCCGCCGGTCAGCGCGGACGCGCGCTCCTCCTCGCGGAGGAGCCGGGCATTCTCGGCCGTTTCGCGCTCGAGCGCCCGGGTCTGGAGGGTGCGCAGGCCGCCCTCGAGGAGGGCCCGCGGGCTCTCGGCCGCCAGCGCCCATTCGACGAGCGGGACGACCCGGTCGCGCGCCGGATGCGCCTCGAGCCGGTTCATCACGGAGTGCGCGTCGATCCCGGCGTCCTCGTCGCCGTAGAGCTCGAGCACGACGGCGAAGATGCGGGCGAGGTTCGCGTCGGAGCAGGCGCCGAGCTTCGCGCGCGCGAGCGGGATCAGGCTCGCGTCGGCGAGCAGCGCGGCGGCGACGTCCCTCCACGCCCGGGCGTCGCGCGCGTCGAGCTCGACGGTCGCGGGAGCAGCAGCGGGAGCGGGCAGCGGGGCGACGACGCGCTCCTGGACGTCGCGGGGACCGGTGCGCGCGCGGTACTGCTCGCGCAGGCTCTCGACCGGCAGCGCGAGGCGCGCGGCGAAATCTTTCAGTAGCGACTCGCGGTGCACCGGCGTCCGCACGCGCGCGACGAGATCGAGGATGCGGTCGACCTCGCGCGAGAGCGCCGCGCCGGAGAAGGCCGCGAGGCCGGCGGTCGCGTGCTCGAACCAGCCGCGCGCGAGCTCGAGTTCGGCGCGGAACGCCTCGGCGCCGCGCTGGACGAGGAGATCGCAGGGGTCGATCCCGCCGCGCAGGGCGACGACGTCGATGTCGAGCTCGAGCGGGAGCAGGCCGTAGAGCGCCTTGCCGGCCGCTTTCGAGCCGGCTTCGTCGCCGTCGAACACGAGCGTCGCCCGGCGCGCGCCCGTCCTGCGGATCAAGGCCGCGTGGTCCTCCGTCGTCGCGGTCCCGAGGACGGCGACGACGTTCTGGATTCCCTGCTGGTGGGCCGCCATCACGTCGGTGTAGCCCTCGACGAGCACGATGCGCCCTTCGCGGCGGATCTGCGGCAACGCGCGGTCGAGCGCGTAGATCAAACGGCTCTTCTTGAAGAGCGACGTCTCCGCCGTGTTGATGTACTTCGGTCCGCTCGCGTCGTCGTCGGAGAGCCGGCGCGCGCCGAACCCGGCGATGCGACCGCGCTCGTCGCGGATCGGGATGACGAGACGTCCGCGGAAGAAATCGTAGGTGCGCCCCTCGTCGGTCGTCCGCACGAGACCGACCGCGGCGGCGACGCCGAGGTCGACCCCGGCCGCGCGCATCGCGGACACGAGCGCCGTTCCGCTCGCGGGCGCGTAGCCGATGCCGAAGCCCTCGCAGGTCGCTGCGACGAGACCGCGCTCGGCGAGGTACGCCGCGGCGCGCGCGCCTTCGCTCGTCGCGATCTGGCTCCGGAAGAACGCCGCGGCGCGCTCGAGCACCGCGCGTGAGGTCTCTTCAGCCTGCTTCTCGCGCGACGCGGCGAGCGGATCGGCGTCGCGACCGGAGCGCCGCGGGATCTCGATCCCGGTGCGCGCGGCGAGCACCTCGAGCGCCTCGAGGAACGGCAGGTTGTCGATCCGCTGGAGGAATCCGATCTGGTCTCCGCCCGTGCCGCACGCGCCGAAGCAGTGCCACGTCCCGCGCCGCGGATCGACGCGGAACGACGGCGTGCGCTCCTCGTGGAACGGGCAGCACGCGGTCCACCCGTTCCCGGATTTCTTGAGCCCGGGAACGCGTTCGCGCACCACGTCTTCGATCGGCGCTCGAAGCTTGATCGCCTCGATCGCTCGGCGGAACTCTTCGTCGTGCAAGTGGACTCTGGAAGGATCGAACTGGGGTCGCCGGGCCACCCGAGAGCTGGACTCGAGGCGCACCGGGAGGGCGGGGGAGGGTCGAACGGGGCCCCCATATCCAAGGGGACGGGCTCCGTGGGGACGGACTCCGGCTGTCCTGGCGCCCGGAAGGGTACCTCGCTGCCTGCCGAGGAGCACGCCGGGGGGCCGAAAAGAATGCCCAGGGTACCACGGGCGGCCTATTCCGGAGCGTCGAGCCGGCGCGCCAAGTCGTGGAGTTCCGCCAGCGGAAGCGTCTCCGCCCGCAGCTCCGGCGCGAGGCCCATCGCCGCCAGGAGCTCGAGACCTCGGCCGCGGTCGCCGCACAGGCGCGCCACGACCCGCCCGAGCGACTGCCTCCGGCTCTGGAAGAGGGCCCCCGCGAGCGCGTCGAGCCGGGCGAGGTCCGCGGCCCCGGCGCAGTCGGCGCGGCGCTCGAGCCGGACGAGCGCGCTCTCGACTTTCGGGCGGGGCCAGAAGAGCTCGGGCGGGACGGAACGGACGATGCTCGGGCGGTAGCGCGACTGGAGTCGGATCGAGAGCGGCCCCCACGCGCGCGTCCCCGGCTCGGCGGCGATCCGCTCGGCGACCTCCTTCTGGACGAGGACGGTCATCGTCGCGGGAGGGCGCGCGTGTGCCGCGAGCACGGCCAGGATCGGACCCGAGATCGAGTACGGCAGATTGCTCACGAGGTGCCAACCGAGCGCGTCGGGCAACAGGGCCTCGATCTCGGGTGCGAGCGCGTGCTTCCCCGCGAGGGCGTCGCCGTGCACGAACCGGACGTCCCCGTGACCGGCGACGAGCCCCGACGCGATCGGGATCAGGCGATCGTCGATCTCGACGCACACGAGCCGCGCTCCCGCGTCGAGCAGATGCAGCGAGAGGAATCCGCAACCCGCTCCGATCTCGAGCACGAAGTCGCCGGCGGCGATCTTCGCGTCGCGGACGATCGCGCGCACCATGTTCTCGTCGAGGAGGAAGTTCTGCCCGAGCCGGCGGCTCGGCAGGAATCCGCGCTGCTCCAGGGCGGCGCGGAAGCTCTGCCAGGGCGGTCTCTGCGTCACTGCCGCGCCCCGGCGAGCAACGGCGCGAGGCTGGCTGCCGCACCCGGCCGCTTCGAGAGCTCCTCGAGCAGCGGGACCGCGTCGTGTCCCCACGCGGCGCCGATGGCGTGCAGTCGCGGCGCGTCGCGTTCGCCGCCCCAGCGAGCCGCGTGCGCGGTGATGAACTCCTCCGCGTCGGCGCAGCAGCGCAGCCCGAGATCGATCGAGCGCGCGGAGGGATCGAGGTCCTCCTGCCAGAACGCGAGCTGCCCCGCCGAGTAGTCGTACAGCCGGCGCAGGTGCGAGAGGTAGGAGCCTCCCATCGCCCACGCGAAGTCGCTCGACGCCGTCGCGTCGCCGAAGCTCGGCACGATCGAGTCGTCGACCCACTCCCAGACGTTGCCGGCGAGGTCGTAGATCGAGAGTGGCGTCCGGCCCTGCTCGAACGTGCCGACCGGGAGCGGGTTCGACAGGCGGAGCTCGAGCGTGTTCGCGACGGACACGGCCTTGATGCCGCCCCACGGGTAGTCGTACGGACGATCGCTCGAGCCGCACGCGATGCGCATCCACTCGCGCGCGCCGGGGAGGCGCATCCCCCGCGAGGCGGCGAACGCGCGCGCCTCGGCGTGCGTCATGAAGCTCGCGGGCCAGTCCGAGGTCTCGGCGCTCCACGACGCGAGGTACGGCGTGTACACGGGATCGCGGAGATCGCCGAGCTGCTCGTACCACGCGCGCCAGGCCGCGCGCGTGACCTCGAAGCGGTCGACGAGCAGCGGGCGCGGATTCTCGCAGACGACGCGCGCGCCGAAACCGCGCCAGAACACGCAGGATCCGGCGGGGACGAAGGCGAGCTGCTCGATCCCGGAGAGGTCCGTCTCCGGCGCTCGCGAGCACGCCGTGACGAGTGTCGCGGAAAGCGCCAGCGCGCACACTCCGCGAGCCGATGCCGCTCGTCGGAGTGTGCGCACCGTGTGTTGCGCGAGTCGTCGGATCAAGGATCGCGGCGCGCCGGCGCCGCAGCTCTCCCTACTTCTTGGCGTCGGCTGCCTTCTCCTCGGCCTTGGTCGCCGCCGGAGTCGCGCTCGCACCCTTCTGGTCGGCGACGAAGATCTCGACGCGACGGTTCAGGCGCTTGTTGTCCGAGCTCGAGTTGGGCTTGACCGGGTCGTACTGACCGAAGCCCGCTACGACGATGTCGTGCTCCTTCACCTTCCCGGACTTCGCGAGCTCGGCGCCCACGGTGACCGCGCGCATCGCGGAGAGCTCGAGGTTGCCGTTCGGGAACTTCTCCTTCGTCGCCGGCTTGGAGACCGGGTCGCTGTCGGTGTGGCCGCGCACCCAGATCCGTCCGTGAGGCTTCGCGTTGATGTCGCCCGCGATGTTCGTCAGTGCCTTGCGCCCTTCGGCGCTCAGCGCGTCCGACCCCGATTCGAACAGGATCTTGTCCTGCACCATCAGGACGTAGCCGCCGTCGACGTCGAAGCGCTCGATGTCCTGGAGCGGTCGACCGAGGTTGTCGATCTTGCTCTGCAGCTCGGAGAGCCGCGAGTCGAGATCGCCGCTGTAGCCGGCCGAGAGCGCGTTGACGTCGTTCGTCGCGAGCTGCCGCTTCAGGCGCTCGTTCTCCGCCTGGAGCTCCGCAGCGGACTTCTCCTTCTCGTGGAGGCTGGTCTGGTTGTAGCGCGCGAGCTCGACCGCGTCGTCGTACTGTTTTTGCGACACGCAGGACGAGAACGTCCCGATCGCGAGCAGCGGGACGAGTGCGGACGCGAGCGCGGAAGCGCGGGCGTGGATGCTTGCCGAGCAGTTGGTGTGTGTCATTCCGGTGGCTTCCGGGGATCTCGACGTCCCCCCTCCTTGTCGGTCCGCTCTCTGCGGCCCGTTCCTGTCGATCCGTCCTCGCGACCGCGCGAATCGTCGCGCGGAAAGCTCGCGGAGGTTCGAGCCCGAGGCTAGCGGCGGAGAGGGGGCGAGTCCATGCCCCCGAATCCGACCGGACAGGAAGAAAAGCGTCGCGGCTACTTGCCGAAGAGCGACGCGATCGCCGCGGCGACGCCCGAAGGCACGCCGCCGCCGGAGGACAACCACAGGGGCAGAGCGAGGAGCAGGAGCAAGGTCGTGAGCATGAGGCCGACCCGGACGAGCGCCGGCTCGGCGGGCTCCTCGACCACGACGACCGGGCGCGGAGCGGTGCGCTGTGCGCGGGCGGAGGCCACGGCGGCCGCCTCCTCGGCGGTCTCCGCTTCGAACACCCCTTCGAGCTCCGGCGCTTCCTCTTCGATCGAGAGCTCGGGGACGGGTTCCCCGACCGCCTCGATGGGCTCGTCGAGGATCGTTTCGACGTCGGAGATCTCCTGCGTCGCCATCCCCGCCTCCTCAGGGACGTCGTCCTCGAAGACGAGCTCCTCCTTGACGTCCCCGAGATCGACGACTTCGCCGCCCGAGAGCTCGCTGCGCAGGCTCTCGACGTCCGTCCGGCGGAGCTTCATCGTCCCGCCCTCGCGGAACGCGCGGATCTCGCCCTCGGAAACGAGGCGCTTCAGCTCCTCTTCCTTGAGGCGCAGCTGCTTCAGGGCTTCGTCGAAGCTGTAGAACTCTTGCTCGGCCACGGATCAGGCTCCTTCGAGAACGGGAGGTACGGGAACGGGGGGGCGGGCGGCGCCGAGGGCTACTTCGAGGTGTGCGGGGCGCGGCCGATGTCGGCGAACTTCTTCTGGAGCTCCTGGACCGGGTACTCGGACTTGTCGTTGTACCCCTCGAGCTCGAGGTCGAGGTCGATCCGGCGCGCGCCGACGAGCTTCAACCCCTGGTTGGAATCGGAGCCCCCGTTGGCCTGGTACACCGCGAGGTGACGGCCTTTCGTGTCGACGAGGTAGAGGATCGAGGATCCGGTCACGTCGATGCCGGTGACGGCGATCATGCTGCCGTTCGAGTCGGCCGTGCCGAACGCCGGGATCAAGGGGTGCGGTTCCGGCGGAGGCGGGGTCTGCCCGTCGCCTCCGGTCTGGCGCGCGAACGCGCCCGGAACGAGGGCGAGGAGGAGCGCGCCGAGGACGACACCCGCGCCGAGTGCGGTCCAGCGGTTGTGGAGAAGGGTTTCTTGCGTCATGACGAAGCCACCGAAAGGGCCCGGGGGGCGTGCGAGGGCGGCCTATCCTAGCGGCGCGCTCGGGTTGCGGCCATTCCTACCATCCGGTCAGATCGCCGGAGATCTCCTCGAGGAGATCTTTCAGCGTGACGAGCCCGCGCGGATGCTCGAGGTCCCCCACGACCGCGAGGCGCTGGCCGGTCGAGCGCAGGCGGCCGAGGGCCCGGTCGACCGGCGTGCCGGACGGGAGCACGGTCAACGGCCGCAGGTGGTCGAGGACCTCCGCGCCCTCGCCTTCGCCGAGGACGTCGAGCTGGTGGACGTAGCCGAGGACCGCGCCGGATTCCGCGACCACCGGGATGCGCGTGTAGGGGGAGCGCGCGACGGCGGCGTAGAGATCCGCGAAGGAGCCGCCGAGCCGCAGGACGAGCACGCCCTCCCAGGCGGCCATGCAGCGCTCGACCTCGATCGAACGGAGCTTCAGGACGTTGCGCGCCATCTGCTCGGCGTGCGGCAGGATCGCGCCTTCGCGAGCGCCCTCGGAGAGCAGGCGCAGCACCGCTTCGCGTCCGCGCACGGCCGAGAGGAGCTTCGGCTCGAGCGTGAAGACGCGCGTCAGGACGGCGGTGAAGAGGAAGAGGAGCCGCTCGAGCGGCCAGAAGAGGTACCGCGAGAAGAGGACGAACGGAGCCGTGCGCGCGAGCAGCGCGTGCGGGCGGCGGCGGAAGAGGTCCTTCGGCAGGACCTCGGCGAAGAAGAACACGCAGGGCGTCAGAACGAGCGCGAGGAACGTCCGGATCGCCCAGGCCGGGACGCCGTGCTCGTGCAGGAGATCCTCCGTGGTCCACGTCATCAGCTCGACCATGAGCGTGTTCCCGATCAGGACGACGATCAGGAACGTGAGGTCGTCCGACAGGAGGCGCCGGACGAGCCGCGACGAGCGGACGCCCTGCCGCGCCTCGACGTCGATCCGCGCCCTCGAGACCGAGTAGAACGCGGTCTCGGAGCCCGAGAAGACGGCCGAGGCGGCGAGCGCGAGCAGGATCAGGGTGAGATCGAGCGCGGTGCTCACGCGGGGATCTCCGGGTTCGGCTCGAGGTACATGTCGGCGCTCGTCACGCGCCGCCCGCGCACCTCGCGCACCTGCCACACGAGATCACCGTGGCGCACGCGGTCGCCCGCCCGCGGCACGCGCCCGAGCAGCGCTGTGACGAACCCGCCGACGGTCTCGAACCCCTCGGGGACGACCTCGAGGTTGAAGCGCTCGTTCCAGTCGCGGATCGACAGGCTCCCCGGCACGCGGAAACGTCCGTCGCCGAGCGATACGACGCCGCCTTCGAGAGCCTCGCCCTCGACGCGCAGGTCCCCCACGATCTCCTCGAAGATGTTCTCGATCGTGACGACGCCCGCGGTGCCGCCCCACTCGTCCACGACGACGGCTTCCGTGGCGTGCTTCTCGCGCAGGAGCTTCAGGAGATCGAGCACGCCCGCGACCTCGGGGACGAAGAGCGCCGGCCGCACGAGCTCCGAGAGCGAACGCTCCGGCTGCGAGAGGATGTCGCGCATCCGGACGCAGCCCGCGACGTGGTCCGCGTGGCCGCGCACGACCGGGAGCCACGTCAACCGGCGCGCGAGCGCGCGGGCCATGAGCTGCAGGTTGTCGTCCTCGTCCGCCTGGAGATCGAGCGAGAACATGTCGACCCGCGGCGTCATGATCTCGCGCACGCGGATCCCCTCGAGCTCGAGGACCTCGGCGAGGAGGTCGGCCTCGCTCGCGGCCAGCATGCCGACCTCGGCCGACTGGCCGAGCACCTCGGCCAGCGACTCCGACGTGATCCGCGGCTCCTCGCGCGCGGCGTCCCCGAGGATCCGCATCGCCATCTCGAGCAGGAAGCGGACCAGGCGCCGGATCGGCCCGAGGGACGCGACGAGCAGGGCGAGCGGCGGCGAGACGGCGCGCGCGACGGCGACGGGGGCGCGCAGCGCGAGGGCCTTCGGCACGATCTCGCCGACGACGAGGACGGCGAGCAGCGCCGTGAACGCGGCGACGAACGTCCGGGTGCGATCGCCGTCCTCGGGCGCGAAGTGCGTCGCGGCCGCGAAGATGCACACGTTGAGGAGGAGGTTCGCGAGGAGCAGCGTGATCAGGAGGGCCTGCGCCCGGCCGAGGAGCTTCTGCGCGGCCGCGCCGGCGCGTTCGCGTCCCGCGTCGTCCAGCGAGAACAGCGCCGTCTCGCTGGCGCTGCAGAACGCCGTCGCGAGGAGCAGCAGTGCGATGACCGCGGCGACGATCACGGCGACGTTCGTCCGACGGGCAGGCGGAGTTCGGCGCGGAATCCCGCGCCGGGCGGGCTGAAGAGCTCGACGCGCCCGCCGTGGCTCGCGGCGACGTTGTGCACGATCGTGAGCCCGAGTCCCGTCCCGCGGCCGACCTCCTTCGTCGTGTAGAAGGCGTCGGCGATCCGCGGGAGCTCTCCCGCGGGGACGCCCGGACCGTTGTCCGCGACGGACACGACGAGATCGCCGGCGTCGCGGCGCAGGTCGACCTGGATCCGGCCGTTCGGAACGTGCGCGTCCTCGAGCGCGTCGAGGGCGTTCACGAGGAGATTGAGCACCGCCTGTGCGAGCTCGTTCAGCTCGCCCATCACCGGCGGCAGCGCGCGCGCGCGCTCCTCCGCGCGTTCGGCGCGGCCCTCGCACGTGAGTTCGATGGCGATCCGGAGCTGTGCCGCGCGGTGCTGCACGAGCGCCGTCGCGTCGGCGACCGGCTGCGCGAGGGAAATCGGCTGGGGCTTCGCCTCGCGCGGCGCGAGCCGCAGCAGGCGGCCGACCGTGACCTGGATGCGCTCGAGACCGCTGTGGAGGAGCATGTGGTACTGCGAGCGCTTCTCGGGCGGCAGCTTCTCGTTCGCCAGCGCTTCGGCGGCGTTCAACAGCCCGCCGAGCGGGTTGTTGATCTCGTGCGCGACTCCCGCCGCGAGCTCGCCCGTCGCCGCGAGCCGGCGCTGCGTCATCGCGGCCGCCTCCGCGGCGCGCGCGTGCTCCGTCGCGCGCGCGACCTCGCGCTCGAGCGTCGCGCTGAATCCCTGGACCGTCGCGGCCATCGCGTTGAAGCGCCGGATGAGATCGGAGAGCTCGTCGCGGCGGTCCGGCTCGACGAGGCGCGCCGAGAGCTCGCCCGCCGCGAGGCGCTCCGCTCCGTGCGCGAGCTCCTCGACCGGCGCGAGGACGAAGCGGCGCAGCATCGTGAACGTGCCGAACGTGAGCAGGAGCGTCGACAGGAGGAACCAGGGGACCAGGCTCGCGACGAGCTGGCCGGTGTCGGCGGTCGATTCCAGGCGATACCAGCATGCGCCCCAGAGCGCGCCCGCGGGATCGAAGATCGGCACTGCGGATCCGCTCTGACCCTGGACGCGCGCTCCGGTCTCGATCGCGGAGGCGATGTCCGTGAGCGCGGACCGGCGGTCGAACGTCGCCGTTCGTCGCCCCGATCCCAGCGGATTCAGGAACACCCCCTGGGGCAGGATCTCGCCGCGCACGCGCGCCAGATTGCGATCGACGACGATCGCGTCCGCGAAGTAGCGCCACTGCGGGGAGGAGAGGATCTCCGCGACCTTGAGCGCTCCCCCCGGGATGATCGTGTTCGAGAGCGGCTTCTCGAGGATCTCCGCGCCCTGCTCCGCGCGCGCGGACGCGATCCGGCCGACGAGGTACACGAGTCCCGCGCCGAACACGGCCGCGTTGATGGCGAACACGAGGCCGAGCACGCGCAGGCGCAGGGGGAACCGCATGAAGGGCGGCCGTTGCCCGGGCCTCAGATGTTTCCGACCTGACTCATGATCGTCATCAAGGGGAGGAACAGGGAGATCACGATGAAGCCGACGAAGCCGGCGACGAGGATCAGCATCGCGGGCTCGAGGAGCTTGAAGAGCCCGTCGATGCGGCGCTCGAGCGCCACTTCGTAGGAGTCCGCGACCTTGATCAGCATCTTGTCGAGCTCGCCGGTCGCCTCGCCGACGTCGACCATGTTCGTCACGAGGTCGTCGAAGAGACCGGTCTCCCCCATCGGGCGCGAGATCCCTTCGCCTTCGCGGACCGTCTTGCGGATCGACTCGACGCCTTCGAGCAGCACTTCGTTCGACGTCGCGTCGCGCACGATCCCGAGCGCGTCGAGGTGCGGCACGCCGGCCTGGATCAGCGTGCCGAACGTCCGCGCGAACGTCGCGATCAGCGCCTTGCGCACGAGCGGGCCGAGCAGCGGCATGGTCAGCTGGAGCTTGTGGATGCGGTACCGGTACGGCTGGCTGCGCTTCATCAGCACGCGGTGCACGATGAACGCGATGACCGGCAGACCGAAGAACACGTACCAGAACCGGACCACGAGCCCGCTCGTGTCGAGCAGGAACTGCGTCATGCCCGGCAGCTCGATGTTGAACGAGGTGAAGATCTCGCGGAACTTCGGGATCACCCAGATGATCACCGCGCTGACGACGGCGACGGCGACCGTGGCCACGACCGCGGGGTAGATCGTGGCGCTCTTGATGCGCGCCTGGATCATCGCGGCGCGCTCGAGGAACTGTGCGAGGCGGTACAGGACGCGGTCGAGCACGCCGCCCGCCTCGCCGGCGCGGACCATGTTCCAGTAGAAGCGGTCGAAGCACTTCTCGTGCTTCGACATCGATTCCGAGAGCGGCGTGCCCGCGGCGACGTCCTCGGCGAGCTCCTGGAGCACGTGCTTGAAGGGTCCGGGGCGGGTCTGCCCCTCGAGGATCGCGAGCGCCTTGACGACCGGGATGCCGGCTTCGGTCAGGGTCGCGAGCTGGATCGTGAAATCGGTGACGACCCCGCGCGAGACGCGACCGCCGCGGCGCTTGCCGGGGGCCGCGGGTGCGGCTTGGGCGCCCGCGGGTGCCTGGGCCACGGCGACCGCCGCGCCCGCGGGACGCGGCGCGGTGCGCTGGATCCTCTTCGCCATGGGACCGCGTGACTATATTCGCACGGCCTCCGGGGTTCCTTGTTTTTCGACCTCGGGCGCTCCCGTGGCAGCGAAATGGGGCCATCGCTATCCTGCCGCGCACGGGCTTCCCGCCCATGACGACCCCACCCCCAGCCAAGGAGTTCGAGCCATGAGATCCCGCAGTTTGTTCGCCGTGATCGCGCTGTCCGTCTGTACGGCCGGCATCGCCACCGCCCTCACGTTCCAGGACAAGGGCAAGGACAAGCCCGCCGAGAAGGGCAAGGCCGCGCCCGCCGCCGCGCCCGCGATGGACCCGGCGATGATGGAAGCGATGAAGAAGTACGCCACGCCGGGCGCCGAGCACAAGATGCTCGAAGGCCGCGCCGGCAAGTGGAAGGGAAAAGGAAAGTTCTGGATGGCTCCCGACGCTCCGGTGATGGAGTCGGACGTCGACACCGAGTACGCGATGTCGATGGGCCGGTACCTCACCGACACGACGCACGGCAACATGATGGGCGAAGCGTTCGAGGGTCACGGAGTGACGGGCTTCGACAACCTCAAGAAGAAGTACGTCGCCACGTGGATCGACAGCTCGGGCACGGGAATCATGGCGATGGAAGGTTCCTATGACGCAGGGACGAAGACGATGACGTTGACCGGCGAGTGTCCGGATCCGGTCGCCGGCAAGTACACGCCGATGAAGATGATCGAGAAGGACACCGACGCGAACAACTTCGTGTTGGAGATGCACTGCACGGATACGAAGAGCGGCAAGCTCTTCAAGTGCATGGAGATCGCCTACACGCGCGCGAAGTAGTTTTCCGCGCCGATCGGATCCGGAGCCCGCGGAGCGGACCGCGGGCTCCGTCGTTTCCTACTGGCCCGTCTCGCGCAGCACTTCCTCGACCGTCGTCTTGCCTTCGAGCAGCGCCTGGATGCCGCTCTCGCGCAGGCTGCGCATCCCCGACGCGACCGCGGCCGCGCGGATGTCCTGCGACGAGGCCTTGTTCGAGATCGCGCGGCGGATCTCCTCGTCGACGATCAGGAGCTCGAAGAGCCCGCTCCGGCCGCGGTAGCCCGTGTGGTGGCAGCGCTCGCACCCCTTGCCGAACGAGAGCATCGTGCCGCGCACGCGCGCCGCGTCGTCGCCGAGCTCGAGCAGGACCTCGTCGGTCGGCATGTAGGTCTCCCGGCAGTCCACGCAGACCGTGCGCACGAGCCGCTGCGCGACGACGGCTTCGAGCGTCGCCGCGATCAGGAACGCCTCGACCCCCATGTCGATCAGCCGCGTCACCGTGCTCGGCGCGTCGTTCGTGTGGAGCGTCGAGAACACGAGGTGGCCGGTCAGGCTGGCTTCGACGGCGACGGACGCCGTCTCCGCGTCGCGGATCTCGCCGATCAGGATCTTGTCGGGGTCCTGGCGCAACACGGTCCGCAGCACCTTCGCGTACGTGACGCCGATCTCCTCGCGGATCGGGACCTGGACGATGCCTTCGATGTCGTACTCGACCGGGTCCTCGGTCGTGATGATCTTCACTTCCGGCTTATTCGCCTGGGACAGCATCGCGTAGAGCGTCGTCGTCTTGCCCGAGCCCGTCGGCCCGGTTACGAGCACGATCCCGTGCGGCAGATCGCACAGGCGCCGCAGGCGCGCGTCCTCCTCCGGCCGCAGCCCGAGCGACGCGAGGTCGAGGCTGACCGCGGTGCGGTCGAGGACCCGCAACACGCAGCCTTCCCCCGCGATCCCGGGCAACGTCGCGACGCGCAGGTCGACCGGCCGCCCGTCGATCGAGAGCTCGATCCGGCCGTCCTGCGGCATCCGCGTCTCCGTGATGTCGAGATCCGACATGACCTTGACGCGCGCGACGAGCGGCAACGCGAGGTGCGCGGGCGGCGCTTCGATCTCGTACAGCGATCCGTCGACGCGGTAGCGGATGCGGAACTGGTCGTCGAACACCTCGAAGTGCACGTCGCTCGCCCGGTCGCGGATGGCGCGGTGCAGGATCGAGTTCAGGAGCCGCACGACGGGCGTGCTCGCCGCCGCGGACTCGACGTCGGCCCCGCTCGTCGCCTTCGCGGCCTGCGCGATCGCGTCCGCGAGCGACGTCTCCTCGCCGTAGTGCTGGACCACGAGCTTCTTCAGGAGCTCGGCGTCGCCGAGCGCCGCCCGCACGTCGACTCCGGTCGTGAAGCGCAGGTCCTCGGTGACCGCCGTGTTCAGGGGATCGGCGATCGCGACGACGAGGGTCTTCCCCTCGACGCGCAGCGGGAGGACGCCGAACGTGTGGGCCGTCGTCGCGTCGACGAGGGCGAGCGCCGCCTTCTCGGGCGTCACCTTGGCGAGGTCGACGAGCTCGATCCCAGCCTGCTCGGCGAGAGCGCGCGCGAGATCGGTCGTCGTGCACAGCGAGAGCTGCACGAGACACTGGCCGATCAGGCCGCCCTGCTTCCGCTGGAGGGAGAGCGCCTCCTGGATCTGGCCTTCCTTGACGACGCCGTGGGCCTTCAGGATCTGCCCGATGAGCTTCCGCCCGCCCTCGGCGGTCCCGCTGGTGGCGCGGCGGGGTGCCGCCGCCGGCGACGTCACAGGCGCACCTCGAGGTCGGCCGGATCCTGCGCCGCGTCGAGCGCCGTCTCCCTCGTGATCATCCCGCGCTGCTTCAGGTCGTACAGGAAGTCGTCGAGCGTCGTCATCCCGAGCTTCTTCGAGGTCTGGATCGTCGACTGGATCTTGTTCGTCTCGTTCTTGCGCACGAGGTTCGCGATCGCCGGCGTCATCAACATGACCTCGAACGCGGCGACGCGGCCCTTCCCGTCCTTCTTCGGGAGGAGCGCCTGCGAGACCACGGCGATCAGCGAGACGGAGAGCTGCGCGCGGATCTGCTCCTGCTGATCCGCCGGGAACGCGTCGATGATCCGGTTCACCGTCCGCGCGCTCCCGGTCGTGTGCAGCGTCGCCAGCACGAGGTGGCCCGTCTCCGCGGCCGTGATCGCCGCCGAGATCGTCGCCAGGTCGCGCATTTCGCCGAGCAGGATCACGTCGGGGTCCTGCCGCAGCACGCGCCGCAGCGCCTCCGGGAAATCGGGGACGTCCGTGCCGACTTCGCGCTGGGTCACGATCCCCTTCTTGTGCGAATGGTAGTACTCGATCGGATCCTCGATGGTCACGATGTGGCGGTCGAGGTTCTGGTTGATCCAGTCGACCATCGTCGCGAGCGTCGTCGTCTTGCCGGAGCCCGTCGGTCCGGTCACGAGGATCAGTCCGCGCGGGCGGCGCAGGAGCGGGCGCACCGCCTCCGGGAGCCCGATCTGCTCGAAGCTGAGGAGCCGGTTCGGGATCAGGCGCAACGCCGCGGCGTAGCTCCCGCGCTGGCGCATCACGTTCACCCGGAACCGGTTCCCGTCCGCCTGGGGCAGGCCGAAGTCCGTCGTGCCGATCTTCTGCACCTCGGCCCAGTGCCGCTCGTCGCAGAGCTCCCTGCACAGAGCCTCCGCCTCGGCCTCGCCGAGGGGCTGGTCGCGGATCGAGACGAGGCCCCCGTGCAGGCGCGCCGTCGGCGGACGGCCCGGATTCAGGTGCAGGTCCGACGCACCGCGCGCGATCACCTCGGACATCAGTTGAGCGACTGCCTGCATCTCACACCTCCACTTCGGCGGCCAGACGCGTCACGCGCATGACCTCGGTAGCGCTCGTGGAACCGGCGAGCACCTTGCGCGCGCCGTCGACGAGCAGCGTGCTCAGGCGACCCGAGCGCTCGGCCGCGCTGCGGATCACTTCGAGGTTCTCCCGGCGGAACACGAGGTCGCGCAGCTCGGAGTCCATCTCCATGTGCTCGAACAGCGCGATCCGTCCGCGGTAGCCGGAGCCTTCGCAGGCGCGACAGCCGCGCGGCCGCCGGAACTTGCGCCCCTGGATCACGGACGCCTCGAACAGGAGCGCCCGCGCTTCGGTCTGCGCCGGCACGTACTCGGTCGCGCACTCGTTGCAGAGCCGCCGGACCAGGCGCTGCGCGATCACCGCCTGCACTGCGGCGGAGACCAGGAACGGCTTGACGCCGATGTCGACGAGTCGCGTCAGCGCGCTGGTCGCGTCGTTCGTGTGCAAGGTCGAGAACACGAGGTGGCCCGTGAGCGCGGCCTGGATCGCGATCTCGGCCGTCTCCGCGTCGCGGATTTCGCCGACGAGGATGATGTTCGGCGCGCAACGGAGCATCGCCTTGAGGATCCGTCCGAACGAGAGCCCGATGCGCGGGTGGACCTGCACCTGGTTGATCCCGGCGATGTGGTACTCGACCGGGTCCTCGGCCGTGATGATCTTGACGTCGGGACGGTTCAATTCGCTCAGCGCGGCGTAGAGCGTCGTCGTCTTGCCGGATCCCGTGGGCCCCGTGACGAGCACGATGCCATTCGGGCGCTTGATGATCCGCCGGAACCAGCGGTAGTCCTCGTCCTCGAAGCCGAGATCCCGGAGCGAGAGCAGCGACTTCGAGCGGTCGAGGAGGCGCAGCACCATGGTCTCGCCGTGGTTCCCGGGCAGGATCGACGCGCGGACGTCGACTTCCCGGCCGTCGATCGAGAAGCCGATGCGGCCGTCCTGCGGCTTGCGCTTCTCCGCGATGTCCATCGCGGCCATGATCTTGAGGCGCGAGACGAGGGGCGAGTGCAGGTGGGCCGGATGCTCGGCGATGTCGCGCAGCATCCCGTCGACGCGGTAGCGGATGCGCACGCGGCCGTGACCGGGCTCGACGTGGATGTCGCTCGCGCGCATCTCGAGCGCGTCCCGGAACATGCGCGTCACGAGCCGGATGATCGGCGCGTCCGTGTCGTCCGCGCCGCCCTGCGCCTTCATCGAACGCGCGACTTCCTCCTCCCCGGCGGCGCCGTAGTACCGCCGGAGCGCGCGCTGGAGCGCTGCCGGCGCGGCCAGGGCGCAGGCGACCTCGACACCGAGGATGAAGTGGAGCTGGTCCGCGACGATGCGTTTCAACGGGTCGTCGACCGCGACGAAGAGCTTTCGGTCCTTCTCCATCACCGGCAGGACTTCCTGCTGAAGCGCGATCTCCTGCGAGACGCGCGCGATCACCGCGTCGGCGATCTTGCCCTTGTCGAGGTCGACGAACGGCATCCCCTGCTGTTTGGCGAGGAAGCGCGTGACCGTGACCTCGTCGACGAAGCCGAGCTTCTGGAGAGCCTCGCCGATGTGCAGCGCGGACGTGCGGTGCAAGGCCATCGCCTCGCGGAGCTGCTCGGCGGTGATCGCACCGGCAGCGAGCATCATCTCACCCAGGAACTGGCTCAAGAGGAGTGCGGTCCTTGCGGAAGGAGCTGCCCCCTACCTTCCCGGGGACGCGAGGTAGCCTAGAAAGGCCGCTCGCTCCGCGCCACGAGGCGCGGAGCGAGCGGAACACGTTCGGAGACCGTCGAGAGCGTCGACTTACTTCGGCGGCGTCGGCGCCGGAGTCGGGCTCGGGTTCGGGCTCGGATTCGGATTCGGCGCGGGGCCGGCCGCGTTCGCGGTGTTCCCACCACGGCACACGCCGGTGATCGGCAGCTTGATCTCGGGCTTCTCCGGGTGTCCGACCTGGATCACGAGCTGCCCGCTGAAGGAGCCGTTCAAGGATTCCGGCATGCCGTCGAGGCGCAGCTCGACGTCGATCGAGTTCTCGCCGGTGACCGGGCGGATGACCGTCGAGAAGTGGCTCGCGAGATCCCATTCACCGCCTTCGCGGCCCTGCACGAGGATCTTCGGCTCGGTGAGCTTGAACTCGGGATCGTGGCTCGTGACGCGCACGGTGCGCGAGACGACTTGCCCCGGGCGGATCAGGCCGAGCGACACGAACGCCGGCGTGTAGGAGATCATGCCGGTGACGCGCGCCATGATCGGCACGGTCACTTCGTACGTCGGTTCCGCGCCGTTCGGGAGCTTCTCGCCGCCCGGGATCGTGACGTCGGACTTCAGCGTGACGGTGTAGGCGAGGTTGCCTTCGACGAGGTTCGGTCCGAGGTGGCACGCGAGCTCCCAGTGAGCGGACTTGCCGTCGGCGTCCGGGCTCGTCGGAATCAGTTCGACCTTCATGCCCGCCGGGACGTTGTCGAGCGCGGCGGTGAGCTTCACCGGCTGGCTCTTCGTCGTCGTGATCGTGACCTTGTCGTTGGCGGTGTCGCGCGCGGAAAGCTGGTTGAAGTTCAGGTTCTGCGGATTGACCTGGAAGTACGGGTCGACGTCCGCCTCGAGGCCGAGCTGGGACTGCCCGCGCGGATCGTTCGAGAAGATGTTGATGCGGCTCGCCGCGTGCCCGCGCTTGTTCTGCGTGTGCAGCGTCGCCGTGATCTCGATCTTGCGGCCGACCGGGATCGGCGAGCCGAAGTTGTAGGGCGCCATCGACCCGTCGGCGGCCTGCGTCGAGACCTGCGCGACCGTGCAACCGCAGGTGGGCTTCGCCTGCTTGATGACGAGGTCCTCCTCGCCGGCCGACTGCATCTGGAAGGTGTGCGTCAGGACGTCGCCCTGCATGCACTTCCCGAAGTTCTTCGAGTCGCTGCCGAATTCGTACGTGAGCTTCGCCTTCGAGTTCGGATCGGCTTCCTGGGCCAGCGGATCGCCGACGGACTTCTTCGCCAGTTCAGCCTTCGCGTTGAGGGCATCCTTGTCGGCCCCCGGATTCAGGGCCGCCGCGGCTGCCGTCGGATCGTTCGAGGGCGGGTTCGGGTTGTGCGTCGCGAGCGACGGCGGGACCCGGACGGCCGGGACCTGGGCCGGGTCCGTCACCTTCGAAGCGACGACCGCGGGCTTCTCCTCGGCCGGCTTCGGCGCCGGCGGGGACGCGGGGGTGAGCGCCGGGGCCGCGGGCTTGGCGTCGTTCGCCGCCGCCGCGGGCGCCGCCGGAGCGGGTGCCGCGGGGCTGGCCGGCGTTTTCGCGGGAGTCGCCGCTGTTTTCGCAGCTGCGGGGTTGGAAGGGGCTTCCTTTCCTCCGGAGCACGCCGCCGCGGCCGCTGTGGCGGCGAGGACGAGGGCGAGGGTGAAGCGGTGGAAGGGGCTTGTTCGGGATGCCAACAGCTGCATGGGATCGGTCTCCAAGGAATCGGGGAATGGTAGCATCCCCCTGGATGACCGGCGAGTACGTAAGCTCGAGGTTCGGGGTTGGCTGAGATCCGCCTGGAATCCGTTACCGGTCGGCGAAAGCTCCCGAAGGCGCGTGGGCTCGGCGTCCTCGCGCTCGGCGCGCTCGCGCTCGGGGCGTGCGTCTGTCCGCCGACGGCACGGGATCGCTTCGCGGTCGGCTTCCGCAGCCCGGAACAATGTTTCGGGAGCTTCCAGACCGCGGTCCGGGCCGACGACCCGGGTCTCGAGCGCCGGTGCCTCTCCGCGCGCTTCATCGCGGAGAACGGGCTCTCGGAGATCGCCTACCGCATGTTCTGGGACGAGCTCACGCGCAAGGAGCCGTTCCTCCGCAAGGGCATCGCCGACGCGGAGGCGAGCGCTCCGGCGGAGGTCCGCGGGGATCGCGCGCGCCTGCGCCTCGCGAGCCACGGCCGGAATCTCGTCGTCGACCTCGCGCGCGAGGATTTCTGCGAGGCCTGGGGCGGCGACCAGAAGCTCGCCGACGAGACCGCCCCGTTCCGGGAACGGACCGGGATCCAGCCCGGGAACGACGGGACCCGCTGGATCTTCGGGCGGATGCCCCTCGCCGCGGGGGTCGACGCAGAGCGCGTGACCGAGCTGCGCGTCGGCCGCGAGTGGAAGATCGACGGGTTCTCGCTCGAGCAGGACAAGAGGAAGAAGTCGGAACCCGCCGATGGCTCGCCGTAGTCCGACTCCTCGCCGGCGAGCCGCCGCGCGGCGCGTCTACTCGTTCGGCGCCCTCGGCACCGACGGCGACAAGAGCCTGCGCGATCTCCTCGGCGGCAAGGGCGCGAACCTCGCCGAGATGTGCCGCATGGGGCTCCCGGTCCCGCCCGGATTCACGATCTCGACCGAGGTGTGCACCCACTTCGTCGCGCACGGAGGCCGCTACCCCGAGGGGCTCGAGCGCGACGTCGACGCGGCGCTCGCGGTGATGGAGCGCGAGGTCGGCAAGCGCTTCGGCGACCCCGCCAATCCGCTGCTCGTCTCCGTGCGATCCGGGGCGCGCGTCTCGATGCCCGGGATGATGGACACGATCCTGAATCTCGGGCTCCACGACGCGACGGTCGCGGGACTCGCGGCGCGGAGCGGGAGCGAGCGCTTCGCGTGGGACGCGTACCGGAGGTTCGTCCAGATGTACGCCGACGTCGTGCTCGGCCTGAAGGCCGAGCGCGAGACCGGAGCGGATCCCTTCGACGAGGTCCTCGACCGCGTGAAGCGCGAACGCGGCGTGCGCGCGGACACCGATCTCTCCGCCGCCGACCTCCGCGGGATCGTCGCCGAGTTCAAGGCGATCGTGAAGGAGAAGGCGCGCGAGCCCTTCCCCGAATCGCCGCGGGAGCAGCTCTGGGGCGCGATCGGCGCCGTCTTCCGTTCCTGGAACAACGACCGCGCGATCGCCTACCGGCGGATGAACAGGATCCCCGACGAGTGGGGAACCGCGGTGAACGTCGTCGCGATGGTGTTCGGCAATCTCGGCGCCACGTCGGGAACCGGCGTCGCGTTCACGCGGGATCCGTCGACGGGCGAGAAGCGCTTCTACGGCGAAGTCCTGATGAACGCGCAGGGCGAGGACGTCGTCGCCGGGATCCGCACGCCGCTGCCGGTCGAGACGCTCGCGCAGGAGTCGCCGCGCGCGTGGCGCGAGCTCCTGCGCGTGCAGAAGCTCCTCGAGCGCCACTTCCGCGACATGCAGGACGTCGAGTTCACGATCGAGGACGGCAAGCTCTGGATGCTCCAGTGCCGCACCGGCAAGCGCACCGGCATCGCCGCGGTGCGGATCGCCGTCGACCTCGTCCGCGAGCGCCGCATCACGCGGAAAGAGGCGCTCCTGCGCGTCGATCCGGAGTCGCTCGACCAGCTCCTCCAGCCGGTCTTCGCGCCGGAGGAGCTCGCGGCGGTGCGCCAGGACGGCCGTTTCCTCACGCGCGGCCTGCACGCAGGCCCGGGCGCCGCTTCCGGACAGATCGCGTTCAGCGCGAACGCGGCGCGCGACGCCGCGACCCGCGGGGCGACGGTGATCCTCGTGCGCAGCGAGACGTCGCCCGAGGACATCCTCGGGATGCAGGCGTCCGCCGGGATCCTCACGGCGCGCGGCGGCGTCACGAGCCACGCGGCGCTCGTCGGTCGCCAGATGGGCAAGGTGTGCGTCGTCGGCGCCGGCGAGCTCGAGATCGACGCGGCCGCGCGCACGATGCGCGTCGCCGGGAAGAGCTTCGAGAGCGGCGACTGGATCAGCATCGACGGCTCGAGCGGCGAGGTGTACGCGGGTCGTCTGTCGACGCGGCCGTCGGAAGTGGTCGCGTACCTGACGGAGAAGCGCGGGGGACGGAAACGCGCGGCCTCGCCGATCGTCGGCGCGTTCCAGGAGCTCATGCGCTGGGCCGACGAGGCGCGCGCGCTGAGGGTGCGCGCGAACGCCGATCAGCCCGACCAGTGCGCGAACGCGGTCGCGTTCGGCGCCGAGGGCGTCGGGCTGTGCCGCACGGAGCACATGTTCTTCGGCGAAGGGAAGATCGACGCGGTGCGGGAGATGATCCTGGCCGAGAACGACGCGGAGCGGGAGGCCGCGATCGCGAAGCTCCTGCCGCTGCAGCGCGCCGACTTCGAGGGCATCTTCAAGGCGATGGGGCCGCGGCCGGTGACGATCCGGACGCTGGATCCTCCGCTGCACGAGTTCCTTCCGCAGGACGACGCCACGATCCGGAAGCTCGCGCGCGACATGGGCGTGCCGGCGGAGCGGCTGCATTTCACGGTCGAGTCGTTGCACGAGCAGAACCCGATGCTCGGGCACCGCGGCTGTCGCCTCGGCATCAGCAGGCCCGAGATCACGCGAATGCAGGCGCGGGCGATCTTCGAGGCCGCGTGCAACGTCGCGAAGAAGTCGGGGAAGAAGCCGAACGTCGAGGTGATGATCCCGCTCGTCGGGACGAAGCGCGAGCTCGATCTGCAGGCGGAGATCGTGCGCGCGGCCGCGGAGGACGTGTTCAAGGAGAAGAAGACGCGCCTCCCCTACCTCGTCGGGACGATGATCGAGCTGCCGAGGGCGGCGCTGCTCGCGCGGGACATCGCGAAGACGGCCGAGTTCTTCTCGTTCGGGACGAACGACCTGACGCAGACGACCTACGGGATCAGCCGCGACGACGGCGGGAAGTTCCTGCCGCGGTACCTCGAGCAGAAGATCTACGCCGACGACCCGTTCGCGACGCTCGACATCGAGGGCGTCGGGCGATTGATGCGGATCGCGTGCGAGGAAGGAACGGAGACCCGGCCGAAGCTGAAGCTCGGGATCTGCGGCGAGCACGGCGGCGACCCGCGCTCGATCGCCTTCTGCGCCGAGCTCGGCCTCGACTACGTGTCGTGCTCGCCCTTCCGCGTCCCGCTCGCGCGCCTGGCGGCCGCGCAGGCGGCGTTGCGGGACTGACGCGTCCTTCGCGACGGCTCAGAGCTCGAGCGTATCCGCCTGCAGCTCCTCGAGCATCCGCAGCACCATCCGCGACACGCGACGGATCTTGTCGTTGTCGATCTTCTCCGGCTTGTCGGTCGGCTGGTGGTAGTCCTCGTGCACGTCCGAGAACAGGAACGTCACGGGGACTTTGAGGTTCTGCGAGAAGTTCATGTGGTCCGAGCGCGTCCAGTACTCGTCGCAGCTCCCGAGCTTCGGGAACCCTTCGAGCGGCGACACCTTCTCGGCGATCCGCACGAGGCCGTTGTACTGCGGCAGCGCCTTCGTCGGAGTGATCAGGAGCTTGTCCGGCGCGTTGCGTCCGATCATGTCGATGTTGATGTCGCAGATCGGCTTCGCGTCGTCGGGGAGCCACGGATCCTTCGTCCACGCGGCGCTCCCCCACAGGCCCTTCTCCTCGCCCGAAACCCAGATCAGCATCACCGAGCGGCGCATCGGGCCGTAGCCCGCCAGCGCTTCGGCGATCGCCATCAATCCGCACGTGCCGGATCCGTTGTCGTCCGCGCCGTTGTAGACGACGCCGCGCTGCGTCCCGACGTGGTCGTAGTGCGCGCTGATGATGATCGTCTCCTTCGCGAGCTTCGGATCCGATCCGGGCCAGAACCCGCACACGTCCTCGACCTCGATCGGCCCCGCGACCTTCCGCGTCTCGCTCACGACGACGCCGAGGTCCGTGCCCGCCGCGGGCGCGGGATTCGCGGCGAGCAGCCGCGACACGGCCGCGCTCGACACCGCGACCATCGGGATCGTGTCGTCCTTCTTCTCGTCCTTCGCTTCCTCGCCGGCCGCCGGTTTCTTCTTCGGGAAGACCGAGCCGCGCCGCTGGCGCTCGAGATCCTTCGCGAACCGCTTCTCGTAGGGCTCGCCCGAGTACGCCGGTCCGGGGCCCATGAGCACGCCGATCGCTCCCGCCTGGTGCGCGGGCGCGCGCAGCTTCCGGAGCTCCGTCCCGTCGTCGAAGCACAGCGCCCACTTTCCCGCGACGGGAGCCTTGTCGAACGCCGCGGCGCCGGCGTCCCCGCAGAACACGACTCCGCCCGAGGCCGCGAGCTCCTTGATGTCGAACGACGAGGCGAAGTAGTAGTCCGTGCCGAAGCGCAGATCGCCCTGCTCCTCGCCGCGCTTCCATTCGATCTTGGAAGCCTCTTCGTCGAGCTTCCGCTGCTCGAGCGGATAGCGGAAGAAGAACCCGCCGTCCTTCGCCCCCGGATGCCACCCGAGGCGCTCGAGGCGCGCGCGGATGTAGCGCGCGGCGACGCGCTGGCCGAGGCTCGGCGTGTCGCGCCCGCCGAGCTCGTCGGAGGCGATGAAGAACTCGTCCGATCGGATCTTGTCCGCGTGCACGGAGTCGAGCGCGAGCTCGAGCTTGCCCTTCGTCGCCGGCTTCGCGGGCGCGGCCGGTGCCGCGGGCGCCGCCGGGACCGGGGCCGAAGCGACCGTCGGCGCGACGCGCGGCGCCGGCGTGGCGTGCGCGGCGCAGGCGGAGAGGAACGCGGCCCCGAGGAGCGACTGCGCGACGAACGTTCGAACGGGGCGGAGGACGTGGAGATGCTTCATGAGGGCCGCCATCCTACGGATGCGGAGCGGAGGAAGCACCGGGGCGCGGTACGGGACGTGTACGTCCGTGCATCAACCGAGCGTGCGCGACCGCAGGTACTTCATCGTCGACGCCTCGACGCGCTCGAGCATCGGCGCGAGCGCGGCTGAACTGTTCGCCCGCGCGAGGTCGTCCAGGTTCGCCTGGCACCACTCGCAATGGATCTCGTCGACGTGGAAGCGCACGTACGACGCCGGACCGGCCTCGAGCGTCCCCGCCAGCGAGCGCGCGAGCCAGTGGCGCGCGGGACAGCTCGCCCGGCCCTCGCGCCAGATCGCGCCGACGTCGATCGCGGGTGCCGTCTTCTGCTCCTCGAGCGCCGACGCGAGCGCGGGCAGCACCTCTCCCTTCGTGTCGCGCTCGCGCGCGAGGTCGCGGATCCGCTTCAGCGCGCGGAACTTGATGCCCGCGACCGAGGTCTCGTCGCGCAGATCGAAGCGCTCCCAGGTGTCGCGGTTGCGCCAGCCGCCGGCGAACAGGGCCTCGACGACCATCAAACGCGTGAACTCGCCCTCGACCCAGGTCTCCTGGACCCACTCCTTCAGCACGGCGAGGAGCAGCTCCGCGCCGGCGCGCGCGAGATCGCTGCGGCGCACGATCGCACTCGGCGTCTCGAGCTCCGCGGCGAGCGTCTCGATGCCCGGCGCCTCGTCGTCCTCGCCGCGCGGGCCGATCGTCACGACCTTCTGCCGGCGCAACCAGTCGATCGTGCGGTTCTTGGCGATGCCGAACACGTACTGCTCGAACGTGTAGATGGGATCGAACTCGCCGATGCCGCGCACCGCGCCGAGAAAGGTCTCCTGCACGACGTCCTCGCGCGCATCGCGGTCGGGGATGCGCCGCGCGACGTAGGCGGCGAGGCGGCCGCAGAAGGCGCGCTCGACCGCGAGCCACTCGGTGTCATCGAGGGCCTGGAGGCGCGCCAGGTCGGGAGTCCACTCGCTCAAGGCTTCCCGTGGGATGCGAAGTAGACCGCAGCCAGGGTGAAAACTCCACCGAGCACCGCGAGAACGAACAGGAAGAGCGCGAGGCGCAGCGATGCGGCGACGACGCGGCCTGTCGTGCGCCGGACGCCGGTCGCGCGCGGCCCGGTGATCGTGCGCGCGGCGTGGCGCATGACGCCGCGCACGAGGGCGACGAGCACCTCGAACGCGAGGAGCACCGTCGCCCAGAACGTCTTGAGCACACCGCCTTCGGCCGGCGGAGGGACCGGGATCGTCGTCGCCGCGGCCGCGACGGGCGTCGTCGCGACCGGGCGCACCTCGACGCGCTGCGCCGCGCGCGCGGCGTGGGCCGCGTCGCCCTCGGAGAGCGTCTGGATCGCGAACGCGTCCTCCGACCGCGGCTTGGCACCGAGCGCGGGCACCCCGGCGGACGGAACCGGCGGAGGCAGGACCGGCGTCGGCGTGCCGCTCGTCGGAGGCCGCGAACGGCTCGCGGCGCGGATGCCGTCGAGCACTCCGCGCGCGACCTCGACCGCTCCGCGCGTCAGCTCCCGCGCGGCGTGCCGCGCCTCGCTCCGGGGTGCGAGATCGAGCGGTACCAGGATCGGCGGCGGCGCGGGGTGCCGCGGCTCGCCGACGAGGAGGACCGAGTCGAGCGAGCGCGCGCGCGCGCCGAGCTCCTCGAGCATCTCGGCGACGTTCGCGTAGCGGTGCTCGGGCGAGAGGCGCAGGCAGCGTTCGACGACGCCGCGGCAGCGCGCGGGAAACTCGGGCGGGAACGCGGGCGGGCGGTCGTCCTCCCGGATCGCGAACGTGCCCGAGCTCGCGACGTCGAAAGGCAGCCGGCCCGAGAGGCTCTCGAACAGGATCACGCCGAGCGAATAGATGTCGGCGCGGTGATCGGCCCGGTTCCGGATCATCTCGGGCGCCATGTACTGGGGCGTGCCGCGTCCGAACGAGAGCGTCAGCTTCCCGTCGGTCATCATCTTCGAGAGCCCGTAGTCCCCGACGCGCGCGACGTCGCCCTTGATGAAGACGTTGCTCGGCTTCAGGTCGAAGTGGAGGAGCCGGAGGTCGTGCAGCGCGAGCACGCCGCGCGACGCCTGGATGAAGTAGACGAGGGCGCGCTCCTCGGTCAGGCGCTCGCGTTTCATCACGCGCGCGAGCGTGTCCTCGCCGGCGTACCCCATGATCAGGTACGGCACCCCCATCGCGGTGCCGAGGTCCTCGATCGTGACGAGATTCGGGTGGTCGAGCGCCGCGAAGTGCCGCACCTGGTCGAGCTCCCGCTCTACCGCCTCGCGCTGGGCGTCGTCGTCGATCTTCAGGAACTTGATCGCGTACGACTTCCCGATCGAGTGCTTGCGCGCCTTGTAGACCTCGCCGAACGCGCCGCCGCCCAGACGGTTCTGGATCTCGTAGCCGCGGATGAAATCCGGCTCGCGGAAGCGTGCGTAGAAGGCTTCCCAGTCCATGGTCACACGGGTCGAGGTCGAGCCGAGCCCGCGGAGAACATCCTAGCGGGCGAGATCGTGATGCCGAACGGCGCGCGGTTCGCGGGCCGGGCGCCGAGGGTCAGGGACACGGATTGGGCCGGCGGGCACGGGAGGGAGAGCGCGGGATCCGCCCCGGTCGACGTCACGCCGCCCTGGACGCGGACCCCGCCCGCGCAGCGCACGACGAGAGCGCCCGGTTCGAGCTCGAGGGACACTTCCTGCGTGAGCTCGGGCACCGGCACGTGGCGGTCGACGCGCGCGGCGATCCGCACGCGGCCGCCGGCTCCGGGCGCGAAGAGCAGGACGTGCCGCGCACCCTGGCAGTCCGAGCCCGAGAGGAGGTCGAGCACGGCGGACGAGCTCGCGGGATCCGGAGACCGGAAGCGGAACGTCAGGTTCGGTGCGAGCTGCACGAGATCGTCGTGAGCGAGCAGCGACGGGACGTCGGAGACGAACCGACCGCTGACGAGGATCTTCTCGCCCGAGCGCGCTGCGAGACTCCAACGCGGACCCGAGTGGAACGATTCGACGAGCTCGAGTCGCGCGTGCTCCGCTTCGACGTCGGCGAGGAACGGCAAGTCGGCGCCGGGCGAGCGCAGGTGACCGATCGTCACTCGCGGACCGGAGACCGCGAAGTACTCGCCGCCGTCGTCGACCGCGAGGAGGAAGCGCTGGAGGGAGGACTCGGCCACGGGACGATCGGATCGACGAAGCGCCTGCGGGCCTCGGCCGGTGTTATTGCGTCCGGGCTCGCACAAGATGCGGACGCGCCCGCGCGACGCGCCTTCAACTCGCGCAGACGACGCCCCCGCCCTTCAACCGGGCGTCGTTGAACGCCGCGCGCGCCTTGGCGAAGAGGTCGCCCTTCCGGCGCACTTCGGGGTGCGGGAAGGTCGAGATCCCGACCGAGATGACGATGGGGTCACCGACGAGGTCCGCGAGTCGACGCTCCTTCGTGAGCTCGCCGACGCGCTTCGCCATCGTCTTCGCGCCGTCGGGGCCGGTGTTCGGGAGCAGGAAGAGGAACGAGGTCTCGTCGAAGCGCCCGAGGACGTCGGTGTCGCGCGACGCGTCAAGGAAGATCGCCGCGAGCTCGCGGAGCGTGTCCGCGCCGACCTGCCCCTCCGACCCGAGCATCACGCACGAGAGCGGCGCGCTGAAGCGCTTCGCGCGCTTGAACTCCTCGTCGATCTTGTAGTTGAGGAACGCGTAGTTGAAGAGGCTCGTCTCGGGATCGACCAGCGCGGCGACGAGGCTCTCGTCGGGCTTCCCGGCGATGTCGGCGAGCAGCCGCTCGGGGAGCATCGCGTCCTCGTTGCCTTGCCCGCGACCGTCGCGCGGGAGCGGCGGACGCGCGCCGGCCGCCTGGTCGAGCGCGGAGCGCAGTCTGCTCGTCGAGATCGGACGCTCGATGACGCCGGTCGCGCCGCAGAAGCGCGCGATCGGCTCGGCGAGGCGGTTGCCGTGCTCGGTGACGACGTACGTGCGGCAGCGCGTGTTGCCGGCGAGGCGCTTGCAGCCCTCGTAGACGTTCGCTCCGCGTAGCCAGGTGTCGATGAGGATCACGTCGCCGGGAGGCGGCATGTGCTCGAGGATCTCGGCCACGGAGAGCGCTTGCGCGATCTCCCAACCGTCGATCGCCGAAGCCGCCGCGCGCGCGTTCGCGAGCAGCGATTCGTCCGTGGTCACGACGCGGATCGTGCGCAGTCCATCGCCCATCGTTGGTCCTCTCTTCCGGAGATTGTCCGCGGCGCGGCGCGGAGATCAACCCTCGCGCCGGGAACGCCGACTCTCAAGCCTGGAGCTCCCGCACCCAGTCGTCGGGAATCTCGTAGTTCGCGTAGACGTTCTGCACGTCGTCGTGCTCTTCCAGACTGTCGATCAAGGCGAGCACCTTGCGCGCGGTTTCCTTGTCGGCGATCGCGACGTTGCTCCCGGGCATCCAGCCGAGCTCGGCCGAGAAGAGCTTGGCGCCGCTCGCCTCGAGCTTCTGCTTCGCGGCGAGGAAGTCCGCCGGCGGCGCGAGGATCGTGACCGCGTCGCCTTCGATGCGCACGTCCTCCGCTCCGGCGTCGAGCGCGACCTCGGTCCACGCGTCCTCGTCGCGCTCGCCCTTCTCGGCGGCGAAGATCGCCTTGAACGAGAAGAGGAAGGACACCGAGCCGGGCGAGCCGATCGTTCCGCCGTGCCGGTCGAAGGCGTAGCGGACGTCCGGCGCCGTGCGCGCGCGGTTGTCCGTGAGGCACGCGACCATGACCGCGACGCCGCCGGGCGCGTAGCCCTCGTAGACGATCTCCTCGAAGCCCGGTCCGCCCTTCTCCCCTGCGGCGCGCTTGATCACGCGATCGATGTTGTCCCGGGGCATGTTGCCCGCGCGGGCCTTCTCGAGCGCGTACTTGAGCTTCAGGTTGTGATCCGGATCGCTCCCGCCCTGCCGCACGGCGGACATGATGTTCCGCGCGAGCTTGTTGAAATGCCGCGCGCGCTTCTGATCGACCGCACCCTTGCGAGCGGCGATGTTCGAGGAGTGGGAGTGGCCGGCCATACGGGCGGCGCGGATCCTCTAGCGCTTCGAGAACTGGAACCCGCGGCGAGCTCCGCGGCGTCCGTACTTCTTGCGCTCCTTCATGCGGCTGTCCCGCGTGAGGAGCCCGTTCGCGCGCAGCACGTCGTCGAATCCGGGGTTGATCTTCTTGAGCGCGCGGGCGATGCCGAGCACGACCGCGTCGGCCTGGCCGGTCGGTCCGCCGCCTTGCACGTTGACGGCGATGTCGTAGCTCTGCGCGGTCTCGGTGACCACGAGCGGCGCGCGCACGCGCTTCTGCGACTGGATCGTCCGGAAGAACTCGTCCACCGGCCGATCGTTGACGAGGAAGCCGCCGGCACCGGGCTGGAGGCGAACGCGGGCGACGGCGGACTTGCGCCGGCCGAGGCCGCGGGTGACTGCAGTGGCGCTCATGCTCGAATCTTCTCGACCGTTGCGGGCTTCTGGGCGGCGTGGGGATGTTCGGGACCGGCGTACACCTTGAGGCGCGACAGGAGGTCGTGCCCTAGTGCCGTCTTCGGAAGCATGCGCTTCACGGCGAGGCGCAGGACTTCGCCGGGTCGGCGCGCCTGCAGGCGCGCGAACGGCACCTCGCGGCGGCCGCCCGGATACCCGGTGTAGTGCGCGTACGTCTTCACGTCGGCCTTCACGCCCGTCGTCTTGATCTTCTCGGCGTTCACGACGACCACGAAGGCGCCGTTCTTCTCGCTCGGGGTGTACGTGGGCTGGTCCTTGCCCATCAGGTTCATCGCGATCTGGGCGGCGAGCCGCCCGAGCGGGAACTTGGAGGCGTCGTACAGGAGCCAGCGCCCGGCGAGGTCGCCCGGCAGGTCGGCGGATCGGACGTGGGTGGTGGGCATGAGTCGTGCGTTCCGGGGCGCAAGAAGGTATCGGGGCCGCGTCCCGACGGCAACGATCTCCCCGCCCGGCCCGCTCAGAATCCCGTTTCGCGGATCCACACCTCCGCGTTTTCGGGACCCTCCGTGCGGCCGAGCAGCACGGTGACGCCCTGCGGAAGATCCGCGGCGATCCAGCCCGGGGGGGGCGGCCCCGGTCGTGCGGGAGGGAGGGCGGCACCCGTCGGCCAGGCTCCACGCGCCGTCCATTCGCCGTCTTCCCGGAGCCAGGTCTCCGCGAGCGGCCTCGAGCCGTTCCGGTCGCGGTGGAACCGCGCCTCGCCGGGCTCGAAGCGCCGCAGGACGAGGACCGCGGACGCGGGGGCGCTCGCGGTCCACGCGCCGTCGCGCGCGAAGGATCCGGTCCACACGATCCGCGCCCCGTCGCGCGCGACCCGCACGAGCGTGTCCTCGAGTTCCGCCGCCCGCGCCGTCGCGCGCTCCCAGGTCGCGGTGACGGAGAGAGCGAGCGGACCGTCGGCCTCAGTCTCGAGGACGGAGATCGCGCGGACGCGCCGGACGTCCTTCGGCCATCCGAGGCCGAGCAGCACTCCCGATCCGACGAGCGCGACGGCGACGGACGCGAGCGCGCGCCGGCGCAGGGCCAGCCCGGCGACGAGGCAGGCCGGAAGGAACGCGAGCGCGGCGCGCGGAAGACGGATCTCCGGAGCGACGAGCGCGGGGCGGCTCCGCGCGCGCAGCCCCGGCGGGAGCTCCTCGATCGCCTGCGCCGCGCGGTCCTCGCGCCATCCGAGGAAACGCGCGCGGCCGCGTTCGGCGCTCGCGTCGTCCGCGCCCTCCCAGCGGATCTCGGGCGCGATCGCGGCGACCGGGTCGCCGAGCGCGAGCGGCACGGCGAGGTGCACCTGCTCGCCGCGGAGGAGCTCGCCCTGGAGCCTCGATTCGCCGGACGATCCGAGCGAGAGCACGAGATCGCGCACCGGACCGGTGATCTCGACGTCGCCGAGGCGCGCGAGATTGCCCTGAAGCGCGAGCGCGACGAGGCTGGCGAGCGCCGCGATCACGACGCCGCCTCCCTCGAGACGACCCCCTCGACGACAGGCGGCGCGAATCCGCGGATCGCGAGCAATCCGACGCACACCGCGAGCGCAGCCCAGGGGAGCGAACCGCGGTCGGACACGCCCGAGCGGGCGCACTGCCACGCCCACGCGATCGGGCTCGCGTCGGCGAGCGCGGCGAGCCAGCGCGGCGCGGCGCCGAAGGACGGCGCGCCGCCGGACTCGAGCGCGCTGCGCAGGAGCGGCAATCCGGGCACGAGGAGCATCCACGCGACCGCGGCGAGGCGCGCGCGCGGTCCGTTCTCCCCCGCGCCTGCCGTGCGACGTCCGGCGGCAGCGAGCAGACCGATCATGACGAGGCTCGCGACCGCGACGACGGCGAGCCCGGCGAGCGGTCGTCCGTGTGCTCGGTCGACGGTGAGCGCCGCGGCGAGCGGCGGCGCCGCGAGGGCGGCCGTGCTCCACGAGGCGCCTCCGCCTCCCGGAATGCCGATCCACGCGAGCCAGGGCAGCGCCGCGAGCGCGAGGCGCGAGGCGTCGCCGAGCGAAGCTTCCGCGGGCGCCCACAGCGCCGGCAGCGCGACCGGCAGGCACGAGAGGAGCCAGATCCCGCTCGCCCCGACGGCGGCCCGGGCCACGATCAGCCCCCGGGCGCTCCCGCTGCGGGCGGCGCGCTTTGCGTGTCGCGCCAGAGGATGTCGGGGACGTCCCAGCGCACGTCGAGCAGCGACCAGTCGCGCGCGTCGGCCGTCGTCGGCCTCAACGCCTTCAAGGCGCGCGCGAGCGCTTCCCACTTCATCGCCGCCGGGAGCTCGCCCGGCTCGCCGCAGTCCGGCGTGCGTCCGAAGTACACGCGGCGTCCCTCCTCGAGCTGCAGCACGACGCCGGGGTCCTCCACCGACGCGGTCTTCGCGTGCGTCGCGTCGATCACCGGCGCGCCCATCACGGCGAAGTCCTCGGCGGAGAGCGCCGCGCACATCGAACTCGCGACCGAGAGCGCCAGGCGATGCCGCGGCTCGACGATCCGGCGCCCCGGTACCGTCGCCGCGTCGGCGCCGCGCGGAGGATCCTCGACCGGTCCGAGGACGGGCAGCCATGTGCCCGCGATCCACGGCGGGCGCTTCCACTCGCCGGGCAGCACGATTCCGTCCGCCGCGACCGCGAGGTAGCCGTCGCCGACCTGCACGCACGCGACGGGCTTCCGCAGGCGGACGGCGACCTGGTAGCCGTCGGGCCAGATCACGGATCCCGCGCCGACTTCCGCGACGAACGGGAGCTCGAGGAGCGCCTGTCGAACGGCCTCCGTGCCTTCGCTCCCTTCCACTCCGTCCGCGGAGATCTCCGGCAGCGCCGCGAGGCGCGCCGCGAGCGCGACGCGCCAGCGATCGTCGACGAAGCCCGAGAGTCCGTCGATCCTCGCGAAGCGCGGGTCGATGCGCGCGAAGCCGCTCTCGTGCGACTCGAACTCGAGGCCGGAGACGAGCCACACCCCGACGGAGACGAGCAGGAGCAACGGGATCCACGCCGGGACTTGCCCGGAGCGGGCGCGAGCGGATCGCGCCCGAGCTCCCAGCGGGAGCCGGACCCTGCCCACGAACCCCACGCGGAAGGCCTCCTCGGCTAGTTGCGCACGCCGGCGAGCGGGGATTCGACCGGGGCGACGCCGCCGGCGGAGGGCGCCTGCGCGTAGCGGCGCGAGACTTCCTCGATGTAGAGCTCGAGGGCGGTCTGCATCTCGCCGACTTCCTCGCGCGAGAGGGTCAGCGTGCGGGACGAACCCTGCGCGTGCACTTCGTGAGCGAGGAGACGCGAGAGGATCTTCAGGCTGGCGAGCTGGCGGAGGATCGGGTTCTGGGGCTTGGTGCTGAGGTTGTCCATGAGGATCGGGGAGTCGAAGGGCGCGGTGGTGGATTCCGAGGGGGCACGTGCTTAGATACCCCTCTCGACGTCGCCCCTCAAGCGCGCTGTCCAGCTTCCGTGCGGCTTTTTCCGATCTCGATGCGACCCCGAACATGACCGGTGAGTCCTCGGAATCGGCCCGCGACGGGGAGGTCTCGGACGGGCGACGGTCGCCCCGCGCCGACGGCGCGCCACCGCGGCGACCGGCGTCCGCGCACGGGCCGGTCACGCACTGGAAGGGCTACGAGCTCTCGCCGTTCCAGGTCGACGCCGTCGAGGCGATCCGCGGCGGACACAACGTGCTCGTCAGCGCGCCGACCGGCGCCGGAAAGACGCTCGTCGCGGAGTACGCGATCGCGGACGCGGTCGCGCGGGGCCGGCGCTGCATCTACACGTCCCCCGTCAAGGCGCTGAGCAACCAGAAGTACCGCGACTTCCGGGACGATCCGGAGATCGACGTCGGGATCCTCACGGGCGACGTGACGATCCATCCGACCGCGCGCGTCCTGATCATGACGACGGAGATCCTGCGGAACTCGATCTTCGAGAACCCCGAGCACCTCGCCGAGGTCGAGTACGTGATCTTCGACGAGGTCCACTACATGGACGACATGGAGCGCGGGTCGGTGTGGGAGGAGAGCCTGATCTTCGCGCCGCCTTCGATCCGCTTCATCTGCCTCTCGGCGACGATCCCGAACGTCCAGGAGCTCGGCGCGTGGCTGCGGGAGATCCGCGGCACGGACATGGTGGTGATCCAGTCGTCGCGGCGTCCGGTTCCGCTGCACCACGAGCTGTACACGGCGCGCAGCGGGCGCTTCGACCTTCCGCAGATCGACCGCGCGCGCAAGCGCGAGCTCGAGCCGGCCGGGCGGATGGGTCCGGCGAAGGGTAGACGCCGGCCGAGGGACGGAGATCGAGGTCGCCGAGGACCCGGCGACTCGATGGTGATGCCGCCGAGCCCGGCGCCGCTGTTCGACGAGCTGCAGAAGAAGGATCTCTTGCCGGCGCTCGTGTTCTCGTTCAGCCGCAGGGACTGCGAGCGGCTCGCGCGGGCGAACGAGGGACGGGAGCTGCTCGACGAGGACGAGCAGCAGCGGATGGTCGCGTTGCAGGAGGAGCTCTTGCGGCTGTTCCAGCTCGGCCGCGGCGAGCTCGACGGCGAAGTGCTCGCGATGGCGCGGCGCGGGATCGCGTACCACCACGCCGGGATGCTCCCCGTTCACAAGGAGCTCGTCGAGCGGATGTTCACGTCGGGGCTCCTGAAGCTCCTCTTCACGACGGAGACGTTCGCGCTCGGGATCAACATGCCGGCGCGGACGGCGGTGTTCGCATCCTTGCGGAAGTTCGACGGCGTGTCGTTCGACTACATGCAGACGCGCGACTACCTCCAGATGGCGGGGCGCGCGGGGAGGCAAGGGAAGGACGACGAGGGCCTCGTGATCTCGCTCCTGTCGCCGAAGGATCTCGCGGAAGCGCCACTGAAGCGCCTGTTCCTGGGGCAATCCGAGCCGGTGCGGAGCCGCTTCAGCCTGTCGTTCAGCTCGCTCCTCCACCTCGTCGAGCGGCTCGGACGCGCGCGCGTGCCCGAGGCCTGGGAGAAGTCGTTCAACCAGTTCCAGAATCGCAAGGGGACGCCGAAGCAGCAGGAGAAGAATCGCAAGCTGCAGGCGCGGATCCTGGAGGAGCACCTCGCGTTCCTCGAGGAGCTCGGGCACCTCGAGGGCGATCGGCTGACGGCGCGCGGGAAGATCGCGAAGCAGATCAACGGGTACGAGCTGCAGATCGCGGAGCTCCTGTTCTCCGGAGCGCTCGAGAATCTCCCGCCGAACGCGCTCGCGGTGGTGTTCGTGGGGCTCGTGTTCGAGGAGCGCAGGCGCGGCGACACGGGATTCGTGCCGGCGAAGATCTTCGGCAACGTGCGAGCGCGCGTGCAGAGCGAGATTCACGTGCTGGCGATGCGCGCGGCGGACCACCAGCTCTACAACTCGATCAAGAGGCCGGATTGGGGGCTGACGGAGCTCGCCGCGAAGTGGCTCGACGGCGCGGAGTTCGAGGAGATCGCCGAGGCGACCGACGTGACGCCGGGCGACCTCGTCCGGCACTTCCGGATGGCGGTGCAGCTGATGCGGCAAGTACGTCGCGCGATCGATCCGCAGTGGGACCTGCGCGAGACGCTCGCGATCGCGATGGAGAAGATGAACCGCGACGTGGTCGACGCGCGGAGGCAGCTGGAGCTCGGTTAGTACGGAGCCAGAGCAATTCCTCAACGATTTCGGACCCACCGCTGCGGAGCGATGCGCGACCGCGCTGCGGAAACCGTAGAGAAGTTGCTCTGGCTCCGTACGGCTGCGCGTGGGATCGAAATCTGAGGGGAGCGGACTCTCCATCCGTATCCAGCCGATGGTCGCGGGCTAGCGTCTCTCCGGTCCCGAAACCGTGGGGATGACTCCATGCTCACCGCGCTTCTCGCAGTTGCCCTCGCACCCCAGGCGTCGTCCCCCGCTCAGGACTCCTCTGCAGTCCTCGAAGTGAACGGTGCCCGAGCGTTCGCCGCCAGCCCTGGCGGGGACCTCTGGATCTGCTCGCGGGACGGGCGCGCGTACGTGAGCCACGATTGGAACCAGTCCTGGAGCGAGGTCGAGATCCAGGCCGAGAAGCCCGGGGAGCTCGGCCTCGGCGGCGACGAGTTGGAGCACTTGCGCTTCTTCGATGACCAGCGCGCCATCCTCGCGGGCTACATCGGAAACAAGGACAAGGATTCGATCCTCCGCACCGTCGACGGAGGCCGGACCTGGAGTTACGTCCGATTGCCGATCGCAGAGTGGGTCTACGACGCGCAGGTCGATGCGAGCGGACATGCGTGGCTGGTCGGGTCCACTGGAGATCTGCTCGCATCGGAAGACTTCGGAGCGACCTGGACCGTGGCCGGACAGCCGTTCGACGGTCTGTACCGCTCGGCCTCCGTCTACTTCTGGTCGCGCGAGAACGGCGTCGTGGGAGCGTTGAGCAACGGGCTCAAGATCACTTCGGACGGAGGACGCACCTGGACCCCGCTGCCGACACCGGCCGACGAGCTGTTCCCCCCGACTGCGGACCCGAGCAAGGCGGGTGACCGAGTGATGGTGAAGGGAAAGGACGGCAAGCGGGAATGGCGGGAACTCCCGGTCGGATTCGATGAACCCGTCAAGCACGTCTGGGTCGTCGGAGATCACCTCCTCGCGAGTCAGCACGGCCAAGTCTTCCATCATCCTCTGGCCGCTCGAAATGGGTGGGCGCCCTTCGAGATCGACGGCCACAAGATCATCACCGTCGAATTCAACGGCCACGACCTGATCGTGGTCGGAGACGATCGGTCCGTGTCGATCGTGTCGCCCCAGCTCCAGAGGACGACGCGTTGCGAGCAGCCTCTGGAGAAGGAGCCGCTTGCGGTCACGTCTGGCCCGCGCGGTGCGGCGTTCCTCGTCGACGCTCGAGGGAAGGTGTGCCTCGTCGCGAACGAAAAACTCTCGTGCTCCCGGTTGATGAGCGTCGGCCTGGATCGGAAGTGGGAGATCGCGAGCTACGACCGAGCCGATGACGGAACACTTTTCGGCGCCTCGTCGACGGCGCTCTATCGCTCAACGAATTCCGGAAAATCGTGGGAGCATCTCGCCGAGGCTGATCGGTTCGACGGGGTGGAGGCTCGGGCGGACGCCAGCGGATTCATCGTGGTCGACGGGGGCAAGTTGCTCGAGTGGAAGAACGACTCCAAATCGGTCAGTCCGATCGAGATCTCAGGCGCCGCAGACACGCAGCTCGATGTCGTCGCGCGCAAGGGTCGCTTGTGGGTCGCTACGGGATTCGAAGCCGCGAAGGACCCCGAAGTGCAGCGGATGCTGCGTACATCCGACACAGTCCTCGTCGGACCCGGTTTCACCGCGACGGTCTTCGTCTCGCAGGACGAGGGTCGACACTGGAAGCAGGTCGATCGTTCCACGGGCGCCGTGGTGAGCGCCGCATGGCTCGGGCAGGACGATGTCCTCCGCCTGTGCATGTCCGATCACTCGATCCGATGTGGAAGCGTGGCTGCGGACGCTGGAGGCGCCGCCTCGTGCGGGTTCCAGGCGACCACCGGGACTGAGCCCTTGGGAGGCCAGTGGGCGACTTGGCTCGCGTTTCCGGAGCCAAAGGTCGGCTGGGTGGGCGGGAACTATTTCTTCAAGGGACCGGTGTTGCATCGAACCGCAGACGGCGGGAATCATTGGAGCATCGTGGAGCACGCGGAAGACCACGTGACCGAGGCGTACCGACTCGGGAGCGGCGCCTGCATCCGGATCGTCGGGTTCTGGCACCCGCATACCCGCGTGGAGATGTGGCGCAACGGCAAGTTCGACCTGATCCGCGAGTTCGATCCGGGTGTCCACGATGCTCGCGTCGATTCAGGCGGACGTCTGCTGGTCCGACAGCAAGACGGCAAGGTCTGGAGTCTCGATGACAACGGGATCGCGTGGAGCGAAGTCGGGAAGATCGACGTGCCTCCTCGCTAGCATCCTCACCGGATCAACGCGCAGACATCGCGTCGGGAGAAAAGGAACTGCGACTGGCTCGACACGCGACCGCAACTGGAACTCGGGTAGAGCACCCGCCCTTTCCGATCAGAGCAAGCCCATCCGCCTGAGCAGTCGGTAGACCACTTTCCGATTCGCGACGGCAATGACGACGACCGCGGCTTCCTCGTCGCGGATCGAGTAGACGATCCGAAAGTCTCCGGCGCGCACGCGCCAGAGATCCCGGTCAAGGTGCTTTGCCCCGGCGGGTCGCGGATCCTCCGCCAGCGCCAGGATGCGCTCGTCGACCCGCTCGAGCTGTCCGCGCGGGAGCTCCGTGAGCTGCCTTCTCGCGGCCGGAGCGACGAGCACGCGGTAGCTCACGCGCCTTCAGCCCGAGTTCCTTGCGCAGCCGCTCGTAGGCGACCGCGCGCCCGCCCTCCGCAAGCGCGGTCCTCGCTGCGGCGAGGTCCACCAAGTCCTCGAGCTCCTCCAGCCATGTGCAGTCTTCCATCGGGATCAGCGCCGCGAGATCCCGGCCGTGCCGTTGCAGGACGATGCGCTCGCCCTTGAAGACTCGAAGCAGGGTCTCCGAGAAGGTCTTGCGCGCGTCGGTGGCGGTCAGGCGGGTCTTGGGCATCTGGGGGATCTCGAGTGGGCAGGGAGGTTTCAGGTGACTTCGTTTTTTTCTGCGGAGAGGTCCGCCGCGCTTCTGTACAGAATAGCCGTTCTGTACGAAATCGGCTCGCGGAATGCCTCGGGTGAAGGAGTACGGAGCCAGAGCAATTCCTCAACGATTTCGGACCCACCACTGCGCAGCGATGCGCGATCGCGCTGCGGAAACCGTTGAGAAGTTGCTCTGGCTCCGTACGCGATAGACTTCGGGATCCCGCATGTCCCTTCTCTCCCTGGCCAAGTCCGGCGTCCGGAGCCTCCTCCCCGAGCCTGCTCGGGCCTGGGCGCGCCACGCTCTCGACGTCCTCGACACGGAGTGGCACTTCCTCTTCCACCGCAAGGCCATCCGCGAGCACCTCGAGCAGCTCCGCCGCATTCCGCGCGGCCTCCACGTCGAAGGCACGAACATCTGCAACGCCGAGTGCGTCTTCTGCGCCTATCCGCAGATGGAGCGCCGGAAGCAGACGATGTCGATGGACGACTTCCGTCGCGTCGTCGGCGAATACCTCGCGATGGGCGGCCACCACGTCTCGCTGACGCCGATCGTCGGCGATCCGTTCGTCGACAAGCACCTCTTCGAGCGCCTCGACTTCCTGATGGCCGAGCCGCGCGTGACCGGCATCAGCTTCTACACGAACGCGATCCTGATGACGCGCGAGAAGTGCGAGCGCCTGATGCGCTACGCATCGAAGCTCCACGTGCACGTCTCCTGGGGCGGCTTCGACAAGGCGACCTGGGACGAGATCATGGGTGTCCCCAAGTTCGAAGCGGCGCGCGACGCTGTGCTCGCCTTCCTCGAAGTGAAGCGGAAGACGCGCTCGAAGATCCCCTTCACGCTCGCGCTGCGCTGCCCGGATTCCGCCTGCGAGGGGCAGCTCTGGGAGACGCTGCGCGGAGCGGAGAACGAAGGGATGATCGAGATCGCGGGGATGCCCGACTACGACTCGTGGTCGGGGAAGATCACGCCCGAAGCGTTGCGGTCCGTCGGCCTGCGTCCGCGGCGAATGCCGTACAAGAAAGGCGCCTGCGAGCTCCTGTTCACGAAGCCCGTCGTGCTCGCGAACGGCGACGTGAATGCCTGCGCGTGCCGCGACGTCGAGGCGGAGCTCATCGTCGGCAACGTGAACGAGCAGCCGCTCGCCTCGATCTGGGCCGGCGCGAAGATCGACGCGATCATCGAGGGGCACGAGAAGGGCGAGTTCCCGCCCGTGTGCCAGCGCTGCACGTACTTCGTCAGCGTCTACAACTCGCGGAAGTCGCGGACGTTCGAGAAGGACGGAAAGCTCGCGGGGAACTGGGCGGAGGACTAGGGCCCTACGATTTCGGCATCGAGTCGATGAACGCGTTCGCCTCGCGGATCGACGCTTCCATCTGCTCGACGAGCTTCCCGATGTCGCCCTCGAGCGTCGCGCTCTGACCCTGCAGCGACGCGATCGCCTGCGCGTTCAGGTTGTGCTTCAGGAACAGCACGCGGTCCTTGAACGCCCCGAGCACGGGATGCATCGCATCCTCCGCGCGCCGCATCGTGCCGACGAGCTGGCTGCAGCGCGCCTTCGTCTGCTCGAGCTGCGCCGCGCTCTGCTTCCGCAACCCCGGGTCGGTGTACTCGCCGAGCTCCTTCTTCCACTCCGAGAAGATCGCGTTGGCGACGTCCTCGACCTTGTCGATGCGCGACTTCACCTCGCCAGCCTGCAACTCGCAGCGGTCGTACTCGGCGCTGAGCTTGTCGTAGAGCGCCTCGAGGTTCCCGCCCTGGAAGCCCGTCAGCGCCTTGAACTGGACGAGCGCGCTCTGGAACTGCTCCTTCGCCTCGCCCTGCTCGTCGCGCGCCTTCGCGACGCGGTCGACGAGGATCTCGCGCTTGTGGACGCCGAAGGCCTCCATCGTGTTGTAGTAGGCCGACTCGCAGGCCGCGAGCTGGGTCGCGCCGGCGAGGCCGAGGATCGCCGCGAGGAGAGGGGCAGTGCGCATGGCGAGGAAGATAGTCGTCGCCGCGCGGAATTTCCCTACCCCCGCGGCTTCCGCGCGAGCCTTTCGATTCGCGCCCCGATGAACATCGTCAGCAGAACCGCCGCTCCGAACACGTACAGCCCGTTCTCCACTTTCACTTCCGCAAGCGGTCCGAGCTTCACCGCGACGATCAGCACCGCGACGATGTAGACGTCGAGCATCGACCACTTCCCGAGCTTGTCGAGCCACTTGAGCACCGCCGAACGCTGCCCGGCGTCCGTTCGCCCGAACCAGATCCAGTAGAGCAGCGCGAGCTTCGCGATCGGGAACACCACCGACCAGAAGAAGACGACCGTCGCGAGCACGTACTGGTGATCCTGCGCGAGCCCGAACACGCCCGTCACGACGGAGTAGCTGTTCTCCCAGAACAGCATCTTCTCGATGTGCAGCAGCGGGAGGTACAGCCCCAGCGCGAGCAGCACGCTCGCCGCGCACAGCACGAGGGGCGTGATCCAGTCGCGGGGATGCGCCCGGCGCAGGGAGACGACGGCGCGGCTCACTCGGGCCCGAGCCTACTCGACCGCGCGCCGCCGGACGAGCCGACTCGCCGCTCACGGTGCCCCGTCGAAACCTGCTAGCTTGGGCGTCCGTGCTGCGAAAGGTCGGTCTTCCCGCCTTCCGGATCGCGGTCGTCGCTCTCGCCTACTTCCTCGCCGGACGCCTCCTCAGCGTCGTCGAAGTCCCCGAAGGGTACGCGACGGCCGTGTGGCCTCCCGCCGGGATCGCCTTGGCTGCGGCGATCCTCTGGGGGCCATCGGTTCTCCCCGGCGTCTGGCTCGGGTCGTTCGGGATCCACCTGACGCGCGAAGCCGGAACTCTCCCCGCGCTCTGGCTCGCGATCGGCTCGACCTTGCAAGCCGCGGCCGGCCTCGCCCTCACGCGCCGGATGGTGAAACGCGCCAACCCGATGGACTTCGGGCAACCCGGGCCGCGCGCGCTCCTCGTCGCGGGGCCGCTCTCCTGCTTCGTCAGCCCGACGTGGGGCGTCTTCACGCTCGTGGTGCTCGGCCGCATCGCGCAGGCCGACGCCCCGTTCAACTGGGCCGCGTGGTGGGTCGGCGACACGATCGGCGTGATCCTCTTCGTTCCCGCGGTGCTCGCATGGACCGCCCAGCCGGCGGAGATCTGGCGCCGCCGGCGCTGGACGCTCACCGCCCCGCTGCTCGCGTGCTTCATCGGAGTCGTCGCGATCTACGCCTTCGCGCAGACGTGGGATCGCCGGGAAGCCGAGAACCAGTCCCGCGAGCACCACAAAGTGATCGCGGAAGCGATCCACCGCGAGATCCGCCAGGCCGCGGAGAACGTGATCGGGCTCGGGTCCTTCTTCGATGCGTCGAACGTCGTCGAGCGCGACGAATTCGCCGTGTTCGCGGCGCCGAAGCTCGAGCGCGCCTCCGGCCTCAGCGCGCTGACCTGGAATCCCGTCGTGCGACGCAGCGAACGCGCGCCGATGGAGACCGCGATGCGGGCCCACGGCTTCCCCGACTTCACCTTCCAGGAGTACGGCCTTGCGGGCGAGCTGCGCCCCGCGGCGGAGCGCGATCGCTACTTCCCGATCCTCTTCATCGAGCCTCAGAAGACGTACGAGTCCCTGCTCGGGTTCGACATCGCCTCCGAGCCGGTGCGTGCTGCGGCGATCGAACGAGCGATCGAGGACGGTCGGCCGACCGTCTCGCGCAGGATCCACCTCCTGCAGGAGATCGGACCGGGCTGGGGAGCGCTGCTGATGGCGCCCGTGTACCGGAAGGAGACGCCGCATCGATCTACGGAGGAACGCCGCGCGGCGATCGACGGCGTCGTCGTCGGCGTCCTGCAGGTGCAGAAGCTCGTCGAGCAGGCCGTCGCGGGCCGCGAGACACAGGGTCTCGTGATCCGCGTGCGCGACTCCGACGCCGGCGCCGGAGAGTCCCTGCTGTACGGCAAGGAGGCGGCGACGGGCGAAGGGAAGCCCGACGTGCTCGAGTGGAGCGCGGGCGGGCGCCGCTGGCAGATCGAGATCGCGAACGCCGGTCCCCCGCCGCGAGCCGAGTCGGCGTGGATCGTCCTCCTGGCGGGCGTCGGGCTCGCCGGCCTCTTCGTCGCGTTCGTCCTCGAGGTCGCGACGCGCCAGACGGAAGTCGAGCGCATCGTCGCGCTGCGGACGCGGGAGCTCGGGCGGGCGAACGACGAGCTGCAGAAGAGCAATATCGAGCTGCAGCGCTTCGCGCACGTCGCGTCGCACGACTTGCGCGAGCCGCTGCGTGCGCTCGGAGCCTACGCCCAGCTCCTGAACGAGTCGGCCGACGCGCTCACCCCCGATCACCGGAAGTTCCTCGAGCGCATCGTCCACGCCGCGCACCGCATGCAGACGCTCGTCGACGACCTGCTCGCGCTCTCCCGCGTCGAAGGCAGCGTCGCGACGATGTCCGCCGTCCCCGTCGGCCAGCTCGTCGACATGGCGCTCGAGAACCTGGAGCCGCGCATCGAAGCCGCCGGCGCCGTCGTGGAGATCGGCGAACTGCCGGAGGTGACTTGCGACGCGAGCCCGATCGTCCAGCTCTTCCAGAACCTGATCGGCAACGCCGTGAAATTCCGCCGACCCGGCGTCGCTCCGCGCGTGCACATCGAGGGACGCCGCGTCGGACGTTTCTGGGAATTCGCCGTGCGCGACAACGGGATCGGCATCGCGCCGGAACACCACGAGCGCGTGTTCGAGATGTTCGAGCGTCTGCACCCGCGCGAGCGCTACGGCGGCACGGGCATCGGCCTCGCGATCTGCCGCAAGATCGTCGAGCGCCACGGCGGGAGGATCTGGGTAGAATCACCGCCCGAGGGAGGCAGCGTGTTCCGCTTCACGCTGCGAGCGGAAGGAGGCACGGAATGACGGGCGTGCACGTCCTGATGATCGACGACAGCGAAGACGACGCCGTGCTCTTCGCGACGGTGTTCGCGCAGGCGAAGTCGGGGTTCGAGTTCGCCTACACGCTCGACGCCGACGAAGGCATCCGTCGGTTGCAGTCGGAAGGCAGCCGGACCCGGCTCGTGCTCCTCGACGTCAAGCTGACCGGCCGCGACGGCAAGGAAGTCCTCGCGCAGATCCGGCGGACGCCGTCGATCCAGCATCTGCCCGTCGTCGTGCTGTCGTCGTCGGACGCGCCGGCCGACGTGCGCGAGAGCTACCGGCTCGGAGCCAATGCGTACATCCAGAAGCCGGCGGACCTCGACGGCTGCAGGCGGTTCGTCACCGTGCTCGCCGACTTCTGGCTCCGGACCGCGTCGCTACCGTAGACGCGGCGCGGGCTCGGGCAGCATGCGCACCTGCACGGACCGGCCCTTCACCTTGCCCGCGGAGAGCTTCCGCAGCGCTTCGGCCGCGATCCGCCGCTCGACCGCGACGTAGGTCGCGAACGCGTTCACGTCGATCTTGCCGACCTGCGCGGCACGGAACCCCGCCTCCCCCGTCAGCGCGCCGAGCACGTCGCCGGCGCGGATCTTCTCCCTGCGGCCCCCGAGGATCTGCAGTGTCGCCATCCGCGGGAAGAGTGCCTCGGGACTCGCGCGCGTGAGCTCGAGGAGGGCGTGCCACGCGCAGGGCGTCCCCTGCGCCGCCTCGATGCGCGCGACGCGCGACTCCTCGTGCGCATTCGCGAGCGTGAAGGCCCAGCCTTCCTCGTCGACGCGGCCCGTGCGCCCGATGCGGTGCACGTGCACCTCCGGATCGGGCGTCACGTCGACGTTGACGACGGCTTCGAGCTCGGCGATGTCGAGTCCCCGCGCGGCGACGTCCGTCGCGACGAGCACCGAGCAGCTCCGGTTCCCGAACTGCACGAGCACCTGGTCGCGCTCGCGCTGCTCGAGATCGCCGTGGAGCGCGAGAGCGACGATGCCGCGGCGCTCGAGGTGCGCCAGGAGATCGCGGCAGCGCTGCTTCGTGTTGCAGAACGCGAGGGTGCGGTCGGGCCGGAAGTGCTCGAGGAGGCGGACGACGGCCTCGAAGCGCTCCGCGTCCTCGATGCGGTAGAAGCGCTGGCGGATCTTCGACGGGGCGTGCTTCTCGGTGAGGAACACCTGCTCGGGCGCCCGCTGGAACCGCCGGCTCAGCGAGGCGATGCCCTCCGGGTACGTCGCGGAGAAGAGCAGCGTCTGTCGATCGCCGGGGCAGTGCTCCACGACCTGGACGATGTCGTCGAAGAAGCCCATGTCGAGCATGCGATCGGCCTCGTCGAGGACGAGCGTCCGGAGTCCGCGGAGCTCGAGGCTCCCGCGCGCGAGGTGATCGAGGATCCGCCCCGGCGTCCCGACGACGACGTGGGCGCCGTGCTCGAGGCTCGCGAGCTGCGGCCGGATCGGGGTGCCGCCGCACACGGTGAGCACCTTGATGTTCCCGTCGGCGCGCGCGATGCGCCGGATCTCCGCGCTCACCTGCTGCGAGAGCTCGCGCGTCGGGCACAGGACGAGCGCCTGCACGCCCGCGAACGGGGGATTCAATCTCGAGAGGAGCGCGAGCGCGAACGCGGCGGTCTTGCCGCTGCCGGTCTTCGCCTGCGCGATCAGGTCGCGCCCGGCGAGCGCGAGCGGGAGGCTCGCCGCCTGGATCGGCGTCATGCTCGTGTACCCGAGCTGCGCGAGGTTGGCGACGGTCGCGGGCGGCAGCGCGAGCTGGCTGAACGGGTGTCCCACGCGGATCCGGGTCGCGCGGGCTCAGTCGACGAGCCGGACGTCCCAGTAGCGCTCGCTGACGAAACGCTTCCAGCTCTGGCGCATCCGGCCGACGGGGATCTCGAGGAACGGCGTCCAGTCGGGCTTCTCGGGCCGCGCAAGGAGCTTCATTCCGGCCTGCGTCGGGGTCCGCCCGCCCTTCCGGTGGTTGCACTCGGTGCACGCGAGGACGCAGTTCCTCCACGAGCTGCGCCCGCCCTGCGCGCGCGGCACGACGTGGTCGATCGAGAGCTCGGACGTGCCCGGGCGACCGCCGCAGTACTGGCAGGTGTTGTGGTCGCGCCGGAAGAGGTTGCGGCGGTTGAAGACGGCCGAGGGCACCGGAAGGCCGTCGTGGTGCGTGAGCACGATCACCTCGGGCACGCGGATGCGCAGGGACACGCTCCTGATGCACGGCTCGTCCGCGCTGACGGCGAGGTCGGCCCACGAGTCGAACGCGTGGGTCTCGTAGGTCTCGTGCTGGACCGCCCGCGCCGATCCCTTGAACATCAGGCAGAGCGCGTGACGCACCGGGACGGTGTGGATCGCGAGCCAGGACCGGTTGAGGACCAGCGCCGGCTGGGAGAGGACGCTCGAGGTTTGCACGGTGGTGGAAGCCTAATCGGTCCGCGCGGTCGCGGCGAGTGCACATCGTAGATCGTCCGGAGCCTCCCTGCGACCGAAGCGGCGCGCGCGGATCCCGCACCGCGCGGGAAGTCCGGCCTTGATCCGCAACGTCGGACTGCTCCAATCGGTCCCCGGAACGTGGAGACCTCAGCCGCAGCGCTCTCGCAGCCGATCGCCGACCCCGGCGATCCCCTCCTCCCCGTCCTCGAGGTCGTGCGCCGGACGTTCGGCTTCGAGAGCCTGCGTCCGCTCCAGGACAGGGCGATCCGCGCGACGCTCGAGGGCCGCGACGCGCTCCTCGTCATGCCGACCGGCGGCGGGAAGAGCCTGTGCTACCAGGCGCCCGCGCTCGTCCGCGCGGGTCTGACCGTCGTCGTCAGCCCGCTGATCTCGCTGATGCAGGACCAGGTCGACGCGCTGCGCGCCGACGGCGTGCCCGCGGGCATGCTCGCGAGCGGCCAGGAGGGCTCCGACCGCCGCGAGGTCGAGCGCGACCTCGAATCGCGGCGGATGCGTCTCCTCTACCTCTCGCCCGAGCGCCTGATGAGCCCGGGGTTCCTCGAACGCCTCGTCGGGCTCGACCTGTGCGCGATCGCGATCGACGAGGCCCATTGCATCAGCCACTGGGGCCACGACTTCCGGCCCGAGTACCGCCAGATGGGCGAGCTCCGCCGCCGCCTCCCGACGACGCCGATCCAGGCCTACACGGCGACGGCGACGCCGCGCGTGCGCGCGGACATCGCGGCGCAGCTCCGCCTGCGGGAGCCGGAGATCCTCGTCGGCCGTTTCGATCGCCCGAATCTCACGTACCGCGTGCAGGCGAGGCGCGATCTCGTGCTCGACGTCGAGGCGGTCATCGCGCGCCATCCGCGCGAGGCCGGCATCGTCTACTGCCTGCGCCGCACGGACGTCGAGGAGCTGTGCGCCGCCCTGCAGGCGCGCGGCGTGCGCTGCGAGCCGTACCACGCGGGGCTCGACCCCGGCGCGCGCCGCCGCACGCAGCGCGCGTTCCAGTCCGAGGAGCTCGACGTCGTCGTCGCCACGGTCGCGTTCGGCATGGGCATCGACCGGCCCGACGTCCGCTTCGTCGTGCACGCGAGTCTCCCGAAGGGCGTCGAGCAGTACAGCCAGGAGACCGGACGCGCCGGACGCGACGGCTTGCCCGCCGAGTGCGTCCTCTTCTACGGTGGCGCCGACTACCACGGCTGGAAGAGCCTGATCGAGCACAGCGCGCGCGAAGCCCGCGAGAACGGCGTCGAGAACGCCGGCGCGGACCTCGACGACGCGCTCGAGCGCCTCGCGCACATGTGGAGCCTCGCGACCGGCGCCGCGTGCAGGCACAAGTCGCTGTGCCGCTACTTCGGCGAGACCGACGATGCTGCGGCGGCGGTTCCCAAGGGCTGCCGCGCGTGCGACGTCTGCCTCGGCGAGATCGCGCGCGTCGCGGACGGCCAGGTCGTCGCGCAGAAGATCCTCTCGTGCATCGTGAAGACCGGACAGCGCTTCGGCGCGACGCACGTCACCGACGTCCTCCGCGGCGCGCGGACGGAGAAGGTCCGCCAGACGGGGCACGACGCGCTCTCGACGTACGGGTTGCTCGCGCAGCACGCCGCGCGCGAGATCCGCGCCTGGATCGACCAGCTCGTCGGGCAAGGCCACGTGCGCGTCGCCGACGGCGAATACCCGACCTTGTTCCTGTCGAAAAGCGGCGTCGAGGTGCTCCGCGACGAGCAGCAGGCGACGCTGCTCGCGCCCGTGCTGCCGCAGGCGAAGCGCGCTGCGAAGCCGAGCGCCGCGGACGAAGGCGCGGACGAAGCGCTGTTCGAGAGGCTGCGCGGCCTGCGCCGGCAGCTCGCGCGCGAGCGCGGCGTCCCTCCCTACGTCATCTTCAACGACCGCACGCTGCTCTCGATGGCCGCCCGGTTGCCCGCGTCCCCGGAGGAGCTGCGCGCGATCAAGGGCGTCGGGGACAAGAAGGCCGCGGACCTCGGGCCGGCGTTCCTGGCGGAGGTCGCGAGCTTCGTGCGCGCGCGCGAGAGCGGGATCGCGCCCGCCGCGCCTCCGGTAGACTGAACGCATGCCCGGCGCAGCGACCGTCGTCGACGTCACGACCACGACCTTCGAGAAGGAGGTGATCGAGCGCTCGCGCAAGGCGCCGGTGCTCGTCGACTTCTGGGCGACCTGGTGCGGGCCGTGCCGGACGCTCTCGCCCGTGCTCGAGAAGCTCGCGGCGGAAGCGCAGGGCGCGTGGACGCTCGCGAAGGTCGACGTCGACGGCTCGCCGGAGCTCAGCCAGGCGTTCGGGATCCAGAGCGTGCCGACGGTGGCGCTCCTGAAGGACGGCAAGGTCGTCGACGGGTTCGTCGGCGCGCAGCCCGAGGCCAAGATCCGCGCCGTGCTCGCGCGCCACGTCGTCCCGTCGCGCGACGAGATCGCCGAGGCGCTCGAGCTCGAGCGCACGGGGAAGCCGGCGGAGGCGATCGCGCTCCTGCGGGCGCGCGCGAAGGCCGATCGGGAGGACGCGCGCGCGCGCGCGCAGCTCGCGCGGCTGCTCGCGCTCTCGGGCGCGCACGGCGAGGCCGAGCTCCTGCTCGACGCGCTGCCGGAGTCGGAGCGCGATTCCGACCCCGCGCGCGCCGCGCGCGCGATCCTCGGCGCGCAGGACCACGCCGGCGACGTCGACAAGCTCCGCGCCGCTGTCGCGGCCGCGCCGAACGACGTCGCCGCGCGCCTCGCGCTCGGCCGCGCGCTTCTCGCCGCGCGCCGCTTCGAGGACGCCGTGCCCGAGCTCTACGAGGCCGCGCGGCGCGACCTCGCGTTCCAGGGCGGCGAGCCGCGCAAGGCGCTCCTCGAGGCGTTCACCGCGCTCGGGGAGGAGCATCCCCTCACGACGGAGTACCGACGCAAGCTGTCGGTGCTCCTGTGCGGCTAGCGCTTGTCCACCACCTCGCATCCAGCGAGAATGGCTGCGTGCGCACGCTCTCCTTGCGAGTCAACGGCGACGACGTCGAAGTCGCCGCGCCGGACCACTGGACGCTCCTCGAAGTCCTGCGGTACCGCCTCGGTCTGACGGGGAGCAAGCAGGGCTGCGACAAGGGCGACTGCGGGGCCTGCACCGTCCTCGTCGACGGGAAGCCCTGGCTCGCGTGCATCACGCTCGCGGCGAACGCGGAGAAGCGCGAGGTCACGACGATCGAAGGCCTGATGCCGGCGCACCTGCGCGCCGGCGGGACCGGTCCGGACCCGGTGCAGGCGGCGTTCGACAAGTGCGGCGCGCTCCAGTGCGGGTTCTGCCAGCCGGGGATGATGCTCTCGGCGCGCGCCCTGCTCGACCGGAACCCCTGCCCGACGCGGCCGGAGATCCGCGACGCGCTCGCGGGGAATCTCTGCCGTTGCACGGGGTACACGCAGATCTTCGAGGCGGTCGAGCTCGCGATCGCCGAATCCCTCGGCGTCGCGCCCGCTCCGCGGTCGTGGGAAGCGCAACGGATGCCTCCCGAGGAAGCGCAGGCCCGCGCGCGCGCGGCGGCCGCGCGCCTGCGCGCCGAGCGCGAGAAGCGGAAGAGCTGATGGCCGCTCGCGACCTGCACGGACCCGGTGCGCCGTGGGGCGAAGGAGCGCCCGGCGACCGCCGGAACCGCGACTTCCGCGTGATCGGGAAGCCGCACCGCAAGGTCGACGGCCTCGCCAAGGCGACGGGCGCCGCGGTCTACGCCGACGACATCGCGCTCCCCGGGATGCTCCACGCGAAGACGCTGCGGAGTCCGCACGCGCACGCGAAGATCGTCTCGATCGACGCCTCGCGCGCCCTCGCGCTCCCCGGAGTCCACGCGGTCATCACCGGGAAGGACATGCCGATCCCCTACGGCGTCATCCCCTGGACGCCGGACGAGCACGCGCTCGCGCTGCACAAGGTGCGCTTCATCGGCGACGAGGTCGCGGCCGTCGCCGCGGTCGACGAGGACACGGCGAACGCCGCGCTCAAGCTCATCCGCGTCGAGTACGAGCCCCTGCGGGCGCACCTCGATCCCTTCGAATCGCTCTCCGCGACCGAGGCGCGCATCCACGAGGACACGAAGGGACCGGGCAACGTCAGCAAGCACGTCGCGCTCTCGTTCGGCGACGTCGACCGCGAGATCGGCGCCGCGGACGTGCGGATCGAGGACGAGTACTTCTTCCACGGGACGACGCACACGCCGATCGAGCCGCACTGCGCCGTTGCGCAGTACTCGGGCGAAGGCCTCCTCACCGTGTGGTCGGCGACACAGATCACGCACTACGTCCAGCGCGCGCTCGCGAGCGTCCTCGGCGTCCCGATCGCGAAGATCCGCGTCGTGCAGCCCGCTCTCGGCGGCGCGTTCGGCGGCAAGTCCGATCCGTTCAGCCTCGAGTTCTGCGTCGCGAAGCTGGCGATGCTCACCGGACGCCCGGTGAAGATGCTGTGGACGCGCGAAGAGGTCTTCTACGCGCACCGCGGCCGCCACCCGATGCACATGCGCTACCGGACCGGCGCGCGGAAGGACGGCAGGATCACGGGCGTCGACGCGAAGATCCTGATCGACGGCGGTGCCTACAGCTCGTTCGGTCTCGTGACCGCGTACTACGCCGGGCAGCTCCTGACCGGCCCGTACGACTTCCCGAGCTACCGCTTCGACAGCACGCGCGTGTTCACGAATAAGCCGCCGTGCGGGCCGAAACGCGGGCACGGCAGCGTCCAGCCGCGCTTCGCGTTCGAGGTGCAGCTCGACCAGATCGCCGAGAAGCTCGGGATGGACCCGATCGAGATCCGCCGGAAGAACTTCCAGGGCGAGAACACGACGACCGTCAACGGCCAGCGCATCACTTCGAACGGCTTCAAGACGTGCCTCGACGAGGTCGAACGGGCGAGCGGTTGGAAGGAGCGGCGCGGCAAGCTCCCGCGCGGTCGCGGACTCGGCGTCGCGGGCTCGATGTACATCTCGGGCACGAACTACCCCGTGTACCCGAATCCCCTGCCGCAGGCCGGCATCCAGATCGCGATCGAGCGCTCCGGCCGCGTGACCGTGTTCACCGGCGGCAACGATATCGGCCAGGGGAGCAACTCAGTCGTCGCCTACCTCGTCGCCGAGGAGCTCGGCGTCGAAGTCGGGGACGTGCGCGTCGTCGCGGCCGACACGGACCTCGTCCCGGTCGACCTCGGCGCGTACTCATCGCGCGTCACGTTCATGGTCGGCAACGCGACGATCGACGCGTGCCGCAAGCTGCGCGCGCAGATCGTCGAGGCCGTCGCCGGCGCGTGGAAGGTCGATGCCGCGCGCGTGCGACTCGTGCCGGGGCGCGCGATCGACCTCGGGGACGAGAAGCGCGCGGTGCCGATCGCCGAGGCGTTCCGGATCGCGGAGGAGCGCTTCGACACGCTCGGGTCGACCGGCTCCTACAACACGCCGACCCTCGGCGGCGACTACCGCGGCGGCACGATCGGCGCGTCCCCGGCCTACTCGTTCACCGCGCACGTCGTCGAGGTGTCGGTCGACGAGGAGACCGGACGGATCACCTGCGAACGCTGCTGGATCGCGCACGACTGCGGCCGCGCGCTGAACCCGATGCTCGTCGCGGGGCAGATGGAAGGGTCCGCGTACATGGGTCTCGCCGAGGCGCTGCTCGAGAACCACGACGTGAACCGCTTCGGACTGCACGCGGGCCCGTCGCTGCTCGACTACCGCATCCCGACGTCCGTCGACACGCCGGAGCTGCACGCGCTGATCGTCGAGAGCGTCGACCCGGAGGGTCCGTACGGCGCGAAGGAGGCTGGCGAGGGTCCGCTGCACCCGTCGATCCCGGCGATCTCGAACGCGGTGTTCGACGCGGTCGGCATCCGGCTGAAACATTTGCCCTTCACGCCGGGGAAGGTTCTCGCTGCGCTGCGGGAACAGCGCGCCGCGGTTCGTGCGCCTTCGGGCGGAGTCCCTCGCTGATGCTGCGCTTGCCGAAATTCGACGTCGCGCGGCCGAGCACGGTCTCGGAGGCCGTCGCGTTGCTCGCGGAAGGCGGGCCGTCGGCGATGATCGTCGCGGGCGGCACCGACCTCCTGCCGAACCTGAAGCACGAGCTCTTCGCCCCGGACGTGCTCGTGTCGCTCGCGGGCATCCCCGAGCTCGCCGGCGTGCGCGAGGACGCGGACGGCTGGATCACGATCGGCGCGATGACGAGCCTCGCCGATCTCGCCGCGCATCCGCTGCTCGCGCGCAAAGCACCGGCGCTCGCGCAAGCCGCGGGCGTCGTCGCCGGCCCGCAGCTCCGCAGCATGGGAACGCTCGGCGGCAACGTGATGCTCGACACGCGCTGCCAGTGGTACAACCAGACTTACTTCTGGCGGCAGGCGCTCGGCTTCTGCCTGAAGAAGGACGGGACGCTGTGCCACGTCGTCGCGGGCGGGAAGAAGTGCGTGGCGGCGGCGAGCAACGACACGGCGCCCGCGCTCATGACGCTCTCCGCGGTGCTCGAGATCGAGGGACCCGAGGGGCGCCGCACGCTCCCCGTCGACGAGTTCTGGGTCGCCGACGGGATCTGGAACAAGAAGCTCGAGCCGGGGGAGATCCTGGTCGGCGTGCGCCTCCCGCCGGGTCGCGCCGGACACCGCGGCGCGTACGGGAAGCTGCGCGACCGCGGATCGATCGATTTCCCGCTGCTCGGCGTCGCCGCGCGTCTCGACCTCGAACCGGACGGAACCGTCGCGGACGCCGATCTCGTCGTCACGGCGCTCGCCGCGCGCCCGCTGCGGATCCAGAAGGCGCGCGCGCTGCTCGCGGGCACGCGCGTCGGCACGCCGGAGCACGATCGCGCCGTCGTCGAAGTCGGGGAGAAGGCGCACGCGCAGTGCCATCCGCTCGAGAACGTCCCCGGCGACGCGGACTACCGGCGCGAGATGGTCCCGGTGCTCGTGCGCCGCACCCTCGCGGCGGCGGCGCGCGGCGAGGGACCCGTCCACCCGCTGTAGATCACTTCCCGGCGCGGGACTGCACGAGCTGGTCGAGGAGCCGCCGCATGTCCGGGAGATCCGGCCGCAGGCGCACGCCCTCGCGCAGGTAAGGAATCGCCTCGTCGACGCGCCCCTTCTTGAGCAGCGCTCCCGCGAGGTTGATGTAGGACTCCCCGACGTCGGGCTGGCCGCGCACGGCTTCCTTCAGCTCGACGATCGCGTCGTCGACCCGCCCGACGGCCAGCAGCACGCCCCCGTAGTTGTTGTGCGCCGCGGGATAGTCCGGCGCCAGCTCGACCGCGCGCGCGTAGTGCGCGATCGCTTCGTCCGCGCGCCCGGCGTCCCACGCGTCCGCGCCGACGCGGAAGTGCGCGAGGTAGTTCGCTTCCGTGACCGCGAGCGCGTGGCGGAACAGCGTCTCGTCGTCCTTCCACTGCGCGACCTGCGCGCGCGTCACGGCGATCCACGCGGCGATCGCGGCGAGGGAGAGCCCCCATCCCAACCGCTCCCAGCGTGTGCCGAGGAGCTCCCCCGCCGCCCATGCGACGACGATCGAGAGCCCGACGAGCGGGACGTACGTGTAGCGATCGGCCATCGACTGTCCGCCCACCTGCACGATCCCGATCACCGGAACGAGCATTCCGACCCACCAGAGCCAGCCGGTGGCGAGCCAGGGGAGGCGGCGGTGCCACGCCAGCGCCGCGACCGTCCCGGCGACGAAGACCACGCTCCCGCCGAGCACGGCGAGCGCCGGCGCGCCGCCGAAGGGATGCGGATAGAAGACCGAGAGGCCGGACGGCCACAGCGCCTTCCCGAGGTACGAGAGGAACGCGCTCGCGGCGTTCGCGAGGCGCTCGTCGAGCGGCAGGTCGGCGAATCGCGTCATCGCCTTGCCGCGCCCCTGTGCGATCACGGTCACGATGCACGATCCGATCGAGAGCGCGAGGAAGGGCAGCTTCTCGAGCATGCGCAAGCCGCGCCGGAGCGGCCAGTGGTCGAGCAGGAGGAGGAGGAAAGGCAGCGTCACGAACATCGGCTTCGCCGCCAGGCTCGCGGCGAAGGCGGCGAGCGCGGCGGCGTAGCGCGCGGGGCCGCCCCGTTTCGTCCAGGCGAACCAGGAAGCGAGCGCGACGAATCCGAGCAGCGTGCTGAGCACGTCCTTGCGCTCCGCCGCCCACGCGACCGACTCGACGTGCAGCGGATGCACGGCGAAGACCGCGGCGACGAACGCGCTGCGCCCCTCGGCACCGGTCATCCCGCGCAGCAGGAAGAAGAGCAGCACCGCGGACGCGGCGTGGAGCGCGAGGTTCACGGCGTGGTGCGCCCCCGGAGCGAGTCCCCACAGGGACACGTCGAGCATGTGCGAGAACCACGTGACCGGGTGCCAGTTCCCGGTGTAGCCGACGTTGAACGCCCACGCGGTGCCCTCACCCGACAACCCGCCGAGGACGTGCGGGTTCGTCGTGATGTAGTCCGGATCGTCGAGCCGGATGAACGCGTTCTGCGTCACCGACCCGTACGCGAGCCAGGTCGCCATGACGAGACCGAGGGCGATCCAGTGCTGGCGCTTCATCCCTCGAGCAGTGCCCTCGCCGGCACATCCTACGCGAGCGCCTAGGGCTGCTGTGCTCCGGACTTCGCCGCCGCGACGCTGTCGCCGAGCGACGCCGCGAGCGCGAACTCCCTCCGCGCGCCTTCCGGGTCCTTGCGCGCTTCGCACAGGACGCCCAGGTTGTGGTGCGCTTCCGCGGGAGAGACGAGCTGGAGGTAGATCGCGAGCGACTCCTCGTCGCGGCCGAGCATCCCGAGCGCCACGGCCATGTTCGCCCGCGCGCGCGCGTCCTTGGGCACGCCGGCCGCCGCGGTCGTGAAGCACTCGAGCGCCTCGTCGTAGCGCGACTGCAACATGCGGCACATGCCGAGGTTGTTCCACATCACGGCGTCCTGCGTCGAGATCTGGACGCCCTTCTTCAGCACCTCGACGGCGCTGTCGACGCGGTCGTGGCGGAGATAGAGCGCGGCGAGATCCTGGTACGCCGGCATGAACTCCGGGTTCTCGGCGAGGATCTTCGAGAGGACGGTCTCGGCCTCGGGGTCGCGGCCGCGCGACGCCATGACCTTCGACATCGAGTACAGCGTCTGGGCGTTCGGCGCGCGCGGCGCCGCCGGGTCCAGCGTCTCGACGGCCCCCCGCTCGGCCGAAGGCTTCGACGGGCTCACGCTCGCTTCCGTGGCGCAGCCCGCGAGCGCGGCGAGGATCAGGATGGTGCAGCGCATCACTTGATGTTCGTTCCCGAACCGAATCCGCCCGAGCTCGCGCTCGAGGAGTTGGACGTGCCGCTGCCGCCCTTCGACATCTTCTCCTTCAGGATGACGATGACGCGCTCGGAGGAGATCCCATCGCCGCCGGGCAGGCCGTCCTTCACGGCGACCGCGTCGGCGGAGACTCCCGCAGCGGACAGCCGTTCGAGCACCGTCTTCACGCGGGCTTCGTACACCGTCTGGTTCGCGGTGCCGCGGTGGACGTTCAGGTCGCCGCCGGCGTGGAGGAAGTGGTCGGTGAGCACGGACAAGTCCCGCGCGCCGAGCTCGTTCAGCTCGCCCGATCCGTTCAGGAAGTGGTACGGATAGAGCGTGTGCTGCGCGATGATCGCGTTGTAGAGCGACGCGTTCTGGATCTCGTCGCCCGCCCAGGGGCCGCGGTGCTCGTCGATGTCCGAGGTGTTGCCGCCGGGCGTCGTGCACGCGCCGAGCGCGGCGAACAGGACGAGGGGGAGGAACGGTTTCGTGTTCATGGTTTCGTCTTCGGTTCGTGGACAGGATTGCTTGCGTTCCGTCTTCAGTGCGGGCCCATCGCCTGGATGAATCCCAGGACCGCCGGCCCCACCATGATGATCACGAGCGCAGGGAAGATGAACAGCACCATCGGGAACAGCATCTTCACCGCCATCCGCTCCGCGGATTCCTCGGCGCGCTGGCTCCAGGTCTCCCGCATGGTCGTGGCGAACGTGCGCAGCGCGTCGACGATGCTGGCGCCGAAGCGCTCGGATTGCACGAGCAGCGCGACGAGCGAGGAGATGTCCTCGGCGCCGGTGCGCTCGGCCATGTGACGCATCGCGACCGCGCGCGAGGCTCCCAGGCTGATCTCGAGGTTCGTCAACTCCATCTCGTCGGCGAGCACGGGACTCACGCGCCGCAGCTCCTCCGCGACGGAGTTCCAGGCCTGGTCGAGGCCGAGCCCGGCGGAGACGCAGATCTCGAGCAGGTCGACGGCGTCGGGCAGGTGTCGCCGGATGTTCTGACGCCGCCTGTCCCGCGCGATGCCGACGGCGAGATCGGGGATGAAGAAGCAGACCCCTCCGGTGATCGCCGTGAGCATGTACACGCTCGGCATGCCGAGGTCCGCGTGGAACGGCAGGAGCAGCAGGCTGATCACGAGGACGCCCGCGCCGAACAGCAGCACCTTCGCGCCGAGGTAGACCGCCGCGGCGGACTGGCCGTGGTATCCGGCGGCGGCGAGACGTTCGCGCAGACTCAGGCTCGCCTTGCCCTTGCTCACCATCTCGCCCGCGCGCTGCAGCGTGAAGAGCAACCGCGGTCGTCCGGAGTCGTCGCCGGCGACGTCGTGGTCCTGCATCGCGCGACGGCGCGCGAGATCGGCGGCGTTCTTCTCCTGGCGCCGGAGGAGGAGCGCCGCGCCGATCAGCGTCGTCGCGGCACCCGTGAGGATCGCGACCGACCAGACCGTGAGAGCACTGGTTTGCATCGTGTTCCCCCGCTCAGGCCTTCAGCGTCGCCATGCGGTTCATCACGATCCACCCCAGGATCAGGCTCGTCGACGCGATGCCGAGCATGATGTTGCCGGGCAGGTTGTCGAAGAGCTTCGCGACGTATTCGGGGTTGATCCACGACAGGATTCCGAGCATCAGGATGGGCATCCCGAGCAGCACGCGCTTGCTGATCTGGGTCTGCGCGATGAGCACGCGGAAGCGCCGGTTCAGGCGCATCCGCTCGCGGATCACGTGCGCCAGGCCGTAGACGACGTCCGCCAGGTTGCCGCCGGTGCGCAGGTTGATCGCGAGCGACGCGGAGAAGAGCTTCATGTCCTGGTTCCGCGTCAGCGCCGCGGCTCGCCGCAAGGCGTCGTCCAGGCTTCCACCCATCGTCTGGTGCTGGCAGATCTCGGCGAAGATGCGTCCGACGGGCGCCGGGATCTCCTCGGAGATGAGGTGGAACGCACCGAGCAGCGGGTGTCCGGCGCGCAGCGCGCGCGCGCTCAGCTCGAGGCCGTCCACGAGTTGGCGTTCGAACATCGCCTCGCGCTGGGCGATCCGGTTGCTCGTGTACCAGCCGATGATCACGGCGACGACCGAGGTCGTGACGAGCGCGGGCACGAATCGGTGCGTCATCACGTACATGGCGCCGAACGTCGCGACCAGCGCGAACACGCCTTCCGCCACGAGGACCTTGAGCGGGCTCGAGAAGCCGGCGTCCTTGCGCTTCTGCTCGAGCCGGTCCGTCAGCTTCGGCGCCTTGAAGCGGCCGGGAACGGTCTTCGTCGCTTCCTCGCCGTCGTGCCAGAGGCGCAGCGTCCGCGCCTTCTCCAGCTCCACGGTCTGCGGATCGAGACGCTCGCGGATCACTTCCTCGCGCGTCGAGCGGCGCCGATGCCAGAGGACGACGCCGATGGCCCAGGCCGCCAGCACGAGTCCGAAGACGGACCAGCCGGCGACGACCGTTTCGAGGCGAGCAGCTACGGGGAGCACGGTGAGGGTCCGGTCCGTTTCAGATGTACTTCCGGCGCTGGAAGACGCTCGCGGGGAGGGACAGCCCCTCTTCGCGCATCCGCTCGAGCATCTGCGGCCGGATGTCGCAGGCCTCGAAGTGCCCGCGCGCGTGCCCCTGGCTGTCGATGCCCTCCTGTTTGAAGGTGAAGAGGTCCTGCATGAGGATCACTTCGCCTTCCATCCCGGAGATCTCGGTGATGGACACGATCTTCCGCCGTCCGCCGGTCATCCGGGCGATGTGCACGATCAGATCGAGTGTCGACGCCATCTGGTCGCGGATCACGTGGACCGGGTACTTCAGGCCGGCCATGCTGACCATGTTCTCGATCCGGCGCAGCGCGTCCCGCGTCGAGTTCGAGTGCACGGTCGTCATCGAGCCTTCGTGGCCGGTGTTCATCGCCTGCAGCATGTCGAGCGCCTCGGCGCCGCGGACTTCGCCGACGATGATGCGGTCGGGCCGCATCCGCAGCGTGTTGCGCAGGAGATCGCGCTGCGTCACCTCGCCCTTGCCTTCGACGTTCGCCGGCCGCGTCTCGAGCTGGACGACGTGGTCGCGCTGGAGCTGGAGCTCGGCCGCGTCCTCGATCGTGACGACGCGCTGGCCGCTCGGGATCCACTTCGAGAGCACGTTGAGCAGCGTCGTCTTCCCCGTGCCCGTGCCGCCCGAGACGACGATGTTCATCTTGCAGCGCACCGCGGCCTCCAGGAACATGCACATGTCCTGGCTCCACGAGTCGTACTCGACGAGCTTCTTCGCGTCGATCGGAGTGCCCGCGAACCTGCGGACGCTCATCGCCGGCCCCTGCAGCGACAGCGGCGGGATGATCGCGTTGACGCGCGAGCCGTCCGAGAGGCGCGCGTCGAGCATCGGGGACGCCTCGTCGATGCGGCGACCGACGCGCGCGGCGATGCGGTGGATCACCTGCATCAGGTGCGCCTCGTCGCGGAAGCGCGCGTTCGACAGCTCGAGCTTGCCCGCGCGCTCGATGTAGATCTGCGTCGGACCGTTGACGAGGATGTCGCTGATCGTCGGATCGCGGAGCATCTCCTCGATCGGACCGAGACCGAAGATCTCGTCCATCACCTCGCGCAGCAGCTGCTGCTTCTCGGCGGTGGTCAGCGGCGTGCGCTGCTCGTTCAGCAGGATGTCGACGCGACGCAGGCACTCGTCGCGCAGCTCCTGGACGGGCAGCTTCTGCGCGGCGACGAGGTCGAGCGTCTCCATCAGACGACGCTGGACCCGAACCTTGAGGTCCTGGCGGAACTGCGGCTGGCGCCCGTCGGCGTGCTCGAGCGGATGCGAGGGGTAGGTCATGTTGCGTCAGTGCCCATCTCGCGCGACTTGGCTCCCCTGCGCGATCACGTGCGCAGCGAGGTCGCGCAGGTCCTTGCGGAGGTCCGATCGGGGCGCAGCTTGCGACAGCGTCTGCCCGAGGTTGATCGACCGGAGCGTGCCTTCGAAGTCGTTGCTCAGCGGGCGGATCGCCATGCCCTCCAGGGCCTTCTGGGCCTCGTCGAAGGTGATCATCGTCCCGCGCTTCCGGTAGCGGTTCAGCACGAACAGGATCCTCTCGCGCGGCACGCGCAGGTCGACGAGTGCCGTCAGCATCGCCCGCGCGCAGCGGATGTCGATGACCGCGAGCTCGAAGACGATCATCGTCAGCACGCTCGACTGCGCCAGCGTGGCGGCGACGTCCATCGGCATGCGCGGCGCGTCGATCACCGTGAATCCGAACGCCTGCCGGCACGCGGTCAGCGCGACGTCGATCTGGTCGTACGGCATCGGCAGCGGATCCGCGAAGTTGACCGTCGCCGGCGACAGCAGGACGTGGAGGTTCTGCGGGCTCTTGAGCGCGGTCGTGGTGACGAGCTGGGCGTCGATCGTCCCGCGCTGCGCCAGGAGATCGACGATGCCGTAGTTCCCCTGCACGCCGAGGTACGTCGCGGCGGCGCCGTAGAACCGGTCCATGTCGATCAGGAGCGATTCCTTGCCCGAAGCGAGGCGCAGCTCGTCGGCGAGGTTGATCGCGACCGTCGTGCATCCGGACCCGCCGCTCGCGGAGAGCACCGTCACGATGCTGCCTTCCGGTCCGGCGGTCGTGACGTCCTGCAGGAGCCGCTTGAGCACGGCCGGCAGATCGGCGGAGAGGCTCGCCTTGTTGACGCAGCGCCGCGCTCCGACCTGCATCGCCTCGTCGAGCACTTCCGGCCTCGGATCGCGGCAGATGACGACGAATCGCGTGTTCGGGAACTTGCGCACGAGCGGCTCGACGCCGGAGAGCGCGGTCATCGGCTGCGGATCGACGTCGATCAGCGCGACCGCGGCCTGCCGGTTCTCGAGGCGCTGGATGAGCTCGCGGATATCCGGGCACACGCCGAATTGGCGCGCGACGTTCGGGCTGTTCTCGATCGCGACGTCGACGGCGCGCTCGGTGTCGCGCTCGCGCGTCATCAACAGGACTTCGTTGCGGCTGGCCACAGGTGGAAGCTCTCCGATCCTAGTTCTTGGGCGGCGGCGCGTCAGTCGGCTCAGGAGGCGGCGGAGAGGAAGGCACGTTGCTGACCGCGGGGACCTGGCCGTAGCTCATCCAAGCACCCGGCCCGCGCAGGCGATCGAATCCGAGCGTCCGCATCGAGTGGGCCTGCTCCACCGTTTCCCTGGACTTCGCGGGACCGCCGAGGTGACCGAGGAAGTAGAGCTCCCAGTCGCCGGGCTCGGTGTGGACCTCGCCGGGCAGCGGCGGGAGCGCGATCTGCGAGACCGGCTCGACGAGGGAAGCCGTGACGAGCACGACCAGCTCGGTCTCCCCCTTCTTGTACTGGACCGATCGGAAGAGCGTGCCGAGCAGCGGCAGGTCTCCGAGGCCGGGCACGCGCGAGGAGATCGCGCTCGTCCGTTCGCTGAGGAGGCCGGCCATCGCGAAAGTCTGGCCGCTGTGCATCTCGAGCGTCGTCTCGGCGCGACGCACCGAGAACGAAGGCGTCCGGATCGCGCCGATCTGGACCTGGGTCTCGATCGAGTCGGAGATCTCGCTGACCTCCGAGGCGATCTCGAGCCGGATTCCGCCTTCACCCACGACCGTGGGGCGGAACTTCAGGCTGATGCCGAACGGCTTGAACTCGATCGTGATCGAGCCGACGGCCGCGATCGAGCCGCCGCCCTGGGCGACCGGGATCGGGACCTCGCCGCCGGCGAGGAAGTTCGCCTCGGCGCCCGAGAGGGCGACGAGATTCGGTTCGGCCAGGATGCGCAGGTAGTTGTTCTCGGCGAGCGCGCGGACGAACAGCTCGAGGTCGCCGCGCGTCAGTCCGCCGAACATCGTCACCGACGGGCTGAGCCCGCCGTCGTTGATGTTGAAGGGCAGCTTCCCCGGGAACGGGCCGGTGAGCGGCGTGATGCTCGACTGGCTGAGCCCGCCGATGCTCGTTCCACCGAACGCATCGGTGCCCGCGACGAGGCCGCTGACGCCGAGCGCGCGGATCGCAGTGCGGCTGACCTCGGCCATGCGGACCTGGACCTGGACCTGCTGGACGCCCGCCAGACTCGTCAGATCGACGTAGGTCACCTTCTGCGCGTCGAAGTAGCGGTGCAGGATCTCCGCCTGATCGGCGCGCTCGAACGTGCCCGTGACGAGCACGACGTTCTGCGACTGGCTCAGCTTGATGTTGCTGTTCGGGAAGACGCCGGCGAGCTCCGTCGAGAGCCGCGCGAGGTCCGAGCTCACCTCGATCTTCGCTTCGAGCGTCTGTCCGGTCTCGCTCCAGGCGAGGAGGTTCGTCGTGCCGACGGCCTTGCCGCTGACCTCGAGGACCTGGGGCGTCAGGATCTGGACGTCCGCGATCGCGGGATCCGTGATCGAGACGCCTTTCGCCGGCCAGGGCAGGTTCATGTGCTGCGAGTGGCCGGCGACGAGGGTCAACGTCTTCACCTCGCCTTGCGGGGACTGCGCCGACGACGTCGCAGCCGCGCCGCTCGTCGCGACAGCAAGGACGATGCCGCAGGCGGCCTGGAACAGGTCGATCTTCGTGTGCATCATCACGGGCTCTTCTTGCCTTCGGGCACGTCGAACTTGCGGACTTCCTCGGCGCCACCGCGCAGGATGCGCGTTTCCCACTGGGGCTTGATCGTCTGCTCGGCGGCGCGCTCCGTCTCGAGCTTCTTCTTGTCGAGCTCGATGCGGGCGATCTCGGCCTGCTTCCGCGCGAGCTCGATGTCCGAGCGCGCACGCTCCATGTCGTACTGCGCCTTTTCCTGCTCGCGCTTCGAGGCCTCCGCGATCACGCGCTGCTCGGCGCCCAGGCGCTGGAGGATGCGTTCCTCGGCGTCCGCGAACACGGGCGACAGGCTCGGGAGCCGCGTGCCCTGCGTCCCGACGGCGGCGGTGTCCATCGGATTGCGGAGCGCGATCGAGACCTGACCGCGTTGGCGGGCGAGGTAGAGCATCTCGGCCTGCTTCGAGTCGACGAGCAGGGTGATCGTCGAGGACGGCGCCTTGGCGACGAGCGCCCGCGAGTCGTCGGTCACCGGGGTCACGACCGTCTGGTCGCCGACGGCGAGCACGTAGATGCCCTGGAGCAGGGTCATCGACATCGGCTGGTCGCCGAGGCCCTTGTCGTCCCGGAGCTGGAGGGAGGCGAGCACGTCGACCATGCAGCCCGGATAGAGGAGGTGTTCGATGCCGCCGGAATCGGTCAGCGGCACGCTGACGGCGCGCTTCCCTTCCTTCAGCGCACCGGCGAGCACGACGCCCGTGCCTTCGGACGTGAAGAACGACCGCTCGAAGGGCTGTTGGCGCTTCATCGGCCGCCTCAGGACCTGTCCGATGACCTCGGCGGGTTGCATGAGCGCGTTCGGAGGAACCTGCTTCGTCGGAGAGATGACGACCTCGACCGCGGAGCTCTCGACGACCGAGCGTGCGTCGAGATCCCGGGCGGCGACGACGTAGGAGGCCTCACGCCCGTCCGTGATGGCGGCCGGCGCCTGGGTTCCGCCGGTCGCTGTTCCCCCGCCGCCTTGCAGGGACACGAACAGGAGAGCGGCGCAGACCGCGGCGACGAGGCCGAGGATGAGCAACACGACTACGGACCATTTCATGATCGGACATCTCCTTGCCGCCGAGCGGACGGCGGCTGGGAATCAGGCAGGGCAGACCCGGAGGGGTCGTCGCAACACCGGGTGAGGCGAGTTGGTGCGGTGAAGATGGGGATGGAGTATCGATCGGCAGGCGTATCCGGCGCGGGAGCGGGGGTCGGGGCAGTTATGCCGCATCGGTTGATGTCGGCCGTAGCTGGAGGACAAATAGGGAACGGGGAAATCTATTCTCGCTCGACTAGGACCCTTCCTTGTTCATCGTGGCGCTCGCGGTCAGCGTCGTCGGAACGGGGAACAGGGAGACGTTCAGCAGGTCGAGGTCGCTGTAGTTGACCGTGACCGTGCAGGTGAGCTGCGTGCCCCTCGGGGAGTCGACGCCCGGCGACAGGGTCCGCGTCGTCGACGGAGGCGGCGTGCCGGGAGTCTTCCCGCAGTCCCTCATCACGGTGTCGACCGCGGCCTGCCACACGGCGTCCGTCGCGCCGTCGCGCACCGCCGCGCGCACGCCTTCGCGCGCCGCGTTGTTGATGCACTCGAACTTCAGGAACGCCCACCCGTACTCGACCATGCCGAAGACGAGCAGGAAGAGCAGCGGCAGGAACAGCGCTGCCTCGACGACGGCCACTCCACGTCGGTCGCGTCGTTTCAGAGAGTTCTGCATAACCACAATCCTCCAGCTGCGACGGCGGTACCGGCGAAGATCGCGAGGCCGTACGGCATCTGCTGACCTTCACCGGGTCCGGGCATCAAACGTCCGGCGTCGCGCAGCGATCCGACGCCGAACACGGGTTGCAACAGACCGATCATCGCGCCCGAGACGTTGCCGAGCACGGCACCGAGCCGGCGCTTCCGCGCCGCCGCGATGACCGCGAGCACCATCCCGCACACGCACACCGCGAGGAGCACGACGAGCCCGTTCACGACGCCCAGCCAGGCGCCGAGCCCCCCCATGAGCTTCGCGTCGCCGGCGCCGCCGCCGGCGAACACGAAGAGGAGGACGAACGGCGTCGCGAGGATCACCGTCGCCGCGAGCGAGTCGACCAGCCCGGCTCCGCCCGAGAAGCAGGCCGACGCCGCCCATCCGCCCAGCACCAGCGGAAACGTGAGCAGGTTCGGGATCCGGCGCGAGCGCAGATCCCAAAACGCGGCCACCAGTGAGGCACCGAGGACGGTGCCCCACTGGAGGGAGGGAGTCGGATGCTCGTACAGCGTCGTCAGCCACATGGCCGTGGTGCCGCGCACTGCGAGCGAGCGCAGCGGGCGTTCGGCCTACAGCGCGTCGTGCAGGGCTTGGAACTTGTTCTTGACCTTCGTGCCGATCGCGGTCATCAGCGCGATGAGCGCGACCACGATGAGTCCCGCGATGATCGCGTACTCGACGGTCTCGAGACCTTGTTCGTCGGAAAAGAAGCTCTTGATCATGATCGGTTTCCTAGTGTGAGTTGGAATCGTGTCGGGGAGGTGGTGAGGCCCAGGCGGCTGCTGAGGTCGCAAGCGCCTCGGTCCCGACATGGGAGCCGAACGCTTCCTGGAGCCGGCAAGGTCTAGTCCGAACCTCGGCCGACGGATCGGCCTCTGGAGGCGTCGACATTGCTTCACAAGGTGCAGTTTTGCCGCTCGCGACAAGGAATCGTATCTCGATCGCGGCGACGTGTCAAAGCTTCGGCGCGAGACGAAGCTTCACTAAAGCCTTGTTTCATAGTGAAAAAAGTTCCACCCCCGCTCGACGCCGCGCGGCGCGCCACCGGAGAGGCGAGCACGCGCAGAATCGCGGTGCGCGCAAGGAACTCTCTTTCGTGTGCGCCGCGCGTCATGAATTTTTTTCTGCGCCGCACTCGTGTTCGCACAAGCTCCGGACTGCCGACGGACGAAGAACGAACCGAGCGCGCGCGTGCGCGTGTGGGTTTTTCCATGCTGAACTTCGCTCGTCCGCCTTTCGTTTCCCCCCCTCGTGGTCGCCGCGGCTCGATCGCGATCTTCGTGGCCATCGCCGCGCTCGTCCTCATCGGAGTGATGGGCCTCGCGATCGACACCGGCTACACGCTGACGGCCCGGGCCCAGCTGCAGAACGCAGCCGACGCCGCGGCTCTCGCCGGAGCAGCCGAGCTCGCGACGCCGGGCCAGACGGACTACGACAAGGTGCGCACCGCCGCGGTCACCGTCGCCGCCCGGAACTTCGTCGTCGGCTGCTGCCCGACCGGCGTGGTCCTCGACTCGAACCCGACGAACGACCCGGCGGGCGACATCGTCGTCGGCAAGTGGAAGCTGGACAGCGGCACGGGCACCTACTCCTTCGATCCGACCGATCCTGCGCCCGACTCGGTCCAGGTCCGCGCGCGCGTCGGCGCGAGCTCGAAGAACTCGCCCCTCCAGCTCTTGTTCGGCCCCCTGTTCGGGCAGTCGATCGGTGAAGGCGGTCGCTCGGCGCTCGCGCGGCTCGGTTCGTCGGACGACCCCTTCGTGCTCGTCCTCGATCCCTCCCAGTCGGGCGCGCTGAGCATCTCGGGCTCGGCGAAGCTGCAGATCAGCAGCGGGGCGATCCAGGTCAATTCCACCGACGCGTGCGGACTCGAGCTCGACTCGGCGGGCAGCCTCCTGGCGCAGAAGATCAAGGTCGTCGGCAATTCGTGCTCGAGCGGAGCGATCACGGGCACGGTGTCGACCGGTGCTCCGGTCTTCGCCGACCCGCTCTCCTCGATCCCCGAGCCGTCGATCGTCGGGATGCCGGCCCAAGGCGCGATCACGTCGGCGGGCACGTACTCGCCGGGCTACTACGCCGGCGGCATCAAGCTGACCGGCGGCACGGCGTCCCTGCTGCCCGGCATCTACGTGATCGGCAGTGCCAACCCGGGAAAGGGCATCACCCTCACGGGCAGCGGCGTCCTCGACGGCGACGGCGTGATGCTCTTCATCCAGGATCCCGCCGACCTCACGACGAGCGGAGGGGGCGCGGGGATGCGCCTGACGCCGCCGACGACCGGGACGTACGCGGGCATCACGATCTTCCAGGCGCGCTCGAACGCGACGGGCTCCAGCATCCACGGCAGCGGCACGAACGACATCCAGGGGATCATCTACATGCCCGCCGCGGAGCTCGACATCGCGGGCACCTCGAACGATACGTTCGGGCGTCTCGTCGTCGGCAGCCTCAAGATCGCGGGCGGAGCGACGCACACGGTGACCGGCGCCGGACCGCGCGCGCTCGGCCTGCGCAGCGTCAGCCTCTCCCAGTAGAGGCTCAAGGGAACCGCGCGGGAATCCGCGCACCGCGGCGATCGACCGCGTCGAGCGAAAGCCCCGGCCGGACGAAGAGCGCGTACGCGTCGTCGCGGTAGGAGGCGCTCCACGCACCGTCGGCGAGCAACGCGCCCGCGATGCGCGACTCCGCGGGCGCGAGGACCGCGTCCGTCGGATAGCGAGCGAGCGTCGCGCGCCATCCGTCGCGCGCTGCGTAGAAGTCGCGGTTCTCGGCCGCGGCGCCCGGGGGATAGCCGGCCTCGAGCCGGCTGTCGAAGCTCACGCGGACGCGCGGATGGAGTTCCCACGAGACGAACGCCCCCACCGTGAACGGCACCATCACGTTGCCTTCGAATCTCCGCTCGGCGAGGTAGGCGACGGCCCCCGCCGGATACCGGAGATCCGGTTCCTCCCCCGGGTTCGCGGGCACGCGCAGGCGCCAGGGCTCGCGACGGACGACCACGAACGCGCTCGCCGCCGCGACGAGGACGCCCGCGGCGAGCTGGAACCTCGGACGGAAGCTCGACACGGCTGCGAGCGGCGTCCGCGCGATCCATCGCGGCACGAGGCAGATCCACACGACTCCGAAGATCGACGCGTGGCGCTGGTGCAGGCACGCGCCGCACGCCGCGGCGAGTACGAGGAGAGCGCCGGGCGCGTTCCTCCATCCCCCGCGCAAGCCGCCGTAGGCGGCGAGCGCGAGCGCGCCCGCGAAGACCGCGACGACGGCGGGTGCGTCCTTCCAGATCGGATCCCACTCGGTCACGATCGACCGGTCGAGCGTGACCGCGCGCAGGAGCGCGGGCACGTAGGTCCACCCGTACGGATTCGCGAGCACGAGCAGCGCCATCGCCGCGAGCGTCGCGACGAGGTGGCCGACCCGCGCGCCGCGCAGGCGCTGCTCGACCGCGTGGAGCCCGAACAGGATCGTCCCGACGACGAAACCCGCGTGGAGATTGACCCACACGACGTGCAGCAGGAGCCAGGGCAGGATCCAGCCGCGCTCGCCGCGCCGATCGCGGTCGAGGAAGAGCATGAGGAGAGCGACGAAGAGCAGCGTGAAGACCTGCGCGCGCAGCGTGCTGAATCCCGACGCGACGAGGACGATCGCGGCGGGCGCGAGGAGCGCCACGACGGCGATCGGCGTGCTCTCCCGGCGGTGCACGGCGAACACGGTGCCCCCGAGCAGCGCCGCGAGCGCGTACTTCCACGCCAGGATCCCGCCCGCGCCGAACGCCGACGTCGCCGCATACAGAAGGGCGCCGGTCCCCCACTCGTGGTGGATGCAAGGGTGCACGGTCGGCGTGTACGCGAACCGGTCCTCGATCGGGATGTGGCCGATCCGCAGCGCCTCGCGGATCAGCGCGAGCAAGTGGTACAGGTCGGGGTCGACGAAGTTGTCGCCCGAGACCACGGCGAGGAAGAAGAGGAAGATCGCCGCCGCGAGGAGCGCGACCGACCGTCTCGCGGGTCCGTTCACCACAGTGTGAACAGCACGATCTCCATCGCCAGCGCCTGCACGGCGCCGACGACGACGAGGAGCCTCAGGGTCGCGGGCTCGAATCCGCCCGTCGAGACGGCTGCGGCCGCGACCCACGGGAGCGCGAAGATCCAGACGCGTTCCGTCTCCATGAAGTAGATGCCTCCGAGCGTCATCGCCGCGAGCGCGACGAGCACCGCGGGCGTCCAGGCCTCGGCGGACAGCGGCCGGGCGCGCAGGCGCGCGACCAGTGCCGCGACGAGCGCGACCCCTCCGCCGATCGCGAACGCGACGGCGTTCCCGTACCAGAACTGCGGGGCGATCGTGCGCGGCTCCGCGCCGACGGCGTGCGTCATGAGCTCGAGACCGTGCTCGCGCGCGGCGAGCACGCACTTCCAGATCGCGAAACCCGTCGCGCCGGAGAGCGCGACCGCCGCCGCCGCGTACGCGGCCGCGATCCAGAGGAGCCGGACGAATGCGCTCAGCGGACGGCGCGCCGCGGAGAACACGGCGTGGACGAGGAGGACGAGTCCCACCGGGAGGGCGGAGAAGCTGAAGAACGTCGCGACGAGCAGCAGGATCCCCGCGCCGACCGCCTGGAGCGGCGAACCCTCCGGCGCGAGCGCGCGGAACCCCGCGCGGAGCGCGAGGGCCGCGAAGAGGAAGAACACGGCGTCCATCGACGTGCACGCGAAGTCGAGCAGCGACGGGCAGGCGAGCAGCAGGAGCACGGCTTGCCGGCTCGGGATCCCTGGAAACCGCTCGTCGATTGCCAGCCAGCACACGACGACGCCGACGGCGAAGCACGCGAGCACCGCGATGCCCGCCGGAAACGTGCCGAACCCGAACGTCTTTCCGACGGCGTAGAGGAACAGCGCGTGCCCCGGCGGGAAGTGCGAGCCGTGCAGCGAAAGCGAGGGCATCCGCTCGACGTAGTGCGCGAGGAATCCCCCCACCGAATCGATCCGGCGGGCGTCGTCGAGGAACTCGTCCGCGCGGTAGATCTCGAACTGGCTCCCGAGACGGGGGAGATCCTGGCGGACGAGGAAGAGCGCGAGCGGCAGCAGGAACGCCGCGGCGCCGACGACGACGCCGAACGTGCGGCGCGGGACGCGCGCGGGATCCGCCAGGGTTCCCGCCGCGCCCGCGAGCATCGCCGCGAGGACGAGGAAGATCGCCGCCTGCGCGCGGAGCACGGGGATCGGGAACGCGTACAGCGGCGCGAGCGGCGCGATCCCCTGGTAGGTGACCGGGAACGGCGGGCGCAGGACGAGATCGTCGAGCAGCCAGCCGGCGGCGAGCGCAGCGGCGCAGGCGATCAGGGCGAGCGGCGAGACGCGCAGGCTGCGGAGTCCTCCACCGATCGGTTCCAATCGATCGCGAGGGTAGACGCACGCGCGACCGGGAACCAGCCTCCGCGCGTCGATAGACTCCGCCGCACGGCCATGGGTTCGACGAGCGGGAGCAGCGGGACGTCGAGCCCGGACGGACGGCGTCGTCTCGCGATCGCGCTCGCGGTCGGGATCCCGAGCGCGCTCTTCGCGTGGTCGTCGATCCGGTCGGGGAGCGCCGTCTCCGACTTCGCGTACTGGTGGACCGCGGCGCGCGTCGTCGCGCACGGCGGCGACCCGTACGCGCTGCAGCCGGGATCCGCGGGCTGGCCGCTTCCCGATCCCTTCTTCTATCCGCTGCCGGCGGTGTTCCCGATCCTGCCGATCGCCTGGCTTCCCCTGCCGATCGCCGGCGGGATCTTCATGGGGATTTCGGGCGGCCTGCTCGCGTGGTGTCTCGCGCGGGAGCGCGCGCACCGCCTGTGGATGTTCGCGAGCGCGCCGTACGTCCTCGCGCTGCGCGTCGGCCAGTGCTCCCCGGTGCTGCTCGCGGCCGCGTTCCTGCCGTGGCTCGGATGGCTCCTGCCGTGGAAGCCGCAGATCGGACTGCCGGCTTTCGCGTTCCGGCCGACCCGGGTCGCGGCGCTCCTCGCGGCCTGCGCGGTCGCGGCGAGCTTCGTCGTGCTCCCCGGCTGGGTCGCGGGCTGGCGCGGGAACGTCGCGCTCCTCGAGTTCCACCCGATCCCGCTCCTGACGTGGGCCGGCCCGCTGCTGCTCCTCGGCGTCCTCCGCTGGAGGACCCCGGAGGGACGTCTGTTCCTCGCGATGATCTGCGTGCCGCAGGAGCTGTTCTTCGCCGACCAGCTCCCGCTGCAGCTGATCGCGCGCACGCGCAGGCAGTCGGCGCTGCTCGCCGCCGCGAGCCTCGCCGCGTTCGCCGGCTGGTTCGCGCTCCTCCGCTCCGGCGACCTCTACGTGCTGCGCGCGGCACCCTGGGTGCTCGGCCTCGTCTATCTCCCGGCGCTCGGCGTGCTGCTCTGGAACCGCCGCGAACGCGCGACCTAGCGCGCGGGGTGCGCCCGCATCCACGCCTCGCGCCGCGCGATCCGGTCCGCTCGCTCCTTCTCCTCGGTCTCGCTCGACCAGTCGATCGTGCTCTCGACGGTCGCGTCGCCGCGTTTCAGGCGGAACACCTTCTTGCCGCTCCCCTGCTGCAGGAGGTCGCCGATCGAGTCGCGGTCCTTCGCCTCGACGCCGTCGATCGTGAGGATCGTGTCCCCGACCTGCCACTCGGCGGCACCGGCCTTGCCGTCCTTGTCGATGCTCCGCACCGTCGTTCCGTCGAGCGAGACGCCCATCAGGCGCCGCGGCGCGGGCTTCATGTCCGTCCGGTCGAGCAGGTGATCGAGCTCGGCGAATCCCCACGCCGCGACGGCGACGACGAGCGCCGTGTGCTGCTCCTGCACGGGGTCGACGCTCTCGAACACGTCGAACTGCGTGTGGTGCACGCGCTCGTACCCCTTCTCGCTCTGCTTCCAGAAGAACCCGGGCACTCCGGCCTGGAGGAACGGCGCGTGGTCGGAGTCGCCGCTGTTCACGAGCCCCGTCGACTCCTCGACGCGGAACGGATAGGCGGCGTGCAGGTCCTTCACGGGCGCGAACACGCTTTCGAAGTCGGCGAGCATCGGATAGTTCGTCGCGAGGCCGACGGCCGCCGTGCCGCCGCCGTCGTGGATCAGCGCGAGGCTCGTCTTCGCGAGCTCGGCCTCGTGCGCCTTCACGTACCCCTCGGAACCGAGGAGTCCCTCTTCCTCGCCGCCGAACAGGATGAACCGGATCGTGCGCTTCGGCTTCCCGCCGGCCGCCGCGATCAACCGCGCGGCTTCGATCGTCGTCGCGCTGCCCGTCCCGTTGTCCTGCGCGCCCTCGGCGCCGTCCCACGAGTCGAGGTGGCCGCCGACGACGACGAACTCGTCGGGGTGCTCGCTGCCGACGAGATCGGCGACGACGTTCGTGCACGCGACCGGGCCCGGCGCGAGGACGTTCGCGACGTCGAACTCGAGCTCGATCGCTTCCGCGCCGTCGCCCTTGAGCCGCGCGACGAGGTCCGCGTACTGCGCGTACTGGAGCTGGATCTGGACCTGCGGTTTCGCCTTCTCGAGCTCGACGCGGTGGTTGCCGCCCATGTGCATGCGGCCGTTCCGTGAACCCGGCCGCACGTAGCCGAGCGCTCCCGCGGCCTCGGCCGCCTCGCGGATCTCGCGGCGGATCTTCGCCGACGGCGCCGGATCGGAGTTGACGATCCAGGCATTCGCGAAGCGCGCCTTCGCCGTCGCGAGGGCCTCCTCGGTCGTCGGCTCGAGGATCGCGGGACCGCGCGCAGGCCCTTTCGTCCCCGGGCTCCACGCCGTCGTCGTGAAGTCGTAGTCGATCCCCTGGGGTGCCACCATGCCGCCGCTCGCGTAGCCGCGCCGGAACGCCGTCGGGAACTCGCCCCAGGTCTCGAGATGCGCCGAGAGACCGAACGACTGGAACTGCTCGACGGCCCAGCGCGCGGCCTGGTCGAAGCGCTCGGTGCCGGTCAGGCGCGGACCGATCGTCTTGCACAGCGTCTTCAGCTGCGCCTGCACGCGGTTGTCGTGCTCCCCGAGATCGAGGATGCGCGCGAGGACGGCCTCGCTGCTCGGGGCATGCGGCGGGGCGGGCGGCGGCGCAACGTCGTGGACGGCGACCGGCGCCGTGCATCCGAACGTGCCGACGAGCGACGAAACGAGGAAGAACGACGTGCGCATTCTCATGGGGCGCGGAGGCTATCAGATCGCGCGGCGTTCCGGTTGACGCGGCATGCACCGTGGGCGGACACTCGTCCCGTGTCCACGCACGCCGCTCCGACGCTGCTCCTCGTCCCGACGGGGCTCGAGATGCGCGAGCTCGCGGCGCTCGGAGGTTTCGACGCCGGGCTCGCTCTCGTCGAGGAAGTCGGGTTCGGCCCGATCGCCGCGGCGGCGCGCACGGCGTCGCTGCTCGCGCGACTGCGCCCCGCGCGCGTGCTCCTCGTCGGGATCGCGGGGAGCTACGACGCCGACGCGCTCCCGATCGGCGCGGCGGCGCAGTTCACGCGCGTCGCGATCGATGGACTCGAGACGGCGGGCTTCGCGCAGGCGCCCGGGATCGCGACGAGCCTGCCGCTCGAAGCCGATTCCCCGCCCGCGCCGGCGCGCGCGCTCGTGACGGTGCTCGCCGCCGCGCGGTCGAGCGGCGAGGCGACGGAGCGGCGCGCGCGGCATCCCGACGCGATCGCGGAGGACATGGAGGGCTACGGCGTCGCGCTCGCGTGCGCGATCGAGCGGACGCCGCTCGCGATCGTCCGCGGGATCTCGAACAGCGCGGGAGACCGCGACCCGAAGTCGTGGAGGATCCCGGACGCGCTCACCGCCGCGCGGAAGCTCGCGATCGAGCTCGTCGGGCGCCGCACGTGGAGCTCGCCGCGGTGACGCAACGGCTCGCGATCGGCATCTCGCCGTGCCCGAACGACACGTTCGTGTTCCACGGACTGCTCGAACGCCGCGTCGACACGGCCGGACTCGACCTCGCGATCGAGCTCGCCGACGTGCAGACGCTGAACCGGCGCTTCGCCGGCGGGGAGCTCGACGCCGCGAAGTGCAGCTTCCACGCCGCGCTCGGCGTGGCGCGCACCGCCGTCGTGCTCCCGGTCGGAGCGGCGCTCGGGTTCGGCGTCGGACCGGTGCTGCTCGCGCGCGCGGGTGCGGGCCCGCTCGCGGCGGATTCGCGCGTCCTCTGTCCGGGCGCGGACACGACCGCGCACTTCCTCTTCCGCCTCTTCCACGCGGACGAGGGACGCGTCGAGCAGGCGGTCTTCTCCGACATCCTCCCGGCGCTCGAACGCGGCGACGCCGACTTCGGCGTGTGCATCCACGAGGCGCGTTTCACGTTCGCGGACCGCGGGCTCCGTCTCGTCGAGGACCTCGGCGCGACGTGGGAGCGCGCGACCGGTCTCCCGCTTCCCCTCGGCGGAATCCTGGCGAAGAAGGAACTCGGCCGCGACGTGATCAGCCGCCTTGCGCGCGCGATCGGCGCGTCGCTCGCGCACGCGCGCGCGCATCCCGCGGACGCGATCCTGACGATGCGGAAGCACGCGCAGGAATTCGACGACGCCGTCCTCTGGCAACACGTCGAGCTGTACGTGAACGCGTGGACCGCGGATCTCGGGAACGAAGGACGCCGCGCGCTCGCGAAGCTCCACGAGGTCGCGGTCGGAGCGAGGCTCGTCCCCGCGGGCGCGCCGTCGCTCGCGGTCTTCGACGCGGGCTAGTCGCCGTACGAGAGCTCGAGCACGAGCGGCTTCGAGGTCGGTTCGGGTCCCGGCGTCAGCACGAAGAGACGCGCGTACTCCTTCTCCGAAAGCGACGGACCCTGCGGGGTCGGCTCGAGGCCCTGGAGCTCGCCGCCGAGGGCCGCCGCGAGCGCCGGGATCGTGTTCGAGTGGCCGGCGACGACCGCGACGGAACCGGCCGGGAGGCCGAGGAGATGCGGACCGAGCTCCACGGAGACGGCGCCGAGGTCGGTGTTCAGCTTGAGCCCGGAAGCCTCCGCGAACGGCTGGAGGGTCTCCTGGGCGCGGCGGTACTTGCTCGCGAAGAGATGGGTGACCCGCGCCCGCGCGAGCAGCCGCGCGAGATCGGCCGCGCGCTTCTTCCCGACGTCGGAGAGCCCCGGGTTCACGGAATCGCCCGTCGTGTCCTTCTCCGCGTGCCGGAGGAGGATCACGGTCGCGACGAGCCGCTTCCGCTCCGGCGGCGGCGCCGCTCCCTGCGCCGCGGACGCGCTCGGCGCGAGGGCCGCCCCGAGGCCACCCAAGATCGGGATCCAGGGCAGCGTCAGCGCGAGCGCGCGGCGCGTGGGTTCGTCAGGTCTTCGGTCCACCCGCGTCCCGGACCTCGAGCATCTCCTTGCGGATGTCCTGGGCGAGGTTCTTCACGTCCTGCATCGCCTTGCGGACGCGCGTCTGAGCCGCCTTGTTGCCCGCTTCGGCCTTCTCGAAGTCCTCGCGGACGGTGGTCACCAGCTGCACCAAGCGGTCGTAGTTCTGGCTCATCGACAGGCCTTTCTGGAATGGGGCGGCAGCCCGGGGTTCATCGCGTGTTCTCGTGGACGGCCGGCCCCGCGGGCCCGCCAGGGCCCTTGGTAGGCCACATTTCCCGCCTGCGCGTCAAGCCTCGGCTCCCGAGAGTCGCGCCGGCGATCCCGGAGCGCGAGCCGACGAGCGGCTCGCGCGCGCTCGGATGGCGCCGGGAACGCCGGGCTAAGGTGCTTTCCGCCCTCGACTTCGGGCGGCGCCCGCGCGACGCCGCGCCGCGGGAGCTCCGCCGCCTCCGGCGTCCCGAGGCGGCTTCGCGGCCTTCGCCCGCCCGCGCCGGAGCACGGCCGTGAACTCGGATTCGGTGACCGGCATCACGGAGAGGCGCTGGCCGCGGCGCAGCACGAGCAGCGTCGCGAGCTCCGGCGCCGCCTCGA
>DASYPQ010000027.1:0-352422 GCA_036006425.1 Planctomycetota bacterium
TATCCGTCGACGAGCGTTCCGCACGTCGTCAAGCGCATCAACCAGGCGCTCCAGCGCGCGGATCAGATCCACGCGGCGGAGGGACAGAACGGGATCGATTGGTACGCGCCGATCGTGGCCGACGCCGAGGCCGGCTTCGGCGGGCCGCTCAACTGTTTCGAGATCATGAAGGCCTATATCGAGGCCGGGGCCGCCGGCGTTCACTTCGAGGACCAGCTCGCTTCGGAGAGGAAGTGCGGTCATTTGGGCGGCAAGGTCCTGATCCCGACCCAGGCGCATATCCGCAACCTAAACGCGGCGCGCCTCGCCGCCGACGTCTGCGGCGTACCGACGCTCATCGTCGCGCGCACGGACGCCAACAGCGCGCAGCTCCTGACGAGCGACGTCGACGAGCGCGACCGGCCGTTCCTCACGGGCGAGCGGACGGCGGAGGGCTTCTTCCGCACGCGCTCGGGGATCGAGCCCGCGATCGCGCGCGCGATCTCCTACGCGCCGTACGCCGACGTGATCTGGTGCGAGACCTCGCACCCCGACCTCGGCGAAGCGCGCGCGTTCGCGCAGGCGGTCCACGCGCAGTTCCCGGGCAAGCTGCTCGCCTACAACTGCTCGCCGTCGTTCAACTGGCGGAAGAAGCTCGATCCGGACACGATCGCGCGCTTCCAGGTCGAGCTCGCGGCGATGGGCTACCGCTTCCAGTTCGTCACGCTGGCGGGCTTCCACGCGCTGAACCACTCGATGTTCGAGCTCGCGCGCGGCTACGCCGAGCGCGGGATGGCCGCGTACTCGGAGCTGCAGCAGGCGGAGTTCGCGTCGGAAGGCGCCGGCTACAGCGCGACGCGCCACCAGCGCGAGGTCGGAACGGGCTACTTCGACGCGGTGATGACCGCGATTTCGGCCGGTACGACGTCGACGCGGGCGCTCGAAGGCTCGACCGAGCAAGCGCAGTTCGACGCAGCCGATCTCCGCACCAAGAAGAGCGCCTGAGGCTCTGCGCGGGCGCGCCCGATCAGTCCGCGTGGAGCGCGAGGAACGGGTCGCCCCCGACGCCGCCCCCCTGGCTCCATCCGCGCCAGTGCTGGCTGGCGATCAGCATGTTGCGGCGCGAGCCGCCGCCGCTCGGCTCCGCGCAAAGGTGCGCGCCCATCTCGGCGTTCGGGTCCTGGGCGATCTGCAGCTGGGGCTCGAGGCAGCCCCAGCTCCAGCCGTAGAACCTGCTCCACCGCCATCCGAACTGGGCGGCGCAGAGACCCAGGTACCCGCCGGGGTAGCCGTTGAACGCGACCACGTAGTACGTCCCGTCGCAGTCGACGACGGGATGCCACTGCGTGTACCCAGGCGAGCCGCCGCCCTGCATCGCGGTCAAGTCGAACATCCTGGACGACGGGATCGTGCCCCACGGATTGACGAGCCCCCCGAAGAGCCGCGGCGCGCCGCTAGCTCCGAGGATGTCGAAGGTGAGCATGAACTCCCGCGTCGTGCTGGCTTGGGGGCTCGAGACCGAGATGTTCTGGTACGCGAGGATGGGGCCGCCGAGTCCGGGGACGGTCGGGTACCCCGTGTACGTGAGCATGGTGGCGGGGTGCGTCAGCGTCCCGGTCCAATGGACTTGTGCCCCCCAGATCTCCTGATCCCAGTGCTCCCAGGCGAGCGTCCAGTCCTGGCTTCCGCCCGAGGACGAATCGCCGTCGGACTTCGAGATCGAGAGCATGGCGAAGCTGCCGTCGAGGAGCACGGACGCGCCCCTGCTCGAGTATGTGTGCTCCAGGACCTGCGTCGGCATCGCCATGCCGCTCGCCGTCACCAGGCAGTAGACGACGTCCGGACAGGCATCGGAGGGTATGCCGTTCGACGTGTACACCCTGTTTCGGATCCATGCGACGCAACAGAAGCTCGACCCGCCGCCAGGCCAGGTGTCTCCGCCGACGACGGGCGCCACGTCGGACGTGTATGCGTAGGAGCCGCCGTCGCAGGCGTTGCTCGTCGCCGTGTGATCGAGCGTGAAGGGCGTGCCCATCGAGAGCGAGCCCGCCGCGCGCGAGCGGCACTTGATCACTCTCGGCTCCGGACCCACCGACGCCGCCACCACGAACTGGTCGATGTTGTTGATGTTCGCCACGGACGGGTGGCGCCAGTCCTCCCAGGTGAAGTCGATGTAGCTCCACGTGTTCGCGATCGGCTGACCCGTCGCCCCGCTGACCATCTGGCAGAAGATGTCGTGGTCCGTCTGGCTGTACACGCGCTCGTACACGACGATGTAGCGGTCGTTGGAGACGTCGTACGCGACGTCGGGGAATCGATCGTCGTTGTCGCTCGAATCCAGCGCCACCGTCGCGATGATCGGATCGATCGTGACCTCTCCCTCCGCGCTCGCTACCTCGCTCGCCGCGACGCCGAACTCGATCGATCTCCCGCCCGGCCGGCTCGACGTCGCGAGCGCGCGCCCGCGCGCATCGAGGGTCGTCGGCGATCCGTAGCTCACGCCGCCGAGCCCCGTGTGGAGCCACGCGACCTCGCCGTCGGCGGAGCGGGGGAGCTCGGTGTCGACGTCGAGCGCGACGTCGAGATCGCCCGTCCGGGCTCCGCGGTGCACCACGAGACTCTGCTCGATCTCATCGAGGGAGACGTCGAGGATCTCCGTGACCGCGCCGTGCTCGAGCCAGATCCGCTGGCCGTCGAGAACCGGCGGGCTGTCGGAGGCGATCGAGAGGTCCACGCCGCCGATCGACGCCGAGCGCAGCGTGAAGGTCACCGGGTAGTTGCGCGGTGCGCACGAGCCGAGGAAGGGGATGAACGTCAGGCCGCGAGAGTCGACGCGCGCCTTGTAGTTCCGTCCGTGCACCCAGATCGCGCCGTCGCCGACCTCGTCGAAGGCGACCGCGTCGATGCGCGGCGGAGCCTGGGCGAAACTCGAGGCAGAGAGCAGCAGGACCAGGGGAAGCGAACGTGTGCGCATGAGGACCTCCGACGGCCGGGTCCGGCGGCGTCCGGCGTTCCTCGCAGGATTCCCGGAATTCCGAGCCCTCAGCGCGCGCGGACCGCGTCCGCGGCACGCACCGAGAGATCTGCGGCTCGATCCCACAGCTCCCGCCAATCGGCTTTCTCGGCCTCGGCCAGCTCGGGCACGACGCGCCACGCCCCGAGGACTCGTCGCGCCGTGATCGCAGCGGGGCGGCCCTCGCCGAGTTGGCGCTCCCTCACGTCCAGGTCCTCGGAGAGCCAGGCCTTGGCCCGCGCACGCCAAGCGTCGCGCTCGGCTCCAGTCGACGAAGGCGCGACACGCAGAGCCGCGCTCGCGGCCTCGAGTCGGGTGAACTCGCCGACCTCGCGATCCTTCCGCGTCCCGAGCGCTTCGGCGAACCATCGGGCGCTCGCGTTGAAGATCCCTTTGCGGTAGGCGATCCGCGCGAACGCTTCGGCCTCGTCCGCGTCCCGCGGCTCGCCGTGCTGGTCGAGCGCGCGCTGCATCCGGATCTCGAGCTCCGCCCAGCGCTCCACTCGCTCGAGCCACGCCGCGGACGGATGCTGCCATCCCTGCTGCTGCCTGCCGATGTGATCCGCGGTCCGGAACTCGGCCAGCGCCTCGCCGTACCGCCCTTGGGCCTGCAGGACGGCTCCCAGCTGGGCGTGGACAGTGGGATCGCTGGGCAAGGCTCCGAGCTGCTGCTCGCAGACCGTCTGCATCGCCGCGAGATCGAAGAAGTCCTCCATGCGCACGTTGCGCTCGTGGAGCTCGAGAACCGAATACACGTTGGCGGGCAGCGCCCGGTGCATCTCGTGGACGGCTCCCTCGTAGTCCCCGTGGTCGAGGCGGAGCTGCGCGGCGAACCCGAGCCACCCGCTCTGCGAGAGCTCGTCGTGAGCCAGGATCGTGCCCACCTCGGAGAGCGCATCCGCGAGCCGGCCGCGCTCCGAGAGCACCTCCGCGTACTCGCGCCGGGCGATGTCGTATCTCGGGTTCATCGCGAGCGCGCGCTGGAACTCCTCGAGGGCCCCGTCCAATGCTCCCTTCGCGCGGAGGATCACGGCCAGCTCCTTGTGGGGACGCGGTTCGAGCGGAAGACGCCGCGCGGCCTCCTGCTGGGCGGCGGTCGCCCCGTCGAGGTCGCCGAGCCTGCGCATGGCATGTCCGAGGTAGAAGTAGTCGAGGCCGTCGTCGGGTCGGAGCTGGACGGCGCGCGCAAAGAGGTCGACCGCCGCGGCGAGGTCGATGTCCAGGTGGTCGAGCTCCCACGCGAGCTCGACATAGGCGATTGGATGATCGGGCCGGAGGGCCAGTGCGACCCGGTACAGGTACTCTCCCCCCGCGCGGTCGCCGCGAGCGAACCGGAGCCGCGCGAGTTCGACACAAAGCGTCGGATCGTCCGCGTGCGAACGCAGCGCCCGGGTGTACAGGTCCTCGACGCGGATCTCCCAGGGCCCGACGAGCGTGCGCGCCCGGAGCGCCCGGTGGACGGCGTGGATCGTGCCGGGGGCGACCTCCGAGAGATCGACGGCCTCGAGCGCGCGGCGGAGGTCGTCGAACGACCCGCGAGCGAGTGCGGCGCGCAGACGGGACCGCCGAGGATCCGCATCGAGGATACGCGCGAGGCCGCGCAGCCGGTCGGCGCCGTCCAGCAGGCAGGCCGCCTCCCGCACGTCGATCCACTCGTCGAAGGCGGCGGCCAGCTCGGCGGCCACGCCGCGCGCGCGCGCCTCCGCCGCGAACGCCTCAGGCGTCGAGCCGTCCGGATCCAGGCCCGCGGCGCGGAACGCGTCCGCGTAGGCGCGGTCGCGCTCGAGCTCGCCCCCGGGATCGTCGGGGACGCGCAGTGCGTCCAGTCGCGCGAGGAGGGCGCGGCTCGACCGCTCGCGCTCGGCGCGCAGGGAGGCCGCGCTCGATTCCACGCGGATCCGCTCGAGCAGAGCCCCGGCGCTCGCGGCCAGATCCGGGCTGCCCTGCCCGTCCGCGAGCGCCGCCTGCGCCCGGTCGGCGGCGGCGGACGCGCGCTCGAAGAGAGCGATGTCGGCCGTCGATTCGGCCTGTCCGAGGAGCAGCGTCGCCTCCTCGACCGACGGCCGCGCGCGCGCGTCGACCCCCGCGCGCCGGAGAGACTCCTTGTGCGTGAGCCAGGCCCACGAGAGCGCGCCGATCACGATCGAGAGGAGGATCGATCCCGCGAGCGCGAGCGTCAGCTTCCGCGCGCGCCGCTCGTCCGCCGCCCGCGTCCTCGCCTCCGCCGCGGCGACCTCTGCCCCGCGCAGGCGCTCCTCGAGCGTGGCGAAGTGCCGGGCGATCGCGAACGCGATCCCGCCGGCGTCGGCACGGCGGCGCTCCGGCGCGGCCTGCAGGCATTCGGCGCACAGCGCCGCGAGATCGGGCGTGTCGCAGGAGCGGAGGCGCTCGAGGGCGCCCGCGAGCTCGGCGACCGCGGCCGCGCGCCGGCTCGCCTCCCGACCTCCCGCGTAGGGCGGCGTGCCGGTCAGCACCTCGCAGAGGATCGCGCCGAGCGCGAAGACGTCGGCGCGCTCGTCGATCGCCGCGAGATCCCCGCGCGCCTGCTCCGGCGGCATGTACGCGGGCGTGCCGTACACCTCGCCTTCGCGGCTCCTGTGCTTCGTTCCCGGCTGCGAGGAGCGGACCAGCGCCGCGAGTCCCCAGTCGACGACCTGGACTTCTCCGAACGCGCCGACCATGACGTTGCCGGGCTTCAGGTCGAGGTGCACGACGCCGCGGTCGTGCGCGAACGCGACGGTGCGGCAGACCGATTCGAGGATCGCGAGATGGCGACGCAGGTCCTCGGACGGCGACGCGCGGGCCTGCAGCATCGAGGCGAACGTCCGGCCCTCGATCAGCTTCATCGTGAACCACGGTCGCCCCGTCGCCGTGCGCCCGAGCGCGTAGACCGGCACGACGCCCGGGTGCTGGAGGCGGCCGCCGATCCGGGCCTCCTCGAGGAAGCGCCGCACGGCGCCGTCGTCGGTGGCGAGATCCTCGCGCAGGAGCTTCAGCGCGACCTCGCGGCCGAGCGCGGGATCGCGGGCCCGGTAGACGATCCCCATGCCGCCGCGCGCGATCTCCGATTCGATACGGCAAACGCGTTCGGGGGGGACGCTCGCGTCAGGCGGAAGGTCCTTCCGCGGAGCGCCGCGAGTGGTGAACGCGGTTCGCAGCGCGCGGTCGAGCAGCGTCTCCGTCGGCGGGCGCTCTCCGGTGGGGGAGGTCATCGAGCGGGCCTCATCCGAGGAGCGACATCAGGTCGCGGCATTCGCGGTCGACGGCCGCGTCGGACTCCGTCACGTGGAAGGCGACCACGTCCTTGAGCGCCGCCGTGAACTCGGCGCGCGCCTTGGCGTACTCGCGGTGGAGCGATTCCGGCGGGACGTCCCAGTCGCGCGCGATCTCCGCGATGCCGCGCTCCTCCTGGAAGACGAGGCGCAGGAGCTCGACGCGCCTGAGCGCAGCCTCTCCCTCGGTTCTCGCCTTTTCCTTCTGCTTCTCGGCGGCCTCGCGCACGATCGCCGCCGCCCACGCGCGGTCGAAGGCGCGCGAGGAGGTCTCGCCGTCCGCCGCCATGCCGTCGGCCTCGAAGGAGGCGGTCCGTGGCTCGTCGATCTTCTTCGCGCGCGCCTCCTCGGCGCGGAGCGCGACGTTGCGCACCGCGCCGAAGAGGTAGGCGCGGAACCCCGCGCCCCGGCGCGAACGGTTCCTGACGAGCACGCCCTCTTCCCTCAGGCACTCGACGAACACCTCTTGCACCGTGTCCTCCAGCTCGGACTCGGGCACACGATTTCCCCAGCGCGCGCGCATGTACGCGCGCACGACCGGGAGGTAGCGCTCCACGAACGCGTCGCGCGCGGCGCGATCCCCGTCGGCGGCGCACTCGATGAGCGTCCAGCAGGTGACGTCGGCCATGAGGCGGGAGACTCATGGTAGCCGTCTCCTCGCAGGAGGCCGAAACTCGCCGTCAGGGCCACCAGGTGACCTCCCCGGTCTGCGTCGCGTTGAAGGTTCTCGACGGCGGGCATCCGCCGAGCACGACCGGGTCGCGGTAGTAGACGAGGTAGAAGCGGCTCTGCCCCGCGCCGATCACGTCGCCGCGCGCGGCCGAGCGGACGGAGACGCTCGGGTCGCCCGCGCCGAAGTCGGGAGCGGTGATGCTGCCGCCCGACGCGGCCTTGACGAAGAGGCGCTTGAGCGTGCCGCCGACGCAGCGCACGCCCTGGCCGTACGTCACGCCCGCGGAGACTTGGGCAGTGCCCTGCAGCACGATGCTCGTGGCGGTCGGCTTCTCGCCGGTCGTCGTGAACACGAGAGTGTCCTGCGAGAGGTAGCCGATTCCGGAGGCCGACAGGATCGCGCCGCCGGTCGCCGACGAGTTGTCGCAGCCGCGGCCGAGCGCACCCGGGGGATTCGAGCAGGGGCATGCGATCACGCCGCCCATGCCCGGGTCGCACAGGCTCGTCATCGGGGAGTACGCGCGGTCGTGGACGAAGGCGTCGTACGTCCCGTTCGTGTCCCCGGCCACGAGGTCGGTGGCCGAGCTGTAGAACGCGACGACGCGGCCGTCGGCGGAAATCAAGGGGAAGTAGCTGTCGCCGTTCCCCTGCGCCCCGGCGGAGTCGACGCTCACGAGCTCGGCCGTGCCGTTCGCGCGGTCGCGGACGAAGACGTCGCTGAACCCGTTCGTGTCGCCGCTGACGAGGTCGGTGGCGAAGCTCTGGAAGGCCACGTAGCGGCCGCCGGGGGTGATCGAACCGGGGAAGCTCGCGCCGTTCACCTCCGCTTCGGCGGAGTCGACGCTGACGCGCTCGGTCGTTCCGTTCTGGCGGTCGCGGAGGAACACATCCAGGGATCCGTTCGTGTCTCCGGGCACCAAGTTGTCGGCGTAGCTCGCGAAGACCGCGTACCGGCCGTCGGCAGAGATCAGGGAGGCGTTGCTGTCGCCGTCCCCTTCGAGCCCGGCTGGACCCACGCTGACGCGCTCGGTCGTTCCGAGCTGGCGGTCGCGGACGAAGACGTCACCGAGCGCGTTCGTGTCGCCGGCCACGAGATTGTCGGAGTAGCTCTGGAAGGCCACCGTGCGCCCGTCGACCGAGATCGAGCAAGAGTAGCAGTACCCGTTCCCCTCCACCCCGGCGGGTCCGACGCTGACGCGCTCGGTCGTGCCGTTCTGCCGGTCGCGGACGAAGATGTCCGAGACCAGGTTCGAGTCCCCGGCGACCAGGTTCGTGGCTCCGCTGATGAAGACGACGAACCGGCCGTCGCTGGAGATCGAGGGGGCGAGGCTGTAGTCGTTTCCCTGCGCTCCGGCGGAATCGACGCTCACGCGCTCGGTCGCGCCGGTCTGGCGGTCGTGGACGAAGATGTCGGCGACCACGTTCGTGTCCCCGGCCACGAGGTTGTTGGCGAGACTCTCGAACGCCACGTAGCGACCGTCGGCGGAGATCGAGCAGTTGATGCTGGAGTCGTTCCCCTCCACCCCGGCGGAGTCGACGCTCACGCGCTCGGTCGTGCCGAGCAGGCGGTCTCGGACGAAGGCGTCGTAGACCGTGTTCGTGTCCCCGGCGACGAGGTCGTCGGCGAAGCTGAAGAAGGCCACGTACCGGCCGTCGCCGGAGATCGAGCAGGGGTAGCTGTCGGCGTTCCCCTGCGCGCCCGCGGAGTCGACGCTCACGCGGCTCGTCACCTGGGCGGAAGCGGCTTCCGCCAACGCGAGTGCGACGCAGACGCTCCCGTACCGGAGCTTCGTTCCAGGCTGTCGCCTCGCGTTCACGTCCATGTGCCGCTTCATCGAGATCACAGGATCCAGTCGACCGCGACGGTCTGCGTCGCGTTGAACGTGCTCGATGCCGCACAGCCGCCGAGCACGATCGGGTCGCGGTAGTACACGAGGTACCAGCGGCTCTCGCCCGACTGGATCACGTCGCCCTTCGCGGCGGAGCGTGCGGAGACGGAAGGATCGCCGGCGCCGAAGTCCGGTGCCGTGATGCTGCCCGCGACAGCGTGTTTCGTGAACAGACGCTTGAGCGTGCCTCCGACGCAGCGGACGCCTTGGCCGTAGACGACGCCGCTCGAAGCGAGCGCGTTGCCCTGCAACAGGATGCTCGTCGCGGTCGGCTTCTCGCCGCTCGTCGCGAACACGAGGCTGTCCATCGAGAGGTAGGCGATGCCCGAAGCGGTGAGCGAGGCGCCGCCTGTCGCCGCGGAGTTGTCGCACCCGCGTCCCGGCCCCGATGGGGGATTCGAGCACGGGCAGGCGATCACTCCGCCTGTCCCGGGATCGCACAGGCTCGTGACGCCCGTCGCGTCCCGGTCGCGGACGAAGACGTCCGTGAACCCGTTGGCGTCCCCGGCGACCAGGTTCGTGGCGTCGCTGTCGAACGCGACGAAGCGACCACCGGCAGAGATCGAGACACCGTAGCCACCGCTGAGGGCGTTCCCTTGCACGCCGCCCGAGTTCACGCTCGCCCGTCCGGTCGTCCCGCTCTGGCGGTCGCGCACGAAGATGTCCCAGACCCCGTTCGTGTCGCCGGCGACCAGGTTCGAGGCGTTGCTCTCGAACGCTACGTAGCGCCCGTCCGCGGAGACCGAGCAGCCGGTGCTGCCGGAGTTCCCTTGCGCTCCGCCCGTGGCGACGCTCACCAGCTCGGTCGCTCCCGACACGAGGTCGTGCAGGAAGACGTCCGTGGCATTGTTGGCGTCGCCCGCGAACAGGTTCGTGGAGCCGCTGAAGAACACCACGCTGCGCCCGTCGGCCGAGATCGAGGGGTAGACCGCGCCGGAATTCGCCTGCGCCCCGCCCGTCGCGACGCTCACGCGCTCGGTCGTCGCCGACACGAGGTCCCGCACGAAGACGTCGTAGCTGTTGTTGGTGTCCCCTGGGACCAGATTCGTCGCGACGCTCGCGAACGCGACCAGCCGCCCGTCGGCGGAGATCGTGCCGTAGCCGCTGAAATTGTTCCCCTGCGCCCCGCCGTTCGAGACGCTCACGCGCTGGGTCGTTCCCGTCGAGCGGTCGTGCACGAAGACGTCGCCGGTCGCGTTGGTGTCCCCCGGGACCAGGTTCGAGCCCTCGCTCATGAACGTGACGTAGCGTGCGTCGGGAGAAATCGAGGCCCAGCTGCTCACTCCGTTCGCCTGCGCCCCGCCCGAGTCGACGTTCACCCGCTCGGTCGTGTCCGAAAGGCGGTCGCGGACGAAGATGTCACGGAGCCCGTTCGTGTCGCCCGGGACGAGGTTCGAGGCGAGGCTCTCGAACACCACGTAGCGCCCGTCGGCGGAGATCGCGGGGCCGACGCTCGCGGCATCTCCCTGCACGCCGTTCGAGTCCACGCTCACGCGCTCGGTCGTCCCGCTCGAGAGGTCGCGCACGAAGATGTCCTCGCACGCGTTCGTGTCGCTGGGGACGAGGTTCGTGGCGACGCTCACGAACGCGGTGCAGCGCCCGTCGCCGGAGATCGAGGGGAGGATGCTGCGCGAGTTCCCCTCGACCCCGCCCATTCCCACGCTCGCGCGCGAGGTGATCTGCGTCCACCCCGTGGCGGCGAGCAGCAGGACGGCGAGCACGGACAGGGGAGATCGGCTGGGAGAAGGGGGCGGAATGGGACGTGTGCGCATGGGTACCTCCGGATCGTCGTCTGCGTGCGCGATCAAGTGCCCCACACGATCGCGACGGCGTTCGAGACGTTGAACGTGCTCCCCGGGGGGTTGGGGCAGAAGGAGGAGCTGGGGTCGCGGTAGTAGACTTGGTAGAGGCGCGACGCGCCGGCGGGGATCGGTGCGCCGATCGCCGCCGACCGCGCGGAGATCGACAAGTCGGCGCCCTGAGGCATCGTCACCGAGCCGGCGACGGCGCCGTGCGTGAAGAGGCGCCTCAGCGAACCGCCGGTGCAGCGCAGCCCGTCGCCGTACGTCACCGGCGCGACGACGGCCGTGCCCTGGAGGAGGACGCTCGTCGCGGTCGGAAGCTCGCCGGAGGAAGTCAAGTGCGCCGTGTCGGACGCGAGGCTCGGGACGCCCGTCCCCGTGAGGAGCGCGCCGCCCGTGCCGATCGAGTTCTGACAACCGTGCCCCGCGGCGCCCTGGTTGCCGCACGGGCAGGAGCCCGAGCTCCCGTCGCCGAAGCAGAGCGCGGTGAAGACGGCTGCGTCTCCGCGTTCGCGCAGGAACACGTCGGACGCCCCGTTCGTGTCGTCGGCGACCAGGTTCGTCGCGTAGCTGTCGAACGCGACGAGCCGGCCGTCGGGGGAAATCGCCTGGAACGTGGAGGGCGGGCTGAAGTTGTCGGCCTCGGCACCCGCCGTGCTCACGTTGACGCGCGTCGTCTGCCCCGTGAGGCGATCGCGGAGGAACGTGTCCATCAGGCCGTTCGTGTCCCCTTGCACGAGGTTCGTCGCCTCGCTGACGAACGTCACGAAGCGGCCGCCCCGCGAGATCGAAGGGGAGTAGCTCGTCGCATTTGCCTGCACGCCGTTCGAGTCGACGCTCTCGCGCGTCGTCGTCCCGGTCTGGAGGTCGCGCACGAAGACGTCGAAGAGTCCGTTCGTGTCGCCGGGGACGAGGTTCGTCGCCTCGCTCCAGAAGGCGACGTAGCGACCGTCGGCCGAGATCGCGGGCGATAGGCACTGTCCGGTTGCCTGCGCGCCGCCCGAGCTCAGGCTGACCCGCGTCGTCGTGCCCGCGACGAGGTCGCGGACGAAGACGTCCTCGATTCCGTTCGTGTCGCCCGGGACGAGGTTCGTCGAGGCGCTCGAGAAGACGACGTAGCGTCCGTCGGCGGAGATGGAGCCGCCGAAGCTGGCACCGTTCCCCTCCGCGCCGGAGGCGCCGACGCTGGCGCGGATCGTCGTCGCGGCGGTCCGGTCGCGCACGTAGACGTCGTAGTTGCCGTTCGTGTCCGCGGGGACGAACGGACCGACCGCCGTGAACGAGACGTACCGCCCGTCGGCGGACATCCACGGGTACGTGCCGGGCATCGCCCAGGCGACCTGGTTGCCCGAGGAGTCGAGGGTCGCGAACTCGGTCGTGCCGGCGACGAGATCGCGGACGAAGACGTCGCCCGTCGCGTTCGAATCGCCCGGGACGAGGGTCGTCGAGATGCTGAAGAAGGCGACGTAGCGACCGTCGGCGGAGACCTGGGCCGAGTCGCTGTTCTGGTTTCCCTGCGCTCCGCTCGAGGAGACGCTCGCCAGCGTCGTCGCTCCCGTCTGCAGGTCGCGGACGAAGACGTCCCCGCGGCCGTTCAGGTCGTTCGGGACGATGTTCGAGGACCCGCTCGCGAAGGCGAGGTACCGCGCGCCGTCGGAGAAGGCGGGGAGGAAGCTCGCGCCCGCACCCTGGATTCCGCTCCCCTGCACGCTCTCGCGCGTCGTCGCGCCGGTCTGCAGGTCGTGGAGGAAGACGTCCCAGGCGCCGTTCGTGTCGGCGGCCACGAGGTTCGTGGCGCCGCTCGCGAACGCGGTGAAGCGCCCGTCGGCCGAGATCGATCCCGGTGTCGGAAAGCTCAGCCAGTTCGCCTGGATCCCCGCCGAACTCACGCTCGCGAGGCTCGTCGACGCCGTCTGGAGATCGCGCACGAAAACGTCCGCGCTGCCGTTCGAGTCGCCGGGCACGAGGTCGGTCGCACCGCTGAGGAAGGCGACATGGCTGCCGTCCGCCGAGATCACCGGGCTCTGGCTGAAGTCGTTGCTCGCGTTCCCGGTGAAGTCCCAGCTGACGAGTCGCGTCGTCCCATTCAGCCGATCGCGGACGAAGACGTCGATCGTCCCGTTCGTGTCGCCCGCGTCCAGATTGTCCGACTGGCTGTCCAGGGCGACGAAGCGGCCGTCCCCGGAGATCGAGGCGGTGTAGCAGTTACCGTCCCCCTGATTGCCCGAGGAGTTCACGCTCGCGAGCTCCGTGGTGCCGGCCACGCGGTCGCGCACGAAGATGTCGATCCTGCCGTTCGTGTCGCTCGCGACGAGGTTGTCCGCGCGGCTGCCGAAGACCACGAAGCGTCCGTCCGACGAGAGCGACACTTGGCCGTCGATCCCGGAATCGTTGTCGCCCTGGGTTCCGCCCGCACCCACGCTGACGCGCGTCGTCCCCGCCCCGGCGAGGTCGCGGACGAAGACGTCCCACCTCCCGTTCGTGTCGCCGGGGACGAGCGTCGACGCCTGGCTGACGAAGGCGACGGAACTTCCGTCCGCCGAGATCGCGGGCCAGAACGAGTCGCCGTTGGCCTCCACGCCGCTCGAGCTGACGCTCGCCCGCACGGTCGTGCCGGCGAGGAGATCGCGGACGAAGGTGTCGAGCTTCCCGTTCGTGTCCCCGGGGACGAGGTTCGTGGCCCCGCTGTTGAACGCCACGAACCGTCCGTCGGCCGAAAGCGAGGCGCCGTAGCTCGGTCCGTCGGCCTGGCCGCCGCCCGCGCCGACGCTGACACGTGTAACGCTTCCGGTCGTCCGGTCGCGGACGAAGACGTCGGCCACCCCGTTCGTGTCCCCTGGGACGAGATCGTCGGCCAGGCTGCTGAAGGCGACGTACCGTCCGTCGCCCGAGACGGAGAAGCCGTAGACCCAGAGGACCTGCTGCTGCTGATCCCAATAGCCACCGCTCAGGCCGTCGGCTTGGGCTCCGCCGCCGCTGACACTGAGCCGAGTCGTGGTCTGCGCACCTCCGGGCGCGACGAGCAGGAGGACGACGGTCAGCAGAACGAAGAATCGGTGTTGGATCGCGCGCATCTCGTTCCTCCCTCAGGGCAGCCAGCTCACGCGGCCGGTCTGCGTGGCGTTGAACGTGCTCGTCGCCGCGCAACCGCCGAGCACGACGGGGTCGCGGTAGTAGACGAGGTAGAAGCGGTTCTGCCCCGCGCCGATCACGTCGCCGCGCGCGGCGGATCGCGCGGAGACGCTCGGATCCCCGCCGGGAAAGTCGGGCGCGGTGATGCTGCCGCCCGAGGCCGCCTTCACGTAGAGCCGCTTGAGGTTGCCGCCGACGCAGCGGACTCCCTGGCCGTACGTGATGCCCGACGCGGGCGAGGTCGTGCCCTGCAGCAGGATGCTCGTCGCCGTCGGCTTCTCGTCGGCCGTGGTGAAGACGAGCGTGTCGTCCGAGAGGTAGGCGATACCTGACGCCGCGAGACTCGCGCCGCCGGTCGCCGCGGAGTTGTCGCAGCCGCGTCCAGCACCCGACGGCGGATTCGAGCAGGGACACGCGATCCAAGGTCCCGTGCCCGGATCGCACAGGCTCGCGAACGGCGCGTACGCGCGGTCCCGGACGAAGATGTCGTCGAAGCCGTTCGTGTCTCCGTGCACGAGATCGGTGGAGCCGCTCTGGAACGCGACGAAGCGGCCGTCGCCGGAGATCCAGGGCTGGTGGTTGTGGAAGTTGCTCTGCGCTCCGTCCGCGTTCGTGCTCTCCCACTCTGTCGTCCCGCTCTGGCGGTCGCGCACGAAGACGTCCCAGTGGGCGTTGAACTCTCCCTGCGCGAAGATGTTCAGGCTCTCGAACGCGACGTAGCGGCCGTCGGCGGAGATCGACGGGTAGACGCTGTCGCTCCCGCCCGGGACGCCGAGCGAGTCGACGCTGACGATCGCGGTCGTGCCCGCCGCGAGGTCGCGGACGAAGACATCGAAGGCGACGTTGGTGTCCACCGGGTCCAGGTTGCTCGCCATGCTCTCGAACACCACGAAACGGCCGTCGGGGGTGATCGACGGGAGCAAGGAGTCGGAGTTGCCCTGGATCCCGTTCGAGTCGACGCTGACGAGCACGGTCGTGCCCGACGCGAGGTCGCGCACGAAGACGTCGTTGCCCGGATAGACGTCCGCGGCCACGAGGTTGGAGGCCAGGCTCGTGAACGCCACGTAGCGGCCGTCCGCGGAGATCGACGGGTCGTTGCTCGAGCTGTTCGCGTCGTTCCCCGCCGGGTCGACGCTGACGCGCACGGTCGCGCCGGTCTGCCGGTCGTGCACGAAGATGTCCTGTGTCCCGTTCGTGTCGCCGGGCACGAGGTTGTCGGCCCAGCTCTCGAACGCGACGAAGCGGCCGTCGTCGGAGATCGACGGGGCCGCGTAGCCCGCGGAGTCGTCCCCCTCGGCGCCGGCCGAGTCGACGCTCACGCGCTCGGTGACGCCCGTCAGACGGTCGTGGACGAAGCAGTCGGGCCGCCCGTTCGTGTCCCCGGCCACGAGGTTCGTGGCGACGCTGCCGAAGGCGACCCAGCGCCCGTCGGCGGAGATCGTGGGGGCGTAGCTCTCGCTGTCCGCTTGCGCTCCGGCGGAGTCGACGCTGGCGCGCTCGGTCGTGCCGGACCAGCGATCGCGGACGAAGACGTCGCCGAGGCCGTTCGTGTCCCCGGGAACGAGGTCATCGGCGAGGGTCGCGAAGACGACGTAGCGGCCGTCGGCGGAGACCGATGTGGACATCCAGATGGGGAAGAAGCAGGCGGCGTCCGCCTGCGCCCCGGTCGAGCTGACGCTGGCGCGACCCGTCGCCTGTGCCGACGCGCGATCGATCCCGACGAGGAGCACGACGAACCCGAACACGATCGAACCGGATCTGGTCACGAGAGACCTCCTTGCGCCGGCAGGGTCCGACGGGAGCCGCGGTTCGCGCCCGGATTCCGGAAGATCTTTCGGGGGTCAGGCGGACTCCCGCACGCGCGGGTAGATCGGTCCCTCGGGCGACAGCACGGCCTCGAGCAGCCGCTGCGACGCGCGCTGGTGCCGCAGTCGGAGGAGCGGCGAGCGGATGCGCGCCGTCTCGCGCCGCAGCCGGTCCGACAGCCGCTTCTCGAGCGCGACGGCTTCCTTCCCTTCGCCGTCCGTGGCGAGGACGAGCGCGTGCGTGCCCGCGATCACGATCCGATCGGAGAGCTCCGCGCCGAAGCGGTCGAGCAGCGCCATCGCGCGGTCGCTCTCTTCGAGAGCCTCGGGAATCCGTCCCGCGCCGCGCGAGATCCGCGCCTGGATCGAGCGCGTCAGCGCCTCGACGCGGTTCAGGCCCATCTCCACCGCCAGCTCTCCCGCCTTGGCGAGCATCGGCGCGGCCTCCGGCTGCGCGGCCTCCCACAGCAGGATGCCGAGGAAGAGACGCGCGATCGATTCGCCGCGCCGATCCTCGATCTCCTGCGCGAGGCGCATCGCTTCGCGCAGGTTCGCCTCGGCTTCGGCCGGGCGGTCGAGGTCGAGCAGGATGCCGCCCAGCCGGGCGCCCGCTTCGGCCTCGAGCCGCCGTTCGCCCGCGACGCGCGCGAGTTCGAGGGCGCGGCTCGCGGACGCGTGCGCGCGGCCTGCGCTCCCGAACACGCGGTAGACGCGCGCGCGCAGGAGGTGCGTCGCGGCGACGATCCCCGGGCGCCCGCGCCCGGCCTCGGCGCGCAGCAGCGCGAGCGCGCGGTCGACGTTGCGCATCGCCGGCTCGAGACGGTCCTCGAGCACGTCGATCGTCCCGAGCGCGATGCGCGTGAGCGCGCGCTGCGCGTCGGTCTGCGCGCGCGCGAGCGCCTCTTTCGCGAGCTTGCGCGCGTCCGCGAGCTCCCCGACGTGGCTCTGCACGAGCGAGAGGCGCCGCAGCGACTCGCTGATCTCGAGCTCCTTGTTCGCGCGCCGGAACATCTCGACCGCGTTCTTGAGCCAGCCGCGCGCGAGGCCGTACTGCCCCGTGCTGACGGCGAAGCGGCCGTGGAGGAGGTACACGCGCGCGACCGCCTCCGGGTCCTCGCGCGGGTCGAACTGCAGGTCGGCCAGGCGATCGAGGAGGTCGCGCTGCTCCTTGCGGTACCCGAGCCGGTCGGCGGCGTCGACCGCGGCCTCGAGCAGGTCGATGCGCATCCGGGAGAGCTCCGGCGACTGCGGCAACGCGTCGATCGCGGCGAGGCCCCAGCGCGTGATCGCGTGCACGCGCTGCGGCTGTCCCGCGCGGAAGAGCCGCGCGAGGAGCGGCGGGAGGAGCGGGAGGAGGAGGCGGTGCTCCTCGGCGGACTTCAGGTGGAACGCGCGCTGGAACGCGTCGTCGAGGGAGACCGCGTCTCCCGCGTCGGGCGCGAACGCCGCGGCGGCGGCTGCGTGGAGCTTCGTGCGCTCGGCGCGCGAAAGGCCGCGGTACACCGCCTCGCGCAGCGCCGGCCGCGTGAAGCGGAAGCGCGCGCCCGCGGGCGCCAGCCATCCCGACCGCACGAGGCGCGAGAGGACGAGGTCGATCTCGGCGCGCCGCGCGTCCGGGAAGGCGGCGAGGAGGAACTCGATCTCGATGCGGCCGCCGACGACCGCGAGGCGACGGAGCCACGCGCGATCCGCCGCAGGGAGGCGCCGGTACGAATCGGCGATCGCCGCCTTGAGCGATCCCGGCAGCGGGAGCTCGTCCGGCGAGATCTTGAGCACGAGGCCGCTCTCGCTCTCGTGCGGGATCGCCTCGCCGCGCGACACGAGGCCGCGCAGGAGCTCGGAGAGCATCCCCGGATTGCCGCGGCTCCGATCCCAGAGCACCTGCGAGAGACGCAGTCTCGGCGAGGAGTGGTGGAACATGCTGCCGACGAGCGCGGCGACGCCGTCGGCGTCGAGGGGTTGGAGCTCGATCGTGACGAGGCCCGGACCGGTCTCGAGCCGCTGGGCGAGCTCCGCGAGCCGCTCGGGCCGGCGCGGCGGGATCCCCGACCGTTCGCCGAGGACGAGCACGGCGCGCGAGCCGCCGAGCTTCCCCGCGAGGTAGCCGAGCACGTCGAGCGTGTCGTCGCCGGCCCAGTTGATGTCGTCGAGGAACACGATGAGCGGGATCGCGCGGGCGAGGGCCGCGAGCAGGAGACCGAGCGCCGCGGGGACTGCGAGGGGAGTCGCGCCTTCGGCGCGCGGATCGAGCGCGCGGGCGACGGTCTCGGCTGCTTTCGGCGCGACGAGCTTCTCGAGGATCGCGGTCTCGCGCGGACCGGGCGCGGCATTCGGCGGCAGTCGGAGGTAGCGCTCGACGAGGCGGAGCACCGGTTGCGCGGGGCGTTCCTCCTCGAGCTCGCGGCAGCGTCCGTAGAGGAAGAGCGGCGGATCGTCGCCCATCCGCGCGTGCGCGGCGAACTCGTTCACGAGGCGCGACTTGCCGCTGCCCGGGGCGCCGCGGATCCAGACCGCGGTGCCGCGCGGCGTGCCCGCGCTCCCGTCGTACGCAGCGAGCAGCGTCGCGAGCTCGCCTTCGCGACCGACGAGCGGCGTCCGGTGCGCGGCATCGCTCTCGCCGCTGCCGCCGCGCCGTTCGCCCGCGCCGAACTCGACCTCTCCGCGCCACCACGCGCCGCCTTCCTGGTCGACGAGGCGACGCTCGAGGTCCGCGGCGCTCGGCCGCCGCCCCGGATCGCGCTGGAGCACGTCCTCGAGCAGCCGGTCGAGGAACGGAGAGATCTGCGGCACGACGCGCGAGGGCGGGACGTACCGCGCCGTCGCGATGCCCGCGAGGAGCCTGTCGGCGCCGACCTTCTCCAGGGCGGTGCGCGAGACGAGGCCGCTCGATCCGCTGCCGGAGATCGTCGCGTGCGCGCGCCCGCCGCGCTTCGCCGCGAACCCGGAGAAGGGGTGCAGGCCGGTCGCGAGCTCGAAGGCGAGCACGCCGAGCGCGAACACGTCGCTCCTCTCGGTGCCTTGCTCGCCGCGCGCCTGCTCGGGAGAGAGGTAGGGGAGGCTCCCCGCGCGCGCGGCCGCGGCGCGATCGGGCGTCGGAACCGCGGTGCGCACGAAGCCGAGGTCGAGGAGCACGGCGTTCCCCTCGGCGTCGAGGCGCACGTTCTCGGGCTTCAAGTCGCCGTGGACCATCCCGGCGGCGTGGAGCGCCGCGAGTCCTCCCGCGAGCTGCCGCGCGACCGAGCGCACGAGCGGCTCGGGCAGCGGTCCCGACTCGCGGAGCACGTCGCGCAGGCTCCGGCCCGGCACGAAGTTCATCAGGAGATACGGACCGCGCCCATCCGTCCCGGCGTGCAGCACGTGGACGACGCTGCCGTGCTCGATCGCGCGCCCGGCGCGCGCTTCGGCCTCGAACGCGGCGAGCGCCGCGGGTTCCGCGGCGAGCCGCGGATGGAGGATCTTGACCGCGACCTCGAACGCCGCCGGCCAGGGGCCAAACGCCTCGGTCAGCGTGCCGTGGAAGACCCTCCCCGTCGCGCCGGAGCCGAGTTCGCGGTCGAGGCGGAAGCGGGGTTCACGGCGAGCCACGGGGCGGCGAATCTCGCATCCGGCCCAGGCCGCGACAAGACGCGGTCAGTGCTTCTCTTCGGCTGCCGCTGCGCCCTCGACCGCGATCTTCGCGGTCGCCAGGACTTCGAGGACGTCGTCGACGAGGAAGCTGCCCGCCGGAACGGCGTCCGCGCTCGACTTGCTCCCGGCGTCGCTCGCGGCGCCGGATCCGCTCGCGCCGCGCAGACCGTCCTGCTCGACGTCGGCGGAGAGCACGCGCGTCGCGACGTCGATCTTCACCTTGCGCAAGCCGGGGATCTTCGCGATCGCCTTCTCCGCCGTCTTCGCGGCGGCGGCGTCGAGCGGTTCGGCGAGATGCCATTCGACCGTCTCGTGCACGAGATCGCCGAGGTCGCCGGCGTTGAACGGCTGGTAGAGCTTCTCGAACTTCTCGCGCAGGCCCTTCGCGTCGAACTTCCCGGGAGTGAAGAAGAAGCGCGCGCGGCCGTTCGTGAGGTCGAACCAGTGCACGTCGTTGTCCATGCCGACGACGCAGTCGAGCGCGGAGTAGCCGAGGATCGCGGGCAGGGTCCGGACCTTGCCCTGGAACGCGGTCCAGGCGAGCTCCTCCGCGTGCGGCGCGATCTTCTTCAGCGCCGCCTCGACGTCCTTCGGCGGCGTGCGCACCGGCAGCTCGAGCGCGAGGAAGCGCTGTTTCGGGCGCGAGCCGGCCTTGATCGGACCGACGACCGCGCGCGCCTCGACCTCCTTCGCGCCGAGGCCGGCGAGCGCCTTGCGCAGGAGGTCCGCCTTGACGTCGCCCTCGAAGCCGTAGTAGCGCACGCAGGTCGGGTGGTGCACCGGTGCGAGGGGACTCGCGCCCTGGAGGGCGAGGACCGCGAGCAGGACGGCGGAGCGGAGCATCACGGGGGACACGCTGCGCCGTCGAGGATATCCTCTCCCGCTTCCCACCCGAAGCGACGCATGGCACTCACGTTCCACAACACGCTCACGAAGCGTAAAGAGCCCTTCCAGCCGCTCGAGGCGGGCGTCGTGCGCATGTACAACTGCGGCCCGACCGTCTACGGACGCGCGCACATCGGGAACTTCCGCTCCTACCTGTTCGCCGACACGCTGCGCCGCTGGCTCGAGTACCGCGGACTCGCCGTGCGCCAGGTGATGAACATCACCGACGTCGGACACCTGACGGACGACGCGGACGACGGCGAGGACAAGCTCGAGGTCCAGGCGAAAAAGGAAGGCCGCGACCCCTGGCAGATCAGCCGCCACTACGCCGATCTCTTCCTCGCCGACGTCGCCGAGCTCGGTCTGCGTCCCGCTCTCGTCTACCCGCGCGCGAGCGAGCACATCCCGGAGATGCTCGCGATGGTCGAGGGCCTCGTCGACAAGGGCTACGCCTACGCGGTCGACGGCGACGTGTACTTCGAGGTCTCGAAGTTCCCGGGCTACGGACGCCTCTCGGGGAACTCCGTCGACGCGCTCGACGCCGGCGCGCGGATCGAGGTGCGGCAGGAGAAGCGCCATCCCGCCGACTTCGCGCTCTGGAAGAGCGATCCGCACCACGTCATGAAGTGGAAGAGCCGCTTCGGGCCGGACGGTTTCCCGGGCTGGCACATCGAGTGCTCGGCGATGGCGATGAAGCACCTCGGCGCGCGGATCGACATCCACACCGGCGGCGAGGACAACATCTTCCCGCACCACGAATGCGAGATCGCGCAGAGCGAGGCGTACACCGGACAGCCGTTCGCGAGCTGCTGGATGCACGCGAAATTCCTGCAGGTCGACGGCGGGAAGATGAGCAAGAGCCTCGGCAACGTCTACAACCTCGACGACGTGAAGGCGCGCGGGTACGAACCGCGCGCGCTGCGGTACTGCCTGATCCGCGGGCACTACCGCCAGCCGTTGAACTTCACCTGGGACATCCTGAAGGAATCCGCGGCGGCGCTCGAGAACCTCGACGATCTCGCGGCGCGCCTGCGCCGCGCAGCGAGCGGCCAGGGCGCCGCCGCGAGCGCGGACGACGGGCTCGAGGAGGTCGCGGACGCGAAGGACGAGTTCGAGGCGGGGATGGACGACGACCTCAACATGCCGCGCGCGCTCTCCGCGCTGAACAAGCTGCGCGGCGCCGCGATCGACGCGCGGCTCGGCGCCTCCGCCGCGGCCGCCGCGCTCCAGTTCGTGAAGAAGGCGAACCAGGTGCTCGGCGTGATCCAGGTCGAGGAGGCGATCCTCGACGCGGAGATCAAGCGCTGGATCGACGCGCGTCAAGCCGCGCGCAAGGCCAAGGACTTCCGCGAGTCCGACCGCATCCGCGACCAGCTCCTGGCGCAGGGGATCGTGCTGGAAGACACCGCGGACGGCGTCGTGTGGCGCCGGAAACAGGGAACGTAGCTACTTAAGCGGTCGTCACTTACGCGCCTGCGGGAGCCGGGGTATTCTCGGTAAGTTCGGCACGCTGGCCGTTTCCCCGGTTTCCTGCACGATTTCGCGCAGTTCACGCGCGCCAACACCATGACCAGACTCCTCGCTCGCCTCGTCGCGCTCACCGCGCTCTGCGCGTCAGCTCCATTTACCGTCGCGCAGACGGCGATGACCACGAGGCGCGTGGCTTCGAGTCTCCAGCTGCCCGTGTTCGTCACGGCGCCTCGGGGTGACACGAGCCGGCTCTTCATCGTCGAGCAGGGAGCCAGCTCGACCGCGCGCATCAAGATCCTCGACCTCGCGACGGAGACCGTGCTCCCGACGCCGTTCCTCACGATCAGCGGGATCAGCGCGGGCGCCGAACGCGGGCTGCTCGGTCTCGCCTTCCACCCGGACTACGCGTCGAACGGCTATTTCTACGTGTACGTCTCGGACAGCGACGTCTCGAACTCCGTCTGGCGCTACACCGTGTCCGGGAACCCGAACATCGCGGACGCGGGCTCGCTCCGTCCCGTGATCGGGATGCCCGACCCCTGGCTGAACCACAACGGCGGCTGGATCGCGTTCGGACCCGACGGATACCTCTACGTCGCGACCGGGGAGAGCGGCTCGGGCGTCGCGCAGGATCTCAACAATCTGCTCGGCAAGATGCTGCGGATCGACGTCGACGGAGACGCCTTCCCGAGTGACCCGAACAGGAACTACGCGATTCCGCCGACGAATCCTTTCGTCGGCACGATCGGCGCGGACGAAGTCTGGCTCTACGGTCTGCGCAATCCCTGGCGCGCAGCCTTCGATCGCGCGAACGGCGACCTGTACATCGGTGACGTCGGACAGTCCGCGGAGGAAGAGATCGACTTCCAGCCCGCGAGCGTCGGAGGCTTGAACTTCGGCTGGCAGTGCATGGAGGGCGACAACTGCACCGGCATGACCGGTTGCACGTGCAACGCGCCCAACCTGACGGACCCGATCACCACGTACTCGCACGGATCCGGCTGCGCCGTCATGGGCGGCTACGTGTACCGCGGTGCCGCGCTGTGCGGCCTGCAGGGCACGTACTTCTTCGCCGACTACTGCTCGGCGCGGATCTGGTCGTGCATGCGCGTCGCGGGCGGCGTCACGCATCTGGTCGAGCGCACGGCGGAACTCCATCCGCCCGGCTCCCTCTCGATCGGGCTCGTCAGCTCGTTCGGCGAGGACGCAGCGGGGGAGCTGTACATCTGCGACCACTCCGACGGGGAGATCTACCGAATCGTCGCGGCCGGTCCGATCACGGACTGCAATGCGAACGGCATCGACGACGCCTGCGACATCGCGAACGGCACGAGTCTCGACGCCGACGGCGACGGGATCCCGGACGAGTGCGCGTCGAGCGTCACCCGCACCTGCCCCGGAGACGGGACGGCGGGCGCCTGTCCGTGCGGAAACAACGGCGCGACCGGGCACGGTTGCCAGAACTCCGCTTCCACCGGCGGCGCCCTGCTCACGCACATAGGCAAGGCCGAGCTCTCGCACGACACGCTCGCGCTCACGTGCGTCGGAGAACTGCCGAGCGCACTGAGCATCTGCCTCCAGGGCGACGTGGAGATCGCACCGCACAACTTCGGCGACGGCTTGCGCTGCGCGGGCGGCGTGATGAAGCGGCTCTACGTGAAGCACGCCGTGGGCGGCGTCGTCGTCATGCCCGCGGCGGGCGACCGGGCCATCTCCGCGCGGTCGGCCACGCTCGGCAGCCCGATCCTGCCGGGGACGATCCGCGTCTACCAGGTGTACTACCGCGACCCTTCGGGCACGTTCTGCCCGAATCCCCCCGGCGCCACGTTCAATGCGTCGGGAGGGCTGCGCGCGCGGTGGGGACTCTGAGAGCGCGCGCGCCGCGATTCAGAGCGACGGCAGGAGCGCGGCCGCCTGGCCGCCGGGATCCTTGGTGTCGATCGCCTGCTCGATGCGCCCGTCGCGCCCGATGACGTACGTGAAGCGCTTCGCGTACGGTTCCTGCGCGCTGTCGCAGGCCTTGTACGCGAGACCGACCGACCGCGTCGGATCCGAGAGCAGCGGGAACGTGTAGCCCTGCGCCTCCGCGAACGCGCGGTTCTCGGCCACGCTGTCGAAAGAGATGCCGAGCACCGCGACACCCTTCTCTTCGTACTCGCGGATTCGATCACGGAATCCGCAGCCCTGCCGGGTTCACCCGGGTGTCGCCGCCTTCGGGTAGAACCACAGGACGACGCGCTTGCCGGCGAAGTCGGCGAGGCGGACGGTCCGGCCCTCGTGGTCCTGGAGCTCGAAGGGGGGAGCGACGTCGCCGGGTTCGAGCATCGGTCGGCGTCCCTTGCGGAAGATCTCACCCCAGAGATGGCGGAACATCGCTAAGCCTCGGGCTCCTCGTCGGTCTCTTCGGTGGACGCGGGCGCCTCGGGCGCGTCATCGACGTGCGGATTGATCGAGCGATCGTGCTCGCGCGCCTCGCGGATCAGCTTCGAGATGCCGTCCGCGCGCTCCATCGAGTCGTCGTAGGTCCAGTGGAGGTGCGGCATGCGGCGGAGCTGGAGCACGCGGCCGATCTGGCGCTGGAGGAACCCGCCCGCGCTCTCGAGCATGTGCGCGGCCTTGCTCTTGTCGCCCTCCGTCCCGAGGACGGAGTAGTAGATCCGCCCGCTGGAGAGATCCGGGCTCATCTTCACGCGCGTGACGGTGATGAAGCTCGCGCGCGGGTCGCTGACCTCGCTCTGCAGACAGATCGCCGCGCGTTCGAGGATGCGCGCTTCGAGCCGTGCGATGGTCCGCGGGTTCGCCATGGGTGCCGCGGCACCGCGGTCACACTCCGGCTTTGTCGCCGAGCTTCCGCTTGACCTTGATCACGCGGAAGGCCTCGAGCACGTCGCCGGGCTGGACGTCCTGGAAGTCGCGCACGACGACGCCGCAATCGAAGCCCTCGCGGACTTCCTTGGCGTCTTCCTTCTCGCGCCGCAGCGAAGCCAGGGTCCCGGTGTGGATCACCTTGCCGGCGCGCTGGACGCGCACGCGGCTGTCGCGGAACACGGATCCGTCGATCACGTGCGAGCCGGCGATGATGCCGACCTTGCTCGACTTGAAGAGCGCGCGCACCTCGACGTGACCGGTGACTTCCTCGACGATCTCGGGGGCGAGCGTCCCTTCCATGAGCTCGCGCACGTCGTCGAGCACCTGGTAGAGGATCTCGTAGTGGCGGATCTGCACGTTGTCGCGTTCGGCCGCCTCGCGCGCCTTGTCGTTGACGCCCGTGTGGAACGCGATCACCGTCGCGTTCGAGCTCCGGCCGAGCAGGACGTCGCTCTCCGTGACCGCGCCGACGCCGGCGTGGAGCACGCGGACCTCGACCTCGTCGTGCTTGAGCTCCGAGAGCGCCGAGCGCAGCACCTCGACCGAACCCTGCACGTCGGCGCGCACGATCAGGTTGATCGTCTGCATCGCCTCCTTCGCCGACTTCATCAGCGACTCGGCGGTCACGGCGCGGCGCTCGGTCAGCGACATCGAGCGGTTCTTCCGCTCGCGTTCCTCCGCGACTTCCTTCGCCTGCGAGAGGTCGCCGACGACGTAGAACATCTCGCCGACTCCCGGCAGCGCCGAGAGGCCCGAGACCTCGACCGGCGTCGACGGCGTCGCGTTCTCGACCACGTTGCCGCGGTCGTCGTGCATCGAGCGGACCTTGCCGTAGCCCTCGCCGGCGAGGATCACGTCTCCGCGCATCAGGGTCCCGTCCTGCACGAGGAGGTGCGCGACGATGCCCTTGCCCTGCTGGATCTCGGCCTCGAGCACGATGCCGGACGCCGGGCCCGCGCGGTGGCACTTGAGCTCGAGCACTTCGCTCTCGAGGAACACGCGCTCGAGCAGCTCCTGGATCCCCGTGCCCTTGAGCGCGCTCACTTCGAGCACCGCCGTCTCGCCGCCCCAGGCTTCCGGGACGATGCCGAGTCGACCGAGGGCCTCGAGCGCGCGCTTCGGGTTCGCCTCGGGCTTGTCGATCTTCGTGAGCGCGACGACGATCGGCGAGTCCGCCGCCTTCGCGTGCGCGAGCGCCTCTTCGGTCTGCGGCATCGGACCGTCGTCCGCGGCGACGACCAGGACGACGATGTCGACGGCGTGCGCGCCGCGGGCGCGCATCGCGGTGAAGGCCGCGTGGCCCGGGGTGTCGATGATCGTGAGGTGGTGGCCGGCCGCGGTCGTCACCTGGTACGCGCCGATGTGCTGCGTGATGCCGCCGGATTCGCCGTCGACGAGGCGTGAATTCCGGATCGCGTCGATCAGCGTCGTCTTGCCGTGGTCGACGTGGCCGAGGAACGCGACGGTCGGCGGCCGCAGCACGAGGCTGCCTTCCTCGACGTCGGTGCGCTTCTTCTTCAGCTCGCCGATCAGCGTGTCCTCGGCGGCTTCGATCTTCGAGACCACCAGGTCCACGCCGAACTCGTGCGCGAGCAGGACGGCCGTGTCCTCGTCGATGATCGCGTTGATGTGCAGCTTCATCATGTCCATGCCGAGCTGCCGGATCGCCGTCGTCATGACGTCGCCCGATTTCACGGACAGGACCTCGGCGAGCTTCTTCACCGTGATCGGGACATCGAGCGCGACCTTGCCGCCCGCGTGCGGCGACGTCGGCCCGTCGGGAGAGCGCGGCCCGCGTCCTCCCGGTCGCCCGCCTCCGGGCCCGCCCGGCCCGAGCGCCGGCGAACGACGGCGCAGGAAGCGGCCGGCTTCGCGCTCGCGCAGCTGTCCGGAGGTGAGCTGCTCGCGCGCGCCGCGGTCGCCGCGCAGGAGCGCGCGCTTCTTGTCGTGTGACAGCGTCGGCATGACCGTCGGCGCGACGTCGTCCTTCGAGCGCAGGCGGCGCGACTCGGCCTTCTTCGGGACGGCCGACTGGATCTTCGAGAGGTCGATGAATCCGACGACCTTGCCCTGGCGCTTCGGAGGGGCGGGTGTCGGCGCGGTGGGAGCGGCTGCCGCGGGCGGCTCCGGAGCCGCGGGCGCGCTCGCGCGCGGCGCCGCTTCGGCGGGGACGTCGACCGGTGCAGCGGCGGCGGCCTGCTCGGACGCCGCGAGCGGTTCGACCTCGACCGCTTCGTCGGGCAAGGCGGGGATCTCTTCCGGCTCCGACGGGGCCCGGACTTCGACCGCTTGCTCTTCGTCGACCTCGCGCGGAGCGACGGGCTCCGGTTCGGGACGCTCGACGGGTTCGACCGCTGCGGGCGGCTCCGGAGCGGGCGCCGGGGAAGGCGTCGGCTCGACGGACTCGGCATCGGTCAGCGTTCCGAGCTTCTTCTTCTTCTTCTTGAGGACGAGTCCGCCGCCGGCGAGCTCCGCGCTCTTCAGCGACTCGGGGATCAGACCGTGCGCCTCGAGCGTGCCCTGGATCTGGAGGACCATGAAGTCGTCCAGCGCGGTCATGCGGCCCTTGACCTCGGTGAAGCCCAGATCGCGGAGCTTCTTGGCGAGGTCGTCGCCCGACATGCCGTACTCCTTGGCGAGGTCGTAGATGCGCTTCTTCTGGGTCAATGGTCCTCTGGTGTTCCGAAGTCTCTAGCTCTGGGTCTCACCCCGCGGAGCGGCGCTCCGCCGGGCCTGACTCGCTCGTTGCAGTCTGCGTGCCTGGTTCCGCATCTTCCGCGTCGCCGCCGGGAGCGCCGTCGCCGCCGTCCTCGGGCTCCCCTTCGGGGGACTTCGGCGCGCCGCCGCCCATCGCTTCGGCTTCGAACTCGCCGCGCGTCTTGATGTCGATGTCCCAGCCGCACAGCTTGCTCGCGAGGCGCACGTTCTGGCCCTTCTTGCCGATCGCGAGCGACTGCTGGTCCTCGTCGACGATGACGACCGCGGAGTGCGTGTCGACGTCGGGGTAGATGTTGTCGAGGTGGATCGTCGCCGGCTTGAGACCGTTCATGATCAGGGTCTCGAGCGAGTCGCTCCACTTGATGATGTCGATGCGCTCGCCGCGCAGCTCGTCGATGACGGCCTTGATTCGCGAACCGCGCACGCCGACGCAGGCGCCGATGCAGTCGATCTTCGGATCCTGGCTGATCACGGCCATTTTCGTGCGGTAGCCCGGCTCGCGGACGACGCGCTTGATCTCGATGATCCCGTCGGCGATCTCGGGCACCTCGAGCTCGAAGAGGCGCCGGACGAGGTCGGGGTGCGTGCGGCTGACGAGGATCCGGACGCGGGAGCCGTCCTTCCGGACCTCGACGATGATCGCGCGGATCCGGTCGCCGGGGTTGAACACCTCGCCGCGCACCCGATCTTCCTTCCCGAGGAAGGCTTCGACCTTGCCCAGGTTGACGACCAGGAAATCGCCCTCGAAGCGCTGGACGACGCCGTTGACGAGCTGGCCGACGCGCGTCTCGTACTCCTCGAAGAGGACGTCGCGCTCGGCTTCGCGCACGCGCTGCATGAAGCCCTGCTTCACGGCCTGCGCGGCGATGCGCCCGAGTTCCTGCATGTCGAACTCGTACTCCTCCTCCGCGTCCTCCATCGTGATCTCGCCGCTCTTGCGGTCGATCCGCACGACGAGGTCCTCGCCCACGCCGAGACGCTTGCGCACCCCCGCGGCCAAGGCTTCCTCCAATCCCCGGAAGATCACTTCCTTGGGGATGTCCTTGTCGCGGTGGATGACGTCGATCATCCTCAGCACGTCTTCGGGGTTCATGATGTGTGTGTCCAGGGATCTCCGTGCGGTTGCGTCCGTCGAACGCATCCGGCCCGGGCTCTCCCTGTGGGCGTGGTGGATTAAATATATGCGCGGAAGCGGGTTAGCCGCTCCGTTTGGTCCGTTCTCCGTCGTTGTAGAGTCGTTCCCTGGCCGGACTCCCGGCCACGAAGGGGGGGAGAGTCTGAACTATCGTCGTTCACGAGTCAACGGAGCGCGGGCCCTCGCGCGCACGGGACTGTGCGTCCTTTTCGCGCTGGCGAGCGCGCGGCCGGGCGTCTCTCAGGAGAAGGGACCCGACGCCGGGTCCTTCGGCCCGCGGCTGGCACTCCTCGGCGCGGACGACGCGGCCGGGCGCGCCGCGCTCGACGCGCTGACGAAGTCGGGCGAGCCCGCCGCGCTCGCGGCGCTCGCCGAGCTCGCGCGGCACGGGGCGGACACCCCCTCGTCCCTCGCCCGGCGCCGTTGCGCCCGGCTGGTGTTCGCCGCCGGGGGTCCGGGCTCCATCCAGCCTGCGATCGCCGCGTCCCGCGACGCGGACGCCGGCGTGCGCGCCGAGATCCTCGCGTTCCTCGGGCGGGACGACCTCGGCGAGGCGGGCCTCGCAGAGCGCGTGCGGACGATCGCGGAGCGCGCCGTGTCGGATCCCGACCGCGAGCTGCGCTCGCGCGCGCTCCGGCTGCTCGCGGGCCTCGACCGCCCGGAGTCGCTCGCGGCCCTCGACGCGCTCCTCGCGACCGTCGACGAGCCGGCGCGCGCCGAGGCGGCCCTCCTTCTCGCGGACCGCCCGCGCGCGCGGGAGCTGGTCGAGAAGCGCGTCGCGGCGGGGGACCCCGCCGTACTCGCGCCGCTTCTCGCGGCGCTGGGGCGCGACCTCGGCGACCGCGCGGACGCGTCGCGGGCGGCGCCGATCCTGCGCGCCCTGCGGCACCCCGACCCGCGCGTCCGCCGCGGCGCCCAGATCGGCGTCGACGCGTTCGTGCGCCGGCTGTTCGCGGGCGCGGACGCCGCGCGCGCGGTTCGCGCCATCACGGAGCTCGAGGATCTCGGCCTCGACCGCACCCAGGCCGCGATGCTCCGCGCCCGCGCCGTGCTCGTGCTCGGCGCCGATCCGCGCGCGGCCCTCGTCGCCGCCGCGGAGCTCGGCCGCGCCGCGGCGGTCTCCGCGGACGAGGACGCGCGCTCGACGCTCGCGGCCGCCCGCCATCTCGAGGCCGCGGCGCAGCTCGCGCTCGGAGCCCCGGCCGAGGCGGCGCGACCCCTCGCCGACGAGGCGGCCCTGCTCGACGGCCTCCTCGCCGAGCGCATCGACCGCGGCGGGAAGGCGCTCGCGTCCCTCCACGCGACGCGCCTGCACCGGCGCGCCGAGTGCGAGGTGTTCGTGCTCGTCCAGGCGCTCGCGCTCGACGGGAAACCGGACGCCCCGGAATCGAGCGAGCTCGTCGCGCGCTGCGTCCGCGCCGCGCGCCGCGCGCACGCGCTCGAGCTCGAGGCGCAGGTCGCCGAGATCGTCGCCGACGCGTCGGGTCGCGCGAGCCTCGACGCGATGCTCGAGGACGCGCTCGCCCCCGACGCGCTGTTCCTCGAGAATCCGCGCCTCGCGGCGTGGCCGGGCCCACGCGCGCTGTGGATCCGCCGCGAGATCGGGCGCGCCTTCACCAGCGTGGCGCCGGACGAGATGCCCGGCTTCGAGCCATTCCCGGACGTCCCCGCCGTGTCGGCGGATCCGCTCCAGGACCCGGAGCGGCTCGCTCTCCTGAAGGGCATCCTCCGCGCGCGCATCGATTCGGTCGCGGCGCGCCTCCAGGAGCTGCGCGGCTCCGTGCGCGGCCGGATGGCCGACGATCCCACGGCCCCGTCGGACGCGGACGAGGAGCGGATGCAGTACGCGCTGCGCGACTGGGAAGAGCTGCTCGAGGCGTCGCAGAAGGCGAGCACCGGCGAGCCGCGCGTGCTGCTCGAGTCGCGCGCGCCGTCGCTCCTCGCCCTCGCGCTCGCGCGCGCCTTCCGCGAGGAGGGCGACGCCGTGCAGGCGCGCGCGCTCGCCGAGAAGGTGAAGGCCGACCTCGACCGGAGCGGCGATCTCAAGCGCTTCCTGCTCGTCGAGGCCGAGATCGAGATGACGATCGGATCGAGCTGGATCGATGCCGGGGATCCCGCGCGCGCCGAGATCGAGCTCGCGCGCGCCGCCGAGCGCCTGGAGTCGATCGAGAGCTCGCTGCGGGAGCGCGGATCGCCGCCCCGCGACCTCGCGGTCGTCCGCGGACTGCGCGCTTCGGCGCTCGTCTCGCTCGCGGTCAACGCCAACGTGAAGATGCACGACCAGAAGAAGGCGCTCGCGTACTTCGAGCGCGCCTTCGAGCTCCGTCAGGACGAGTTCATGCGCGTCCTGCTCGCCTGCTACCGCGCGCGCTCGGGCCGCGGCGACGAAGCGCGGGCGATCCTGCGCGAGATCTCGCCCTCGCCCGCGAACCTCTACAACGTCGCGTGCACGTGGGCGCTGCTCGGGGAGAGGGAGCTCGCGCTCGAGTGCCTGAAGCGCGATCTCGAGGAGAACCCGATGTCGGCCGGGATGCGCGACAAGCAGCGCGAATGGGCGCGGACGGACCCCGACCTCGCCTCGGTGCGCGACGACCCGCGCTTCCGCGCGCTCGTCGGCCCGTAGCTCCGCGCTAGGATCCTCCCGGCATGGGCAAGATCGTCCTGACGGGCAAGGGTCGTCGCTGGATCGAAGGCGGGCATCCGTGGGCGTTCCGCGACGACGTCGCGAGCACCGATGCCGAGCCCGGCGAGATCGTCGCCGTCGAAGGCCCGGGCGCGAAGCCGCTCGGCTTCGGCGCCTACAGCTCGGCCTCGCGCATCGCCGTGCGGATGGTCTCGCGCGGCCGCGAGGAACCCGACCGCGCTTTCTGGAAGGAGCGCGTCGGGCGCGCGATCGCGGCGCGCGCGCGCGCGGGCTACCTCGACGCGGCGGGCGCGTGCCGCCTCCTCGGCGGCGACGCCGACGGCGTCCCGGGCCTCGTCGTCGACCGCTACGCCTCCGTCGGCGTGCTGCAGAGCGGCACGCAGGGAGCGGACCGGATGATCGGGCTCGTCGTCGAGCTCCTCGACGAGCTCCTTCCGTTCCCTCTCTCCGCGCTCGTCGACCGCTCCGACAGCTCCGTGCGGAAGCTCGAGGCCCTCGAGCGACGCGTCGCCGTCGTCCGCGGCAGCGTCGAGGGAGGCGTGCTCGTGCGCGAGGGCGATCTCGCGTACGAGGTCGACGTCCTCCAGGGGCACAAGACCGGGCACTACCTCGACCAGCGCGAGAACCGGCGGCGCGCGGCGACGCACGCGCCCGGCCGGACCGTGCTCGACGCCTTCTCGTACGACGGCTTGTTCGGGATCCGCGCCGCGCTCGCGGGCGCGAGCTCGGTCCTGTGCGTCGACCAGTCCGAGGCGGCGCTCGCCCGCGCGGCGGCGAACGCCGAGCGCAACGGCGTCGCCGCGCGCGTGCGCGTGCACCGCGCGAACTGCATGTCCGAGCTGCGCGCGATGGCGCTGGCGGACGAGCGCTTCGGCCTCGTCGTCGTCGACCCGCCCGCGTTCGCGCGCAACCGGCGCGAGGTCGCCGGCGCCGCGCGCGGGTACGTCGAGGTGAACCGCCGCGCGCTCGCGCTCGTCGAGGCCGGCGGCATGCTCGTCAGCGCCTCGTGCTCCTACAACGTGCGGCCGCAGACGTTCGTCGACTACCTCGCCGCCGCGGCGCACGAAGCCGGGCGCGACGTCTACCTCGAGGAGCTCGCCGGCGCGTCGCCCGATCATCCCGCGCTCTTGACGCTCCCCGAGAGCGCGTACCTGAAGTGCGCCTTCCTGCGCGTTGAAGGGGAGCCTAGAATGCGCGGCCGCAAGCGGGACGGTGCGCGTGGAATCGACGACGATCGAGATCGAGTTGAACGGCAGGAAGCGTGAGATCCGGGACGGCGCGAGCGTCGCGGACCTGATCGTCGAGCTCGCGCTCCGCCCCGGCATGGTCGCCGTCGAAGTGAACGAACGCCTCGTCCCGCGGGAGCAGCGCGCGACGACGATGCTCCGCGCCGGCGACGCGGTCGAGCTCGTCACGATCATGGGGGGAGGCTAGCCCCCGTGGACGAAGCGAACGACGCGCCGCTGGTCCTCGGCGACACGGTCCTCGACTCGCGCCTGCTCGTCGGCACCGGGAAGTACGCGACGTTCGAGCTCATGGAGCAGGCGCTCGCGACGAGCGGCACGCGCTGCGTCACCGTCGCGATCCGCCGCGTGAACCTCGACGCGAACGCCGGACCTTCGATCCTCGACCACATCGACCGCTCGCGCTACACGATCCTCCCGAACACGGCCGGGTGCTACGACGCGAAGACCGCGATCCGCACGGCCGAGCTCTCGCGCGATCTCCTCGACACGAAGCTCGTCAAGCTCGAGGTGCTCGGGGACGAGAAGACGCTCCTCCCGGACCCCGTGGGGACGCTCGAGGCGACGAAGGAGCTCGTCGCGCAGGGATTCGACGTGCTCGTCTACACCTCCGACGATCCGCGCCTGGGCGTCCGCCTCGCGGAGCTCGGCGTGAAGAGCGTCATGCCCGCCGGCTCGCCGATCGGCTCGGGCCAAGGGGTCCTCAATCCGAACGCGATCCGGATCCTCCTCGAGCTCGTGCAGATCCCCGTGATCGTCGACGCGGGCGTTGGAACGGCTTCCGACGTCGCGTTCGCGATGGAGCTCGGCGCCCACGGCGTCCTCCTGAACACCGGGATCGCCGGCGCGCGCGAGCCCGTGCGCATGGCGGCGGCGATGCGCGATGCGTGCAGCGCCGGTCGCCAGGCGTTCCTCGCGGGCAGGATCCCGAAGCGCCTGTACGCGAACGCCTCCTCGCCGACGGAGGGAGTCGTCGGCTCCGCGGCGCGCCCTTGATCCTCCTCCAGGAGGCACCCTCCGCCGCGACCGCGCAGGTCGGCGCCGTCCTCGCCGCGACCTCCCTCGCGCTCGCGCCGTTCGCGGCGGCACTCGTCCGCCGGATCTTCCCCGGTCGCAACGTCTTCTTCGCGCGCTGGGGGTTCTCGCACGTCGCGATGGTCCTCGCTCTCGCGATCGCGTGCCTCGTCGGCATCGCGATCGCGCGCGGCGACCGCGAGCCCTCAGCGGAGGCTGGCGGGGGTCTCACCGATCTCCTCCTGACGGCGTGCGTGCTCGCGGCGTGCTGCGCGCTCGTCTGCACGTTCGCGCTGCGACTCGATCCGAGCGGGCTCCAAGGTCTCGGGCTCTGGCCGGGGCGGAACCTCCGCGCGGTCGCCGCCGGGATCGTCGGCTACGGGCTGCTGCTCCCCGGGATCGTCGGCATCGGCCTCGTGTGGCCCTGGTTCCTGGACGCGATCGGCGCGCCGAGCGAGCCGCAGCTCGTGCTCGAGAAGATGCGCGACCTCGCGCCGGGGGAGCGCCCGGTCGCGATCCTCCTCGGCGTCGCGATCATGCCGCTCTTCGAAGAGACGCTCTTCCGCGGGTTCCTGCAGCCCCTGCTCGTGCAGAACCTGTCCGACAAGCTCGGCATCGTGGTGACCTCCTTCGTCTTCGCCGCGCTGCACGGAATCGGCGCGTTCCTCCCGATCTTCGTGCTCAGCCTCGTGCTCGGCGGCGTCATGCTGCGGACGCAGCGGCTGTTCGCGGTCTGGACGGTCCACGCGCTGCACAACGCGCTGATGTTCCTCTTCCTCTACTCCGTGCCCGGCTCCGGTATCCTCCAGGGATGACCTCGTTCCCCCGCGCAGGGCTGTTCCGCCGCGTCGAAGGCGGCGCGTTCGTGGCGTCGAACGCGATCGTCACCGGCGACGTGACGCTGGCGACCGACGTCGGCATCTGGTTCGGCTGCGTCGTGCGCGGCGACGACGCCCCGCTCGTCGTCGGCAAGCGCACGAACGTCCAGGATCTGACGATGATCCACGCGGACACGGGCGTCCCGAACGTGATCGGCGAGGAGGTGACCGTCGGCCACCGCTGCGTGCTGCACGGCGCGCGGATCGAGGACCGTTGCCTGATCGGGATGGGTGCCGTGCTGCTCGGAGGCTCGAGGATCGGCGCGGAGTCGCTGATCGCGGCGGGCGCGGTGGTGAAGGAAGGCTTCGTCGTGCCGCCGCGGTCGCTCGTCGCCGGCGTGCCGGGGAAGATCCTGAGGCAGCTCACGGACGCGGAAGTCGAGATGATCCGGAAGAGCGCGGACGGCTACGTGAAGAAGATCCGCCTCTACCTCGACGGCGCGGAGCGGTAGGGGCGTGGACGGCTACGAAGAGCGTCTCGAGTCCCTGCGCGCGCGCCTCGCGTCGCTCGAGCGCGTCGCCGTCGCGTTCTCGGGCGGCGTCGATTCGAGCGCGCTGCTGCACGCCGCCCGTTCGGTGCTCGGAGAGGGAGCCGTCGCCGTGATCGCCGATTCGCCGTCGCTGCCGCGCCGCGAGCTCGAGCTCGCGCGCGAGACCGCCCGCGCGATCGGCGCGACGCTCGTCGTCATCCCGACCGACGAGATGGAGGACGATCGCTACCGCGCGAACCGCGGCGACCGCTGCTACTTCTGCAAGTCGGCGTTGTTCCGCGCGATGGAGCCCTGGGCGCGGGCGAACGGCTTCCGCGCGCTCGCGTTCGGCGAGATCCAGGACGACCTGCTCGACGTGCGGCCGGGCGCGCGCGCCGCGCGGGAGTTCGGCGTGGTCGCACCGCTCTCGGAGTCGGGTTTCACGAAGGACGACGTGCGCCGCTACGCGCGCGAAGCGGGCCTCGAAGTCGCCGACAAGCCGGCGTCCGCGTGTCTCTCGTCGCGCCTGCCCGTCGGAACCGCGGTCACGCGCGAGCGACTGGCGCGGATCGAGCGCAGCGAGGACGCCTTGCGCACGCTCGGACTCGCGCAGCTGCGCGTGCGCGACCACGGCGAGCTCGCCCGCGTCGAGGTGGGGCTCGAGGACCTCGAGCGCGCCCGCGATGCGGAGCCGGAGATCCGGCGCCTGCTCGCGCGCGAGGGATTCGCGCGCGCCGAGATCCACCGCTATCTCTCCCCGAAGGAGCGCGCGGCGAGCTGATTCCCTGCTATCCTCGACGGGAACCCGACGAGGATTCTCCCGATGATGCTCCGAAACCGGCTGTTGGCGCTCTCCCTGCCCGTCTCTCTCGCGGCCGTCGCCGCCGCGCAGGACACGCCTCCGAGTCTCGAGATCGCCCGCACCTACGACACGGGCCTCGTCCGGAACACCGGCGAACGCGCGCGGACGATCGCGTCGTTCCCGGTGCGCGCGGAGGGCGCTCCCTGGATCCGCCTCGCGTTCTCGGAGATCGAGCTCCCCGAGCGCGGCGCCACCCTCGTGATCACGTCTGTCCTCGACGGCGCCCGGCAGGAGCTCCGCGCCGAGCACTGCCGGCAGTGGCGCAACACGAGCGCGTACTTCAACGGCGACGACGTCCAGGTCGAAATCCTCGCCGATCCCTCGAGCGGGCCTTGCCGCGTCGTGCTCTCGAGCATCACCGCGGGCGTCAACCCGCCTTCCCGCCTCACGCAGTGCGGCACGACCGACGACCGCGTCCTCTCCAGCGATCCGCGCCAGGGGCGCGCTCTTCCGATCGGGTGCACGGCGTGGCTGATCGACGACTGCAGCCACAACTTCCTGACCGCCGGGCACTGCTCGGGCGCGAGCCTGCAAACGATCGAGTTCAACGTCCCGCTCTCGACGGCCAGCGGCGCGATCCAGCACCCGCCGCCGCAGGACCAGTACTCCGTCGACGTCGGCTCGAAGCAGTCGACGAACGGCGGCATCGGCAACGACTGGGGCTACTTCGGCGTCTTCCCGAACGCGTCGACGGGTCTGCGCCCGTACCAGAAGCAGCACGCGACGTACGTGCTCGCGCCCGCCGCTCCGGCGTTCGACGCGAGCATTGTCATCCGCATCACGGGCTACGGTGTCGACAGCTCGCCGCCGCAGAACAACCAGGTCCAGCAGACCTCGACCGGGCCGTACGCGCTCCACTCCGGCACGCACGTCGCCTACCGGACGGACACCGAAGGCGGGAACTCCGGCTCGCCGGTGCTGTGGGACCAGCAGAACCTCGCGATCGGCATCCACACGCACGGCGGCTGCTCCGCGTCGGGCGGCTCCAACAGCGGCACGGCGTCCGAGCACGCCGGATTGCGCGCGGCGCTCGCGAATCCGCTGGGACAGTGCGCCTGCCGCGGCGAGGCGAGCACGTACTGCACCGGCAAGATCAATTCGCAAGGTTGTCTCGAGGCGATCGGCTCCTCGGGCACTCCGAGCGCCACCGCCGGACCGGGCAGCTTCCACGTCACGGGAACGCAGATCCTGAACAACCGGCTCGGCGTGCTCTTCTACGCGCACGCACTCGCGAGCACGCCGTTCCAGGGCGGGACGATGTGCCTGGCGGCGCCGCTCTCGCGGACGCCGGCGCAGCTCTCGGGCGGGAATCCCGGCGCGCCGGACTGCTCGGGCACGTTCGATTTCGACATGGGCGCGCGGATCGCGTCCGGCGCCGACGCGAGCCTCGTCGTCGGCGCGAACGTGTTCGCGCAGTACTTCTCGCGCGACGCCGCGTCCCCGTCCGGGCCCTACGGCCTGACGAACGGGCTGCAGTTCACGGTCGGGCCGTAGCTCGGGCCCCTCAGGGCGGGAACACGACCGCCAAGCCGTCGGAGAGGTTCGTGCCGCTGCCGAGCGGCCCGAACGGATCGCGGTACCAGTACGTGAAGTACCAGGTCGACCCCGCGACGATCTGCGCGGGCCCGCTGCTCGCCGGCGGCACCGTGAAGTCGAGGTGGCGGCTGTTGTGCCCCGTTCCGTCGGAGAGCGTCACCGGGCGCAGGCGCCCGAGCGTCCCACCGACGCAGCGCACGCCGTCGCCGAACGGGACCTGCGCCTGCGCGTTCCCGTAGAAGAAGAATCCGCCCTTGAGCGGCGGGGATCCGCTCACTTCCAGCGTGAACTGGTTCAAGGCGATGCTCGTGAACCCGGACCAGCCGATCCGCGCGCCCGGCCCGGCCGAGTTCGCGGCGCCGGTGCAGTACGTCTCGGGCACGCCGAAGCGCGCGAGGTCGACGCCGTCGGCGACCGGCTGCGCGACGACCGCTTCACGCAGCGCCTCGCTGAAGCCCATCTCCGCGGGCGAGGAGGAGAGCGGCGTGAAATCGATGATCGACGAGCCAGCGCCGGCCGCGTTCACGCGCGCGAGCGTGCCGCCCGCGGAGTTCCCCGAGGCGACGTACAGCACGTGGTCGGTCTGCGAGAGGTGCGCGGAGCGCGCGGTCTCGCCGGTGAGGGCAACCGTCGCGACGACCGTGTTCGTCGCGGTCGAGATGACGCGCACGCCCGGCGAAGTCCCGTCGTTCGCGACGTAGACGAACGCTCCGGCCGCGTCGACGTCGACGGTGGCCGGAAAGTCGATCCCGGAGACCGTCGCGATCGTGCTCGATCCCGCGCCGGCGATGTTCACGACGCTGACGCTGTCGCCGAAGGCGTTGATCACGTACGCGCGCGTCCCGTCGGGCTTGAACGCGACCTGGTAGGGGAAGTTGCCGACCGGGACGCGGACGATCTCCGTGCGCGTCGCCGTGTCGATCAGCTGGAGCTGGTTGTCGAAGCTCGCGCAGGCCGCCAGGATCGCGCCGTTCGGCGAGAGCTCGATGCCGCTCAATCCGGTGTACGCGTAGCCCTGCGCCGATCCCATCTGTCCCCCGAGGATCGAGCCGACGACCGAGCTCGCGGCGCCCGCGAGGTGCAGGAAGTAGATGCGGTCGGACCCCGCGACCGTGTTCACGTATGCGGACTGCGAGTCGGGCGAGATGCGCACGTCGACGGGGCGCTGCGGCACCGCGAGCGTCGCGACGACGGTGTCCGTCGCGAGGTCGACGACGGAGACCGTGTCGGAGTCCGCGTTGCACACGAGGGCCGTGTGGTTGTCCGGCGAGATCGCGACGCCGAGCACGCGATCCCCAGTCGGGATCCACGCGCGAACGGTTCCCGCGAGGAGGTCGAGCACGCACACGTTGCGGGACAAGTCGTTGCCGACGACGGCGAGCGTGCCGTCGCGCGAGACCGCGATCGACCGGCTCGCATCGCCTTCCGGCGGCGGCCCCGAGGGCGCGAACCCCTCGACGAAGCCGGCGGCGCCGTGGATGTCGTAGACGTGGACGTCCTCCTTGAAGCGGCTGTTCAGCGCGACGGCGCGCAGGGCGACGGGGGAGACGACCGCTTCGACGGTGGGCGCGAGCGTCAGCGTCTTGACGATCGTGCGCGTTGAGATGTCGATCACCGAGCTGTTGAAGTTCGAGATGAACGCGTACTGGCCGTCGAAGGAGATCTCGATGTCGCCGACGCTGCCGGTCGAGAGCGTCGCCGCGGTCGCGCCGGTCGTGAGGTTGACGAAGACGACGTTGTTCGAGATCGCCGCGATCGCGTGGCTCTTGTCGGGAGTGATGCGGACGAGCCGGTCGGTGAAATCGTTCGGCGTCGCGAAGCTCCCGGACACCGTGCGCGTGACGAGGTCGATCTTCGTGAGCGCCTGGACCCCGAACTCGTGCGTGACGACGGCGACCTGACCGTCGAGGCTGACGTCGACGCCCGAGGGATTGGCGGCGGTCGCGAGGTTCGCGACCTCCCCGGCGGCGATCCGGTCGTACAGGAGGACGCGCGAGCCTCCGCGGTCGGGGAGCACGATCGTCGTGCCGTCGGGGGAGAGCGCGAACGACGTGAAGATGTAGCCGTCGCGGCCCGATTCGGGGCTGAACCAGAACCCGATGAGCCCCTGGGGACCCGTGGGGATCGTCGCGACCTCGGTGAGGGTCGTCAGATCGAGGATCGAGAACGCCGAGGTGACACCGTCGTTGATGACGCCGACGACGGCCCAGTGGCTGTCGGGCGTGACGAGGACCTTGTAGGGCTGCTGGCCGGTGACCGGGATCGCGGTGACGAGCGTGCGCGTCGCGACGTCGACGACGGCGACGTCGTTCGTGAACACGCAGGGAGCGAGCGCGTACTGGCCGTTCGGCGTCACGGCGACCTGGACGGGCAGGTTGTGGACCGTGACCGTGTCGGTCGCGGTGCGCGTGTTGACGTCGAAGAACGTGAGCGCGTTCGAGTTCTTGTGCACGATGACGACCGCGGAGCCGTTCGGGAGGATCGCGAGCTCGTGCGGTCCGTCGCCGTCGGGGACGTTGTTGCAGGAGAGGAAGGCGGTCTGGGTCGTGAACTCGTTCCTGTCGCCAACCTGTCGATGTCCGACAGGTCTCGGTCGGTCGAAGCGGGTTTCGACGGGAGCGGGCTGCGCGGCGGCGGAGAGAGACTGGAGGACGAGGGCTGCGATCATGGAAACGCTCCCGTGGGGGTCGGTCGTTCGGACGAGGAAGCCAGTCTAGGCGACAACTGCCCCCGTGCGGGGCCTCCGGTCGGACGCCATGATCCACGCGCATGATGGATCGGTTCCGCCTGGCGCGCTGGCTTCTCCTGGCGTGCCTCGCCGTCGGTGCACTCCTGCGCATCGTCCTCTACGCGGTCTTCCACTCCGGCGCGTTCCGTCCCGGGAGCCTCCTCCTCGCCCTCGGCGCGGGCCTCGCCTACGACCTCTTCGCGACGCTGATCCTGCTGACGCCGGCGTTCCTGCTCCTCGCCGTCTTCCGTCTGCGCTTCCTCGCGAACGCTTCCCTCCGCACAGTCCTTCTGGCGCTCGCCTTCACGGTGCTCTTCTTCGACGCGGCGGCGCAGTACTACTTCTTCGAGGAGTTCAACGCCCGCTACAACCACATCGCCCTCGACTACGTCCTCTATCCCACCGAGGTCTTCACGAACATCGGCGAGAGCTACAACGTCCCTCTCGTCGCCGGAGTCTCGCTCCTGCTCGGCATCCTCCTCGCCCTCCTCGTGTCGAGGAGGACGCGCGGCCTCGAGCTCGCGCCGATCTCCTGGTCCGCGCGCGCGCGCGGGATCGCCGTCGTCCTCGCGCTCTGCGCGCTCTCCTGCGGCGCGTACGCGCTCCTTCCCGCCCAGGTCACCGGCGATCGCATCACGAACGAGATCGCGCACAACGGTCTCGCCCAGCTCGTACGCGCGTGGTTCACGAGCGAGCTCGACTACGGGGCGTACTACCGGACGCTGCCGCGCGCCGAGGCGCGGGCGCGCGCCGCGGCAGTGCTCGGTTTCCCGCCGCCTGCTGCGAACGAGCTCGCGCGCGCGGAAGGCGAGTTCGCGCTCCAGAAGCCCGTCGTCGCGCGCGACGGAGCGAAGACGCTCGACGTCGTCGTCGTGCTCGAGGAGAGCCTCGGCAGCGCGTTCATCGGCGTCCTCGGCCATCCGGAGCTCGCGTGCAGCCCGGAGTTCGACCGCTGGTCGAAGGAGGGCGTCCTCCTGACGAACCTCGTCGCCAACGGGAACCGCACCGTCCGCGGCCTCGAGGGCATCCTCTGCTCGTTCGTCCCTCTCCCGGGCGACTCGATCGTGAAGCGCACCCGTCAGGAGCACGTCGCCTGCTTGGCGGACGTCTTCGCGGCGCGCGGCTTCGCGACCTCCTTCTTCTACGGCGGTCGCGCGGTCTTCGATCACATGAAGCCGTTCCTGGAGGCGAACGGCTACCGCGAGATCGTCGAGCAGTCCGACTACCCCTCCGACGCGTTCACGACCGCGTGGGGCGTCGCCGACGAGTTCATCTTCGACGCGCTGCTCGCCCGGCAGGTGCGCGCCGCGGAGAAGGGCGAGCGGCTCTTCGCGACGCTGCTCTCCGTGAGCAACCACAAGCCCTACGCGGTGCCTCCAGGTCGCACCGCGCGGCCCGCGGGCGAGCGCTCGCGCGTCGGCGCGGTCGCGTACGCGGACTGGGCCATCGGACGCTATCTCGCCCAGGCGCGCGCGCACGGGATCCTCGAGCACACGGTCGTCCTCGTCGTCGGCGACCACGGCGCACGCGTGTACGGTTCCGAGCAGATCCCGGTCGCGAGCTACCGGATCCCGGCGTTGTTCCTCGCGCCCGATTCGGCGTGGCCCGCGGGTTCGGCCCGAGGTCGTCGCATCGAGACGCTCTGCTCGCAGATCGATCTCGCGCCGACGCTCCTCGATCTCGCCGGCGTGTCGTGCACCGCGCCGTTCTTCGGCCGCGACCTCGTCGGCGCTTCCGACGGTCCCGGCCGCGCGTTCGTGCACCACGATCGCGACGTGGGCATCCTCACCGACGACGCGCTCGTCGTCCTCGGACTGCAGCGTTCCGTCGAGTACTACCGGCGCGGCAGTCGCGCCGACGACCGGTTCGAGCGCGTGCCCGCCGCGCGGGTGACGGGCGCGCTCCGCGATCTCGAGAAGGACGCGACCGCGGTGTTCCAGACGGCCGACGAGCTGTACCGCTCCGGCCGTTTCGTGCTGCCCTGACGCTGCGCGCGCTTCCCTTCCGGTTTCGTCCGGCCCGCGGTACGTTGGCGAGGAAGCGCAGTGGCCTCCACGGAATTCGTACGTACCTCCTCGAGCGAGCCTGCCGCGCTGCGCCCCGGATTCGTCGGAGAGTGGGCGGCGCTCGCGCTCCTCTTCGGAACGGTCCTCTACGTCCTGCACGCGGCCGCGGTCGTGTCCGGGGACTGGCTCGAGGCGCGCGATCCCGTCGAGCTCGCGGCCTGGCACGTCGGACTGACGCTCGAGCTCGCGTTCCCGACGGCGATGGCTTTCGCCGCGATCGCGACCGCCGTCGCGATCGCGCTCGCGCGACGTCCGCTGATCGCCGTCCTGGCGACGGCGCCGCTCTTCCTCGCGGGTCTCGTCGGATGGCCGTTCGAGGATCCGCACCATCTCCCGGATCCTTCCGTCCATCACGGGAAGGTCGCGCTGCTCGAGTACGGCTGCGTCGCGCTCGGCCTCGGTTTCCTCCTCGTCCTCGCGTGCAGCCGCGTGCGCACGCGCCTGCCGCGGGCGGGCCTCTTCGCACGGCGGGGAGTCCTCGCCGCGATCCTGGTCGCCGCGGCGATCGTCCCGGCGACCTCCTGGGCGCTCTGTCGCCGGACGCCGCCGATGCGTCAAGTCCGCGAGCGCGTCCACGAGTTCCTCGCGGAGCCGGCCGGATGGACCGTCGTCCGCAGCGATCCGAAGGCGCCTCCGCGCGTCGGCAGCCTGACGCCCTCGCTCGACGGGGCGCTCGACGGCGGCGATCTGCCGTCCTTGATCATGCCGCCGCCGTGCGAGGTCCGCTTCGAGATCCCGCGCGACGCGGGGCGCGTCAACCTGCGCGCGAGCGCGGGCGTCGACCGCCGCCTCCGGTGGCAGCTCGAGCACACGCCGCCGGAGACGTCGATCTCGTTCGAGATCCTCGTCGATGGGGTGTCGAGGTTCACCGCGTCGATGCCCGCGCACGGTCCGGAATCCGTGCGCGTCTGGCACCACGCCGGGGGCAGGGAAGGCATCCCGCTCGCAGCGGGGGAGGTCGTGACGTTGCGCACGTCGCTCTCGCCGCCCGACGCCGCGGTCACGGGCAACATCGGGCTGCTCGCGGGATTCGGCCGACTCGAGCTCGAGCGCAGCGTGAAGCGGCCGCGCGAGCGCGCGAGCGCGGAGCGCCCGAATCTCGTGCTCATCGTGATGGACACGCTGCGCGCGGACGAGCTCTCGTGCTACGGGAAGCCGGGCACGACGACGCCGCACCTCGATGCGCTCGCGGCGCGCGGCGTCCTGTACGAACGCGCCGTCGCGGCTTCGAGCTGGACCTGGCCGTCGACGGCTTCGATCCTGACCGGCCTCGTCCCGGAGACGCACGGCGTCGTCGACGATTCCGCCTGCTTCCTCGACGATCAGCTCGAGACGCTCGCGGAGGTCCTCGAGGCCCGCGGCTACACGACCGCGGGTTTCACCGCGAATCCGCTGCTCGACCCGGTGAAGAACTTCGACCAGGGGTTCGAGACCTACGCCTACTCGCGCGAGATGCGCAAGTCCGACGAGGTCATGCCCGGCATCACGTCGTGGCTCTCGGAGCTCGCGGACGCGCGCTTCTTCCTCTACGTGCACCTCGTCGACACCCACGAGCCCGTGAATCCCCGCGCGGAGGACCTCGCGCGCGTCGGCACGACCGCGACGCCGCCGCCGGGATGCGACGAGCGTCCGACCGTCCTCGTGCGTCCGGCGCTCCTGCACGGCGATGCGCTGACGGCGGCGGGCGTCTCCAATCCCGATCTCCGCATCCCGCCCGAGCACCAGCGCTGGCTGCGCGACACGTACTCCGCCGCGGTGTCGACGGCGGACGCGTACGTCGGGACGGTGCTCGACATGCTGAAGGAGTACGACCTGGATCGGAACACCGTCGTCGCGTTCACGAGCGACCACGGCGAGGAGCTGTTCGATCACGGCTTCCTCGGGCACGACCAATCGCTCCACCGGGAGCTCGTGCACGTGCCGCTGATCCTCGCCGGACCCGGGATCCCGCGGGGCGTGCGGGTCTCGACGCCGGTCTCGAACCGGCACCTCGCGCCGACTCTCGCGCGCCGCGGGGGCGCGGAGCTCCCCGCGGTAAAGGACGCCCAGGACCTCGGCGCGCCGGACGGCATCGAGCCGCGCGCGCTCTTCTTCTCGACCGAGCACGGCTGGTGGTGGAACGCGCAAGGAACGTCGATCCTCGGGATCGAGGAGTGGCCGTGGGTGCTCCACTGGGTCCCGAGAGGGCTCGCGTGGGGCGTCGCGCGGGGCACGGATCCCGGCGACGGACAGATCCGGCTGTACGACCTCGGGACGGATCCGCGGGAGATGACGGATCGCTCGATCGAGCGCGCGGACCTCGCGCGGGAGATGCTCGCGCGGTTGAAGGAGCACACGCAGACCGCGCTCTCCGAGCGACGCGTGCGCGTGCGCGCCGCAGGCGACGGGACGCGCGCGCTGCTCAAGCGCTTCGGGTACGCGGGCGACGAGGACGACGGGCACCGCTGAGGGCGTTACCATCCCGGGATGCCTCGAGCCGAACGCCGCGCCTGTCGAGTCGCCCTGATCGGGCAGAAGTTCATGGGGAGAGCCCACAGCAACGCCTGGGGGCAGGTGAACCGCTACTTCGATCCGCCGATCGCCGCCGCGATGCGGACGGTCGCCGGGCGCGACGGAAAAGAGCTCGCGGCCTTCGCGGCGCGGTGGGGGTGGGCGAGCTGGACGGACGACTGGCGCTCGATCGCGGAGGACGACGAGATCGATCTCGTCGACGTCGCGACGCCGAACGATCTCCACGCGGAGCCGTCGATCGCGATGCTCGAGGCGGGGAAGCACGTCGCGTGCGAGAAGCCGCTCGCCGGGACGCTCGCCGACGCGCGCGCGATGCGCGACGCGGCCGCGCGCGCGGCGAAGGCGCGCGGCGGACCGAAAACATTCGTCTGGTACAACTACCGGCGCTGCCCCGCGGTCGCGCTCGCGTGGCAGCTCGCGCGCGAACGGAAGCTCGGGAGGATCTACCACGTCCGCGCGAAGTATCTGCAGAGCTGGGGCGGCCCGGACACGCCGCTCCTGTGGCGGTTCCAGAAGGGAAAGGCCGGATCGGGAGCGCACGGCGACCTGAACGCGCACATCGTCGACATGGCGCGGTTCCTCGTCGGCGAGGAAGTGACGGAGATCCACGGAGCCGTGTCGCGGACGTTCATCACGGAGCGCGCGCTGCCGGCCTCGGACAAATCGCTCGGCGGCAAGAAGAGCGCGAAAAAGGGGAAGAGCGACGTCGACGACGCGGTGCTGTTCCTGGCGAGCTTCAGTGGCGGCGCGGTCGCGAGCTTCGAGGCGACGCGGCTTGCGACGGGGCACCAGAACGCGAATTCGATCGAGCTGAACGGCGAGAAGGGCTCGGTGCGGTTCGATTTCGAGGACATGAACGTGCTCGGGTTCTTCGACGCGACGCTGGGGCCGAGGACGGCGGGCTGGCGACGGATCATGTGCACGTCGGCCGCGGGGAACCACCCGTACGCGGGACACTGGTGGCCGGACGCGCACGTGCTCGGGTACGAGCACGGGTTCACGAACATGGCCGCGGACGTCCTCGAGTCGCTCGGCGGCGGAAAGCCGGTCGTGCCGCTCCCGGATTTCGCCGACGCGTACGAGACGCAGCGCGTGCTCGAGGCGGCGATGGTCGCGGCGCGCGAACGCTGCGCTGTGAAGCTCACGGACGTCCGATAGACTGGCGCGTCGAAAGGAAGGATTCCCGCATGCCCCGCCCCGTCTGCCTCTTCACCGGCCAATGGGCCGACCTCCCGCTCGAGAAGCTCTGCGAGAAGGCGAAGGAGTTCGGCTACGACGGCCTCGAGCTCGCTTGCTGGGGCGATCACTTCGACGTGCAGCGTGCGCTCAAGGAGCCGAACTACTCCACGAAGCACTGGGAGCTCCTCGGCGACTACGGCCTCGTCAGCCTCGCGATCAGCAATCACCTCGTCGGCCAGGCCGTCTGCGATCCGATCGACGAACGCCACAAGGCGATCCTTCCCGCGCACGTCTGGGGCGACGGCAAGCCCGACGGCGTCCGTCAGCGCGCGACGGCGGAGATGATCGACACGATCAAGGCGGCGCGGAAGTTCTTCGACGATGCGCCCGACATCGTCCAGAAGTACCTGAAGGAGCGCACGAGGCGCACCGTCGTCGTCGGCTTCACCGGCAGCCCGATCTGGCACCTCCTCTACTCGTTCCCCCCGGTTTCCTCCGCGCTCATCGAGGACGGCTACGCGAAGTTCGCCGCGGCGTGGAGGCCGATCCTCGCGGAGTGCGAGCGCCAGGACGTGCACTTCGCGCTCGAGGTGCACCCGACGGAGATCGCCTTCGACATCGTCTCGACGCGCCGGACGCTCGCCGCGCTCGGCAACCATCCGCGTTTCGGTCTCAACTTCGATCCGAGCCACTTCGGCTACCAGGGCGTCGACTACCTCGCGTTCCTGCGCGAGTTCGCGCCGCGCGTGTGGAACGTGCACGTGAAGGACGTCTGGTGGGCCGAGAAGGGGATGGCGGCGGGCGTGTTCGGCGGCCACACGAACTTCGGCGACGACGGACGCTTCTGGGACTTCCGTTCGCCCGGCCGCGGGCGGATCGACTTCGAAGGGATCCTGCGCACGCTGAACCACACGGGCTACAACGGGCCGCTCACGGTCGAGTGGGAGGACCCGATGATGGACCGCGAGTTCGGCGCGAGCGAAGCGGAGCACTTCGTGCGCCGCCTCGACTTCCCGAAGAGCGAGCGCGCGTTCGACGCGGCATTCGCGGAAGGCTGAATCCCGTTTCCCCCCTTGCGCGACCTTCTACACATGTAGTAGGGTCGCGCCCGTGAAGCGCGAGAGACCTCCCCCGAGCGACGCCGAGTGGAAGGTGCTGCACGCCCTGTGGCGCAGGCATCCGGCGAACGCGCGCGAGCTGCTCGACGCCTTGGGGCCCGAGACCGGCTGGGCGTACACGACGCTCAAGACCGTGCTCTCTCGGATGCTCGAGAAGGGGCTCGTTTCCGCCGAAATGCGCGGGAACACCACGTGGTACGAACCCGCGGTCGAGCAGGGCCGCGCGCGGCGCAACGCGCTGCAGAGCCTGATCGAGCGCGTCTTCGAGGGCGCCGCCGGCCCGTTGCTCGCCCACCTCGTCGAGCACGAGAGCTTGAGCCCCGCGGAGCGCAAGCAACTCGCCGCGTGGATCGCGGCCGCGGAGAAGAAGGGGGGGCGCCGTGGTGGTCGCTGATCTCGCCCGCGTCTGGTGGTCGTGGATCGCGCCCGCGACGCTGCAGGCGACTGGGCTCCTCGCGGCGGTCTGGCTCGCCGACCGGGCGCTGCGGAAACGCGCGTGGCCCCAGGTCCTGACGACCCTGTGGCTCGTCGCGCTCGCCCGGCTCGTGCTGCCGCCGTCGATCTCCTCGCCCTGGAGCGTGACAACCGCACTCGGCGCACCGAGCGCTTCGATCGCGGCTGCAGCTCGGAACGAAACGTGGATGCCCGTCCTCGCTGGACTGTGGATCACCGGTGTGCTCGCGTCCTTCGCCTCGCGGTGGTCCGGGCGCCGCCGCCTCGGCCGGCGCATCGTCCCGGTCGACGCGTGGTGCGTCGCGTCGGGCGAGGCGGCGCGGGCGATGGGATTGCGGCGCCCTCTGCGGCTCGGAACTCTCGCCGGTCTCGAGACTCCCGCGGTCACCGGCCTGCTGCGCCCGACGCTGCTCCTGCCCGGAGCATGGCTCGCCCGTGAGCCGGCGATGCGCGCGCGGCACGCGCTCCTGCACGAAGTCGCGCACGTCCGGCGCGGAGATCTGTGGCTCGACGAGCTGTGCCACGCCCTGCGCTCCCTGTTCTGGTTCCATCCGCTCGTCTGGATCGCGGCGCGCCGGGTCCACGCGCTGGCGGAACTCGCCTGCGATGCCGATGTCGCGCGCGCGCTCGGCCGCCGCGCACCCGACTACCGCGACACGCTCGTGCTCGCGGCGCGCGATGTGCTTGCGCGCGGGGAACCTCCGTTCGCGCGCGCGCTCGTCGGCGATCGGAGCCAGATCGCGGCGCGCGTCGAGCACTTGCAGCGGAGCTCGATGCCGGCTCGCGCGCAGGTGCGCGGCGTGAGTGCCGTTCTCGCGCTTCTCCTCGCCGCGTGCGTGCTGCCCATGGGTGCGCGCACGCTCGAGCTGCGCGCGCAGGCCCAGCGCGTGTTCGACGACGAGCTCGCGGGCCGCCCGCAGAGCTGCTTCCGACTCCAAGCCGCGGCGATGGTGCTGGCGGCGGATCCCTGACCCACCGTTTCGCAACGAGGAATCCCTCCATGCCCCTCACGTCGTTCGTGCGCCTCGCGCTCGCCGTGCTCGCTTCGAGCGCCTTGTGGATTCAATCCGCCGAGAAGCACCGGTTCACGCACCCGGTCCCCGACAACCAGGAAGCGGCGATGAAGCGCTGGATGGACACGTTCAAGCCCGGTCCGGCGCACGAGCGCCTGGCGGAGCTCGTCGGGAAGTGGGACATGACGACGCGCATGTGGATGGGCGGCCCCGGCTCGAAGCCGAGCGAGACCAAGGGCTCGGCCGAGATCACGTGGCTCGCCGAGGGCAAGTGGCTGCAGAACAAGTGGACCAGCCAGATGATGGGTCGCCCCCTCAGCGGGCTGACGCTGCTCGGCTACGACAACTTCAAGGCGCGTTACGTCGCCACGATGGTCGACAGCATGCAGACCTGCATGAACAGCGCGTCGGGCCACTTCGACCAGAGCGGCGACGACCTGATCCTGTGGGGCACGATCGACGAACCGATGACGCCCGAGCAGGACAAGATGGTCAAGTACGTCTACCGCGGCTACGGCAAGGACAAGTGGACGCTCGAAGTCCACGACATGATGATCGGCGAGTCGAACACGAAGGTCGTGGAGATCGAGTTCGCGCGCGTGAAGTGAGTCGCGGGGTCACTGCCCGCCCTGGCCCGCCGCCTTCGCCGTGCCCATCGCCTCCGCCTTGTATCCGCCGCGCGCGCGGTCGCGCAGCCACACGAGTCCGAAGATCACGACGAGCACGAGCGGAAGCACTGCGACGTAGCGCAGCGCCATCGCGCCACCCGCGGCTTGCGCGTGCGCCCACTGCAGCGCTTCGGGCGTCCCCGATGCGGCGGCGGCGAGCTTCTCGACGGTCGCTCCCGCCGGCAACGCGGCCGCCGTCTGCTCGTCGTAGATCCGGCCCATCGTCGGCAGCACGAACGACACCGACAGCATCCCGGCGCCGCCCATGATCGCGAGCCCGAGCGCTCCCGTCCGCGGCAGCCGCTCCGAAGTCATCCCCAGCATCGTCGGCCAGAAGTAGCAGACGCCGATCGCGAACAACGTCGCTGCGCCGAACGCGGTCGCGGCGCTGTCGGCGTGGCTCAAGGCGAACAGCCCGACTCCCGCGACCATCGCGGAGCCGAGCAGCATCCCCGTCGGCGACAGCTTGTGCACGACCGGGCCGGCGAACTGCCGTCCGACCGCCATCAAGCCGTTGATCCACACGAGGACGAGGATCCCGGAGACGCCCGCCGTCGTCGTCAGGATGTTCGGGATCCACTGGTTCGGCCCGAGCTCCGTCGCGGCCGTCATCAGCATCGAGAGTACGAGCACGACGAACAGCGGCCGCGCGCACTCCGCGAGCATCTCGCCGAACGAGACGCCCGAGGCGACGCGCTCCGTCTGCGGGAACTTCCGTCCGAAGAACAGCGCGCCGTACACCGCGGCGGGCAGCAGCATCGTCGCCATCTTCACCTGCCAACCCAGGCCGGCGACGCCGAGCGCGTACGAGACGAGCCCGCCGATCACGATGCCGCCCGGGAACCACACGTGGAACCGGTTCAGCATCTTCGTCTTCTCCTCCGGGTACAGGGTCGCGACCAGCGGATTGCACGCCGCCTCGACCATCCCGTTCGCGAGCCCGATCGCGAGCGTCCCGGCGAACAGCGTCTCGAATCCCGTGGCGAAGATCGTGATCACCACTCCGGCGATGTGCGCGAAGAACGCGAACGCGAGGAGGCGGCCCATCCCGAGCGCGTCGCACAAGGGACCGCCGATCACCATCGAGACCGTGAAGCCCCAGAACGCCGTGCCCGCGATCCAACCGAGCTGCTCCTTCGAGAGCGCGAACTGCGTCCCGAGCGTGCCCATGATGTCGCCGCGGATCGCGAAGCTCATCGAGGTCACGATGAGCGCGAGGCAGCTCGCGGTGAACAGAAGGCTTCGACGGGCGGGGGAGTCGGCCAAGGCAAGCTCCTCTCTCGAGCGGTGACGCGGGCGGGCGCAGTCTAGGGTCGCCGCCGCCGCCCGTCGACCGCGCGCACCGGCCGCCCTAGACTGTCGCGCCCCCATGAGCACGAAAGCCGCCGTCGTCCCGAGACTCTCGGTGATGATGTTCCTGCAGTACGCGATCTGGGGTGCGTGGCTGCCGATCCTCTGGCCGTTCCTCGCCGACCACCGCGGCTTCTCCGCGACCCAGATCGCGAACATGTTCGCCGTCGGCGCGATCGGCGCCTTGCTCGCCCCGTTCGTCGCCGGCCAGATCGCGGACCGTTTCTTCGCGACCGAGAAGTTCCTCGGGCTCTCGCACCTCGCCGGCGCGCTCCTCGTGTGGCAGCTCGCGGGGATCGAGAGCTACAGCGGCTTCCTCAGGTTCTCGCTCCTCTACTCGATCGTCTACGCGCCGACGCTCGCTCTCACGAACTCCCTGGCCTTCCACCACCTCGAGGACCGCGACCGGCAGTTCGGGAAGGTGCGCGTGTGGGGGACCGTCGGATGGATCGCGGTCGGGATCGCGGTCGGCCAGTGGCTGCTGCACCGGCACACGCCGAGCGGCGCGGGCGTCACCGCGGAGATGGTGAAGGCCGCGCAGGCCGCCGGGCGCGCCGACGCGTTCCGTCTCTCCGCGATCCTCGGCCTCGTGATGGGCGTCTACTGCTTCTTCCTGCCGCACACGCCGCCGACTCCGGGGAAGCAGGAGAACGCGTCGCTCGAGGCCCTGTCCGAGATCCGGAAGGATCCGCTGCTGACGCTGTTCGTGATCTCGGTGCCGATCTCGTGCATCCACCAGTTCTACTTCGTCCACACGTCCGGGTTCCTGTCGGTGTTCCAGAACCAGGCCGCGAGCGCGATCAACGACGTCCTCGGCGTCGGCGGCGGCGGACTGATGACGATCGGGCAGATGTCCGAGCTCTTCGTGCTCGCTGGGATCCCGCTCGTCGCGAAAAAGGTGTCGCGCAAATCCCTACTGCTCGTCGGATGCGCCGCGTACGCGCTCCGGATGGCGCTGTTCGCGTACGTCCACGTGATCCCGGCGCCGCCGATCGCGACGCTCGTCGCCGGAGTCGCGCTGCACGGATTGTGCTTCGGCTGCTTCATCTTCGTCGCGTTCATGATCGTCGACGAGGAGACGAGCGCCGACGTGCGCGCCAGCGCGCAGAGCCTCTACAACCTCGTCATCATCGGCGTCGGGATCATCGTCGGCAGCCTGATCGCGGGTCGGGTGTCCACATGGGCGCAGGGCGCGAGCCCGAAGCTCGACTACGCCGATCCCGCGCAGACGCGCGCGCTCTTCTCCGTCCCGATGTGGGGAGCCGTCGCGTGCTTCCTGCTGCTCCTCGCCTTCTATCCCGCGCGCCAACCCGGGAACTTCGCATCATGACACTCCTTCTCGCTCTCCTCCTCTCGATCGCCGCGGCGCCTCGCCAGGAGGCGGAGACGCCGAAGCGGCCGCGCGACCCGTGGGTGTTCCGCTGCGTGCTCGACAAGCGCCCGCGCATGGTGACGGTGGCGCTCTCGGACGAGATGTGGGTCGCCTACGACACGACGACGTGCGGCATGTACAAGGCCTGGCGGGGAGGCGTGAACTTCGACGGCCCGGTGTACACGACCGTACACGGTCCGCAGCCGACGACGCTCGGGAAGGCGTACATCGAGGGGATCGAGGGCGACGTGTGGTCGGCGAGCGTCGGCGGGAAGGACGGTCCGGCGATGGCCGTGTGGCGCGGGTACCGGCTGAACGGCAACCACGTCGCGCTCGAGTACGACATCGTGCTCGAGGACGGCCGCAAGGTGGCTGTGCAGGAATCGCCCGAGTTCGTGCGGCCCGAGCAGATGTTCGACGACACGCGTCTCGAGGAGCTCGTGCTCCAGAAGGGCCACCCGGGACTGTTCCGGAGCTTCCTCGCGCGCGACCTGCCGGACGGCGTGAAGCTGTCGCTCGAGATGCGCACGGACGGCGTCACGGGGAAGCTCGCCGAGACGCTCGAGCGCGAGCGCTTCGTCGACGTGACGGACGAGAAGGGCGAGAAGAAGACGCAGGTCGTCTCGCACCTCGCGCTCTCGAAGGAGCGACCGACGTCGACGGTCGTGCTGTTCTTCGCGCCGATCGAGATCCAGCCCGAGCCCAAGAAGGAGTCGAAGTGAGAGCCCTCCTCCTCGCGGCGATCGCGCTCGTCGGCGGCTGCACCGCCGCGACGCCGAATCCGAAGCCCGTGAAGTCCCTGCCGGCCGCGCAGGGCCCGCAAGCTCCGCCTTCCGCGGCTCCGGCCGCGGCCCCGGTCGTCCAGGCGCCCGCGCCTGCGAATACGCCGCGCGAGCACGGACTCTCCGTGCGCTTCTACTTCGTCGGCGAGCCGCTCGAGAAGCTCTTCCCGCTGATGAACGGCCAGACGCCGAACGTCTCCGAGGTCGTGCCCGTGCTCGATCTCGAGAGCGACAAGGAGGACAAGGCCCACGGGATGCAGTACACGTTCGTCACGGTCGTCGACGGCTTCCTCGTCGTCGACGCGCCCGGGAAGTACGTCCTGCGCCTCGTCTCGGACGACGGCAGCACGCTGTTCCTCGACGGGAAGCCGCTGATCGATCACGACGGCCTGCACTCGTTCAAGGCGAAGGACGCCGAGATCGAGCTCGCGGCGGGCGAGCACCCGATCCTCATCCGCCACTTCCAGACCTACGGCGGCTGGGGACTCTCCCTGCGGTGGAAGACGCCCGGGGCGACCGAGTTCGAGGTCGTGCCGACGACGGCGCTCGCGTGCCAGGCCGGCGAAGTGCGCGTCACGTCGCCGGGTCCGAAGAAGATCATCCGGCCGCTCGACAAGGGCTCGCCCGGCGACGGGCTGCCGCTCGTCGACGTGCACCCGAGCTTCGATCTCATGACCGTCCGTCCCGAGGGCTTCGAGCCGCGCGTCGGCGGCATCGCGTGGCTCCCGGACGGACGGATGCTCGTCTCGACTTGGGATTCCGACGGCTGCGTGTGGATCCTCGACGGAGTCCAGGGCGACGATCGCGCGAAGATCACGTCGAAGCGCTTCGCCGCCGGTCTCGCCGAGCCTCTCGGGCTCTGCACCGTCGGCGAGCGCGTGTTCGTCCTCCAGAAGCAGGAGCTGACCGAGCTCGTCGATCTCGACCACGACGGCGTGGCCGACGAGTACCGCTGCGTGTGCAGCGCCTGGAACGTCACGGCGAACTTCCACGAGTTCGCCTTCGGCCTCGTCTTCCAGGACGGCTGGTTCTATTTCAACCTCGCGATCGCGATCAATCCCGGCGGAAAGAGCACGAAGCCCCAGGTGCAAGGCCGCGGCGAGACGCTCCGCGTGAAGCTCGAGGACGGCTCGGTGGAGACCGTCGCGCACGGCCTGCGCACGCCGAACGGGATCGGTTTCGGAGTCGGCGGCGACATCTTCCTCACGGACAACCAGGGCGACTGGCTGCCTTCCTCGAAGCTCCTCCATCTCGAGAAGGGCGCGTTCTACGGATCGCGCGCGGTGCTCCTCGAGAAGGCCGCGGACCTCGCGGTGACGCCGCCGGTCCTGTGGATGCCGCAGAACGAGATCGGGAACAGCCCGAGCAATCCGACCCTGATCCCTCCCGGCGTCGGACCGTACTCGGGCCAGATGTGCCACGGCGACGTGACGCACGGAGGCGTCAAGCGCGACTTCGTCGAGAAGGTCGACGGCGTGTGGCAGGGTTGCATCTTCCGCTGGTCGCAGGGGCTCGAGGCCGGGATCAACCGGAGCTCGTGGGGACCGGACGGCGCGCTCTACGTCGGCGGGATCGGGTCGACGGGCAACTGGGGACAGGAAGGGAAGAAGCGCTTCGGGCTCCAGCGCCTGAAGTACAACGGCAAGCCCACGTTCGAACTCCTTGCTGTCCGCGCGCGCAGCGACGGATTCGACGTCGAGTTCACCGAGCCCCTCGCCGAGGACGTCGGTTGGGAGCGCGAGAACTGGCACGTCGAGCAGTGGCGCTACGTGCCGACCGACGAGTACGGCGGTCCGAAGGTCGACCTCGAGGAGCTGAAGGGCGTCGCGGCGAGCATCTCCGCCGACCGGAAGACCGCGTTCCTGAGGATCGACGGCCTCAAACCCGACCACGTCGTCTACCTGCACATCGTCGGACCGCTCGTCGCGCGCTCGGGCCGCACGCTGTGGTCGACGGAGGCCTGGTACACGTTGAACCGGATCCCGGCGGGGTCGCCCGTGACGGTGCTCCCGCCTCCGCCGCCGCGTCCGCAGAACGCGCTGACGGAAGCCGAGGCGAAGGAGGGCTGGCGCCTCCTGTTCGACGGCAAGACGACGAACGGCTGGCGCGGGTACAAGGCGAAGGCGGCGCCGGCGGGCTGGCAGGTGAAGGACGGCGTGCTCGGCCGCGCGGGCGAGGCCGGCGACCTCGTCACCGACGAGGAGTTCGGCGACTTCGAGCTCGCTCTCGACTGGCGCATCGCGGAAGGCGGCAACAGCGGCGTGTTCTTCCACGTCAGCGAGGATCACGGGTACGTCTGGGAGACCGGCCCCGAGATGCAGATCCTCGACAACGAGCACCATCCCGACGGCAAGGACCCGCGCACGTCGGCGGGATCCAACTACGCCCTGAACGCGCCGAAGTGGGACGCGACGCGGCCGGTGGGACTGTGGAACTCGGCGCGCATCCTGGTCCAGGGATCCCACGTCGAGCACTGGCTCAACGGGAAGAAGCTCCTCGAATACGAGCTCGGGTCGACGGAATGGAAGGAGCTCGTCGCGGCGAGCAAGTTCGCGTCGATGCCCGGCTACGGGAAGAACGCGAAGGGCCACATCGCGCTGCAGGACCACGGCGACACGGTCGAATTCCGGAACGTCAAGATCCGGGTGCCGCCGGCGCACTAGGGTTCCTCGTGACCGGAACGAAGGAACTCTCCGTCCGCACGGGCCTCGTCCACGTCGTCTTCGCGTTCGACGTCGGGCTCTCGGTCGACCTCGCGCGCTGCCGCCAGCACGTGACCGACATGACCGAGACGGCGAAGATCAAGCACAAGGGCCACGCACCGAGCTATTTCCAGTTCGATCCGCCGCCGCTCCGGATCATCCAGGAGATCTCCGCGCTCGAGATCGCCGGCCGGTGCACGTCGTCGACCGTCGAAGTGACGGTCTACGACTTCGGCGGCGTCTCGGTCCGCTACACGATCCCGTTCGAAGGGCCGTTCGAGGACATGATCGCGCTCTCCTGCGTCCTCTCGGAGACCGAGCAGTTCCGCGACGATTCGCGGACGCGCGTCGCGCACCTGCTGACGGTGATCGAGAGCGCCGTCGACCGCCCGAACATCGACGACATCACGGAGGACTTCCTGATCTTCCAGGTCCAGGAGTTCACGGACGGGATCGAGCTCGAGGAGCTGTGGACCACACGGTCTGGGGAGACCGCGCGCCTCCTGCGATCCGAACGCGACCGACTCTCGGAGCAGGAAGTCTCCGAGGCGATGTCCGCGCGCGTCTCGTTCGGATGCGACGACGTCGCGCTGGTCGACTGGAACGCGGCGCTGCTCGTCGACCGCGAGCCCGAGGACGTCCGTTCCGTGCTCGAGTTCGCGAATCTCCAGCTCCTCGAGATGCGCTTCCTCGACCTCGCTCTCGACCGCGCGCTCGACCGCTCGTACGAGGTCCTGCAGGCGGAGAGCGGATGGAGCGCGTTCCTCCGGAAACGCAGGATGCGCGTCGATCTCGCCAAGGTCGCGCGCTTCCAGGTGGACGGCGCGATCCTGTTCGAGCGCGTCGGCAACGCGCTCAAGCTGCTCGGCGACCAGTACCTCGCGCGCGTCTACCGCGCCGCGTCCCAGCGCTTCCGCCTCTCGGAGTGGAACGCCGGGATCCTGCGCAAGCTCGAGACGATCGAGAGCATCTACCAGAAGGTGCACGACCGCTCGAGCAGCCTCCGTATGGAGGTCCTCGAGTGGATCGTGATCGGCCTGATCGCGCTCGAGCTCGTGTTCGGCCTGACGAAGCGCTGACCCCGCCGGCGCCGACTCAGCCGCGCGAAACGCCCGGGGTGCCTGCACCCTCGGTGCGCGGCGAGCGCGAGAGATCCTCGCTGCGCCACTTCGACCCGTTCGCCTGCCACCACGCGAGCCAGGCCTTGGAGGTCTTGCCCGGCGAGACGTGCGTCAGCTTCTCGAGCGCGCCGCGCGCCGCGGCGACCTCGACGGAGACGTCGACGTTCTGCACGCCCGCGACCGCGGCGTCGAGCGTCGATCCTTCGATGAACACGTTGACCTTCGGATCGGCGACGGCCTGGAACTGCGCGACCTCGACGTCGAAGTCCTGGATGTAGGCGACCTGTCGCCCGACGAAGATGTTCGCGTGGGGGACCCGACCCGCGCTGCCCGCGTCCGAGGCGGCGGCGGCGAGGCGCGCGACGAGCGGCTCGACCGCGGCGGCGTAGCCCATCTCGCCGAGCGCGACGGCGGCGTTGTGGCGGAGCTCCGAGGACGGGCTCTTCTCGAGGACGCGCACGAGCGGGACGATGACGCCAGGCTCGTCGACCGCGCGGAGCGCGAGGGCCGAGCCGAGGCGGACTTCCTCCGAGGGATCGAGCACCGCGTGGAGGACGAGCGGCTTGACCGCTTCCCCCGGGAGCAGGCGGCGGAGCGCCAGCGTCGCGAAGCTGCGGCGCGTGACGATGTTCGAGCGGAGCTCGGAGAGGAGCAGGTTCGAGAGCTCCGCGTCGCGCGGGAGCTTGCCGAGCTCGAGGACCGCGAGCTCGCGCGCGGCACCCGGGACCGAGGCGCCGAAGCGCAGGAGCGCCTTGACGGATTCGTCGCGGCGCTCGGCGGAGGCGTCCAGCGCGGGGACGGTCATGACGTCGGCGTGCACCGCGAGCGAATCGAGCGCCTCCTTGCGATCAGGCTCGAGGGCGAGCACGGCGGTCATCTCGTCGAGCCCTTCGGCGGCGAGACCGGCCGAGAGCGCCCAGTCCGCGAGCTTCGTGCGCGCGGCGACGTCCGCGGGCGCGCTCGCGGCCTTCTTCGTGTTCCAGTCGCGCAGGACGTCGCTCTCGAGCTCCGCCGCGACGACCGCGCCGGGCGCGAGCGCCTTCCAGCCGCCCTTGCCGTGGTACTCCCATCCGCCGTCCTTCGCGCGCGAGAGGACGCGGATCGTCTGTCCGTTCTGGAGATGGAGGATCCGGCGGACGCCGGTATCTTCCGAGGCGACTGCGGTCGAGACGACGCCGAGCACTGCGATCAGGATGGCCGGGAATCGTCCGGAACGGTTCGTTGCGCGCATGGTCTCGTTCTCCTCGCGGGGGGCGTCCCCAGGGTAGCAGGGGAGCGGCGCCACGGCTTCGCACAAGGCGTGCCACCGCCGGCGACCGGCCGGGCGAGGTCGCGGGATGCACAGGCGCTCGCCCGCGTGCGCGGATCCGCACTTCCGCCTCGGGATCAGGGGCAGATCGCGAACCGGATCGCGTTCGTGAGACCCGTCGAGAACCCGGCCGGGTCCTGCGGGTCGCGGTAGTACCAGCGCGCGCTCACGATGGCGCCGGGGACGAGCCCGGCGTCGACGCCGCTCTGGATGCGCGCGTTGAAATCGGTCGCGAGCGTGCCCGAGCAGTCCAGCCCGGCGTTCCCGCCCGAGTCCTGGATCGCCATGCGCTTGAGCGGTGCGGCGACGCAGATCGTCGCGCCCTGGAACGGCGTGAACGCGGAGCCGTAGCCGTAGTAGAGCAGCGAGAGCTTGTGGCTGAGGACACGGTTCGCGGTGATCGTGAACGGGCTGCCCGAGCTCGCGCTGGGCGTGCCGCTGAACGCGATCGAGGGCATGCAGCCGAGGCTGTTCAACTTGCCGGCGCAGTAGATCTGCGGTCCGGGGCTCGATTCGAAGTGGCGCGCGAACACGTCGACGCCGTTTCCCGGCGCGCCCGGGCCCTGGTACCCGATCACGAGATCGCTGCCCGCCGCGTCCATCGCCGGCTCGGCGAGGACGGCGCCGACCGAAGGCGAGTCGTTGACGACGAAATCCGGGCCGAGCGGGTTCGCGGCCGCGTCGAACCGGCGCGCGCGGATCCTCGGGCTCGTGGCACCGAGGGAATAGTCCTCCCAGGCGACGACCGCCCGGCCGAGCGTGTCGACGACGATCCCGGGCAGGCGCTGGTCGCCGGCCGTCGTCGTGTTCACCAGGAACGCCGGGCCCACGGCCGAGCCGTTCGCGTCGAACACGCGTTCGAGGATGCCGTAGCCCGAGCCGTCGGCGAGCTCGTCCGCCCACACGACGAAGAAGCGCCCCGTCCCGTCCGCCGCGACGCGCGGCTCGCGCTGGTCGCCGTTCGCGGGCACGTTCGTGAGCAGGAACTCCGTGCCCTCGCGCGGGACTCCGGCGGCGGTGTAGGTCCGGCCGTACAGGTTGAGGCCGGATCCGACGCCGCCGTGGCTCGAGAAGTCGACGAACGCGACGAAGATCGTCCCGCTAGCATTCGACGCGGCGGCGGGGTCGACCTGCGCGTCGAAGACGTACGTGTTCACCTCGAGATCGCCCGTCAGGAACGCGCCGTTCCCGTCCAGGATCCGGATGTAGGCGTTGCCGTCGTTGTCCCCGGACCAGGCGACGACCCAGCCTCCGGTCGGCGTCGGCGAGACCAGCGGCCGCCACTGCGACGCGAAGGTGATCGAGCTGAGCACGAACTCGGGCGTCAGCGGCGCGCCGCTCGGGTCGAAGATGCGTCCGAAGACGCCCATCGCGGAGCCGTCGTAGCCGTGGCGCTCGGACCACGCGACGAGGAAGGTCCCCGTCGTCGAGTAGGCGATCGCGGGCTCGTCCTGCGTGTCCTGGTCGAGCAGCGTGTTCACCCGGAACGCGCCGGACAAGGGCAGGAGATCCGGGTCGAAGAGTCGCGCGTAGATGTCGTTGCCCTCGCTCCACGCGAACGTCCAGCCCGACGGCGCGCGCGCGGGCACGCTCCACACCTGGTCCCACGCGACGGAAACGGAGGGACGGATGCTCGGACCCATCGGGCCGAAGGTGTCGGGGCAGGTCTGCGCGGCGGCGAGCGCCGGCACGGCGGCGCATCCGAGCGCGAAGAGTGCGAGCCTCGTCATGGAGTCGGCGGCATCAGGGGCAGATCGCGAACCGCAACGCGTCCGTGAGCCCGGTCCCGTAGCCGGCCGCGTCGTGCGGGTCGCGATAGTACCAGCGCGTGCTGATCGTCGCGCCGGGGACGAGCAGCGAATCGGACCCGCTGCGGATGCGCACGTTGAAGTCCGTCGAGAGCGTCCCCGAGCAATCGTTGCCGCTGATCGATCCGCCCGAGTTCTGTCCGGGCATGCGCCGGAGCGGCGGCTTCACGCAGATCGTCGAGCCCTGGAACGGCGTGAACGACGAGTCGTACCCGTAGAACATGAGCCCGAGCTTCTGGTTGATGATGTTCGTGCCCGTGATGAGGAACGGAGCCCCCGACGTCGCGCTCGGATCGCCGGCGAACCCGATCGTCGGCGTGCACCCCTGGCTGTTCACCTTCGCAGTGCAGTAGACGTGCGGCCCGCTCGTCGACTTGTACTGGCGCACGTACACGTCGACGCCGTTGCCTTGCGCGCCCGGACCCTGGTAGCCGAGCACGATGTCCGTGCCGCTGAAGTCCATCACGGGGACCGCGGAGATCGTCCCGATGGGTGGGAACTCGTTCGCGACGAAGTCGGGTCCGAAAGGATTCGCCTGCCCGTTGTAGCGGCGCGCGCGGATCGCCGGGCTCGCGGCGCCCGCCGAGAAGTCCGTCCAGGTCACGATCGCCCGCCCGATCTGGTCGACCGCGATGGCGGGAGTCGTCTGGTCGCCGCCGAGCGTCGTGTTCACGAGCGCTTCGGGGAGGAAGGGAACGCCGTTGTGGTCGAAGACGCGCTCGACGATCCCGCTCCCCGAGCCGTCGGCGAGCTGGTCCTCCCAGACGACGAGGAAGCGGCCGAGCCCGTCGGCGGCGACGAACGGGTTCAACTGGTCCCCGTTCGAGGGCGCCGTCGGGACGAGGAACTCCTGAGTCTGGAGCGGCGTCCCCGTCGAGCTGAACATCCGCGCGTACAGGTTCGAGCCGGTGCCGACGCCGCCGTGGCTCGAGAAGTCGACGAACGTCGCGAAGATCACGCTGCTCGGGTTCACGGCGACCGAGACGTCGCGTTGCGAGCCGGGCCGGTACGTGTTCACGGCGACGTCACCGGACAGGAAGACGCCGTTGGCCGAGAGGATGCGGATGTAGGCGTTGCCGTCGCTGTCGCCGGTCCACGCGATGACCCAGCCGCCGGAGGGAGTCGGGGCGACGGCGGGATGGAACTGCGACGAGCTGGTCGTCGAATTGACCACGAATTCGCTGGTGACCGAGGCCCCGTTCGAATCGTAGATGCGGGCCATGATGCCGAGACCCGAGCCGTCGTAGCCGTGGTGGTCCGTCCACGCGACGAGGAAGTTCCCCGTCGAGCCGAACGCGATCGCCGGCTCGTCCTGCGCATCCTGGTTGAAGAACGTGTCGACGACGGACTCGGGACCCGTCGGCCGGAGGTCGAGATCGAACCGGCGCGCGTACACGTCCTGGGTGTCGCTCCAGGCGACGACCCAGCCGTTCGGGCCGCGCGCCACGCGCGACGACACCTGGTCGCCGACGAGGGTTTCCGCGGGACGGATCTCGGGCCCCATCGGGCCGAAAGTCTTCGCGCAACTCTGCGCCGACGTCGCGGGGGACAGGGAAAGCAGCGAGAAAACCGCTACGAAACGCACTGCGAGCATGCGGGGAAGCATGAATCGAAGTCTAGCACGCTGTCGCGAGTGCGGCCGGCGACGGGGCGCTGCGGCTGCTTCAGCGCTGGAAGATGGGCAGCAGGCCCTCGGGAAGGGCCAGGACGAGGCAATTCGTCGCCGTCGCGTACGCGTCGCCGAAGCGCTCGTCGTGCCACGACCCGTCCTCGCGCTGGCTCGTGAGGAGACCTTTCGCCTCGGCCTGGGCCCAGCGGTCGAACGCGTCGTGATCGGAGCACTGCCACAAGGCCTGCGCGAGGACGAGGCGCTCGTAGAAGCCGCACCAGGCGTGGCGCTCGTCGCGCTCCTCGGGCAGCCGCCGATCCTCGAGCGGCGCGGCGGGGTGCGACGCCATCCAGTTCTCGCGCGCGGACAGTCCGCGGAAGAGGTAGCCGTACGCCTCCTCGAGCGGCTTGCCCTCGTACTTCCCGGCCGCGTTCAGCGTCGCGATCGCCGCCGCCGTGAGCGCCAGCGTCGACCGGTCGTCGCCGAGCGCGTAGCGGAAGGACCCGTCCGGCTTCTGCGAACGCGCGAGGTAGTCGAGCGCGCGCGAGATCGTCAGCGAATCGACCTGGAAGCCGGCGTTGTGCGCCGCGCGCAGCGCCTGGACCTCGCAGACGGTGATCGAGCCCTCGTGCTCGAGCGACTTGCGCGGTTCGTACCACCAGCCGCCCTCGACTCCCTGCGTCTTCTCGATGCACGTGATCGCCGCGCGCAGCGAGCGCTCGATCCGCGCGCCGCGCTCGCTCTTCGGCGAGAGACTCGCCGCCTGGGTGAGCGCGAGCGCCGCGAGACCGTGCCCGTGCATCCGCGAGAGACCGTCGCCGTGCAGCGAGATGTAGCCGCGCGTCGCCGACTCGGGATCGAGGTCCGTGTGCGCGGCGATCCAGTCGATCGCGAGACCGAGCTCGACGCCCTGGGGCCCGCGGTCCGGCGCGTTCCCTCCGGCCATCCACGCGAGCGCGGCGAGCGCCGTCGCGGCGACCGGCGCGGGATCGCGCGCGCCGGCGCGCGGGAGGGATCCGTCCGGGCTCGTCGTCGCGGTCTTCGCGAGCCAGACGAGGCCGCGGTCGAGCGCCGATCGCGCCGCGTCACGCGCGCCCTGCGCGAGCGGAAGCGCGTCCTGGACGTCGCGCGGCGCGCGGGGCTCCTGCTCGGGTGGACCCGCGCGAACCTGGAACCCGACTCGCTCCCGCGCCGAGCCTTCGGCCGTTGGCAACGGGCAGAAGACGATCGGCGCCGCGAGCGCGAGACTCAGGAACCGCTGCGCTTGGCCATCCGGCGGTAGTAGGCGTCGATCCAATCGCGGTACTGCGCGGGCATGTCGCCGCCGCCCTGGGCACGGAAGACGTCGCGGACGTGGACGGGGAGGTCGCCCCACTTGTCGACTGCCGAGGCGCCCGCGTGCGGCGCGTCGGTGGGGGAGGAACCCGGAGGATTCGCCGGGTTGTTTTTGGCCGCGGTCTTCGAAGCGTCGTTGCCCTTCGGAGTTCCGGAGGGCTTCGGCTGTCCCTGCTGCTCGCGATCCTTCTGCGCCTGGGCCGAATCGGGTGCCTGCGGAGTCGCTTCCCGCTGCGTCGAGTTCTCGCCTTGGCGATCGAGCGGGCTCTTGCCGGGCGTCGGGTCGCTGTCGCCGGGCTCGGTCTTGCCGTTGCCCTTCTTCGCGTCCTTGCTCGACGAACCCGAGGAGCCGGAGTTCTTGCACATGCCGCCGGCGCTCTCGCACGAGCTCGACGAGCAGGGCTCGTGCTGCGCGAGCTCGAGGATGCGGTCGATCCCCGCGACGACGGACTTCCCGCGTTCCTCGGACGTCGCGAGCAGGTCCTTGAGTCCCTGGACCGCGGCCGTCGCCTTGCTCTTGGCTTCGGCGGTCGCTCCGTCGGCGCCGCCGGCGCTCGCGTCGGCGAGCAGCCGGTCGATGTCGCGCAGCTCGCGCTCGATTTTCCCGAACAGCCGGCGCATCTCCGCGTGCGGATCGTTCGCGTCTCCGGTGATGCCCGGGAGCGGCACCGGGATCTCCCCGTGCGGGTGCTTCGGATCGTCGACGCGCAGAGGCAGGATCGCCGCCGCGGCGAGGAGCATCGGAACCGAGGGCATCGACCAGAACGTGTTCATGGTTCTCTCCGTGGCAGGCATCGCGGACCCCATCATGGCTCCTGGGAGGGCGGATCCGGAAGGCCCAATCGTTTTCGGAACTTCTCGAACAAATCGCTCGTGCGCTGGTGGCGGTTCGCGAGGCGGGCGAGGTCCTCCAAGAGCAGCGGATCGGTCTCGCGACCCTCGGGGATCTCCGGGTGGGCGGCCTTGAACTTCTCCAGGCTGTCGAGGTTCTCGACCTCGAGCTGCCGCAGGAGCTTCAGCTCCGAGGCGTCGGGCACGAGCCGGTTCTTGCCCTTCTGCTGGTTTCCCTGCGACGACTGGCTCTGTTCCTGGCGGCGGCGCTCCTTCTCGATCTGCAGCGCGTCGTACAGCCAGGAAAGTCCCTGCTCGACGTCCTGCTGCAGCGCCTGGACGCGGTCGCCGCTCTGGTAGCCGCCCTCCTCGCCGAGATCCCGCGCGACGCGCAGGAGATCGCGACCCGCTTCGTCGAGGACCTCGGCGAACACGAGGCTCTCCTCGGCCCGGATCGCCTTCTCGACTTCCGCGGCGCGCGCGGCGAAGCCTTCCTCGTTCTTGGCGAGCTTGCGGAGGCGCAGGCGCTGCGTGTGCGTCGCAGGTTCGCCGGGCTTGCGCGCGCCGTCGATCTCGACCGTCTCCTTCATGAGCTCGCGGTGTCCTTCGAGCATCGCCTTGACCTGCTCGGCGACCTTGAAGAGCAGCTCCTCGGCGCGCAGCTTCTGGTACTGCTCCTCCTCCTCGGAGAGCTGCTGCATCGCCTCGCGCATCTTCCGCTCGGCGTTCTCCTCGGAGCTCTGCGCCTCGTCCGTGTCCCCGGCGTCGAGCGACTCCTTCGCCTTCGCGGCGCTCGCGCCCGCCTGCGCGAGGCTCGGGCTCGGCTTCGCGGTCTCGCGCTTCTGGTTGCGCCGCGCGAGCTCGAGCAGCTCGTTCTTGATCTTCTCCTGCTCCGCGGCGAGCTCGGCCGCCTTGGCGCGGTCCTCGGTACGCGTCAGGGGGGCGCTCTTGCGCGCCGCGTCCGCGGCCTGCTCGAGGTGCTCGAGCGCTTCGCGCTGCTTTTCCGCGGCCGCGGAGGAGCTGCCTTGCTCGAGACTCTTCGACGCGGACTGCATCGCGCTCTTCGCCGCGGAGAGCGCGCTCTTCGAGCCGCTCTCGCTCTTCGACCCGCTCTCGCTCTTCGAGCCCGAAGGGGAGCTCTGCGCGGAGGGTGAGCTCTGGGACGCACCCTGCTCCGCGGCGGCGGCCTTCGGCTCGATCGCTTCGAGCGACTTCGCGAGGGCCGCCTGCTCGCCGGCGAGGGCGCGCTCGGCGTCCTTCTTCGGTGCGCCGGGAGCCTCGCCCGAGCGCGCGCGCGCGAGCGCTTCGCGCGCCGCGGCGAGCCGCTGCTCCGCGTCGCGGGCGGCGGCCGCGGCCTGCTCCGCGTCGCCCTTGGCCGCGCTCTCCGCGGCGCTCTTCTGCGCTTCGGCCGCATCGGCGAGGTCCTTCTTCGCCTCGCTCCCTGGGCCGGACTGCCCCTCCGGTCGGGCTTCGAGCGCGCGCGCGAGGCGCTGCGCGTCCTCGGCGGCGCCGGCTTGCGACGTCGCGAGCGCCTTCGGCAGCGTCGCCTGCTCCTCGAGACCCGCGGCGAGCTTCCGGCCGGCGTCGGACGCGGCCTGGGCCTCGGCGTCCGCGCGCGCTTCGAGGCTCTTGTCCGACGACGGCTTGCTCCCGTCCGGGACCGCGCCGGCTTGCAGCGCCGTGCGCGCCTTCTGGGCGACCTCTCCCGCGGCGGTCTTGTGCTCGGCGATCGCGGCGAGGCTCGCGTCGGCGGCCTGGTGCTGCTCGCGCGCGACGGCGAGCTCCGCTTCGGCGGCCTTCTCGAGCGCCGTCGCCTGCTCCTCGAGCGAGCGCGCGGCCTCCTCGCGCCCCTGCGGATTGGCGGGCGCCTGCGCGAGAGCCTGCGCTGCCGCCTGGAGCGCCTTCGACGCGCGCGCGTCGCTCTCGCCCGCGGCCTTCTCGCGGCGCTGCTCGCGCGCGGCCGACGCCTCGAGGTCCCGCTGCGCGGCGGCGACGTCGGAATTCGCGTCGCGCGCGGCCGCGGCCGCCTGGCGCAGCTCGCGCGCGGCCTGCGCGAGGCGTTGCGCCGCCGCCGCGCGCTCGGCGGCGTGCTCGAGCGAAGGTGAAGCCGCCTCGAGAGCGGACTTCTCGCCGGGCTTCCACGATTCGAGCACCGCGCGATCGGTCGCCTGCCGCGCGGCGAGGGCCTCGAGCTCGCGCGCGATCGCCGCGAGCTCCATCTCGCCGCTCTCGCGTGCACGCGCCTCGGTGCGGTTCAGCAGCGCGCGCTGGGCGTCGATCGCCTTCTGGATCTGCTGCTCGAGGTCCTTGCGGTCCGGCGAGGCCGTGCTCTGCTCGAGCGCCGTCGTCTTCTGGTGCAGCTCCTTCTCCTGGTCCGCGAGCGCCGAGAGCTCGGCTTGGAGCTTCTTGAGCGCGTCGAGGGAGTGCTCGAGGTCGTCGAGTCCCTGGCGGTCGGTCAGGATCGCGTACAGCTTCTCGAGGCTCTTGACGACGGACTCCTGCACCTCGACGGCCTGCACGGTCTGGCCCGAGTCGAGGCTCGCTTTCGCGCCGCCCATCAGCTCGTCGACGGTCTTCGATCCCTGCTCGGGCGCCCGGACGCCGAGTTGCGCCAGGCCGTCGCGCAGGAGCTTCGCCGCGTGCGTGCGGCCCTCGGCCTCGAAGCGCGTCGCGAGGAGCTCCATCGTCTGCCGGAGTCTCGCGAGCTGGCGCTGGAGGAGCGCCTGGTCGTCGGCGAGGCCGGAGCGCTCGCGGCTCGAGCCGCCGGGCTGTTGCGCGTGCGCGGGGAGCATCGAACCGGCCAGCAGGACGGCTGCGCCGAGCACGGTGGAGAGGCTCCAGCGCGCGCGTCGGTCGGTTCTCGTCGGGTTCGATTCCATCTCGCTCCTCTTCTTATCGGCGCTTCCGCGGTCGTCGCGCTCAGTGATCCTTCGCGAAGGTCTTCGTCCGCTCCTGGAGAGTCTTCTGCCCGTTCAGGATGTCCCGCGTGAGGCTGAGGACCGATTGGTAATTGTCCCACTCCGCGAGCATTTCCAGCAGATTCTCGATCTTGTCGACCACGGCCTTCTGGCTCGTCGCGGCCGCGGTGAGCTCGGAGTGCACTCGCGCCGGATCGCGCGTGTCCTGCGCGCGCGCGAGAGCCGCCGTCGCGGCGGGCGCATCCGCTTCGCTGACCTCGAGCGCGAGGCCCGCGATGCGCAGCAACCGGTCGGCGAGGCCCGAGGGCGCTCCCGAAGCCGCGCGCTCGTCCGACGCGATCTCGCGCCAGGCTTCCGCGTCGAAGGTCCGGTCCGAGTCCGCGAGGCGCGCGTCGACCTTCTCGAGCAGCGGCGCCGCGCGGTCGTCGACGCGGGCGTACAGGACCCCTTCGAGGGCGGAGCACAGGTCGCGGGAGAGCGAACGCGCGTCGCCTTCGACGCGGCGCTCGCCGGTCGCGGCGGCGAAGATCTCGTCCGCGGAATCGCCCGAGAGGAGCGCATCGCTCTCGAGACCGGCGATCAGCTCCTGCGTGCGGCGCTGCTTGGTGCGCTGCAGCTCCGAGAGCGTCGCCGCCGCGGCGCGCGCGCGCCCGAGGCGGTCCTGGAGGCGGCGCAGGTACTCGTCGGGCGAGACGATGCGGATGCGCAGCGCGGCGCTCTTGCCCTCGTGCGCGGTCGGTTCCCGGTTGTCGGTGGCGGAGACGCTGAGCTCGATCTGCGAGCCGACCGCGGTCCCCCCGGAACCCGCGACGTCGGCGATCTCGAGCCGCGAACGCGCCCGCGCTACGGCGCGGAACGTCGAGGACGAGGCGCGGACGGGGGCTCCGGCGCGTCCGCCCGCCGGATCGGCTCCGCGGTCGATCTCGCTGCGCTCGTCGCGCGGGACGAGGGCCCATTCGAGCTCGCGCTGGAACGCCGGTGTCCCGGTGTCGCCCGTCGGATTCGCGGCGACGGCCATGTGCGCGATCCCGAAATCGTCGCGCGCGCGGGCGCGCAGGGAGATGGCACCTCCCGGGACGGTGTCGAAGTCGCCGCGACCGGGAGCGAGGATCTCGACCTCGGGAGCGCGGTCCTCGACGACCGTGATCGCGAAGAGGCCGGGATCCGGGTTCGAGAGCCGGGAGGCGTCGACGAGCTCGATGCGGTAGCGCAGCGTCTTCTCGGGCGCGATCTCGAACGCGAGCCCCGTCGGATCCGGCGTCGCGTCCGCCTTCGCGCCGCCCCGGTGGAACGGCGACGCGACGAGGTCGAGCACGCGATCCTCGGGGAGCAGGCGCGCCTTGCCGGTCGCGTCGGCGGGATCGGGGAGCACGTGCACGACGACCTTGCTCCCGGCCAGGATCTCGGCGTCGCCGCCGTCGAGCGTGTCGCGGCGCATCCCGCTGTACGCCGGCGGGTCGACGTCGACCGCGAGTCCGACGATGTCGGGCGGCCGCAGCACGACGAGCCGCACGCTCGGGTCCTCGTCCGTGTCGTCGCCGCCGGTCGCGTAGAGGACGACGTCCTCCTGCACGGAGCGCAGAAGGGTCCGGAAGGTGTCGCCGCCCGACGCGGTGAGCACCGCGCGCTGCCCGCCCGTGAAGTGGAGCGTCACCTCGTCGGGGACCTTGCCCTCGGCGCGCACGACGACGGGCACGTCGGATCCGCGCGCCACGCGCACTTCGAGCTGCTCTCCGCGCGCGGGGGCCGGCGACGGCGCGGTTCCGGTCGCCGAGATTTCGATCGTGAGGTGCGTACGCTGCGGCCAGGCCGCGTCGCCTCCGAAGAGCCGGATGAAGAACACCCGCGACGCCGTCGGATTGGCGAGGAGGACCGCGGCGCACAGCACGCCCGACAGGGAGCCGACGAGGAAGCGGAACCGCGGGCCGCGGGAATCGACCGCGCGCGAGACGTCGATCCGGGTCGCGGCGAGCTCGGCCTCGGCGAGGATTCCCGAGGCGATCTCGGGATCGGCGACCGTGCGCGTTCCCTGCGCGAGCTCGGCCGCCGTGACGAGGAGCTGCTTCAGCTCGGGGTTCGCGCGCTCGATGAGGACGGCGCACGCGGTCGAGTCGGGGCGCGCGCGCAAGGGCCGGACGAGGGCGCGCAGGACGATGTACGTCGGCAGCGCGCCCAGCAGGAAGAGGTGGACCCAGCGCACTCCGCGCGGCACGTGCATCGTCCAGTCGAGCACGAAATCGAGGAGCAGGAGCGCGGCGGTTGCCCCGACGACCGTGGAGAGGCCGTGGATCCAGACGAGTCGCGTCACCCGCGCGTGCAGGCGATCGAGGACTCGCAGGATGTTCGCTCCGTGGTTCATCGACTCAGCGCTGGAAGATCGGGAGGAACCGGTACGGGATCTCGAGGATCAGGACACCCATCGCCGTTCCGAACGCCGGACCCGGGCCGACCGCGTTCGGCCACGATCCGTCCTCGTGCTGGATCGAGAGCAGGACGCGTCGCACTTCCTCGAAGTACGGCTCCCAGTACGGACTCCCGGCCGTGTACATCGCCTGTACGGCGTAGTAGTGGCCGTACCAGAAATAGTAGTGGCCTTCGGAGACCGGGCTCTCGAGCGAAGGCATCTGGTCGAAGCGCGCGAGGTCGTGCGAGAGGTAGTCGAGCCCCTTGCGGATCAGGTCGTCCGAGTAGACGCCGAGGCCGTGGAGCGCCGTGACGCCGGCCGCCGTCAACGGGAACGAGGTGCGCGACTTCACGTCCTTCTGGTAGCGGAACGTGCCGATCTCGGTCCCGAAGTCGCGCGGGGGATAGACGGATTGGACGTCGCCGCGCTGCTCGCGCGTGTACGCGGACCCGACGACGTACTTCGCGGCGCGGTCGACCGTCGACTTCGGGACGCGGATGCCGATGTTGCGCGCGGCGCGCAGCGCGATCACCTGGCACACGACGATCGACATGTCGGATTCGCGCGAGTACGGCTCGTAGCGCCAGCCGCCCTCGTCGTTCTGCGACTTGACGATGAAGTCGACCGCCTTCTGCAGCTGCGCCTCGACGTCCTCGCGGTGCGTCATCCCGCACACTTCCGCCAGGAAGAGCGTGGCGAACGCGTGGTCGTACATCCTGGAGCCCGAGCGCGTGATGTACCCGTCCTCCTGCACGCAGGAGAGGACGAAATTGAGACCGCGCTCGACGTTCGGGCCGTACAGGCCGCGCCCGGGGAGGTGGCCGCCGGCGAGGAACGCCATGCACGCGAGCGACGTGACGCCGAGGTGTCCGCGGTCCTCGGACGTGTGGTTGTAGTCGTTGTTCAGCTTGTAGCCGATCTTCGCGATCCAGGCGCCGTCGGCCGACTGGTTCGCGGCGAGCCACGCGAGTCCGCGCTCGACGGCGCGGCTGTGCTCGGGCGTCACGACGATCGCCGCCGCACCGTCGTCGGCGGGCGGGGCCTGCTGCGTGGTGCCGGAGAACGCGAGGAGAGCCGCGGGAAGGAGCGAGAAGAGCCCAGTGGGAATCATCGGAGCACCTCGAGTCCGCTCTGGCCCCGGACGAGGAGTCCGGCGCCGAGCGGGTACAGCTTGATCGCATCACATCGTCCCATGGCCGGCGACATCGGAAGGCTGCCGAGATCGCGGCCGCTGCCGCGATCGAAGCACTCGACGAACGTCGGGAACGACATGCCGGTTTTGGAGTTCAAGGAATAGACGATCGCGACCGCGTCGGTCGAGAGGACTGGTTGGGGCGCGGGCGAGAACGGCGGCCGCAGGAGGACGAGGTCGCCGAACGCGTGCACCAGGGGCTGGACCCAGACCTCGCCACTCTCGAGATCAACGGCGCGCACACGCGCCTCCGTGGACCCCTCGCGCGCATTCAGGAGGAAGATCGTCGTGCTCGGGAGACGGATCCGGCCGGTGCCGAGCAGGCCGAACACGCGATCCGACGGCGCGATCCGGACGTTCGGGAGCGGGGACACGGCGCCGAGATGGGTCGCGAGCTCGACGAGAGTCGTCGCCGGGGCGGCGCCGGCCGCGGCGCTGCTGATCGGCGGGCCGATCAGGAGCCAGCTCCGCTCGCCGTGCTGCAGGACGGCGAGGAGCTCGCGCGGATCGGGAGCCTCGTCGCGATCGGTCTCGCTCGCGGGGTCGTTCGCGGGAGCCGCGTCCGGACGATCCCCGCCGATCGCGACGCGCCACGCGCGCGCCCCCGTCGTGAGATCGATCGCGATCACCTGGTTGTTCGAAGGCTCGCGCGACTGGAGGAACCACGGCACGATCAGGAGATCCCCGTCGATCCACGCGTCGTCCGACGTCGAGCCGGACGCCGGGCTGTCGAGCTGGAACGCGACCGCATCGCGGCCGGTGACGAGATCGAGCGCGAGGCCCTTGCGCCGGCTGCGCGCGGGCAGGAGGACGACCTTGTTCGCGGAGAGCACGGGCACCGGCGAGAGTCCGGGATCGACGACCGGCACGCGCCACAGCTCGATCCCGGCGTGCACGTCGAGCGCCTGCAGGAAGCGGCGTCCCGATCCGAGATCGGCCGAGACGACGACGATCCCGGCCGCGTACGCGAGCGTCAGGGACGCGGGCGTCGCGCCTTCGGGGCGCCACGCCCAGACCATCCTCCCCTGCGTGTCGATTGCGGAGACGCCCGCTCCCGTCGCGACGAGGATGCGGCCGGGCGCGAGGGCCGTGCGGCGCGACCACGGAGGATTGACGACTCCCAAAGGCGTCTGGGGCACGGGGATCCGCACGTCCGCGAACGCGAATTCGAGGTCCGGATCGCGCTCCGGTCGACCGACGAGCGCGTTCACGAGCACGAACCCGCGGTCCGACGTGCGGATCACGGCGTACTCCTCGAGACCGCCGGCCGGCTCGGCGCCTTCGCCGCGCGATCCGTCGTCGGCGGGCACGCGGCCGAGGATCTCCCAGTCGAACGTGAGCGCGCGCCCTTCGCGCCGCAGATCGCGGAAATGGCCCGGGACGCGCGTCGGGTCCGCCCGCTGCCAGCGCGCGATCCCCGCGCCGAGCTCCGCGAGCGTGCGGCCTCCGTCGCCGTCGAGGTCCGAGCGCACGCCGCCGCGGGCGACGGCGAGGTTCTTCGAGAGCTGCGCGGCGAGCTCGCGGTTGCCCGCGCGCGACATCGCGGACGAGAGACGCAGGAGCGCGCGCACTTCGCGTTCGGTCGCGTCGGCGAGATGCCACGCGCGCGGGAGCATCGCCTGGACGATCGCGGCGACCGCGGCGGCGTCGCCCCGCTCCATCGCCCACGCGAGGCGCTGGTCGTCGGCGTTCTGCGACGCGTGCGAGTGCGGGTACAGGCGTCCGACGAGGGCGAGCTTCGCCCCGTCGCGCGCGCTCAGCGCTTCGTCGTACAGCTTCTGCGCGCGCGTTTCGAAGGCCTCGTACCCCTCGGCGTTCCCGTCGTGGATCAGGACGGCGATGCGGTCCGCGGCGACCGAGCCCGCGGAACCCTGCGGGAGCTCGATGTCGGGGTAACGCTCGAGGACCGCGTGGAGGTCGACGAGCTCCGCGCGCGCGTCGCCGGCGACGTTCGCCGCGGCGATGCGCTCGAAGAGCACCCACAGTCCGGTCGGGATCTCCCACGGGTTGCTCTCGCGTCGCGCGAGGCTCCCGACGATCGGGGTGAGGCGGGGAACTCCGGCGGCAGGAGCGCGCTCGGTGTCGCCGGCGTCGGCCGCCGCCGTGTCGCACACGATCGGCAGGTCCGCGCAGCAGCGCTCGAGCGCCGCGAGCGCGTCCGCGTACGCCGCGTCGCGCCGCGGGTCCGCCGCGGTGTTCCCGCGCAGCAGGATCAGCTCCTCGAGCAGCGTGTCGCGCAGCGCGCCGTTGTCGGGCGCGAGCGCGCGCGCGCGCCGGAGCGCCGCGAGAGCCCCCGCGCGATCGGCGAGCCCGCTCTTCAACCGGGCCTCGGTGCGGAGCACGCGGTGCATCTCGGTCCCGGCCGGCGAGACCTCACCCTCCTTGAATCCCGCGAGCGTTCCCTCGAGCGTCGCCTCGGCTTCGGCGAGGTGCGCGCGCGCGGCGTCGGATTGCCCGCGCTGCCACTCCGACGCGCCGCGGTCCGCGAGAAGCCGTCCGAGCTCGAGCGCGCGCGCGACGTCGCCCGGATGCGCGGCGAGGTCGGCTCGCGCGCGTTCGGTCAGGAGATTCCAGTCGAACCACCCCGTCGCCCGGAACAGCGAGAGCGAGGACACCTCTCCGGGCCCGACGACGAGGTTGCCGCCGCTCTTCCCCGGGCTCCAGGGGACGGTCGCGAGACGGCTGCCGCTCTCCGCGTCGATCTCGATCCGCTCCTCCTTGAGCGGGATCACGACGCGACTTCCCGCGAGGACGGGACGCCACGGGATCCCGTCGAGGAGCTTGTCGTCCGAGAAGGACCAGCGCGCGACCGCGGGCGGCGAGAGGCGCAGCCCGCGCGGCGCCGAGATGGCACCGATCCCGTTGCCGCTGACGATCGCGCTGTTCCCGCGCACGCCGACGAGCAGATCGACCGCGCTGCCGCCGGCGAGCTCCGCGACGGTCTGGTGGGGGAGGCTCCACAGCACGCCGCCGCTCTCGAGATCGAGGCCGACCATCTCGATGCTGTCGTAGGGCGTCGCCAGGACGACGCCGTCGGCGACGACGGGCGGCGCGTTCCGCCACACCGATCGACGCGCGGGCGCGCGGAATCCGCCCATCGAGTTCTTGGGGAGCGGGATCTGGTCGTACAGCGTCTCCCACAGGAGCTCGCCCGTGAAGAGATCGATCGCCGCGATCGTGCCGAGCTGCGTCAGCGCGACGACGCGGTCCCCCGAGACGACGAGCGGCGGAGCGCTGAACTCGTGCTCCGCGCGGCCGAACATGTTCAGCTCCCGCTGGCCGCTGATCAGCGCCGTCGACCAGAGCAAGGCACCCGTGTCGAGGTCGAAGCACCCGACGTGGTAGTCAATCCGGCCCTGGAGCCGGTAGAACGGGGCGAGCACGCGCGATCCGCACACGATCGGCGGTCCGGCGACGCTCATCCGCTGCGCGAAGCTGCCCGACTCGCCGTCCCACCCGGCCGGCGGATCGTGGCTCCACAGGCGGTGCCCGGTCTCGAGGTCGAACGCGAAGAGGCGCCGGTCCGGGATGATCGTCGTCACCGGCACGTTCGCGCTGTAGTGGAAGCTGTCGACGAAGGTGAGCGGGATCTGGAGCGCCGCGAGCGCGACGCGCCCGCCGGCCGCGGGCGCGATGATCGCGGCCGCGTCGTCGATCCCCTCGAAGTACTTCCCGCGCTCGCGGTCGCTGACGATCTCGCTCCAGCCCTCGCACTCGCCGCTGTCCCAGAGGAGAGCGCCCGACCAGGCGTGGAAGGCGATCAGTCGCAGCGACGTCGAGACGAGGAGGGCGTCGCCCGCGCGCACGGGGAACAGGGCGTCGGAGTTCTTGAACGGGTGCTGCGGCAGGTCGCGCGATTCCGGCCAGCTCTCGAGCTCGGGGAGCGGTCCGCGCGGCGCTCCGAGCGCCGGTACCGGGTGCAAGCCGTCGGCGAGGCTCGGCGCGGCGAGCGTCGGATGGCTCTCGAGGGTGTCGAGCGCGATGCGCGCGGACGAGACGCGGCGCAGAGCACCTGCGCGCGCCGGGCTCGCCGCGCCCTCCGTAGACTGCAGACGCTGCTCGGCGCGGGCCCAGTCGGTCGAGGTCGCGAGCACGAGATCGGGCTCGTCGAGGAGCGCCGCGAGCGCGCGCCGCCAGGCCGCGTGCGCCTTGTCGACCTCGCCGCGCTCGAGCTCGAGGTCGCCGAGCGCCCACCAGGCGCGCTGGCCGGCCTCCGTCAACGGCCACTGGCGCGCGACTTCGGCGAGATCGCCGCGATCCCCGCGGTCGCGCGCGCGCTCGAAGGCGAGGCTCGCGTCGTGCTCGTAGCGCTGCCGGTACAGCGCGCGCGCCTCCGGCGGGAGTCGCAACAGGCGCTCGCGCGCGCGGCGCGCGGCGCCCGGGTGGACCGGTTGCGCGGAAGCGCCCGCTCCGGGCGCGACCGGACGCTCGGCGGCGAGCAGGTCGCCGCGGTGTTCCTCGATCACGGCCTGCAGCTCGCTGAGCGCTTCGCCGTACCGCCCGGCGGCGGCGTGCTCCGCGGCGCGGTCCATCCGGCTGCGCGCGGCGGCGTGGTCCGGGATCCGGAAGGGGCGCGCCTCCGCCTCCGGGTCGGGATCCTGCGCCGACGCGGGCCGGGCCGCGACCCCCGTCGGTCGCGCGGAGGGACTCCGACCCTGCACGGCGACGCCGGGAGCGGCGACGGAGGCGACGGCGAGGCACGCGATCGCGGAGCGCAGGGAGAGAGGGACGAGGTGCACGCGTGGGATCCTCTAGATCAGCTCCCAGCGTTTCCTGAGCACCCACTCGCCCGCGAGGAGCGCGAGCGCGACCGCGAGCGTCCCCCAATTGTCCCACGCATCGTCGAGCTCGGACGAAATCGGCTCCCGGCGCTCCTCGTGGCCGGGGAACTCCGTCAGGAGATCCCCGACGTGCGCGAGATCGAGCGCGCGTCCGTGGGACAGCGCCGACATCGCCGCGAGCGTCTGCGGATCCGGCGAGGGATCGGCGTTCTCGCGCGAGGGCAGGGCCACCTCGAACTCCGTCGACGCGACGTGGGTCCCGCCGCGCTCGCCGGGGAGATCGATCGCCGCCGAGTAGAGCCCCGGGCGCTCGAGCTCGAAGTTCGCGCGGAAGAGGCCCGGCCGGTCCGCGACGCGTTCGAGCACGATCTCGCGGCTCGTGCCGTCGGGCGACGTGAGGCGCGCCGCCTGCTCGGTGCGCTCCGAGGGGCGGTAGTCCTCGTCGAGCACGCGCGCCTCGAGCGTCACGCGTTCGTCGAGGTCGTAGCGCGCTTTCAAGGCATCGATCTGCACGCGGCGGTCCCCGCTGCGGAGCCGCGAGAGCGCCACCCAGCGCACGGCGTTGCGCCAGAATCGCTCGTGGTAGCGCGTGCCGAAGCGGTACTGCCAGCGCCAGGTCTCGTCGAAACCGACGAACAGCGTCCGCCCGGAGGGGAACCAGCCGGCGACGAGCAACGGGTAGCGTCCGCTCGCGTTGCCGTCGTCCGGATGCCGCAGGAGCACCTGCGCGCCCGGCTTCGCGCGCAGCACCGGGCTGTACCAGTAGAACCCCGCGAGTCCGCCGTCGTCTTCCCACAGCGCGCGGTTCGCGCGCTCGTCGGGGAGGAGGCGCACGACTTCGTGCGGGTTCGCGGGATCCTCGAGCCGCGGCCGCCACGTGCGCGTCAGCGTGCCTTCGATCCCCGTGCCCGCGGCTGCGTCGACGACGACCGGCAGAAGCTCCTCGAGCGGCGTCCCGACGAACGAGCGCGGGTCGTCGTACTCGCCGGCGATCAGCACGAGTCCGCCTCCGCGCTCGACGAACTCGTGCACGGAAGCCATGAATTCCTCGCAGCGCGCCGGGTCCGGCGAGATCGAGTACGGGTTGACGTCGCCGAGGATGATGACGTCGTAGTTGTCGAGCAGCTCCTTGCGCGTCGTCGGCACGGCGGTGAGCGCCGGGAGGTCGCGGCTCGATTCCTGGGGGAAATCGGGGGTCGCCGAGAGCAGGAACGACTGCGTGGCGAGGTTGACGTCCGAGCGCTGCAGCAGCGTGTGCAGGTAGCGGTACTCGTACCGCGGATAGGCGTCGACGTAGAGGACGCGCACTCGCTCGGGCGCGACGTGCACGCCGACCTCGACCGCGTTGTCGTCGCGCAGGGTCTCGCCCTCGATCGGAGGGACGCTGATCCGGAACCGACGCTCCGTCGCGCGCGTGTCCGGGGGGGCCGGCGGCGCGAGCAGCACGACGCGTGTCCCGGCTTCGGAGAGCTCGACCTCGTCGTCGGCGAGGGGCCGGAGTCGCACGCCGGCGCTCGCGGAAGGACTCGCGGACGGATCGATCTCCTCGAGGATCACGCGCGCGCGCGGGATTCCCTGCGTGCCGCGCGCGGAGACGCGTGCGGTGATCTCGATCTCGTCGCCCTCGAGGACGCTCGGCGGCGACTCCGCGATCTCGACGACGACGTTGCGCTCGGGTCGCGTGTCGCCGACGACGAGCGTGTGGACCGGGATGCCGGCCGACGCGGCGACGCGCGCAGCTTCGAGGGGCTGCGCTCCGCCGTTGTTCCGACCGTCGGAGACGATGACGACGTCGGTCACGTTGCGCCCGCGCTGCCCGGAGAGCGCCGACGCGAGCGCGGAGCCGAGGTGCGTCGCCGAGCCGCGCCCGGAGAGAGCCGGCGCGACCGCCTTGGACGCCGCGCCCGCCGGTTCCGCCGTGGGCGGCGCCGCGGTGAGCCCCGCTTCGGCGAGCACGTCGAGGCGCTCGGAGAAGCGGAAGAGGCGCGGAACGTACCCGCGCTCGGTCAGCGCCGGCAGGATCTTCGTGCGCACGGCGGAAGCCGCGAGATCGAGGCGCGTCGTCTCCTCCGCCGGGTGGTTCGCGAGCGCCGTCAGCGCCGCGCGCGTCGTGTCGTCGGACGCGTAGGCGTCGACGCGGCGCATGCTCGCCGAATCGTCGACGAGCACGAGGACCTCGGCGGGGCGGATCTCCTCGCGCCGGCTGACGAAGACCGGCCTGAAGAGCACGACGACGAGCAGGATGAGGATCGAGAACCGCAGCGCGGAGAGGACCACGCGCGCGCGCGGCGACACGGACTCGCGCGCGTACGCGAGCCACGCGAGACCCGCGCAGATCGGCAGCACGACGAGCACGACGATCCACGGCTCCGGAGCGTCGAGCAGACGGAAGCTCTCGCGGACGCCGGTGCGCTGGAGCTCGGCGAATGCGAGCAGGGCGGGCGCGAGGAGACCGGCGGTCATGCGCTGCGCCTCCTTCCGATCCACGCGGCCCACAGCGTTTCGCAGACGAGAGCAGCGAGGCAGGCGAGTGCGATCCCGCGCCAGAGCTCGCCGCGCTGGAAGCGGCCCGGATCGACACCGCGGTCGCCGGCGTCGCCCGGCGCCACCGCGACGAGAGCCGGGTGGAGCGAAGCGAGCTCCTCGCGCGCGACGCGTTCGAGGTCACCTTCGTTCGCGTCGAGCCGCACGGCGAACGCGATCGATCCGGCGCGCGATCCAGCCGACTCCATCTCGATCTTGTAGAGACCGGCCTTCTCGGTGTCCTTCCCCGGGATGACGGGAAGGCGCCAGCGACCGTCCGCGAGCTCCTCCGCGACGCCGTCGATCGCGGAGCGGGAACCGTCCGGCCGCACGAGCGCGAGGCTGCGCGGGAAGCTCGCCGACTCGGCGACGAGCGCCTCGCCCGGCGCGAGATTGCGCGGGGGCGCGCTCGGCCGCGCGGCGTAGCGCAGGAGCTCGTGCGCGAGCGGGATCAGGGTCCGCGGCGATTCGGGGAGCCGCGTCCAGGCCGGATCGATCGTCGTCGTCCACAGGAACACGCGCCCGCGGTCGAACGCGCGCTCGAGCAGCAGCGGATGCGAGCCGGGATCGTCGAGCGTCGCCAGCGTGCGCGCGCCGGGTCCGGGCCGCGCCGCGAAGAACTCGTAGATCGGGACTTCGGTGAGGAGCGCCTTCCAGCGCTCGTCGGCGAAGAAGGAGAGCGCCGGGCACTGCGCATCGAAGCTCGCGACGCGGAAGTAGCCCTCGCGGCGCGAAGGAACGGCAGTGCGACGCAGGATCTCCGCTGGCAGGAGTCCCGAACCGTCCGCGCGCCAGAGGCGCGCGTCGTAGGCCTCGGGCGTCACGCGGTCGCCGAGGCTGACGATCAACGCGGCGCCTCCCGCGACGACGCGTTCGAGCTTGTCGACGACGCCGGGAGCGAGGCTCTCGACGTTCGCGAGCCAGATCACGTCGGCGTCCTCGAGACGGACTTCGCCCGTCGAGAGCGCCTCGGGCGACGCCTCGCGCGGGTCGAACGGGTGCGAGGCCGAGAGGGAACCGACGCCGCCGTCGTCGACCGGCGGAGCGAGCGCCGCGCGCAGATAGCCGATCTCGTCCTCCTCGATCGCCGCGGCGGGAGCGCCGTCGACGAGGAGCACGCGCAGCGGGGGCGGGACCGTCACGACCTCGAAGCGCGTGTCGTCGGCGGCCAGGCGATCCCCTTCGAGGCGCGCCTCGAGCACGTGCTCGCCGGAGTCCTTGAACGCCACGGTGAACACCGCCTCGGCGCGTCCGCGCGCGGAGATGTCGATCACCTGCGCGGGCTGGCTCTCGCCGTCGACGGAGAGCGTCACGCGCGATCCGTGCCGTGCGCTGGCTCCGTGATTCTGGACTTCGACGCGGATCCCGCAGGGGAATCCCGGGCCGAGGATCGCGCCGCTCGTCCCGACGCTCGCGATCCCGAGGTTCGGCGGGACGGCTTCGGGCGGACCGAGGTCCTCGACGAGGACGCGCAGACCGAGTTGCGCCAGTCCGTCGAGCGTTTCGTACAGCGCCGGACGGGAGCCCGGCGCGGTCGGGGCACCCGAAGCGTCCTTGACCGGCTCCGGAGGCGCGAACGAACGGCGCTGGAGGTCGGTGAGCAGACGGATCTCGAGGGCCGAGTTCGGGCCCGACGCGGCGCCCTCGCGCGCGGACTTCAGCACTTCCGCGAGAGCCGCCGCGAGATCGAGCGGCTCGTCGGTCGGGCTCGCGAGCGCGTCGAGCATCGACAGGGCTTCGGTGGGATTCGACCACGAGAGGAGCCGCGGGAAGCTCCCGGCGAGCACCATGTGCACGCGGTCGCCGCGCGCGCCGTCGAGTCCGCGCAGGATCTCTCTCGCGCGCGCGACCTCGCGCTCGAACACGGAATCCACGCCGTCGCGGTAGCCCGTCGACGCCGATCCGTCGAGGATCAGCGCGAGGTCGCGCCGGCTCTCCGTCAGCCGCGCGAGCGGACTGCGCTCTCCGGCGAACGGGCGCGCGATCGCGAACGCGAGGAGCGCGACCGCAGCGGTGCGCAGCAGGAGGAGCAGCAGGTTCTCGAGCTGGACCCGGCGTCGCGTGCGCTTGTACGCGGCGAGCACGAACCGCATCGCCGCCCACGGCATCGGCCGGTGGCGCTGGCGGTTCAGGAGGTGGATCGCGATCGGGACCGCCGCGAGCCCTAGGCCCGCGAGCAGCGCCGAGTTCACGAAGCCGCCGATCCACGCGCCGATCGTCGCGCTGCCGAGGAGCGCGGTCACCGCCGGCCTCCGCGGACCCGCGCCATCCGGTGCGCGAGGTACGTCGAGAGGGCCGCCTCGAGCGGCGTCGACGTGCGGATCGGCACGAAGTCGACCGAGAGTGCGCGCGCGGCGCGCGCGAGCTCGGTGTTGTGACGCCCGAATTCCTCGAGGTACGCCGACCGGATCGCGCGCGGATCGATCTTGTGCACGCCGGCCTGCTCGAGGCCCTCGAGCTTCAGCATGCTCTGGAACCCGAAGTCGAGCTCCTCGGGGTCGAGAATCTGGAACAGGATCGGCTCGTGTCCGCCGGAGAGGAGCAGGCGCACGCCGGACAGGATCTCCTTCGGATCGTCGAAGAAGTCCGAGAACACGCACACGATGCCGCGGCGCTTCAGCTTCGGCGCGATCCAGCGCAGCACGGAGCCGAGATTCGTGCGACCGGTCGCCTCGGTCGCCTCGAGCAGATCGAGGATGCTCTTGCGCTGCACCGCGCCGTTGCCGGGCGGGACCTTCGTGCGGTAGGCCTCGTCGAACACGACGAGGCCCGCGGTGTCCCGGTTCGAGAGGACGAGGTGCGTCAACGCCGCCGAGCACCAGCGCGCGTAGTCGAGCTTCGTCCACGGCAGCGACGCGTACGACATCGACTCGCTGGCGTCGAGCAGCAGGTGGCAGACGAGGTTCTCCTCCTCGACGAACTGCTTGACGACGAGGCGGTCCGAACGACCGAACACGCGCCAGTCGACGCGGCGCAGCTCGTCGCCGAGCGTGTACTCGCGGTGCTGCGCGAACTCGACGGAGCTGCCCAGGTGCGTCGAGCGGTGCTGTCCGGCCATGAAGCCCTCGACGACGGCGCGCGCCACCAGCGACAGGCTGGAGAGCCGGTCGAGGACGGCCGGGTCGAGGCTCTTCACGGCTCCGGGCATCGGAGGCGCTCGGCGCTAGCGCCCCGAACCGGAGCCGTTCGTCTGGGGAACGCCTGGAACGCCCGCGCCGACCGCGGCGCCCGGAGTCACCTCGCGCAGCATCCGGTCGATGATCGTGTCGGACGTGATTCCTTCGGCCGCGGCCGAGAAGTTCGTGACGATCCGGTGGCGCAGGACCGGGTGGGCGACGGCCTTGACGTCCTCGACCGCCACGTGCCGGCGGCCCGCCAGCGCGGCGTGCGCCTTCGCCCCGAGGACGAGGTACTGGGACGCGCGCGGACCGGCGCCCCAAGTCACCCACTCGCGCAGGAAGGGCAGCGCGCTCTCCGAGCGCACGCGCGTGCCGCGCGTCAGCGCCATCACGTAGTCGAGGACGTGATCGGAGACTTCGATCGCGCGCACCGCGTTCTGCGCGTCCATCAGCTCCTCGGCCGTGACGACCTTCTTCGTCTCGACCGCGTCGCCGCCGGTCGTGCGCCGCAGGATCTCGCGCTCGTCGTCCGCCGTCGGGTAGCCGACGTGGACCATGAACATGAACCGGTCGAGCTGGGCTTCGGGCAGCGGGTACGTGCCTTCCTGCTCGATCGGATTCTGCGTCGCCAGGACGAAGAACGGGTCGGGCAGGAGGTGGCGCTTGCCCGCGGAAGTCACCTGCCGCTCGAACATCGCCTCGAGGAGCGCCGCCTGCGTCTTCGGCGGCGTGCGGTTGATCTCGTCGGCGAGCACGACGTTCGCGAACAGGGGGCCCGCGGCGAAGCGGAACGTGCGCGCGTTCGTCGCCGGATCGATCTGCAGGAGCTCCGTCCCGGTGATGTCCGACGGCATCAGGTCGGGCGTGAACTGGATCCGGTTGAAGGTGAGGTCGAGCGTCTTCGCCAGGCTCGACACGAGGAGCGTCTTCGCCAGGCCCGGGACGCCGACGAGCAGGCAGTGTCCGCGTGTGAGCACGGCGAGGAGGAGTTCGTCGATGACTTCGTCCTGGCCGACGATCACGCGGTGCAGCTCGCTCTTCATCTGCGCGTGCACCGCGCGCAGGCGTTCCAGGGAGGCGTCGATCATGGCGGGGTTCCTCGAGGGGGCTTCAGGAGGCCGGGCGGAGGCGTCCGCGGGGGGCGGGCTCGGCCTGGCTTCCTTCTATCGGGTCGAATCGTCCCGGGCACCGTGCGGCCCTTCCTTTTATGGGCGGGGCGAAACGGGCCGGACGGGGAGAGTGGTTTGGAGGGCTCGGACGAGGGGACGGAGGGGATCCTCCCGCTGATTCGCGCGGGAGAGTGCGAGGCCTACGCCCGTTCCCGGGCGCGTGCAAGGACCCGAACACAACGGGTACAGGGCCGCGATCCCGGGTCGCGCGGGACTCTCCACTACACTACCACGCTCGCCCGCGTCCGCAGGGTCAGCGGAGTCGCAGGATCCAGAGCGTGCGCTCGCCGGCGACGAAGATCCGGTCCCCGCTGACGGAGACGCCGGCTTCGACACTCCCGTCGCGTCCGGGCAGAGTCACGGCGTCGAGGAGACGCACGTCCTCGCCGACGTCGAAGAGATAGGCCGCGCGGTCGCTCGCGAGGATCGCGCGTGCACCGGAGACGGCGCCGCAGGGCGGGAAGCGCTCGGCGAGAGGCAACGCCGGCGACTCGGCGCGCGCGTTCGTCGGCGGGATCACGCGCGCGAGCACCGTCCGGCCGCCCGAGCGCGCGAGGAACACCGCGCGGGCGCGGTCCGCCGCGATCGGGAGGACGTCGTCGCCGATCTCGCGCGGCGGCAGCGTGAACGGAGCGTCAGAAGGCAACGGATCGCTCGCGTCGAGGAAGTACATCCGGTCGGATTCCGGAGGTGCCCACGCGACGAGCGCACCCGCAGCGAGCGGCGCGCACGGGCTCCACGCGGCGGCGCCATCCGGCGCGCGCCGGAATTTCCACGTCGCGACGACGCGTCCGTCGCCGACGTCGAGGATCGCTCCGGCTCCGATCCCCGTTCCGGCGAGCACGCGTCCGTCCTGGACGGCGACCGGCTGCGCCGCCCGCGCGAAACCGCGCGGTCCGCGCAGGCGTCCCTTGCCGCTCGCGCCGATCGCGAGCAGACGTTTCCACCGCGGGCGGCCGCTCTCGAGGTCGAGCGCGAGGCACCACGCGCGCACGGCGCGCTCGTCGACCGACGGCGGTTCTCCGGTCTCCGCCAGCCACTGGTGCGCCTGGACGACGATCGAACCTTCGACGATCGCCGGGCCCGGCTCGAACTCCCACAGGCCTGGACCGAGCAGCTCCTCGAGCGTCGCCTGGCTCCCGTCGGGTCCGACGAAGCCCGCATCGGAGTATCCCCACGAGAGGGCGAGGCTCGCGTCGAGGAAGAGGAGCGCGTTCCCGCGCGCCTGGGACGCGCGCCCGACGACGAGCGCGATCCGCGTCCCGTCGCTCGCGGGTCGCAGCAACCAGCGCTCGCCCTGGTCCGCGAAGGGCGGAACCCAGCTCCAGCCGCGGGCTCGTCCGATCTCGGCGAGAGCGGCGCTCCGCACGTGGCGGTCGGCGCCGACGACGTGGACGTCACCCGCGCCCTGCACGCAGACGGATCCGTCGAGGAGGAGCGCCGTCCCGGGCTCGATGCCGCGCCGCGGCGATTCCGATGCTTCGAGCGCGATCGATCCCTCGAGGACGAGGTGCTCGGCCGTCCGCCACGCCGGCGCGGGCGCGTCGGGTCGATTCTTCGCCGCGGCGCCACGGCGCGCGATCGCGGCGGCGAGCGGCGCGTCGGCCGGATCCGCGTGTGCGCGCGCGCGCGCGAGCCACGTGCCCGCGCGCATCGGATCGCCGGCTTCGAGGCCCAGATCGGCGAGCGCGAGCGCCGCGCGCGCCGCAGCGCGCGTCAGCGGGAAACCGCGGTCGATCCGCGCGAGCGCCTCCGCGTCGACGCCCGCGGCCGCGAGCGCGGCCGCGGCGATCGAGTCGAAGCGCGCGCGCCACGCGGCGATCGCCGGAGCGCCGGCCGCGCGCAGACGGCGTACGACGCCGTGGTCGACGGACTCCGAGCCGCGCGCGAGCCCCTGGATCTCGGGCATCGGCGCGCTGTCGCCCTCATCGCTGGCTTCGAGCGCGCGGTACCAGGCGTCGAACGCGGCCGTGCGCTTCGCCGCGGCGTCGTCGCCGGGTGCCGCGAGGCGCGTGTCGCCGGCGGCGAGCTCCTTCGCGGCGGCGTCGGACACCGGCAGGAACACGTCGTTCCCGATCGGACCTTCGCCCTGCGGTCCCTGGAGGAACGCGCAGAGGAATACGACCGACGCGATGCGCCGCGGCGCGCGCGTGCCCGGCACACCCCGCACGGCGACGGCTACTCCTGCGCGAGGAGCGGCTCGTGGAGACGCTTGCGCCGCTGCCGCTCGAGGAAGATCGGGTCGCTGCGCGCGCGCAGGCGGATCGCGACGGCGTCGTAGAGCAAAAGATCGCGCGCGTGCCGCGCGTCCATCGCGACCTGCGCCGCCGCGAGCCGCTTCTTCTCGCACAGCGCCGGACGCAGGCCGAGGAAGGACACCTGCGCGAAGAGCACCATGCAGATGAACACCGGACTCCAGTACGCGACGCGCCGGAGACCGGTGCGCGGTGCACTGCGATTCGACGAGTCCGGGAGGAGTTCCATCAGGCGAAATCGAGGCCGGCGTAGTGCGCTTGCGCGCCGAGGTCGTGCTCGATCTTGAGCAGGCGGTTGTACTTCGCGACGCGGTCCGTGCGGCACGGCGCGCCGGTCTTGATCTGTCCCGCCGACGTCGCGACCGCGAGGTCCGCGATCGTGGTGTCCTCGGTCTCGCCGGAGCGGTGACTGACGACGCAGCGGTAGCCGTTCTGATGCGCCATGCGGATCGTGGCCAGGGTCTCGGTGAGCGTGCCGATCTGGTTCACCTTGATCAAGATCGCGTTGCCGGCCTTCTTCGCGATCCCCTCGGCGAGCCGCGTTGTGTTCGTGACGAAGAGGTCGTCCCCGACGATCTGGAGCGACGCCCGCCCGCCGTTTTGCGCCGGAAAGGCGGCAGTCAGGGCCTGCCAGCCCTCCCAGTCGTCCTCGGAGAGGCCGTCCTCGAGGCTGAAGATCGGGTAGCGCTCGGCGAGCCCCCGGTACCAGGCGATCATCTCGGCCCCGGTCTTCTTCTTCCCGCCGATCTCGTACCGGCCGGCGTCGTGGAGCTCGGTCGCGGCGGCGTCGATCGCGAGCTTGACGTCCTTCCCGGGCGCGAGGCCGGCCTTCTCGACCGCGGTCAGGATGAGCTCGATCGCCTGCTCGTCCGAGGCGAGGTTCGGCGCGAGGCCGCCCTCGTCCCCGACGGCGGTGGCGAGGCCGCGTTCCTTGCAGACGGACTTCAGCGCGTGGAAGGTCTCCGCGCCCATCCGGAGCCCTTCGGCGAACGTCTTCGCGCCGAACGGCATCACCATGAACTCCTGGAGATCGACGTTGTTGTCCGCGTGCGCGCCGCCGTTCAGGATGTTCATCATCGGCACGGGGAGCAGGTTCGCGGCGGCACCGCCGACGTAGCGGTACAGCGGCAGGCCGCATTCCTCCGCCGCCGCTTTCGCGACCGCGAGCGAGACGCCGAGCATCGCGTTCGCGCCGAGACGTTTCTTGTTGGCCGTCCCGTCGAGATCGATCATCGCGCGGTCGACGCCGGCCTGGTCGAGCCCGTCGAGCCCGACGACGCCGCGCGCGATCTCGCCGTCGACGTTCTGCACCGCCTTCTTCACGCCCTTGCCGCCGTAGCGCTTCCCGCCGTCGCGCAGCTCGTGCGCCTCGTGCGCGCCGGTGCTCGCTCCCGACGGCACGGCCGCGGTGCCGGCCGCGCCGCTCTCGAGCAGGACCTCGACCTCGACTGTGGGGTTGCCGCGCGAGTCCAGGATCTCGCGGCCTTGGACGTGGACGATGGCGCTCATGGTGGGGGATCCTAAGAGTCCCGCGTCGGGCTGGGAAGGCACACGGGAACGGACGAACGGAAAGCCGTATCCTGGTCCGGTTGCGAGCGCACCTCCGGATTCCCCCCGGAGAGCCGCCATGCGAAGGATCCACCTCCTCCCGAACCTCCTGACGCTCGCGAACACCTTCTGCGGGCTGCTCGCGTTGATGAAGGGGATCGACGCCCTGGCGTTCTCGCGGGCCGAGGCCGCCGACTTCTACGCGAAGATCGCGACGGCCTGCTGGCTCGTGTTCCTCGGCATGGTGTTCGACGCGGTCGACGGGAAAGTGGCGCGGATGGTCGGGGGAGCATCGAGCTTCGGGGCGCAGCTCGATTCGTTCTCCGACATGATCACGTTCGGCCTCGCGCCGGCGCTGCTCGTCAAGGTGCTGATCGAGCACGAGGGACCGCTGTACGATTCGTGGGGGAATCCCTGGGACAACCCGCGCATCCACTTCGTCGCCGCGGCCGTGTTCAGCGTCATGGCGATCCTGCGCCTCGCGCGCTTCAACCTCGAGACGGAGCCCGACGCGGCGTCGCACCTCGAGTTCAAGGGGCTGCCTTCGCCCGCCGCCGCCGGCTCGGTGTGCGCGACGATGCTGATGTACCTCTCGCTGCGCAATCCCGCGATCGAGCGCTCGGACGGGACGCTGACGCCGCTCGGCGCGATCCTGCGCTGGTTCCCGCAGATCGACAAGAGCCCGTTCCTGTTCGTCTTCCTCCCCGTGCTCGGGCTCCTGCTGCCGGCGCTCGGCCTGCTGATGGTCAGCCGCGTCCGGTACGTCCACATGTTCTCCGCGATCACCGGCCGGGGACAGTTCGTGACCCTCGTCGGGATCGTGTTCAGCGCCTTCTGCCTGTTCGTCGCCCCGGTCCTCGCGGTCTTCGTCGTGTTCAACGGCTACGTGCTCGTCGGGCTCGCGCGGTCGATCCTCGCGCGGCGGCGCCCGGCGCACGCGTCGATCCCGTCCTTCCATGACGCGGAATCCTCCTGAGTCCGGCGCGGCCGGCGCGCGGAGCTGGCGGCGCGCCGCCGTCGCGCTCGGCAGCAACCTCGGCGATCGCGCCCGTCATCTCGACCAGGCCGTCCTGGATCTCCGCGCGCTGCCCGGAGTGCGCGTCCTCGACGTCTCGGAGTGGATCGAGACCGCGCCGGTCGGCGCTCCGGAGGGGAGCCCGAGCTTCCTGAACGGCGCGCTCCTGCTCGAGACGGAGCTCGATGCGCGCGAGCTCCTCGAGGCGCTCCTCGCGATCGAGCGCGCCCACGGCCGCGTGCGCCCGGCGCGGAGTCCCGGCGAGGCCCGCACGCTCGACCTCGATCTCCTCGTCTTCGACGACCTCAAGATCGAGGACGAGGACCTCCGCCTCCCGCATCCGCGGATGGAGGAGCGCACGTTCGTGCTCCAGCCGCTCGCCAGGATCGCCCCCGATCTCCTCCTCCCGTCCGGCCGGACGGCCGAGCAGCAGCTCGCGGAGCTCTCCCGCGCACCTCGATGACCGAGCTCTTCCACGATCCCGGGAGCGCGCGGACCTGGTGCGCGGCCGTCCGCGCCGACGGACGGAGTCTCGGGTTCGTTCCCACGATGGGCGCGCTCCACGCCGGGCACCTCGCGCTCGTCCGCACCGCTCTCGCGGAGAACGACCGCGTCTGCGTCAGCGTCTTCGTGAATCCGCTCCAGTTCGACGATCGGCGCGACTTCGAGCGCTATCCGCGCGACTTCGAGGGCGATGCGCGCGCGCTCGCGGAAGCCGGCGCGTCGATGGTGTTCACCGGTTCGCTGGACCAGTTCTTCCCGGACGACATACCGGCGCTGCGCGACCCGGGCCCGCGCGCCGCCGGCCTCGAGGGCGACCTTCGCCCCGGGCACTTCGCCGGCGTCGCCACGATCGTCGCGCGCCTCTTCGACGTCGTCCGTCCGGACCGCGCCTACTTCGGACAGAAGGATTTCCAGCAGACGCTCGTCGTGCGCGACCTCGCGAAGGCACTCGGCTATCCGCGCATCGTCGTGTGTCCGACCGTGCGCGAAGCAAGTGGCCTTGCGATGAGCTCGCGGAACCAGCTGCTTTCGCCGGCGGAACGCGAGACGGCCACGGTGCTGTACCGGTCGCTCGAAGCGGCGCGCGCTCTCTGGGTGAAAGGCGTGCGCGACGCGCGCGTCCTCGCGGATGCGATGCGCGGAGTCCTCGATCGTTCCGCCGTCGCCGTCGAGTACGCCGCGGTGCGCGACCCCGAGAAGTGGACGCGCGCGGATCCCGTCGGTCCGCTCGAACGCGGAGTCGCTCTCGTCGCCGCGCGCCTCTCCTCGGTGCGCCTCATCGACAACGCGCTCCTGGACGGCCGATGAGCCGCCCGTCCCTCGTCCGCGCGCGCGCACCGGCCAAGGTCAATCTGCGACTCGACGTGCTCGGGCCCCGCGCGGACGGGTACCACGACATCCGCACGTGGATGCTCGCGCTCGACCGCTGCGACCACCTGGAGGCGCGCGCGAACGCCAGCGGGCAGGTGACGCTCGCGGTCACGGGGGAGCACGCGACCGCGGACATCCCCGCCGACGCGTCGAACCTCGTGCACCGCGCCGCGAGCCTGGCGCTCGCCGAATGCAGGACGCGCGGACTCGCGAGCGATCGCGACGGCGTCGATCTCGCGCTCGAGAAGCGCATCCCGAGCCGCGCCGGGCTCGGCGGGGGGAGCTCCGACGCGGCCGCGGCCTGGTTCGCGGTCGGCGCGGCGCTGGGCGTCGAGCTCGAGGCCGACGGCGGCGCTCTCGCGACGCTCGGGTCGGATTGCGCATTCTTCGCGCGGGCGCGCGCCACGGGCTTCGCGCTGTGCGAAGGCCGCGGGGACCGGGTCACCGCCGCGCGCGGCCCCGATTCGTCGTTCTTCGTCGCCGTCGTGGTGCCGGAGGTCGGCTGCCCGACCGCGGCGGTGTACGCGGAGCTCGATCGCCTCGACGCGAGACCGCAGCGCGAACCCGACCCGCCGCCCGAATGGCTGCGCGGACCCGCGAGCCGCGTGCGACCGTATCTGCGGAATCGACTGGAAAAGGCTGCGTTGGCAGCGTTTCCCGAGCTCGCTAGCTGGCGCATGCTCCTCGACGAGAGCGGCGCGACCGAGTGGCGACTCTCGGGGAGCGGCTCGGCGTTCTTCGGGATCCACGATCGCCGGGAGGAGGCCGAGACGACCCTCGCGGCAGTCGTCCGGGCCGGCGCCGGCAAGTCCCTCGCCGTGCGCGCCGCGTGGGTGAGCGCGCCGTCGGGACGCGGCGTCAACATTGTCGAAGTCCGTTGAACCGCCGGCACGCGGTCTCCCGGAGTCGTCGGGAGGCGGCGCCAGAGGCTCCGCCGGGAACCGCGCGTGGAGATCAGCGAGATTCGAATCAAGCTACTGGCGAACCAGCGGGACAAGCTGCGCGCGTTCGCGAGCCTGACCGTCGACCGGTGCGTCGTCATCCGGGACATCAAGGTCATCGAGGGGCCCGCGGGACTCTTCGTCGCGATGCCGAGCCGCAAGCTGATGGACCGGTGCCTCGACTGCGGCGGGAAGAACCACCTGCGCGCGCGCCACTGCAACGACTGCGGCGCTCGACTCGAGGAGGAGCGCGGCGAGCGCGACATGCGCGGGCGGCCGCGGCTCTACGCCGACATCGCGCATCCGATCCACCAGGCGGCGCGCGACTTCGTGCAGGGCTCGATCCTCGCCGCGTACCGCGCGGAGGTCGAGCAGAGCAAGCAGGAAGGCTACGTCGCGAAGACCTTCGAGGACCTCGACTACCAGGCGTACGAGGAAGTTTGGCCGGAGGAGGACCGCGCCGAATAGGATCCGCCGCATGCGGAAGCGGCGGTCTCCGGTCCTGCGCGGTCTCCGGGTCACCGTGCTCGGCCGCGGCCGGGCGGGCGCAGCGTTCGCCGCGGCGTTCGCGCACCGCGGCGCGCGCGTCCGACGCTGGTCGCGAGCCTCGAAGAGCTCGGCCGCGACGGCGGCCGCGGGCGCGGATCTCGTCCTCTTCTGCGTGCGCGACGACGCGATCGCCCTCGTCGCGGAGGAGCTCGCGGCGGAGTGGCCTGCCGGAGCGAAGCCGCCGGTCGCGCTCCACCTGAGCGGATACCACGGGGCCCGCGCGTTGCGCGCGCTCGCGCGCAAGGGATGGCCGACGGGATCGGTGCACCCGCTCGTGCCGATGAGCGGGCCCGAGTCCGCGGCGGATCTCGAAGGCGCGTGGTTCGCGACGAGCGGTCGCGGTCGCGCGCGCACGGTCGCGCAGCGCGTGATCTCGGGGCTCGGGGGCCACGAGCTCCGTCTCGCGGACGGCGAAGAACGCCACCACGCCTGGCACCTCGCCGTCGCGCTCGTCGCGAACGGATCCGTCGCGCTCTTCGACGCGGCTCTGGGGCTCGCGGGCGACTCCGCAGCTCCCGCGCTCGCCTCCGTGCTCCAGCGGATCGCCCGGCGCCTCGAAAAGGGACCGCGAGCCGCGTTGACCGGACCGGTCGCGCGCGGCGAGGAGGAAGTCGTCGCCGGCCATCTCGCCCTGCTCCGCGGCGACGACGCTCGGCTCTATGCGCTCCTCGCGCGCCGCCTGCTCGCTCTCTCGGACCTCCCGCCCGGACGGCGGCGCGCGATGGCGCGCCTCCTGCGCTAGGCTTCCGCACGTGGCGATCGTCGTCTCCCACATCGCGAACGACTTCGACACGCTGTCGAAGCAGGTTCTGCGCCAGGCGAAGCTCGCCGACGTGATCGAGCTGCGTCTCGATCGCATGCCGGACCCGGGCGAGGAGAAGCTCCGCGTCCTGATCCGCGACGCGCGCAAACCCGTGATCGTGTCCTGCCCCGGTCCGGAAGCGTTCGGGCACTTCGCCGGCTCGGACTCGGAACGGCTCGAGCGGCTGCAGAGCGCCGCGCGCGCCGGAGCGGCGTTCGTCGACGTCGACTTCAGGCTCTCGCTCGACCTCGGCGAGGTGCGCGGGCAGGGGAAGTGCCATCGCATCGTCTCGCTCCACGACACCGAGGGCACGCCCGAGGACCTCGCGGAGCTCCTCGGCGCGATCGAGCGCGTCGTCTACGAAGGCGATCTCGTGAAGCTCGTCACGCACGCGCGCACGTGCGCCGACGGGCTGCGGATGCTGCGATTCGTGCGCGAGCGCGGCGGCGGGATGATCGGCTTCTGCAGCGGCGACGCCGGGAGCTTCACGCGCGTCCTCGCGCCGATCTTCGGATCGCCCTTCACGTACGCGGCGCCGGCCGTGATGCCCGGGATGCCGGAGCCGCCCGCGACGGCTCCGGGACAGATCCGCGTCAACGACCTCCGCGCGCAGCTCCCGCCGACTGGGATCTCCGAGGCGACGGCGATCTTCGCGGTCGTCGGCAATCCGGCGCGGCATTCGTGGTCGCCGCGCGTGCAGGGGATGGCCCTGAAGGCGGCGCGGATGGACGCCGTCTTCGTCGCGCTCGAACCGGCGGAATTCGGGCCTTTCCTGGATCTCGCCGACGACGAGAACTTCCGCGGGTTCGCGATCACGGCGCCGTTCAAGGCCGAAGCGTGGAAGCGCGCGGCGCACCGCGACGGCCAGGCCGACGCGACCGGCGCGGTGAACACGCTCCAGCGCGCGGGCGACGGCTGGCGCGGGACGAACACGGACGTCGGAGCGGTCGGCGACGTGCTCGATCGCGCGCTGCGGCTGCACGCGCAGACACCCGGGCGACCGGTTTCGATCGCGACGGCGCACACGCTCGTGCTCGGAACCGGCGGGAGCGCGCGCGCGGCGCTGCAGGCCGTCCGCGAACGGGGCGGACGCGCGACGGTCGCGGGCCGGAACCGCGACAAGGCGGCGACGCTCGCGCACGACTTCGGCGCGCGCGCGGCCGACTGGGACGCGATCCCGCGCGTCGAGCACGACGTCCTCGTCCACTGCACGCCTGTCGGCTCCCTCGCGGAACCGGGGCGGTCTCCGGTACCGGCCGAGTGGATCCGCGCGGGGACGCTCGTCGTCGACGCGGTGTACCGGCCGCTGAAGACGCCGCTGCTGCAGGAAGCGATGAAGAAGGGCTGCACGCCCGTGCCGGGCGGCGAATGGTTCGTGCGCCAGGCGCAGGCACAGTTCCGCGTGTTCACCGGCCAGGACGCCGACGAGCAGCTCCTGCGTGCCGCGTTCGCGAACGCGCTCGTGGAAGACCGGAAAGTGGCGACCGCGTGACCGACGCGTCCTCCCGAGCGGCCGCTCCGGCGGAGATCGTCGCGTTGATCGGCGCGCGGTGCTCGGGAAAGACCAGCGTCGGCCGCGAGCTCGCGAGCCGCCTCGGCTGGCCGTTCCTCGATCTGGACGAGGAGATCGCGCGGGAGCACGCGCGCGCCCGTCGGCTCGCGGAACCCGTCGCGGTCGGGGCCGTGTTCGCGGAGCTCGGCGAGCCCGCGTTCCGCGAGCTCGAGGAGCGCGCGCTCGCAGCGGCGCTCGACCAGCGCGGTCCGCTCGTGCTCGCGACCGGCGGAGGCACGATCGAGAGCGCGAGGAACCGCGCCGCGATCGCGCGTCGCACGACCTGCGTGTGGCTGCGCGTGACGCTCGAGGAGATGCAGCGTCGTCTGCGCGCAGACCCCGCGCAACGTCCTTCCCTGACGGGCCGCGACCCGGTCGAGGAGCTCGTCGTCGTCGTCGAGCGCCGCGAACCGCTGTACGCGGACATCTGCGAGATTGAGCTCGACTGCCGCGGACTGCGCGTCCCCGAAATCGCGCGAAGAGTCGCGGAGCGGCTCGGCCGCAGGCGTTCCGGAGGTTGCGGGGGACCCTGAGTGCGCGGTTTCTTGCGCGACCAGGGTTGGCGACGCAGCCAGCTTCGTTCCGGGGCTTGATCTTCGCCGGCGGGGCGGCCACAATGGCCGCCGGATCGCGGGGTGGAGCAGTCTGGCAGCTCGTCGGGCTCATAACCCGGAGGTCGCAGGTTCGAATCCTGCCCCCGCTACCACACACCAAGAGAAGACTGGGGCCCCAGGGCCTCGGTCTTCTCTTGTTTCCGTGATCGGGCGCTGGTTCGGTTCCGTCCCCCAGCTACCGGCGACGAGAGGGGATCTTGGCACTGCGGCCGCACGTCAGGCGAGCCGCTCGCGCGAACGAGGAGACTCGGGGTTCAATCAGAGCTGTGACATTCCGCCGTCGACCACCAACTCCGTTCCAACGACAAATCCGGATTCGGCCGAACACAGATAGAGAACCGCGGCGGCGATCTCGTCGGCGTGGCCGAACCGTTTCAGCGGCACCTGTTGGACAATCCACTCCTTGAGCTGGTGGGTCTGCTCCGCCGGTTGGCCCATGCGGCCGAAAATCGGCGTTTCGACCGGCCCGGGACTGACGACGTTCACGCGCACGTTCCGCTGCAGAAGGTCTGCAGACAGGGTCTTGGCCAGATTGACGACGCCGGCCTTCGATGCGCCGTAGACGCTCGAGCCAGGTAACCCCATGTGGGCGTTGATCGAGGCGTTGAGAACGACCGCTGCTCCATTGGAGAAGAACGGAGCTGCCTTCTGCACGGTGAAGAAGGCCCCTTTCAGATTAGCGGCGATGATCTCGTCGAAGAAGGTCTCGGTCACCTCGTCGAAGGGGATGAACTTTCCGATGCCGGCGTTGACGAACAACGCATCGATCCGCCCGAACTTGTCCCCGACTTGTTTCATGGCTGTCGCGATCTCCGACACGCGCGAGACGTCCGACCGGATCGCCAGGACACCAGGCCCCAGCTCCTGCTGAGCAGCCTTCAGAGTTGCGTCATTGCGACCGGTGATCGCCACCTGCGCTCCCTCTCGGACGAAGGCCTTCGCCGTCGCGAGGCCGATGCCACTGTTGCCCCCGGTCACCACAGCCACTTTTCCGTTGAATCGCTCACTCATCGTATTCTCCTAATTGCAACCGTTGCTGATACCGTTTGACACAAAAAAAACCATCAAGATCGGGATCCCTTCCTCGTCGCACCGACCTCCCTTGCGAGGTCCGAGAGAACTACCCGCTCGAGACTGCGGGACATCGCGCGGTCGGTCTCGGCCAGAACCGAGGAGAGTTGCTTCCTCATGCTGCAACTCACCGGGCAAGCCTTGTTCTCCGGCTTGTGCGGCAGGACGAACGGGCTCCCACCCTCGACCGCGCGGAAAATGTCGAGAAGGGTGATCGACGCCGGTCGCCGTGCTAGCTGAACGCCCCCGGATTTGCCGGTCCGCGCCTCGATCAGACCCGCTTTCTGCAGACGCAGCAAGAGGCGGCGGATGACGACTGGATTGGTCCCCACGCTTTCCGCCAGCAGAGTGGAACTGACCCAGCCGCGCTCGCCATAAGCCAGCGCGGTCATCACATGGACCGCGACCGGAAAGCGACTGTTGCCCGACATAACGGTATCCAAGTTAGTTACCGTATACCGGCATGTCAAGGGGGCAGTTCCTGGGCGGGTCGTGGGGGAGACGGCAAGTCCGCGCGACCGGTGATACTCGCTCGCCGCGTGAACGTTGGTCCGTGCCGGATTCCTTACCGGCGCGATCGCGCCGGCTCAGCCCTTCCGCTTCACCATCGCGTGGATCCAGACGGGCGCGAACGGCGACGTGCAGCCCTTCGAGACGGGGAAATCGCGGTAGACACCGAGCTTCTCGCCGATCGCGAGCGCGCGCTTGCGGTGCGCGGGGAAGTGGATCCCGATCTGCGCGAGGCAGCTGTTCATCGTCCACTGGGCCTCTGGAGGTGCCGTTTTCATCTCGGACTCGATGCGGTCCAGGAGTCCACCGAGGTCGAGGGCCTCGGGGTCCCTCGCGACGCGCTCGGCCGTGAGATTCCAGCCGGCGCGCGCCTCCATCGGGTTCTTCGCCTTCATCCACTTCACGCGCAGGGCTTCCTTCTCCGGGTGGTTCTTGACGACGTAGGCGTTGAGCCAGTCCGCGAGCTGCGAAACGGTGGCGGATCGGACCATCCGATTCAGCTCGGTCGAGGACAATTCCTCCGGCGTGATCAAGAGGATCGCCAGGAGCCTGGCGTCCAGGTTCTCGGTCTCCCAGAGCGCCAGCCCCAAGGTGTGGTCGGCCTTGATCTTCGCCGCCAGCTTGCGGATGTCGCCCTGTTGGACCCCGAACTGCTTCTCGCCCGTTCCGTTCCTGGCGTTGCGCGCGCGCACCTTCTCGTTGCCGCGCGCCTCGAGCTGCGCGAGAGCTTCCTCGAGCTTCATGTCGACGACGGTCCGCGAGCGTCGGCGCGCGCTCGTATCCCTACCAGACGATCGCGACCGCGTTCGACGCGTTGAACGTGTTGCCGACCGGCGCCGCGCAGAAGCTCGGGTTCGGGTCGCGGTAGTAGGTCTGGTAGTAGCGCGTCGATCCCGGAGTGATCGGGTCGCCGAGCGCGGCGGACCTCGTCGTGATCGAAGGCTCGCCCAATCCCGCGTCGGGCGCGTGGACGGCGCCGGCGCTCGCGTTCTTCGCGTAGAGCCGCTTCAGCGTCCCGCCGACGCACCGGAGGCCGTCGCCGAAGTGCACCGGGCTGCCGAGCTGCAGGTCACCTTGCAGGAAGATCGTGTACGCGGTCGGCATCTCGCCGGTCGCGGAGAGCACGACCGAGTCGGGACTCGTCGTCCCCGACGCCGTGAGCAGCGCTCCGCCCGTGCTGCCCGAGTTCTGGCAGCCGTGGCCGACCGATCCGCTGTTCGCGCACGGGCAGGCGGCGCCCGTCCCGTCGCCGAGGCAGAAGGGGGTGAACGGTCCGCCGCCCATCATCACGACGTGGTCGATCACGGCGAAGAAGGCGCCGCTGTCCTGCGGCCCGCCGCCGACGAGGTGCAGCCGGTCGAACGACACGCCCGAGATCGAGAGCGGATAGTGGTGGATCGAGAAACCGCTCGGGATCGTCACGCCCTGGCTGCCGACGAGCGTCGCGCCCATGTAGGCCTCGAGCGTGATCGTGTTCCCGGCGTACGAGCCGAACTCGAACACCTCGACGCTGCCCGTGTTCGCCGTCGCACCGGTCGTGATGTCGCACGAGATGATGCGGCTGAAGCCTACGCCCGGCCCGGGGGACCAGCCGCCGAATCCGAGTGTCATCGGCGAGGTGAACCCGGGGATCCCCGTCAGGTTGCCGTCGGCCTGCTCGGGGCAGAAGTTCTGCGCGCCCCCGAACCCGTTGTCGAGGTTCGTGAACGTGACTCCGCCGTCGGTGATCGTCGGGGCGTAGTTGCCTTCCTGGAGCGTGTCGAAGTCGGCCGTCTGAGCGGAAGCGGACGCCGCGAGGGCGCCGAACGTGATGGCCAGGGTAAGGATGGTCTTCATGGTGTCCGTGCGGTGTTCCGGCTCTGGATCGTCCGGCTCGAGATCGACTGGGGGCCGCGGTGCATCGTCGCCGGGGACGGCGGGATGGCGCTCGACGATTGAGGATACCAGGGGTTCGCTGGAGCGGTCATCCAGATACTCTCACCGCCATGAGGCTCCCCACGGCGATCTCGGGATGGATGTTCGGCCTCGCGATCCTCGCTTCGAGCGGCTGCGCGCAGATGGATCTCGCGCGGGGCTTCGACGACCCGCCCGCCGCGGCGAAGCCGCACACCTGGTGGCACTGGATGAACGGCAACGTCACCCGCGAGGGGATCAGCGCCGATCTCGCCGCCATGCACGAGATCGGGCTCGGCGGCGCTCAGATGTTCAGCGTGTCCGAGGGCATCCCTCGCGGGCCGGTCGCGGTGATGAGCCCGCAGTACCGCGACCTGGTGAAGCACGCCGTGTCGGAGGCGAGCCGTCTCGGACTCGAGATCTGCATGCACAACTGCGCCGGCTGGTCGAGCAGCGGAGGTCCCTGGGTCACGCCCGACCACGCCATGCAGACGCTGGTGACGAGCGAGACGCACGTCCACGGACCCCGACGCTTCGTTGCGAACCTGCCGCAGCCGGAGATGCGCGCCGGTTTCTACCGCGACATCGCGGTCCTGGCGTTCCCTTCGCCGCTCGACGAAGCGCGTCGCATTCCTGAGATCGCCGTCAAGGCCGGGTTCGATTCGCGCTACGGCCTCCAACCGGCGCTCGACGCGTACCCGGCCGAGGCCGTCGTGCCGCGCGGGAGCATCCTCGACCTCACGAGCCGGCTCGAGGCGGACGGCCACATCACGTGGGATGCGCCGGACGGCGACTGGACTCTCCTGCGCATCGGCCACACGCCGACGGGCGAGACGAATCACCCTTCGCCGGACTCGGGCCTCGGACTCGAGTGCGACAAGCTCAGCCGTGACGCGCTCGACCAGCACTGGGCGGGCATGATGGGGAAGATCGTCGGCGACGTCGGGCCGCTCGCAGGAACCACGCTCGACAACTGCCTCATCGACAGCTACGAGGTCGGTTCGCAGAACTGGACGGAGCGCTTCCGCGAGGAATTCGTGCGGCGCCGCGGGTACGACCCGCTGCTTCTCCTGCCGACGATCACCGGGCGCGTCGTCGAGAGCGGCGAAGTCTCGGAGCGCTTCCTCTGGGATCTGCGCCGCACGATCGCCGATCTGTTCGCCGACGAGTACTACGGCCACTTCGCCGAGCTGTGCCACCGGAGCGGGATGCTGGCCTCGATCGAGCCCTACGACGGGCCGTTCGAAGGACTGCTCTCGGGGCGTCCCGCCGACATCCCGATGGGCGAGTTCTGGACCGGGAACACGACGGAGAGCAACTCCTGCAAGCTCGCCGCTTCCGTCGCGCACACCTACGGCCGCCGCATCGTCGGAGCCGAGGCGTTCACGGCCGAGCCGAACGCGGGTCGCTGGCGTGGCGATCCCTATTCGTTGAAGGCGGTCGGCGACCTGATGTTCTGCGTCGGGATCAACCGCTGCATCGTGCACCGCTACGCGCACCAGCCGTGGCTCGACCGGTTCCCCGGCATGACGATGGGGCAGTGGGGCACGCACTTCGAGCGCACCGTCACGTGGTGGACCGAAGGGAAGGCCTGGGTGCGCTACCTGACGCGCTGCCAGTACCTGCTGCAGGAGGGCCGCTTCGTGGCGGACGTCTGCCTGTTCGCGGGGGAGGCGGCGCCGAGCGGCGCTCCCCACGATCCCGCGCTGAAGGCGAGCGGTCACGACTACGACGCCTGCAACGCGGACGTGCTGTGTCATCGCATGTCGGTGCGAGACGGTCGCCTCGTGCTCCCCGACGGGATGGACTATCGCGTGCTCGTGCTGCCGGAGACGCGATTCATGACGCCGGCGACCCTCGAAAGGCTGCGCGACCTCGTGGCCCGTGGAGCGACCGTCGTCGGTCCCAAGCCGTCGCGCTCGCCGAGCCTCGCCGATCTGCCCGCCGGCGATGCGCGCGTCCAGAAGTTGGCCGACGAGATGTGGGGCGATTGCGACGGAGAGAAAGTGAAGGAGCACGCCTTCGGCGCGGGGCGGATCGTCTGGGGTCGGCCGATCACCGAGGTGTTGCGGACTCTGGGCGTGGCACCCGATTGCGAGTTCACGGGTGCGTACCCGCCCAAGATGGCGTGGATCCACCGCATCGCCGACGGTGCGGACGTCTACTTCGTCTCGAACCAGCGGACGAGCGCGCAGAGCGTCGACTGCACCTTCCGCGTGCACGGCAAGGTGCCCGAGCTGTGGCATGCGGATTCCGGAGCGACGGAGCTCGCGCCGGTCTGGTTCGAGAAGGACGGCCGGACGACCGTGTCGATCCCGTTCGAGCCCGCGGGCTCGGTTTTCGTCGTGTTCCGCCGTCCGATCGGCGCCCACGATCACGCCGTCGCCGTGACCCTGCCCCGCGCGGAGGATGCAGTCGGGCAGCCGCCGAAGATCGAGATCGTCCGCGCGCGGTACGAGGCCGAGGACGGCTCGGGCGGCGCGGACGTGACGGACAAGTTGGCGAGCCTCGTGCGCGCCGGCGAGACGACTCTCCACGCCGACAACGCGACCTTGGGCGACCCGAGCCTCAATCACGTCAAGCGGCTCAGCGTCGAGTACACGCTCGACGGCCGGACGGCCGAGACGAACGTGAAGGAGAACGAAGTCGTCGAGCTCCTGGGACCCGAAGGTCCGAGCCCTCTGCCGCTCTACCAGCTGGCCTCTCCTGCGGAAGGTCGGATCGAGGTCCGCGCGTTCCATGCTGGCACTTGCGAGGTGCGGACCGCGGGCGGCGGAACACGCAAGCTCGCGATCGCGCCGCTGCCCGCGCCGATAGACCTCGACGGTGCCTGGTCCCTGCGCTTTCCCCCGAACTGGGGCGCGCCCGAGAAGGTGGCGCTCGATCGGCTGGCTTCGTGGAGCGAGAACTCCGATGCTGGCGTGCGCTACTTCTCGGGAACGGCGACCTACGTCAGGACGTTCGAGGTGCAGTCCGAGTGGCTGGAGCCCGGCCGAATCGTCGCCCTCGACCTCGGTTCGGTGAAAAACCTCGCGACGGTCGTGGTCAACGGCGAGGACCTCGGTGTGTGGTGGAAGCCGCCGTTCGCCGCCGACGTCACCCGCGCGCTGAAGATCGGAACGAACGTGCTCGAGGTGCGCGTCACGAACCTGTGGGTCAACCGGCTCATCGGGGACGAGCAGTGGCCCGCGGACTGCGAGTGGGACGGCGTCAAGCTCGCCCGGTGGCCGCAGTGGCTGCTCGACGGCACGCCTCGCCCCGTCTCCGAGCGTCTCACGTTCACCACATGGAAGCACTACGATCGCGACTCGCCCCTGCTCCCCTCCGGGCTGCTCGGTCCGGTGCGCGTCATCCCCGGCCGGCGGATCGCGGTCGATCTCTGAAGAGCGTCCGGTAGCGATCGAGGCCGCCGACCTCGGCTGCGCGGGAGGACTTCGGCGCCGCGGAGAGGCTCGTTGCCGGCCAACGTGCGAGGACGGCCGCTCCCGCCGTCGTCCCGCTGATTCCTTCAGCGACGAGAACTTCATCGTCGCGCCGCAAGGCAGCGAGCAGCGCGGCGAATGCGGGCGTTCGCACGAAGCTCCCTTCGACGATGGTCGGCCCCTGCGCGCCGATGCGGTCCAGGCACAGGTCGGTCCTCAGGGCGCAGCGCAAGACTCCGAGCGCCGCGCGCTCGCGCGAGTGCTCGCCCCAAGTCGCCTCCGGGCGATCGATCACCCGTTGCAGGTCGTCCGCGTCGAACTCGCAGAGCCCGCCGATCCTCTCGAGCTCGCGCCCGCCCATGAACCGGCTCGTCGGAACCGGATCGCCGAACACGTCGACATTCGCGAGCGTGTCCGCTTCGGGCTCGAGCTTCTCGATCGATCCTCCGGCCGCCATGCACACGATCCACGTCCCGGTCGACACGACCGAGAACGGCGGCTGCCGTGCGAGGCGGTGAGGGAGGTAGCTCGCGTTGCTGTCGTGGATGCCGGCGAGCACGCGACAGGTCGGCGAGAGTCCCGTCGCCGCGCGCAGCTCCGGCCGGAGCGTGCCGAGCTCCGCCCACGCCGGCTCGATCGGCGGGAAGAGCGCGTTCCAGGCCAGCGAGGTCGCGAGCGACGAGAACGCGCGCGAGCGCGGGCACCACAGATCGGTGTGACATCCGAGCGAGGTGACCTCGGATACTTTCCGTCCGGCGAGGCGCCAGCCGATGTACTGCGGGTAGAGGAGGATGTCGGTGACGCGAGCGAATGCACCGGGCATCCGCATGGATTGCCAGTACAGCTGCCGGCCGAGGTTGAGGCCGGCAGGGAGACGCGGCGAGAGCGTTTCCTCGAACGGCGGCGCCGGATACGTGCTCGCGAGCTCGTCGGGCCCGGCGAATTCGTAGTCCATCACCGGCAGCGCGAGCTCGTCCCCGGCGAGCAACGCCGCGGCGGCCCCGTGCGCCACCGGCACCACGACCTCGATCGGCCAGCGCTGCGCGAGCTCGCGCAGCCCACCGGAGATCCACGCGAGCGTCCCGTCGACGTCGAGGTGCGGGTACGGGGCGCCGGCGATCGCGTGCGAGGGCGTCTTGCGCTCCTCGAGCACGATCCCGCCGTCGTCCACGACGCTCAGCTTCGTGCTCGTCTTGCCGACGTCGACGACCGCGATGCGCCCCCCGCCGCTCATGGAGGCACGATCACGGTCGCGTCGCGCCGAGTCAATCCGCGGACGCAGCCTTCGCCGCCATTCGGGCGTATGGCAGGATGCGCGCCCGATCCATGCGCCCCTCCGAGCTGCGATTCGTCACCCACGCCTGGGATCCGGCCCGGGCCGCCGAGCTCGAAGGCGACGAGGTGGCGCTGCTCGTCTACCGCAGCAACCTCCTCGGCTCCGACCTGCGGATCACCAACTTCGGCGGCGGGAACACTTCCGCCAAGATCACGGAGCCCGACACGTTCGATCCGGGACGGACGACCGACACCTTGTACGTGAAGGGCTCGGGCGGCGACCTCGGCTCGCTCACGCGCGACGGACTCGCCAGCCTCTCGCTCGCACGTCTGCGCGCGCTCGCGAAGCTCTACCGCGGGCCCGCCGGCGAGGACGAGATGGTCCCGCTCGTCGAGCAGTGTGTCGTGCACGGAAGCCGCGTGGCGCCGAGCATCGACACGTCGCTGCACACGTTCCTTCCCTTCCGTCACTGCGACCACCTGCACCCGGACGCGGTCATCGCCATCGCGGCCAGCGAGGACGGCGAGCAGCTGACGCAAGAAATCTGGGGCGGCGAGATGGAGTGGGTACCGTGGCTGCGTCCGGGATTCGGGCTCGCTCTGCTCCTCGCGCAGTGCGTCGTCGAGCACCCCGGCCTCCGCGGCATCGTGCTCCAGAACCATGGGATGTTCTCGTGGGGTGAGACGTCGCTCGAGTGCTACGAAAACTCGCTCGAGCTCATCGAACGCGCAGCGCGCCGCCTTGACGCCGAGGCGGGCGGGCCGACGACGGACTTGGCCTTCGGGCGCGTTACCCGGCTCGCGCTACCCGCCGTGGAGCGCCGCGCGCGTGCGGCCGCGCTCGGGCCGATCCTGCGCGGCCTCGTCGGTCGCGACCGCCGCGTGGTGGGGCAGTTCCGCGACGACGACGTCGTCCTCGATTTCCTCTCTCGCGAGAAATCCCCGGCCCTCGTTCAGGCGGGGACGAGCTGCCCGGACCACTTCCTGCGGACGAAGATCCGGCCCCTGCTCCTCGATCTGCCTCCGACCGCGCCGGTGGAGGATTGCCGACGGCGACTGACCGTGCTGATGGACGAATTCCGGGCCGCGCACGCCGCCTACTACGAGCGCTGCAAGCACGACGGTTCGCCGCCCATGCGCGACACCGCCCCGGCGATCGTGCTCGCGCCGGGCGTCGGCATGTGGAGCTTCGGCCCGACGGCGGTCGATGCGCGCATCGCCGGGGAGTTCTACGTCAATGCCATCCGCGTCCTGTGGGGCGCCGAGAGCGTGTCGCGTTACCGCGGATTGCCCGAGCAGGAGGCATTCGACATCGAATACTGGGCGCTGGAGGAGGCCAAGCTCCGGCGCCGCCCTCCGGAGCGACCGCTCGCGCGGCAGGTGGTCTTCGTGACCGGCGGTGCGTCCGGGATCGGCCTCGCGTGCGCCGAACGGATGCTCGCCGAGGGGGCGAGCGCGGTGCTGTCGGACGTTCGCGCCGACGTGCTCGAGGAAGCCGTCGCGGCTCTGGCTCGGCGCTTCGGGCGCGACGCCGTGCGCGGCGCGGTCGTCGACGTGCGCAGCGCCCCCTCGGTGCGCGGCGGTTTCGCGGAGGCCGTTCTCGCGTTCGGCGGCGTCGACATCGTCGTGAACAACGCCGGCCTCTCCGTGTCCAAGTCCCTGCCCGAGACTTCGGAGAGCGACTACGACCTGATGAACGACGTGATGCCGCGCGGCTCGTTCCTCGTCGCCCAGGAAGCCGTGCGGATCCTCCGCGAGCAGGGAACGGGCGGCTCCATCGTCTACGTGGTCAGCAAGAACGCGCTCGTCGCCGGCCCGAACAACGTGGCGTACGGGACGGCCAAGGCGGCGCAGCTCCACCAGATGCGCCTCGTCGCGACCGAGGCGGGCGAGAGCGGAATCCGCGTCAACGCCGTCAATCCCGACGCCGTCATCAAGGGCTCCTCCATCTGGGGCGGAGGTTGGGCGCAAGGCCGCGCCGAAGCGTACAACGTGCCCGTCGAGCGGCTGGGCGAGTTCTACGCGCAGCGGACCCTGCTCAAGAAGGAGATCGAGCCGGCCGACGTCGCTGCCGCGGTGTTCGCGGTCGCGAGCGATCTGTTCTCCAAGACGACGGGTGCCGTGATCCCCGTCGACGGCGGCGTCGCGATGGCGTTCCCGAGGTAGCGCGCATGAAGTCGATGGACGAGCCCGAGCGGACCGTGAAGGCGCACGCGCGCAAGCTCGCAGGCGTGGTCGAGGAGCTCGGCGAGCGCGGTCTCGACGTGGAAGCCGTGTTGCGGGAGATCCAGGCATTCGAGGTGCAGATCCCGAGCTGGGGAGTCGGGGTCGGCGGCACGCGTTTCGGCCGTTACCCACAGCCGGGCATGCCCAACGACCTCGACGACAAGCTCGACGACATCGCCGTCCTCGACAAGCTGTGCGGCCGCGCGGCGAGCGCGGTGTCGCTGCACATCCCGTGGGACGAGCCGCGCGAGCCCAAGGCACTCGTCGAAGGCCTGCGAGCGCGCGGCCTGCGCATCGGTTCCGTGAACTCGAACACCTTCCAGGATCAACCCGGGCAGGAGCTCTCGTACCGCTTCGGCTCGCTCGCGCACGTCGACCGCGCGGTGCGCGACCGGGCCGTCGAGCACAATCGGCACGTCATCGAAGTCGGCCGGACGCTCGGCGCGAAGAGTCTGACCGTGTGGGTCGCCGACGGCTCGAACTACCCGGGCCAGATCCACAGCCGCCGCGCCTTCGAGCGCTACGTCGAGTCGTGTCGCCGGATCCACGAAGCCCTCCCCTCGGACTGGAGGATGGCGCTCGAGCACAAGCCCTTCGAGCCGGCGACGCACCACTCCGTCAACATGGACTGGGGCACGAGTCACCTGGCGGCGACGCGCGTCGGCGAGCGCTGCCGTTGTCTCGTCGATTTCGGCCATCATCCGACGCTGTATCCGATCGACGTCGTCGTGGCGATGCTCGTGGCCGACGGGCGGCTCGCGGGCTTCCACTTCAACGACCGCCGTTGGGCCGACGACGACTGCACGGCGGGCTCCGTGGCGCCCTACCAGCTCTTCCTCGTCTTCTGCGAGCTCACGATGGCCGCGCGTGATGCTCGCGTGAAGGACTTCGACCCCGAGTACATGATCGACCAGAGCGAGGCCATCAAGGACCCGCTCGAGGCGCTGATCCAGACGGTGGACGCTCTCCAGCTGGCCTGCGCGCAGTCGGCCCTCGTCGACTACGACGCACTCCACGAGGCCCAGGAGAAGAACGACGTCATGCAGGCCGAGCGCACCTTGCAGGACGCGTTTCGCACCGACGCGCGGCCTCTGGTCGCCGAGGCGCGATCGCGGCGCGGCGGGGCGCTCGATCCCGTCGAGGCCTTCCGGCGCAGCGGCTACCGGGAGGCGATGGCGAAGAAGCGGCCGCAGCAGACCGGCAAGGCGGGGACGATCTGAGGCCCGCCGAGGCTTCGTCGGAGAAAACCGCCGCGCTCCTGCGCGTGACGGACGTCGCCAAGGCGTACGGCGGCGTTCGCGCACTGCGCGGCGTATCGTTCGACGTGCATGCCGGCGAAGTGCACGCCCTGGTGGGCGAGAACGGCGCCGGCAAGTCGACGCTCATCGCCGTCGTGTCGGGAGCACGGCAGCCCGATGCCGGTGCGATCGAGATCGACGGCCGCGAAGTCGGCGTGCTCGATCCGGTCTCTTCGCGCGCTCTCGGCATCGCCGTCATCCACCAGCACCCCGCGTTGTTTCCCGATCTGACGGTGGCCGAAAACGTCGCGTTGGGGGCGGAGCGCGGTCACCCGCTGCGTCCGATCGACTGGAAGGAGCGCCGAGCGCGAGCGAGCGCGCTGCTCCAGCGTCTGGGTGCCCGCGTCGATCCGGACGCGCGGGTCGGCGATCTCGGGATGGCGGAGCAGCAGCTGGTCGAGATCGCGCGCGCACTCGGCGCGCACGCGCGCGTCGTGTTCCTGGACGAGCCGACGGCAGCACTCCCCGAGGAAGAGGCCGGTCGCGTCCTCGACGTGGTTCGCCAGCTGCAGCGCGAGCGGTGCGCCGTCGTCTACGTCTCGCACCGGCTCGAAGAAGTGCTCGCGATCGCGGACCGCGTCACCGTGCTGCGCGACGGCGAAGTCGTGGCCACGCTCGACGCGAAGAAGACGAGCCGCGGCGAGATCGTGCGCCTCATGGTCGGGCGCCCGCTCGAGGACGCCTACCCTCGGCGAACGACCGCGCCGGGGGAGGTCCTGCTCGATGTGCGCGGATTGTCGTCCGCCGACCTCGGGCTGCGCGACGTTTCGATCTCGGTCCGCGCGGGGGAGATCGTGGGACTCTTCGGGTTGGTGGGAGCGGGCCGCACGGAGCTCGCGCGCGTGCTGTTCGGACTCGAGCCCGCCGACCGGGCCGGCGTGATGCTCCGCGGACGACCGTTCGACCCGCGCTCGCCCGCGGAAGCGATCGCCGCGGGCATCGCGTACGTGCCCGAGGACCGCCCGCGCCACGGCGTCCTGCTCGACATGGACGTGGGCACGAACATCGCGCTCGCGGTCCAGGACCGGCTGGCTCGTCGCGGGCTCATCGACGGTGCACGGGAGGACGCGCTCGCCGAGCGTCTCGTCGAACGTCTGGACATCCGGACGGACTCCATCCGGCGCCTCGTGCGCACGCTCTCCGGCGGCAACCAGCAGAAAGTCGCCCTCGCGCGCTGGCTCGCCGCGGAGCCCGCGGTGCTCGTGCTCGACGAGCCGACGCAGGGGATCGACGTCGGAGCCAGGGCAGAGATCTACGCCTTGCTCGCGGAGCTCGTCGAGAACGGGCTCGGCGTGCTCGCGATCTCGTCGGATCTCGCCGAGGTGATGGGGCTCTGCGATCGCGTCGCGGTCATGCAGGGCGGCACGGTGGTCGCCGTCCGGGAGCGCGGCGCGGTCGAGCGCGAGGAGATTCTCGCGCTCGCGCTCGGCCACGGAGTCGCAGGGGCCTTGCACGGTGCGTAGACGCGAACTCCAGCTCGCCGTCGTGTACGCGGCGCTGCTCGCGCTGCTCGCCGTCGCGGCGCCGGGGTTCTTCACCGCGGGCAACCTGCGCGATCTCGTCGTCGGACACGCGGCGATGCTCGTGGCGGCGACCGGGATGACGCTCGTGATCCTGGCCGGGGAGATCGACGTCTCGATCGGATCGCAGCTCGCGGTGTGCGGTGTGCTCGCCGGCCTCGCGGCCAAGGCCGGGATGCCGATGCCGCTCGTCGCTCTGGCCGTCGTGGTCGCAGGTGCGGTGCTCGGTGGGGTGAACGGTGCGCTGGTCGCCGGTCTGCGGATCCCGAGCATCGTCGCGACGCTGGCGACGATGCTCGTCCTGCGCGACGGGCTGCGCTGGGCGACCGGTGGCGCCTGGGTGCAGGGATTGCCGCAACACTTCCAGTGGTTCGGGCTGTCCCAGCGCGGCGGCGAGCTCGCGATCACCGCGGCGTCGCTCGCCGTGTTCGGAATCGTCGCGTGGGCAGCGCGAGCGTTGCCTGCGGGCCGCGCCGTCTACGCGACGGGAGCGGACGCGGAATCGGCGGAGCTGCTCGGACTGCGGCCGCGGCGCGTGACTTTCTGGGTCTTCGTCGGGATGGGCGCTCTCTCGGGCCTGGCCGCGCTGCTCGGCGCGGTGCGCTTCTCCGAAGTGCAGACCAACGCGGGGATCGGGCTCGAGATGGCCGTGATCGCCGTGGTGGTCGTGGGGGGAGCCTCGATCCGCGGAGGACGCGGCACCCTGACGGGAACGCTCGCCGGCGTCGTGCTGCTCGGCACCGTGGGCACCGCGCTCACCTTCCTGCAAGTCAGCGCCTACTGGGAGCGCGCGCTGCAGGGCGCGATTCTCATCGCGGCCGTCGCGGTCGAGAGAACCTCGAAGAGGAGGGTTCGTGCGACCTAGGAGCGAGCTCGCGCTCGCGGGTCTGCTCGCGGCCGAGATCGTCGTCTTCGGTGCGACGGGCGGGAGCTTTCTCTCCGTCGCCAACGCCTTCGAGGTGCTGCGGCTGTCGGTCGAGCTCGGCCTCCTCGCGATCGCGCTCACGCCGATCGTGGTGAGCGGCGGCATCGATCTCGGCGTCGGGTCGATGATGGGCCTCTCGGCGGTCGTGCTCGGACTCCTGTGGCGCGACGGGGGCATGCCGATCGGTGTGGCCGCCGCGCTGGCCTTGGCGGTGGGCGCGGCGGGCGGCGGATTGACCGCATTCCTCGTCGCGCGCCTGCGACTGCCGCCGCTCGTCGTCACGCTCGGGACGTTCTCGCTCTACCGTGGTCTCGCAGAAGGCCTCACGGGCGGGATCGACAACATCACCGGGTTGCCGTCGGGCTTCACGTGGTTCGGCCAGGGGTATCTCGCGGGCGTGGTGCCGGTCCAGTTGCTCGTGCTCGTCCTGATCTCCGTTGCGTGGGCCGTGGTGCTGCACCGCACTCCGTTCGGCCGCTCGCTCTACGCGATCGGGCTCTCGCCCGAGGGCGCGCGCCACGCCGGCATTCCGGTCGCGCGAAGACTCGGGATCCTCTACGTTTTCTCGGGCCTCGTCGCCAGCCTGGCGGCGGTCGTCTACGTCGCTCACCTCGGCCAGGCGAAAGCCGACGCGGGAACGGGCTACGAGCTCTACGCGATCACCGCGGTCGTGCTCGGCGGCGCGTCGATCGCGGGCGGACGCGGCACGATCGGCGGCACGGTGCTCGGGCTGCTGTGCATCGCGGTGCTCCAGAACGGCTTGCGCATGGCCGCGAGGCCCGCACCCCTGGCGGGGATCCTCGTGGGCGTCGTGCTGGTCGCCACCCTCGCCGTGCGCGCAGAGGTCCCTCGCAAGCTCGGGCGCAAGGTCGCGCTCGCGATCGCGGGCGGATTGCTCGCGATCGTGTTCGGCTTCCTCGTCCGCGGCTGGAGGAGCCCGGCAGCAGCAGGTTCGCATCCGACCGTCGCCATGATGCCGAAGGCCGTCGGCGATCCCTACTTCGTGAGCGCGCGCGAAGGCGCGGAGGAGGCGGCGCGCGAGCTCGGCGTCGATCTGATCTGGGACGGCCCGACGGATCTCGACCCGGCCAAGCAGAACGAGGTCGTCGAGGCCTGGATCACGCGCCGCGTCGACGTCATCGCCGTGAGCGTCGAGAACGTCGCGGGAATCTCGACCGTGCTGCGCAAGGCGCGCGCGGCCGGCATCCGCGTGATCACGTGGGATGCCGACGCGGAGAAGGACGCCCGCGACCTGTTCATCAACCAGGCGACACCCCAGGGCATCGGCTTCTCGCTCGCGGATCGAGCCGCGCGCCTGCTCGCCGAGCACGGGCGGCTCGCGATCGTCACGGCGTCGCTGACCGCGGCGAACCAGAACGAATGGATGAAGCACATCCGCGCGCGCCTGGCCGAGCGGCACCCGGGCGTGGAGGTCGCGGTCGTCCGCCCGAGCGACGGAGACCGCGATCGCGCCTTCTCCGAGACGCAGACGATCCTCAAGGCATTCCCCGACGTGCGCGTGATCGTGGCCATCGCGGCGCCCGCGGTGCCCGGGGCGGCCGAGGCGGTCAAGCAATCGGGGCGGGAAGACGTGCACGTCATCGGCCTCTCGCTCCCGAATCTGTGCAAGCCCTACGTGCGCACGGGCGTCGTCGACTCGATCGTGCTGTGGAACACGATCGACCTCGGCTACCTGACGGTCCACGTCGCGGATGCGCTGGCGCGGAGGAGGCTCGCTCCGGGCGCGACGGTGTTCGCAGCCGGACGCCTGGGGACGATCGAGGTGCGCGGCGACGAGGTGCTGCTGGGAGAGCCGTTCACGTTCGATCGCGAGAACATCGAGAGATTCGACTTCTGAGCGGACCAGGTCTCGGCTCGGTCGCTCTTCGACCTACGCACTTTGTCCCGCGCGGCCGGGCACTTCGGCCGATCGCCGTCGCGGGCAACACGTTCTACCGTCGGGTTCCTTGAGGTCGCGAGGGATCGTCGCCGGCGCCGAGGGAGGGCCGCCTTCATGAGCAAGAACACCCGCAAGCTTCCGATCATCGAGCCGTTCCGGATCAAGTCCGTCGAACCGATCCGCATGACGACGCGCGAGGAGCGCGAGGGCGTCCTCGAAGTCGCCGGCTACAACCTGTTCGGCGTGCGAGCCGAGGACGTGCTCATCGATCTCCTGACCGACAGCGGCACGAGCGCGATGTCGGGCGAGCAGTGGGCCGCGATGATGCGCGGAGACGAGTCGTACGCCGGCTCGAAGAGCTTCGACCGGTTCCGCGACGCGGTGCGCGAGATCTTCGGATTCCAGGAGGTGATCCCCGCCCACCAGGGCCGCGCGGCCGAGCATCTCCTGTTCCAGTCGATCGCCGGGCCGGGGCAGGTGATCCCGAGCAATACCCACTTCGACACGACGCGCGCGAACGTCGAAGCGTGCGGAGCGACGGCGATCGACCTGCCTTGTCGCGAGTCCGCGGATCTCACGAGCGGCTTCCCCTTCAAGGGCAACGTCGATCTCGAAGCCCTCGATGCCTGCCTGCACGAGTACCGCGGAGACGTCCCGCTCGTCCTCGTGACGATCACGAACAACGCCGGCGGCGGCCAACCGGTCAGCCTCCAGAACCTGCGCGGGGTGCGCGAGCTCTGCGATCGACACGGCACGCGTCTCTACATCGATGCGTGTCGATTCGCGGAGAACGCCTGGCTCGTTCGCCGGCGCGAGCCCGGGAAGAGCCACTGTTCGCCGAGGTCCATCGCGCGCGAGATGTTCGATCTCGCCGACGGGTGCACGATGAGCGCGAAGAAGGACGGCCTCGCGAACATCGGGGGATTTCTCGCATGTCGCGATGCAGCCCTCGCCGCGCGCGTGCGGCAGATCATGGTCGTCACGGAGGGCTTCCCGACCTACGGGGGCATGGCCGGGCGCGATCTCGAAGCGATCGCGCAGGGTCTGCGCGAAGTGCTGGACGAGAGCTATCTCGAGTACCGCCACGCGAGTATCCGCTACGTCGTCGATCGCCTCGCTCGCCGCGGGATCCCGGTCGTGCTGCCCGCCGGTGGACACGCGGTGTTCCTCGACGCGCTGCGGTTCCTGCCTCACCTCGACCGGAGCGAATTGCCGGGGCAGGCGCTGGCGATCGAGCTCTACCTCGAGGGCGGGATCCGCTCCTGCGAGATCGGGAGCGTCATGCGCGGCGCCGCGGGCAAGCCTTCGCGCCACGAGCTCGTGCGACTCGCGATTCCGAGGCGCACCTACACGCAGAGCCACATGGACTACGTGATCGAGGTCGTGGCTTCGGTCTTCGAGCGACGCGACGACGTCGCAGGTCTTCGCATCGCGGAGGCTCCGGACGTGCTCCGGCACTTCAGCGCGCGGTTCGCGCGCACGAACGGCACCTTGGAACGGAGGTCGACATGCGCTCCGCAGTAGAGAAGGAAGGCTCGATCGTCCCGACCAAGGTCGAGACCGCGTACCCGGGGCTGCATGCGACGGTCGACGGATCCGGATCGGTCGTCTGGGTCGAGAAGCACATCGGGCAGGGCGCCTGCGCCTACCCGATCACGCCCTCGACGCCGATGGGCGAAGGCTTCCAGGCCGAGGTCGCCAAGGGCGGCGTGAACCTGTGGGGCGAGAAGCTGTTCTTCCTCGAGGCCGAATCGGAGCACAGCTCGGCGTCGGCGTGCGAGGGGTTCGCTCTCGCGGGCGGGCGCGTCACGAACTTCACCAGCGGGCAAGGCCTCGTCCTGATGAAGGAGGTCTTGCACGTGATCTCGGGCAAGCGTCTGCCCGTCGTGTTCCACATCGGCGCGCGCGCGCTGACCTCTCAGGCGCTGAACATCCACTGCGGTCACGACGACGTGATGGCGGTGCGCGACTGCGGGTGGGGGATGCTCTTCGCGCGGAACGCGCAGGAGGCCGCCGACTTGGCGCTGATCGCCCGGCGTGCGGCGGAGGACTCGCAGACCCCGTTCTTCAACGTGCAGGACGGTTTCATCGGAACCCACACGGTGGAGAGCGTGCGTCTCCCCGAGCCCGAGCTCATGGAGCGCTTCGTCGGCTCGCCTTCGACGAAGCTCACGAGCCTGTTCGACCCGTCGAAGCCGGTCCTCTCCGGCCCCGTGCAGAACCAGGAGAGCTACATGCGCGGCCGCGTGGCGCAGCGATTCTTCACCGATCGCGTCCAGCCCGCACTCGAGGATGCCTTCGCGGAATTCGCGCTCTTCACCGGGCGACGCTACGGCCTCGTCGATGCCTGGCGGATGGAGGACGCTGACGTCGCGATCGTCGGAATGGGTTCGATGATGGAGACGGCCGCCGCCGCGGCGGACTGGATGCGCAGTCATCGCGGATTGAAGGTCGGCATCGTCCACGTGACGGCCTATCGACCGTTCCCCGGCGCGGAGCTCGTGCGCCTGCTGCGCAACTGCCGCGCGGTCGCCGTGGTCGAGCGCACGGACGATCCCTTGGCGCAGGCGAATCCCCTGGCCTCCGAGCTCCAAGCCTCGTTCGCCGCGGCGAGTTCGGGAACACCGGGCTATCCGCAGATCGAGTGGATGCCGCGCTTCTTCTGCGGCGTCGCGGGACTGGGCGGGCGCGAAGTGCGTCCCGGCGACTTCGTCGAGATCGCCGAGAAGCTCCTCGTCGGTCGCAGCGGCACGTTCGCCATCGGCGTCCGGCACCCGCTCGCGCTCGACCGCACGATCGACCCCGACGTCGGGCCGGAGGGCGCGTTCCGGATGCGCGGCCACTCGGTCGGAGGCTTCGGCTCGGTGACCACGAACAAGGTGATCGCGAGCGTCGCGGCCGACGTGTTCGGGAAACACGTGCAGGCCTTCCCGAAGTACGGCTCGGAAAAGAAGGGACTGCCGACCTCCTACTACCTGACCGTCGCCGACGAGCACGTGCGACTCCACGGGGAGCTCTCCCACGTCGATCTCGTCGCGCTCCACGAACTCACGGCGTTCGAGCAGGGGAATCCGCTCGCGGGGCTCGCGCCCGGCGGAACCTTGTTCCTGAACACGGCCCTCGCGGGCGACGAGCTCTGGAAAGCGATCCCGCCGGCCTCCAGGCGCAAGATCCGCGAGCTCGGGGCCCGCCTCCTCGCGCTGGACACGACCGCGATCGCGAAGGAGCTCGCACCTTCCGCCGAGCTGGTGCTGCGAATGCAGGGCATCGCGCTGCTCGGCGTCTTCCTGCGCGCGACACCGTTCCGCGAGGAGAGGAATCTCCCCGAAGCCGGATTGCTCGCTTCCGTCGAGAAGGCGCTCGAGAAGTACTTCGGCAAGCGCGGCCGCGCCGTCATCGAAGCCAACTTGAGGGCGGTCGAGCGCGGCTACCGCGGCGTGCGGGAGGTCCCGATTCCGCGCGAGGACCCGCCCGAGGAAACGCGGGTCGCGCCGGCTTCGGCGCCGGGCGCGTGCGAACCCTTCGGCTGTGTGCTCGCCGCCTACGCGTCGGGCACCGAGGAGGACCTGGAGGCCGACGTGGAGTCGGCGCGGAGCCTGATTCCCCCCGGAAGCGCGGCGCGCCGCGATTTCGTGCATCTGGCGCCGGAGATCCCCGAGCTCGCTCCCGCGGCCTGCGTCGGCTGCATGGAGTGCGTCGCGGCGTGTCCCGACAGCGCGATCCTCGCGAAAGTCGCGCTCCCCGACGTGCTCGACTGGACGCTCCGCGGCGAAACGGACGCGTTGCAACGCGACCACGTCCGTTCCCAGTTCGTCGTCACGCAGAAGTTCCACGCGCTCCCCGAGAAGAAGGGCGAGCAAGGCGGCCTCTTCGGCCTGGCGATCGATCCGACGAAGTGCAAGGGCTGCGGCGAGTGCATCGAGGTGTGCGGCAGCCACGCCGCGCTCCGCATGATCCCGAAGACCCCTCGGGTCCTCGCGCACGTTGCGTCGACGGCGCGACTTCTCCGGCAGCTCCCTCCGACTCCGGCGCGCTTCCTCTCGGAGAAGGCGATCGGGGATCTGATGCTGTCCGATGCGGCCTGGCTCTACGAGGGCGGGGCGGGATCGTGCATGGGGTGCGGGGAGGGAACCGTGATCCGCATGCTCCTCGCCGCCACGGGGTTCACCTTCGGGCGCGAGAACATGGGGCTCGTCGCGGCGACGGGCTGCAACTCGGTGTTCGGGAGCACGTACCCCTACAACCCGTTCCTCGTGCCGTGGACGAACTCGCTGTTCGAGAACTCCGCCACGGTGGCGATGGGGATCCGCGGGCGCTGGGACCAGCTCGGCTGGCAGAAGAAGCGCTTGTGGGTGATCGCCGGCGACGGCGCGATGTACGACATCGGCTTCCAGGCGCTCTCGCGTCTCCTCGTCTCGGGGATGGACGTCAAGGTGCTCGTGCTCGACACGCAGGTGTACTCGAACACGGGCGGGCAGGCGTCGGGGTCCACCTTCGTCGGACAGGAGGCCAAGATGGCCGCGTTCGGCGACGCGTCGCAAGGGAAGGTCGAGCGGCGCAAGGAGCTCGGCATCCTCTGCGCGATGCACCCGCGCGTGTTCGTCGCGCAGACGACACCGGCGCACGTGAATCACTTCTACAAGGCCGTGATGGAAGCCAACGCCTTCCCGGGACCGGCTGTCGTGATCGCGTACGCGCCGTGCATGCCCGAGCACGGGATCGCTGACGACATGGCTTCGCACCAGTCGAAGCTCGCGGTCGAGTCGCGCGCCTTCCCGCTGTTCGTCCACGATCCGCGCAAGGGGGAGACTCTCGCCGAGCGCCTGGACCTCAAGGGCAATCCGGCGGTGAAGGAGGATTGGTTCACGAATCCCAAGACGGGCGAGGCGGTCGATTTCATCGCGTTCGCGAGGACCGAGGGCCGGTTCGGTCGGCACTTCGGCGCCGACGGGAAACCGTCGGAGGCGCTCGTCGCGGGCCAGACGGACCGACTCAAGAACTGGAGGCTGCTGCAGGAACTGGCCGGCGTGCGGTGATCCCCGGCCGGCTCGCACGCGGCTCGGGACGCGCCGCGAGATTCAGAGCACGCGTCCTTCCGCAACGCAGCGGACGACGTCGGAACTCGTGATGACACCGACGACCTTCTCGTGCTGGGCGACGATCACCCGGTGCACGTGCTCCTGGGCCATCCGCTGACACACTTCGCGCAGGGTCGCTCCGGGTTCGACCGTCACGAACTTCCGATTCATCCATTGGGCCACCGTGTCCGAGCCGAACTGAGCCGGGCTGTAGTCCTCCATCCGGAGGATCGCGTCCTCGTTCCGGTCTCCGTCCTCCTCTTCGCTCGGAGGCTCGCTCATCGTCCATTCCCCGCGGGTCGCCTCGAGCCGCCCCGAGTGCACGTGCTCGGCTCGCGTCACGTCGCGCGTGCTGAGGACGCCGAGGAGCCTCTCGGCCTCGTCCACGACCGGCGCACCGCTGATCTCGAGTTCGTCGAGAGTCCGGATCGCGTTCTCGATCGGCATCGTGGCGTCGAGCTTCACGACGTCGCGCTGCATGATGTCCTTGGCTTGGATGCTGATGGTTCGTTTCACGGCGGTGCCTCCTGGGGGAATGTCGACTCGGGATGTCCGGGATTCGCGCCTTCATTCCAGCCGGAAAGAGTGCTTCGCCCCATTCCTCCTAGTGCGCAGACGCCGGAGACAACGTGAGTACGCGCGAGCGTGTCGGGCGCCGTGCGAGCCGACGTCGACGATTGCTTGCGCCCGCGAAGAAAGCCGCGCGAGGCCCCCGGCGAACGGCGGACGGAGAGGTTCGTCTGCACGCGTGCGCACACGTGCGTATCCGAGAATCGGGGCGTGTAACTGCTTGAGCCGGTGCGAGTTGCAGTAGCGTGATCGATCCCCCGAGCGCGTCGTCCCCCGAGCCGACGCCTCGCGCCGCGGAGGGGCACATGCCTTGCGATGTCCGTCGACATCAAGCAACCCCAATCGCTGGTGCCGCCGCTCTCGCAATGGGAGCCGGCGACTGGAACAAGGAGGTTTGTCATGTTCAAGACGAGATCATTCTGGACGCTCGCCGCCCTCGTGGCGGTGACGACCGTTGCAACCGCGCAGACTCACATCCGCGGAAACCGCGGAGACGTCGGCGGCAAGGTCGTCGGTGTCGTGGGCGACTCCGGTCTGCCCGTTTGCTTCGGCGACGGGAGCTGGGGGAGATGCCCGGTCAACAATCCGGGCGCACCGGGCCATGGGTGCGACAACTCACTGGGCACGGGGGGCGCGGTGCTGAGTGCGCAAGGCATGCCGAGCCTCGCCAAGGACACGATGATGCTCTCCGTCGCGGAGCTGCCGGCCGGCACGACGGCCGTGTTCATGCAAGGACGGAACCTGTCGAATCCGTCGTACCCGTTCGGTGACGGCCTGATGTGCCTGGGAGGCCAGGTCCTCCAACTCGGAATGAAGCGCACCGTCGGCGGCGGCTCGGTGTTCCCCGACTTCGGAGATCAGTCCCTCAGCCAAGCCGGAAAGATTCCGTACTTCGGTCGGACGGTCGTCTACCAGGTCCTCTATCGGGATGTGGGATTCGTCACCGGAACCGGTCGGTTCGATACCTTCAACCTGAGCAACGCCTGGTTCACTTCCTGGATTCCGTGATGGTGGGCAATCCGCGCGGGACCGGACAGCTCGATCGCTGTTCGGCCCCGCGCGCGTATGTGAATATCGACGTGCCGCCAGTGCTATCATCCCGCGATTCCGTGATGACGACGCACGAGGACTCCGAACGGCGGCGCGTCGAAGCGGCGCTCCAACGGAGCGAGGCCCGAGGGCGGGCGCTGCTGTCTTCGCTCCTCGATCCCACCATCGTGATCGACGCATCCGGGGTCATCCAGGAGGCGAGCGCGTCGGTCGAACGCGTGTTCGGATACGCACCGTCGGAGCTGCTCGGAAGGAACATCTCGGTGCTCATGCCCGAGCCGCACCGGTCCGCTCACGACGGATACCTGGAGCACTACCGCCGCACGGGGGAGACGAACATCCTGGGACGGACGCGCGAGTTCGAGATCGTGCGCAAGGACGGCTCGATGATCGTCGTCGAGCTCTCGGTCGCGCGCACCGAGGTCGCGGACGACGTTCCGCCGCTGTTCATCGGTTCGTTCCGGGACGTGACGGACAAGAAGCGCGCGGAGCAGGCGCTGCGCGACAGCGAGCGCCGGTTCCGCGCGCTGTTCGACCGCGCCTTCCAGTTCATCGGGCTCCTCCGTCCCGACGGAACCGTCCTCGAGGTCAACCAGGCCGCATGCGAGGCGGGGGCTCTGCGCCGCGAGGACGCGATCGGCCGGCCGTTCTGGGAAGCGCGCTGGTGGTCGCACTCCCGGGCGATGTCGGATCGGATACGCGACGCCGTGCGGCGAGCCGCGGAAGGGGAGTTCGTCCGCTTCGAGGTCGCTCAGCGCGGTCCGGGCGATTCGATTCTCGACGTCGACTTCTCCCTGACGCCGGTGAAGGACGACGCGGGGAAGGTGGTCCTCCTGATCCCCGAGGGCCGCGACGTCACCGCGCTGAAGGCCGCGCAGAGGGCCGAGACGTCCACGCTGCGCGCCCTGGCCACGATCGGCGAGTCCGCCGCGGTGCTCGCGCACGAGATCAAGAACCCGATCACCGCCGTCCACCTCGCCTTGCGCGCCGTCGCGGAGAAGCTCGGCGAGGACCACCGCGCCGTGCTCGAGGATCTCGTGGCGCGCATGCGGCACCTCGAGCTCCTGATGCGCAGCACCCTTTCGTTCGCCCGGCCGCTCGAGATCCGACTCGCGGCATGCGAGGCCCGCGAGCTCCTCGAGAGCGCCGTCGGCCGCATGGGTCCCCAACTCGCCAAGGCGGACTCGGAGGCGCGCATCGCGGTCGACGGCGCCGTGACGTTCATGGCGGATCCGAAGCTGCTCGGCGAGGTGATCTCGAACCTCGTTTCCAACGCGATCGAAGCGAAACGAAGCGGCGTCCACGTCCTCCTGTCCGCAGCGCGGTCGGGAACGGATTCCGTCGTTCTTTCCGTGGAGGACGACGGGCCCGGGATTCCCGAGGAACGCCGCGAGTCGATCTTCAAGCCCTTCGTGACCACGAAGTCCGGGGGGACGGGCCTCGGCCTCGCGATCTGCAGGAAGATCGTGGAGGAGCACGGCGGTACGATCCATGCAGAGCCGAGCGCCTCGGGAGCGCGGTTCGTGATCCGATTGAAGATCCCGCTCCGAGACGGATGAGCCATGAACGAGCAAGCCGCGATTCGCATTTTCCTCGTCGACGACCAATCCATGATCCGGGCCGGGTTCCGGAGCCTGCTTTCCGTGGACGGGAGGTTCCAAGTCGTCGGCGACAGCGGAGATCCCCGCGCGGCCATCGATGCGATCGGCAAGCTGCGGCCCGACGTCGTCCTGCTCGACATCTCGATGCCGGGTCTTTCGGGCCTCGACGCGATCGCGATGATCCGCAAGGTCCACCCCGCGGCCAAGGTGATCATGCTCACGCACCACGAGGGGGAGTCCTTCGTCACGCAGGCGCTCTCCTCCGGCGCCGACGGCTACCTGTCGAAGGACTCGGAACAGAGCGAGCTGGTCCTCGCGATCGACGCGGTGCGGCGCGGCAACCCCTTCATCTCTCCGAAGGTCGCAGGAAGCCTGTTGCGGCGCGGCGGAACGAAACCGGACGATGCGTCGGGCGGCACGCGTCTCGAAGGGCTGACTCCGCGCGAGCGCGAGGTGTTCCAGCTCCTCGCGCTCGGGAAGAGCAACAAGGAGGTCGCGAAGGCCCTCTCGACGAGCCTCGGAACCGTCAAGAAGCACCGTGAGAATCTTCAGCGCAAGCTGAACTGCCACTCCACGGCCGAGATGGCGCTCCTCGCGATGCGCGAAGGACTGATGGGCAGCTAGCCCGCCTGAATTTCGGGCGGCGTCGGCGGCAGGATCTCCGCTTCCTCGCCGAGCATTTCCCGATAGAACGCGGCGATCTGAGGGTCCGAGAATCCCTCCCAGCCGGAGCAGGTGCGGTGGGTCTCGCACCCATCCGACTGGACGTCGCAAGCGAGCGGGACACCGAGTACGCGCTGGCGGGCGAGCTGCCACCGGTTGGCGATGTCCTCGAGCTCGGCGCGCCGGATGCCGAGTCGGTTCCGGACGATCCAGTCGTAGCGCCGGCGGAGCTCTCCCGTCGACAGCTGGGCGGTCCCCTTGCAGAAGATTCCCCGGCGCGCCGCGACCTCGCAGGCCGAGTGCTCGTCGTCGACGAGCGTGAGCAGCTTCTCCCGGATGGCTTGGACGGCTTCGTTCCTCGTGAGTCGCATCATGTCGTGCTCCGTTCGTGCGCGGTGCGAGACCGCGCCACGGCACCGGACGGCAACTTTCGAACCGTCGGTTTCTCGCTTTCGAGCCCCTCGCGCGATGCCCTGTCCCGCCTGTGCCTCGGAGAATCTCGCGGTCAGCGCTGGAATTCCCGCGCACTCTCCGCTGCGGCTCGGCAGGATGTCGCTCCCGTCGGCGCCGTGAGGGACGGCCCGGACTTTGCGCGGAGAGAATTCCTGGATGAGGCCCGGACTGACTCCGACCGTGGCTCTGCTGCTCGCGGCAGTCGGCTGCAAATCCGTCGCGGGTCCCCGCGCGGTATCCGCTTCGCAGGACCCTCCGAGCGTCGCAGTGCCGACCGCGAACCAGGGAACTTCGAGCGTCGCTCCCGACTCGGCTGCTCCAGCCGGCGCGATCGCCCCCGCTCCAGAGGCCATCGGCGCACCCGCGGGATCCGTGTACCCGATCCACGGCTACATGACGAGCACGTACCGCGGAAGGTGGACGAACGGCGACCACGACAACGACGTCTACGAGACGCTCGCGCTCGATCTCGGCGACCCCGCGCGGAATCCGTGGACCGGCCACGTGATGGCTCGCGTCGATGCGGACATCGACGGCAAGGGCGGATCGTCCTCCGTCTTCCATGATCTGGACGACACGTTCGACGGCACCATCCAGCCCTACCTGTACGACGCATGGATGGAACGCCGGGACCTCGGTTCCCTCGAGCGCGTGCGGCTCGGGCGCCAGACTCTCTGGGACACGCCGGTGTTCGCGTGGTTCGACGGCGCGAGCATGGAGACGAAGGAGTTCGGAACCGCGCACTGGAAGCTCGGCGCGTACGGCGGCATGCCCGTTCATCTGTACGAATCCTCACGCGCAGGCGACTTCCTCGCAGGCGCCTACGCCGAAGCGCGTCCTTGGAAAGGGGGCCAGGCGCGCTTGGACGGCATGTACCTCGAGGACGAGACCGAGCTCGGCCAGCACACGAACGATCTCTGGCACGCGGGATTGACGCAGGCACTCGGCACGCACCTGCGCCTCGACGGGGGCTGGACCCGGCTCGAGGATACGAATCGCGACGTCTCCGCCAGCGCGACCTGGTGGGACGCCGCGACCGACTTCAACGTCCGCGCGAGCTACTTCCAGCTCCTCACGACGCAGAAGAGTCTCGCCTCCGAGGTCGATCCGTACTTTGCGACCCTCTCCGAGCTCTTTCCCTACCAGCAGATCGGGCTGCTCGCATCGAAGGGACTGAGCACGAAGGTCCGAGTGCAGGCCGGTGTCGACCTGCGCCGCGTCTCGGACGACGGAGACATCGGACAATTCAACCGCGACTTCGAGCGCTACTTCGGGACGGTGACCCTGCTCGACACGTTTTCGTCGGGCATCACCAGCAACCTGACGGGCGAGATCTGGAACGGCGGCGGCAGCGACATCGAGACCTGGGGTCTCGATCTGGCGAAGTCGTTCTCGAAGGCGTTCGAGGCTTCCGCCGGTAGCGTGTACGCCTTGTACACCGTCGAGGACCTCACCGGAGAAGAGCGCGATCACGTGCGCACGTACTACGTGCGCCTGCGTTGGAAGCGCACTGCGGCGACGACTTGGGACCTGCGCTTCGACGTCGAGGACATGGACCCGGATCCGATCGAAACCGTGCGAGCGGGGCTGACATGGCGCTTCTGATTCGCGGACGTTCCGTTCCGTCGTCGTGGATCCCGCTCGTCGGGATGCTGCTCGCCGGCGGCGGGTGCATGCTGCTCTCCGAGTCGTCGCCGGGAGAGAAGCCGTTCGCGTTCAATCACGCGATCCACGTGCAGCAGGGTCTGGAGTGCACGGACTGCCACGCGGGGGCGGACTCGAGGGACGAACCCGGGATGCCGGTCCTCGCCCAGTGCCAGCTCTGTCACCAGGACCTCGACAAGGAGAAGCCCCCGGAGAAGCACGCCACCGTCCTGTTCGAAGGGAAGGCCTTCAAGGCGCAGCACGCGATGCAGCTCGGCGACGAAGTGATCTTCTCCCATCAAGCCCACGTGGCGCGCGGACAGGAATGCAGCGCCTGCCACACGGGCATCGAGGCGAGCGAACGGATCGGCCCGGAGATCCGGATGTCGATGGACGGATGCACGGCGTGCCACGCCAAGAGCTCGACGGCGACGAAGGCGCCGGAAGACTGCGCCGTCTGCCACAAGGAGATCCGTCGCGACCGCGAACCCACGAGTCACCTCCACGCGTGGACGCGGATGCACGGTCAGGTCGTGCGCGCCGGCAGCGAGGAGCTCGGCGACCGCTGCTCCCTCTGCCACACGGAATCGACCTGCACGAACTGCCACGCGAGCATACCTCCGGAGAACCACGACAACTTCTGGCGCATCCGCGGACACGGGATCGCCGCGGAACTCGACCGGACGAACTGCGCGGTCTGCCACCGCCCCGATTCGTGCGAACGGTGCCACGCGGACTCGATGCCGCTCAACCACACCGGGATGTGGGGGACGCCGCGCGACACGCACTGCACGGCTTGTCACTTCCCGCTCCAGTCGAACGGCTGCGTGGCCTGCCACAAGGGCACGCCCAGCCATGCGCTCGCGACGCCGATGCCTCCGACGCACACTCCGGGGATGAACTGCCGGCAGTGTCACGGGGTCACGCAGCCGTTACCCCACGTCGACAATGGATCGACGTGCACGATGTGCCACCACTAGGCGGCGCGCGGCGCGGGAAAAATCCGCACCGGTGCGAGAAGTCCCTCGCCGCGGATCCGGTTCGCGCCGTCGCCTTGCCTGCTGCCGGGGGGCACTCGCCTTGCTAGGGTGGTCGCGTTCCAGGTGCAGCTGATTCACGACCTCAGAGATCGAGGAGAACGAGCACGATGAGACTTCCGATGCGCAGTCCGCTGTTTGCACACCGAGCTGTCCTGGGTATCGCCGCCGTGGTTTCGATCCTCGGCCTGGTCCTGGCGCAGGGCGCCAAGGATCCCAAGGCGGGTGCCGCGACCGCGAACAAGTACATCGGCGCGGAGAAGTGCAAGAACTGTCACCAGACGGAGGCGTCGGGAAACCAGTTCGCCGCCTGGCAGAAGATGGAGCACGCCAAGGCCTTCGCCACGCTGGCCACCGACAAGGCGAAGGAGTTCGCCAAGGCGAAGGGGATCGACGACCCGCAGAAGAGCGACCAGTGCCTCAAGTGCCACACGACCGCGTTCGGGTTGGCCGCGGATCTCGTGAAGAAGGGCTTCGATCCCAAGGCCGGCGTCCAGTGCGAGTCGTGCCACGGCCCCGGCGAGCAGCACATGAAGGCGCGGCTCGCCGCGGTCGCGAAGGGCGGCGCCGACGACGGATTCGGCGACGACAAGGGGAAGGTCGCCGAGCGCCAGAAGATCCCGGCGGACGAGATCGTCTCGATGCCGGATCAGAAGACGTGCCTCGCCTGCCACAACGAGGAGAGCCCGACGTTCAAGCCCTTCTGCTACTACGAGAGGCTCGAGAAGGTGAGGCACGACGACCCGCGGAAACCCCACGCGGACAAGCTCGTGTGCGCCTGCGACAAGTGTCCGTGCGTGCACGGCTGCGAAGCGGGGAAGTGCGGCACTCCGGCGAAGGACAAGAAGTGATTCGGTAGCAGCCCGACTCCGAGGCAACGATGAGCCGGGTCCTCCTGCTGTTTCCACTCGCGCTCCTCGCCGCGACCGTCACGGCAGCCGTCTCGGCCCGACTCGTGCCGACCGGAATCGCCCAGCCCGTGGGCTTCGACCACGCGCGACACGCCCAGGAGGACCTCGGCTGTCTCGACTGCCACCGGACGGCCGAGACGAGTCCGCACGCGTCGTTGCCGCGGATGTCCTCGTGCCTCGTCTGTCACGCCGAGCCCAAGGGCGAAAGCCCGGAGGAGGCGAAGCTGCTCGAATTCGTTCGAAAGAAGGAAGAGGTGCCTTGGGTCCAGGTGAATCGGATGCCCGGGCACGTCTACTTCAGCCACGCGGTGCACGTGAAGCTCGCGCAGATGGATTGCGCCGTCTGCCACGGGGACATGGCCTCGATGACGAGCCCCGTGACCGCCTCGCAGGTCGGGAACCTCACCATGCAGCGCTGCATGGAATGCCACGTCGACAAGGGAGCGAGCAACGACTGCCTCGCGTGCCACAAGTGAGCGCTCACCGTGGATGAGGGGACGATCGCGCGCCGGGAGCTGCTCCTTGGCCTCGGAGTCGGCGCGACGCTCGCGGGCTGCGGCACGGAGGAGGATCCCTACGCACTCGAGAAGCCGCCGGTGCCCGGCGCCGCCGGGTGGCTGAAAGGCGAGGAGCGGTTCGTGACGAGCGCCTGCGCGCAGTGCCCGGCGGGCTGCGGCATCCGCGTGCGCGTCGTCGAGGGTCGCGCCGTGAAGATCGAGGGGAACACGACCTGCCCCGTGAACCGCGGAGGGATCGGACCCCGCGGACTCTCCGGACTGCAGGCGCTCTACGATCCCGATCGCATCCGCGGGCCGATGCGCCGCAAGGCGCGCGGGTCGGACGAGTTCGAGCCCGTTTCCTGGGACGAGGCGATCGCCACGATCGCGCGTCGCCTCTCCGGACTCCGCGAGAAGAAGGAGGGCCATCGACTCGGGATCGTGTGCGGGCGCGAGCGCGGCATGACGCTCGAGCTCTGGCGGCGCTTCGCGGCCGCATACGGGACGCCGAACATGTTCGACGGTCTCGGCGCGGGCAATGCTCCCGTCGCCGACGCCGCGTTCTGGATGCAGGGGACGCGCGAGGTTCCCGCGTACGACTGGGAGCGCGCGCGGTACGTGCTGAGCCTCGGCTCCGGAGTCCTGGAGTCCTCGTGCCAGCTCGTCGCCTTCTCGCGCGCGCAGGCGGGGATGCGCCGCGGACAGACCGGTGCGCGCGCCAAGATCGTGCACGCCGGCGCGTCCATGTCGCGCACGGCGCTGTGCGCCGACGAGCGCGTCGTCGTCCGTCCGGGCACCCAGGGCGCGCTCGCGCTCGGGATCTCTCACGTGCTCGTCCGGGACGGGCTGTTCGACGAGGCCTTCGTGCGCGATCACGGCTTCGGGTTCGAGCGCTGGACCGACGAGGCCGGCGTCGAGCACGCGGGCTTCCGCGAGGTCCTCCTCGAGTACCCGCCGGAGCGCGTCGGCTCGATCTGCGGGGTCGACGGAGCGACGGTCGCGCGACTCGCCCGGGAGATCGCGGCGCAGCGCCCGGGATTCGCGATCACCGGACCCGAGGAGACGCTGACTCCCAACGGACTCGCCACGGCGATGGCGGTCCACGCGCTCAACGCGCTTCTCGGAGCGATCGACCGGCCCGGCGGGCTGCTCACGCAGCGCGCGCCGCCGCTCGCGGACTGGCCCGGGATCGAGAGCGACGAGATCGCGGACGCGGCCGTCGCGCAAGCGAGGCTGGATGCGCCCGGTCGCTTCCCGTTGGCGCGCTCGGCGATCGACGCGCTCCCCGAGGCGCTCCTCGCGGGCAAGCCGTACGCGCTCGACACGCTGCTCCTGCATCACGCGAATCCGCTGTACGCGCGGCCTTCGCCCCGACGCTGGCGGACCGCGCTCGCGAACGTGCCGTTCGTCGTCACGTTCACGCCGTTCCTCGACGAGACGGCGACGGAGATCGCCGACCTCATCCTCCCCGATCTCACCTACCTCGAGCGGTTCGAGGACGCCGCGCCCGCGCCGAGCGTCGGGTACGCCGTGTTCGGAGTGCGGCAACGCGCGGTCGAGCCGTTGCACGACGGGCGCGCGAGCGGGGACGTCCTGATCCAGATCGCGAAGGCGATCGGCGAACCGCTCGACGCGGCCTTCCCGTTCGAGGACTTCCGCGACGCCCTGAAGAAACGCGTCATCGGCATCTGGAAGGCCGCTCGCGGCTCGATCGTCGAGGAGAAAGGCTCCGATTTCCTGAAGCGCCTGTTCTCCGAAGGCTGGTGGAGCGACGAGCCGTACGCGTTCGAGCGCTGGGAGGAGGTCCTGCGAACGCCTTCGGGTCGCTTCGAGTTCTGCTCGCAGGCGATGCGGCGCGCCTTCACGAGCACCCCGGGCACCGTGCTGTACGACCGCACCGCGGACCTCGATCGGATGTGCATGCCGCGGCACGAGGAAGTCGCCTGGCGCGGGGATCCCGCGAGGTTCCCGCACCAGCTCGTCGTGTACGAGCCGAACACGTACGCGGAAGGGAGCGGGGCGAACCTCCCGTGGCTCCAGGAGCTCGCGTCGTCGGGCCGGCCGATCTGGACGACCGAGGCCGAGCTCCATCCGGAGACCGCGGCGGTCGCCGGCGTGCACGACGGCGGCGCGATGGAGCTCGAGAGCCCGGTCGGCAAGGTCACGGCGCGCGCCCGCGTGACCGCGGACATCCTCCCCGGCGTCGTGCGCGTCCCGCGCGGCGGCGGACACACGGCGTTCGGCCGCTTCGCGCGGGGCTGGGGCGCGAATCCGATGGAGCTCGTCGACGCGAGCGCGATCAATCCCGCGTGCGGTGCAGTCGCGCACTGCGGCACGCGCGTGTCGATCCGGAGGGTGAACGCGTGAGCTTCCTCACCCGCTCGACGCGGCGCGGCGCGCTCGGCGTCCTCTCCACATTCGGGCTCTCGGCGCTCGCGATCGCTCTCGCGCCGGTCCGTCGGATGCGGATGGCCGTCGACGACGTGCGCAAGCGCGGGCGCGGCGCGCGCTGGTGGGGGATGGCGATCGACCTCGACCTGTGCACGTCGTGCGGCGCCTGCGTCGTCGCGTGCAAGAGCGAGAACAACGTCCCGATGACCGGTCGCGAGCCCGAGAAGGCCGGGACGGCGATCGCCTGGATGAACCTCGTGCCGAAGGATCGACCGAAAGGCTCGGGCTCGCCGATGGAGCTGCTGCCGACGCCGTGCATGCAGTGCGCGGACCCGCCCTGCACGAAGGTCTGCCCCGTCAACGCCACCTACCAGAACGACGAAGGTCTCGTGGCGATGATCTACGACCGCTGCATCGGCTGTCGCTACTGCGAGGCCGCCTGCCCCTACTCCGTCCGCTTCTTCAACTGGTCGGAGCCGGAGTGGCCGGATAGCTTCAAGAATCTCCTGAACCCCGACGTCGCGACGCGCCCCGAGGGCGTGGTCGAGAAGTGCACGTTCTGCAGCCACCGGCTGCGCAAGGCGAAAGAGGATGCGCGCCTTGCCTCGCGCGAGCTCGAGGATACCGAGCTCCAGAGACTGCCCGCCTGCGCGCAGGCCTGTCCGGCGACCGCGATCACGTTCGGAGACCTCGCTGACGAGAAGAGTCTCGTTTCGAAACTCTCGAAGAGCTCGCGTGTGTTCCGGCTGCTCGAGCACCTCGGGACGCTGCCGAAAGTCTTCTACCTCGCGCGCGACCGGAGGGAGGGATGAGCGCTGCTCCCGAGCTCCGGCGCGACCTCGATTTCGGCCGGTTCGGCCCGCGTTTCCTCGCGAGTGCGTTCTTCCTGATCGTGCTCGTCGGCCTCGGGATCGCGGGTTACGCGCAGCAGTGTCTCCACGGCGACATCGTCACGGGTCTGCGCACCATCGGGCAGGGCGGCGCGGTGTGGGGCCTCTACATCGTCTTCGACATCTTCTTCGTGGGCCTGGCCTTCGGGGGGATCGCCTTCATGGCGATCGTGCGCCTCTTCCACCTGCGCGAATTGCGGCCGCTGTCGCGGATGGCGCAGCTCCTGACGCTCGTCGCGCTGGCCATGGCCGGATTGTGCGTCGTCGCCGACCTCGGGCGACCTTTGCACGGCCTGATGAACTTCCCGCGCTACGCGCGCACGATGTCGCCGTTCTTCGGGACGTTCACGCTCGTCGCGTGCACGGGCTCGCTCGCGACGTTCGTGTACTTGTGGCTCGACGGCCGGGCCGACGCGGCGGCCTGCGCGGCCCGCGGCGGTCGCTTCGCCTGGCTCCATCGCTTGTGGGCGTTCGGCTGGAAGGGCGCGCCTGCGGAGCGCTGGCGGCACCGGCAATCGAGCTTCTGGCTCTGCATCGCGATCCTTCCGTTGCTCGTGATCGCCTACTCGACGCTCGGCTTCGTGTTCGGGATCCAGGCGGGACGCCCGGGCTGGTTCGGAGCCCTGCAAGCGCCCGGGTTCCTCGTCCTTGCCGCGATCTCGAGCATCGGGACGCTCGTCGTGATCGCCGCGCTCGCGCGGAGCACGCTGCGACTCGAGACCGAGATCCGCACGCAGGTGTTCTACTGGCTGGGCAACGCTCTTTGCATCCTCGCGCTCGTCTACCTCTACCTCCTGGTCGTCGAGATCCTGACCGCGAACTACGCGGCCGCCGAGGCGGACACGCGCGTCGCTCGCGCGATCCTCGCGGGTCCCTACGCGCCCGTCTTCTGGACGATGATCGCCGCGTTCGTGCTCCCGATGCTGATCCTGTTCGCGCAGTTCCTACGCCGGAGAGCGTCGATCGCGTGGACGGTCGGCTGCGCGCTCGTCCTGAACGCGGCCACGATCCTGAAGCGCTTCCTGATCGTCGTTCCGTCCCAGACACACGGCTCGTTGCTGCCGTACCCCGACGGGTCGTACCGCATCACGTGGGTGGAGCTCTCCGCGATCGGCGGGCTGCTCGCGCTCGGGACGCTGTGCTATCTCGTCTTCGTGAAGTTCTTCCCGATCGTGCCGCTCGACGTCGCGCACATCGAGCGCCCCGCTCGGGCGGAGCGCGAGCGCGGGGTGCGGAAGATCGTGCGGATCAGCTTTTTCTACGCCACACTGCTCGCCGGCATCGTTCTCGCGACGGTCGGGTTCCTCTTGTGCGCGCGCGTCGGGAACGATCCGTGGCAGGATCCGCCCGTGCGGTTCAGCCCGGTGATCTTCGTCACCGGGATGCTGCTCGTCTTCTACTCCGCGGCAGTGTACGAGCTCTGGCCGCCGGCGCGCTCGGGCCCGATCCACGCCGCTGACTGAGCTCGGGGCGTCACTGCCAGGCGATCGACAGTCCCGCGCTGATGTTGGCGCCGCTCGCGCAGGGCCCTTGAGGATCGCGGAACCACGACTGGTAGATCCGGCTGTCGCCGGAAACCACGCCGCCTCGGGTCGCGATGGAGACGCTCGAGTCGCCGGCGCCGCTCGCGTTCAGCGTGATCGACTGGAGGCGGACCACGGGGCCGCCCGCGCAACGGATGCCGTCCCAGAACGGGGCGCTGATCGCGGAGCCGCCCTGCAGGAACAGCGCGGTCTTGTTCGCGGGCCCGAGGAAGACGTGCAGCACGAGGTCGTCGTTCGCGACGACGGTCGAGCCGGTGCCGGAGAGCGTTGCGCCGACGCCCGTCGAGTTCCGGCAGCCTTGGTCCAGGCCCGGCCCGCTCTCGTTGGCGCACGGGCAAGGCCGCGTCGAGCCGTCACCGGAGCACATCGACGTGCCGACGACCGTGTCCGGCGTGAGCAGCAAGAGGCCGCTCTGACCGGTCGCGGAGTTCGTTCCGCCGACGGCGATCTGCCTCGCGTTGTTGATCCGACCGGTGCCGATGAACAGGGACCAGTGGCCGACCGGCGCGACGATGAGATCCTCGGTGCGGTACGTGCCGATGCCCTCGAAGCGCACGTACGCGGCCGTGTTGATCCACATCGTCACGTCGCCGGAGTCGTTCAGGCTCCCGCAGCCGTTGCTCGGACCGCACCCGCTGAAGATCTCCCACCCGATTCCGTCGGTGTAGCGGGCGGCTTCCCGGTCGCAGCTCGTGCTGGTGGCCAGGATCGCGAGACCCGCGACCTGGTTCGAGGAGTTGATCGCCACCCCGGACGTGGTCCGCCAATAGTTCCCGGGAGGGAGCCCGAGGTCCTGGACGGTCAGCGTGTTCAGGTCGAATCGACCGCAGTGATTCGTGAAGGGAATCGTGCAGTAGCACACCACCGCGCGCAGATCGTTGATCGCGGTCGGGTCGAAAGCGCCGTACGGGTTGAGGTCGAGGATGCCGCCCGGAGCCGTGAACCACACCGCGCGGCGGTACATGCCGTCGAACGAGTAGCCGACGACGTCGCCGACGTCGTTCAAGGCGGTCGCCGCGCTCCCTACGTCGCCGGGCAGCTTGCCGAGTTCCTGGATCGTGTAGCCTCCGGTGCCGTTCGGGATCCACAGCGCCGCGATCGCGCCGAAGCTCGGGTCGGCGTAGGAGACCGAGCTCACCGCTCCGGCGATCACGCCGGCGTCGTTGATGTCGTACACCCGGCTGCTCATCCGGCCGGGCGGCAGCGGCAGCGGCGCGAGCGGTGAACCGTGGGCCGCCACCCAACCGCGCTCATCGGCCGGTGCCAGCGGTTGGGTGCCGACCATGCGTCCCGATTGGTTCATCGCGGTCGCGCCGGTCGCCGAGCCGAGGAACTCCACGCTGTAGCTCGGCGGATTCTGCGCGACCACGGCGCCGGCGAGGACCGTCCCGACGACGAACGCGGACCCGACACCCACGAAGCGCGACTGTCTCGTACCCATCACCGACCTCCTTCGATTCAGACCCTGGATCTGTGCCATCGCTCCATTCAGCACAACTCCCATGCCGGGTCCCCTGCGCTCCGGCGCACACAGCACCGCGAACGATTCCGCGGGGCCGAGGGAAGACTTCGCGGTCTTCCTCGCGAACGCCGCAGTTTGCGATCCATTCGAGGAGGTGTGCCGTCGTGCGCGCCTTGGCATGGAGGTTGACCGCGATGCGCGTCGAACGCCCCGAATCGACCGAGAGCTGTATGGAGCTCTCGATCACGAAAGGACCCGCCCATGAAGCTTCGTGCCCGATTCTTGATTCTGGCCAGCGTGCTCATCCCGTTCGCGTTTGCGCACGCCGATCCCCAAGTCACCGCGCCGCACGTGCTGCCCGGAGACACGGCACCTGCGCCTCCCGCTGGAGACCAGACGAACGTGGCATTCGCGCGCGGCGCCTCGACGACGCTCATGGTGTGGGAGGACTCGCGGTCCAATCTCGCGGGCGTCCAGTCCGCGCAGGGCTACGGCTTCGGCACCCAGATCACGGACGTGTACGCGGCGCGAGTCGACGACGCCGGCAACGCGATCGACGCGACGCCGATCTTCGTCGCTACCGGGCCGTTCGCGCAGACGCAGCCCAGGGTCGCGTGGAACGGGCAGGCCTGGCTCGTCGTCTGGACGTCGAGGACGCCCGGGCAGTACTTCTCCACGCAAGGCGTGTACGCCGCGCGCATCTCCTCTGGCGGCCAGCTTCTCGACAATCCGCCGATCGTGGTCTCCGACACGCCCGACTTCGACGAGATCCAGCCCGTGGTGGCGAGCGACGGGATCGGATGGGCGGTCGTGTGGAAGGCCGGGATCGCCTTCGGGACCGACGCCATCCGAGGTTGCCTCGTCGATTCCGGCGGCGTGACCGATGCACCGCGCACCCTCTTCCAGACAGTCGGCGGCGTCGGATTCTACATCCCGTGGAACTACCAGATCGCCTTCGCCGGCGGACGCTACCTGCTCGTCTCCGAGCACATGCGCATGGGGCGATCCGACGACGACATCCTCGGCCAGATCTTCGACACGAGCTTGACCAAGATCGGCCTCGAGTTCCCGATCACGACCAGCGCCTCGAACCAGAATCGCGCGTCGATCGCTTCGAACGGGACGAGCTTCTTCGTCACCTGGGTCGACGAGCAGATGTGGGGCGAGATCCGAGGTTCGCCCGTCTCGCCCCTCGGCGCGATCGCGGTGCCGGACGGTGCCGTCTTCCAGACCGGAATGTACGGCAGCGATCCGCATCCGGCCGCCGGATGGGACGGCGTGCACTGGATCGCGGCCTGGGACGGCGGGGGACCGATCCAGATCGCGCGCGTCTCCGCCGCCGGGGCGATGCTTCCCGGAAGTCCGTTCTCCGCGAACGCGGGAACCTGGAGCATGTACCAGCCGGCGGTCGGCACTACGGGGCAAGGCGTTCTCGTCGCCTGGGCGGACGGGCGGAACTCCGTCCCGCCGACCGGCTCCGATACGACCGATCTCTACGGCGTCGCGATCGATGCGTCGGGCGCCGTCGCTCCGGACGGGCCGCTGACGGTCTCGCCGCCCGCGCAGACGCGTCCGGATCTCGCAGGCGATGCCGCCCACGGCTACCTCGTCACGTTCCTGTCCGAGACGGCGGCCACCGCCAGCATCATGGCGCAGCGCGTCGACTCGCACGGGATGCCGATCGACGCTCAACCGATGGTTCTCGCGACCGGCAATCGGTGGGTGCGCAATCCTTCGGTCGGTTGGAACGGCTCCGTCTGGCTCGTGACTTGGGAGGAACTGAACACTCTCTGGCCGCCGGGCTCGGGGACGATCTTCGCGCGCCGCGTCGGGGCGAACGGGATTCCGATCGACGCTCTGCCGATCGCCGTGATGCCCGGCAACACGCCGGACGTCGCCGCCGCGGCCGGCGAGTTCCTCGTGGTGTGCAGCGTCGAGCCGACGAACCACTTCCGGTACATCCGCGGCGCGCGCGTGCGCGCGAGCGACGGAGTCGTTCTCGACTCGACGCCGATCCCGATCGGTCCCTCGTATGCCGTCTCTCCTTCTGTGTCGGCCTTCCAAGACCGCTGGCTCGTCGCCTGGGAACAGCACACGACGCACGACAGCCCGTACTCGAGCATCCAGGCCAATTCCGTGCTCACGAACGGCACGGTGTCGAGTCCCTTCCTCGCCGGGAACAACAGTTCGAGGTGTCGCACTCCGAGTGTCACGGCGGGAGGCGCCACCGCGCTCGTCTCCTGGAGCGACAGCGCCGACATCCGCGCCGGCCGGATCCAGGTCGACGGGACGATGCTCGACACGAGCGCGGGCTTCTCCGTGTCGAGTGCATTCAATTTCCAATTCGCCCCTGAATCGGGCTGGAACGGCGCGCGGTGGCTCGTCGCATGGAACGACGACCGCGCGCACACGAACGTCCTCGACGGGGCGGTCGGCGACGTCTACGGCTCGCGCCTCGAGTCCGACGGGACGGTCGTCGATCCGGCTGGTCTGGCCGTCGCGACCGACTTCGCCGTGCCCGAGGGCAACCCCGCGGTCGCAGGGGACACGAGCATCTCCGTGATGGCCTGGGCGATGGTGCGTGCGGAGTCTCCGTACGGGACGTTCCGGATCACGCTGAGCGCGCTCGACGACTCCGGGACGTTCACCGCGTACTGCTTCGGCGATGGAAGCCTGGCGACGTCCTGCCCGTGCGGCAATTCGGGAGGCGTGGGTCGCGGGTGTGCGAATTCCGGCAACCCGAGCGGCGCCTCGCTCCGCGCATCCGGGACCACGAATCCCGACACGGTCGTCCTCACGTCGATGGGTGAGCGTCCGACGTCGCTCTCGGTGTTCATCCAGGGCGACGTCAATGCGCCCTCGGGGCTCGTCTTCGGCGACGGCGTGCGCTGCGTCGCGGGAGCGTTCCGCAGGCTGGTCGTCAGGAACGCCGTGGGCGGGAACGTCGCGTTCCCCGGACCGGGTGATCCCTCGATCACGGCGCGGTCCGCGAGCCTCGGCGATCCCATCTCTCCGGGTTCGGTCCGCTTCTACCAGACGTACTACCGCGATCCGTCCGCGAGCTTCTGCCCGAGCGCGACGTTCAACGTCTCGAACGCGGTCGAGATCCGGTGGTAGGGGAGCTCTGCGTCCCACGCTCCGGCGTCACGGGCGCCGGAGCAGTGTCCAGAGTCCGACGGCGATGAACCCGAACCCGGCGATCCAGCGCAGGATCGCCGGGTTCATCCATCGGCCGAGCTGCGCGCCCGCGAGCACGCCGAGACCCGAAGCGAGCACGAGCGCGAGCGAAGCCGCGAGGAACACGGTGCCGGCTCGCCCTTTTTCCTGCGAGGAGTAGAGCAGCGTCGCGACCTGGGTCTTGTCTCCCATCTCCGCGGCGAAGACCGTGAGGAATACCGACACGAAGCGCTTGGGGTCCATCGGCATCTGTCAGCGCGTCGCCCCGCCGGCGACGCCGTCCACCGGAGGACTCTCCAAGCCGAACTTCTCGATCCGGTAGCGGATCTGGTCGCGGTTCATGCCGAGCAGCTGTGCCGCGCGCGTGCGATTGCCGCGCGCGCGCGCGAGCGCCTGCACCAGCATCTCGCGCTCGAACTCCTCGAGCACGAGCCCTCCCGCCGGCAACCGCATGGCCGCCGAGCCGCCGTCGGGCAGATCCTTGAACTGGCGGAGCTCGCTCGGGAGATCGAGGATCGACAGCATCTCGCCGTCCGTCAGGAGGACCGCACGTTCGATGGCGTTCCGGAGTTCGCGCACGTTGCCCGGCCACGCGTATCTCTTGATCAGGGCGGCGGCGCCTTCCTCGAACCCCTTCACGTTCTTGCGCAGCTCGCGGTTGAAGTGGCGCACGAAGGACTCGGCCAGCGGCATCAGGTCCTCGGCGCGCTCGCGCAGCGGCGGGATCTCGATCGGGATCACGCGCAGCCGGAAGTACAGGTCGCTGCGGAAGCGTCCCGCTTCGACTTCCTTCGCGAGGTCCTTGTTCGTGGCCGCGACGATCCGGACCGAGACCTGGATGTCGCGCGTTCCGCCGACGCGGCGGAAGGCCTTGTCCTCCAGCACGCGCAGGAGCTTGCCCTGCATGCCCGGCGACAGATCCCCGATCTCGTCGAGGAACACCGTGCCGCCGTCGGCCAGCTCGAACAGTCCCTTCTTCTGCGCCTTGGCGTCGGTGAACGAGCCTTTCTCGTGCCCGAACAGCTCCGACTCGAGCAGCGCCTCGGGGAGCGCCGTGCACGTGATGTTCATGAAAGGCCTCTCCCAGCGCAGACCCGCGAAGTGCAGGGCCCGGGCGACGAGCCCCTTGCCCACGCCGCTCTCGCCGAGAAGAAGGATCGTGCTGGCTTCGCTCTCGGCGATGCGCCGGATCAGACGGACGACCTCGTGCATCGCAGGGCTCGCGGCGAAGATGTTGTCGAGCGCCGCTTCGCGACGGGCGTCCTCGCGGGATCGCGCGACCACCTCGCGCAGATGGCCCGTCTCCAGCGCTCGGCCGACGGTCTGCGTCACCTCGTCCATCTCGAACGGCTTGCCGAGGTAGTCGTAGGCGCCTTCCTTCATCGCCTCGACCGCGCCGCCCACGCTGGCGTGCGCCGTGATCATCACGACAGGCGTCCTCGGCGACGTCTTCCGCACGGATCTCAGCACGTCGATCCCGGAGCCGTCCGGGAGCTTGTAGTCGAGGAGCAGGAGGTCGGGCATCTCGCGCCCGATCGCCTCGAGAGCCTCGGCAACGGTTCCGGCCTGCTCGGGAACGTACCCAGCGTCCTTGAGCGCTTGGCAGAGCCCCCAACGGATGAGCCTCTCGTCGTCGACAACCAGCACTCGGGCACTCATGGGTTCACCTTTCTCTTGGATGCGGAGTTTGTCCCCCCGCGGGGAATGTTTCGCACTCGCGTCGCCGACGCCGCACGGCACAGGGGCGCTGGGGATCGAACGCGGGCACTTGGACAGGTATTTGAAGACCCGGTCGACTCATGTCCGACCCGACTCGTCCTCCGCCCGCGCCGCCCTCGCCGCTCGGGGGAACGCGCTTCTTCCTGACGCCGCTCGGAGGGAGTCTCAGCCACGCCGACGTCGACCTGGGCGACCTCATCGAGCGGACGATGGACGCGGTCATGCTCATCGACACCGGGGACGTCATCCGCTACTGGAACCACGGCGCCGAAGTGATGTTCCACTACACGCGCGCCGAAGTCCTCGGACGCCGCGTCGGCTTCCTCCTCCCTCGAGACCTGCTGGATCAAGGCGAGCTCGACTGGATCCAGGGATGCATCGACTCCGAGGGAAGTCTCTGCAACTTCACCACGCGCCGCGTGCGCAAGGACGGTGTCGAGCGCTGGGTCAGCTTGACGCGCTCGGTCCTTCACGACACGACCGGTCGTGTGATCGGTTCGTCGGCCGTGTTCCGCGACATCACGGAGGAGCGGCAGATCCAGGAGGAGCTCGCCGGCGCGCGCGGGATGGCGATCGTGGGAGAGATGTCCGTCGCCCTCGCGCACGAGATCAAGAACAGCCTCGCGGGAATCTCCTCGGCCATCCAGCTGTTCTCCCGGAACCTGGCCTCCGGCGACCCGCAGCGCGCAGTCTTCGCGGAAGTCTCGAACGAGATCAGGCGACTGGACGAGACGGCGCTGGACCTCGTCCGCTTCGCGCGCACGGGTGCTCCGCGTCCGCGACCCACGGGTCTGGAAGAGTTCCTCGGTGCCGTGGCGAGACGCATGGACGCCGTCGAGGACGTCCGGAGGCACCTGATCGATATCGACGTCTCGCCCGGCCTCGTCGCCACGGTCGACCAGGAGCTCGTCGGACACGCGCTGCAGAGCCTGATCCTGAACGCGGCTCAGGCGACGGCGGAGCCGGCGCGCATCCGCGTGCGGGCGCGCCGTGCAGGGGAGGCCCTCGAGATCGAGGTGATCGACTCGGGATCCGGGATCCCGGAGAGCCTGCGCGCCTCGATCTTCCAGCCGTTCTTCACGACGAAGTCGCGGGGAACTGGCCTCGGGCTCTCGATCGCGCGCAAGAACGTCGAGGCGCACGGGGGCGAGATCGAGGTGGAGACCAGCCTCGGGAAGGGGAGCTGCTTCCGCATCCGGCTGCCCGCCGCGTGCGCTGAGTGATTCCCGTGACGGAGCATGCCGCATGTCGGCCATCCTAAGAGCACTCTGCGCGCCGCGCGGTGCGTTCAAGAACGTAGCCCGCTCCGGAGGAGTGCGTAGTCCGCGCATTCCCCCCCTACGCACTCTGGCCCCCAGTCAAAGCCCGGACGATTCCGTATCCTGGCACGGCATGTCGAACAGCTTCGCGGAGGTCCTCGGATGAGTCGGTTCCCGCTCTCCATTCAGCGCTACATGACGAGCGTCCTCGTCGTGATCAGTCCGAGCCGGCCGCTCGCGGAGGCGATCCGGCTGATGCGCCTGCACGAAGTCCGGCACCTGCCGGTCGTGACGAAGGGCAAGATCGTCGGGCTGATCAGCCAACGCGACGTCTACTTGATGCAGAGCATCGAGAAGAGCGACCCGAGCACGATCCTGGTGTCCGAAGCCATGACCCAGGATCCGTACACGGTCGAACCGGACGAGCCGGTCGACGCCGTGGCCCGGGAGATGGTGCGGCGCAAGATCGGCACGGCGTTGGTTTCCCACGGAGATCGGCTGATGGGCCTCTTCAGCGCGACCGACGCGCTGCTCGCGCTCGCGGCTCTCGTCGAGGACGATCGCATCCCGACGGAAGCGGAGCCGGAGCAGCGCGAGACGACGGTCGTGCCGAAGGGACGGTCGCGCTCGAAGGCGAAATCGGCCCGCAAGCGGACGCCCTCCGCGCGCGCGGTGTCGCGCCGCAGCCGATAGCCGCGACGATCGCGCGAAGCCGCGGAGAATCCCGCGCGAGCATTCCTGTGCGGCTCGAGCTGCGCACAGGTGCGTAGCCGTGAGACGCGATCCCTAACGACTTGATCGCGTTCGAGTTGCGAACGCTCCGGGAACGGCGGTCCGCGATCTCGGGCACCGCGCCGTCCGCGAGCCCCCGAGGTACGTCACTTGCCGAGTCCACCGAAGAAAAGGGTCAGGCAAAGGCCGCATCGAAACGGAGGCTCGTCATGTTCAAGAGGAAATGGTCGTGGTCGGTCCTCGCGCTCGTCGCCGCAGCCGCCGTGGCGACGGCGCAGACTCACGAGCAAGGGCTCCACAACGGAGGAGTCGGGGACGCCGGCGGCAAGATCGGTCCCGCCGTCGGCGACGCGGGTCGGGCGATCTGCTTCGGAGACGGCACCGAGCTCGCCTGCCCTGCGCGCAACAACGGATTGCCGGGCCACGGGTGCGAGAACTCCCTGGGCCGGGGAGGCGCGCTCCTCGCGGCGCGGGGGTTCGCGAAGATCTCGGAAGACTCCGTGATCCTCACCGTCGACGCGCTTCCGCGAGGGACGACGGTCCTCTACATGCAGGGCGGGAAATCCCCGTACATGCCGTATGTGTACGGCGACGGCATCATGTGCCTCGGCGGCTCGGTCAACCGCTTGGCAGTGAAGCGCCCGTCCGACTGGAGCTCGACCTTCCCGGAGCGCGGAGATCCGACGCTCAGCCACGCTGGAAACCTGCCGCGCCTCGGTGCGACGGTCTACTACCAGGCCATGTACCGCGACGAGCATCCGTTCGCGTTGCGCGATCACCTCAATCTGAGCAACGCCTGGTCGACCACGTGGGTCCCCTGACCTGAACGAGCGAGGCGACTCGGTCGTCGGCACCGAACGGACGGGGCCGGGCAGCGCGAGCTGCCCGGCCCCTGTCTTGTTCCCGACCCCGGGCTACTTCTTCTTCGGGGGCGCTTCGCTCTTCGCCGCGGTCTCGAACGGCGGCTCGTCCGTGCCGAGGAGGGCGAGGTTGGTCTTCATCGAGATCTTGATGCCCATCTCCATCTTGCCTTCCTCGCTCTTGTCCTCGCCCTTCGGCTTCATCGTCATCGACATGTCCATGTCGGTGACGAGCGAGGACTCGATCATGCGTCCCTTCTCGGGGGAGAAGTAGATCGTGCCCTCGCCCTGGGCGCCGTCCATCGACATGTCGATGTCGAAGTTCGCGGCCCCGGGCATCGCTGACAGGTCCGGCTTGCCCTCGAGCTTCAATTCGAACTTCGTCCCGAGCTTGGCGCAGTGCGTCTGACGCGCGTCCTCCATGCCGAGGAGGTTGAAGTCGAAGTGCGCCTTGAGCTTGCCGAGCGGCGGCATCTCGAACACGGCGTCCCGCACCCACGTGCCGCCGACGGCGACCGGCTTCTCGGGGAGGACCGTCGTGCCGAGGTAGCGCTTCATCGCCTCGTCCGTGAAGGCGCGCTGCATCATGTCGCGCGTCGACTTCGTGGATGCGTCGCCGTTCTCGAGGAGCTTCTTCATCGTCTCCGAGACGCCGCGGACGGCCGTAACGTCGCCGTTCGACTTCATCTCGAGCTCGAACTTCGAGCCGGGGAGGCTCGCGAAGCCCTTCAGCGGCGCTGGAATGTTTCCCGCCGTGTCTCCGCGGGACGAGTCGTAGTCGACGTCGCCGCCCATCGGAAGGTTCATGTGGACCTTGACGGCCTCCCACGTGCAGTCGAGGGACGCGACGCCGTCCGCGGAGATGGACCTCACCGTCTCGCGGATCACCTGCGCGACGGAGCTGTCGATCTCGATGTCGGCCGGTCCGGAGATCGCCTGATGCATGTCCTGCGCGATCCGGTAGCGAAGCACGTCGCCTTCCTTGAACTTCCACGCCAGCTTGACGTCTTCCGTCTTGGCCGGTGCTTCGAGGGCGGGGGAGGCGAGAGAGAGAGCGATGATCGTCGCGAGGATGCGCACGGAAACTCCTTCGAGTGGGGGTTGGCGACGCAGTGTAGCAGGACCGGTCGGCTCAGAAGACCTTCACGCGGCACGTGCCGCCGTGCTTCCGGTGGTAGTCCTGGTGATAATCCTCCGCCGGCCAGAACTTCGGGCCCGGCTCGACGATCTGCGTGACGATTTTGCGGCCCTGGAACCGCGGCGTTCCCGCGAGATTCCGCGCGTATTCCTCGGCCGCCTTCTTCTGCTCCGGCGTCGACGCGAAGATCGCGGAGCGGTAGTTCGAACCGAAATCCGGTCCCTGGCGGTCCAGCTGCGTCGGGTCGTGGTTGTCGAAGAAGACCTTGAGCAGCGCCTGGTAGGTGACGCGCGCGGGATCGAACACGACGCGCACCGTCTCCGCATGTCCGGTGTCGCCGCCGCAGACCTGCTTGTAGCTCGGATGGTCGACGCGGCCGCCCATGTAGCCCGACTCGGCGTCGATCACGCCGTCGATCTGCTCGAACACGTCTTCGACGCCCCAGAAGCAGCCGGCGGCGAAGTACGCGGTCTCCGTCTTCACCGGCTGGGATTCCGGCGGCAGCGCTTCGCCGTCCGGCACGAAGCGCAGCGCCGCGGAGTTCATGCAGAAGCGCATGCCCGTCGGCTTCGGTCCGTCGTCGAACACGTGGCCGAGGTGGGCGCCGGAGCGCGCGTCGAGGACTTCGGTGCGCGACATCCCGAGCGTCTTGTCCGTGTGGAGCACGACGTGATCGGGATCGATCGGCTTCGTGAACGACGGCCAGCCGGTGCCCGAGTCGAACTTGTCCTCGGATCGGAAGAGGGGGAGTCCGCCGACGACGGAGACGTACGTGCCCTTGCGGTGCTCGTCCCACGTGCGTCCGGTGAACGCGCGCTCGGTGCCGGCCTTCTGCGTGACCTCGACCTCGATCGGTTGGAGCGTCTTCGCGATCGCTTCGATCTTCTCCTTCGAGAGGGGCGCGAGGTCGTAGCCGGACTTCGAATAGCGGGGCTTCATGGTGGTCGTCTTCGTGTCCGCGGCCTGTCCGTCGCTGCACGCGAACGAGGAGAGCCCGAGGAATGGGATGAGCGAGAGGAATGTGGTCGTCGCGATCAGGAACTTCATGAGGGTCAGCAGTACTCCGGCGTCCGGCGTTCGTGACCCGAGCTCGGGTGCGTCCTCAACTCTTTCTCGGATCGAACCTGGACGCGCGGGCGAGCTCCTCGAAGGCGCGCCGTTCCGCGTCGGAGAGGGTCTCGGGGACGAGGATGCGGAGCTCGACGATCAGGTCGCCGCGCTCGCCGTGCCCGCGGGGCATCCCGAGGCCGCGCATCCGGAGCTTCTTCCCGCTCGACGAGCCCGGCGGGACGGTCAGCGTCACCTCGCTCGCATCCGGGATCCGCAGCCCGATCTTCGCGCCGAGAGCGGCCTCCCACGGGGCGATGGCGAGCACGGTCGCGAGATCGTGTCCGGAGAGGTCGAAGCGCACGTGCGGCCGGATCGCGATGTGGAGCAGGAGGTCGCCGGGCGGACCTCCTCCGACTCCCGGCGATCCCTGTCCGCGCAGGCGGATCGTGCCGCCGTCGGTGGTTCCCGCGGGGATCTTCACTTCGTACGTCCGCGCGCCGCCCTGGCCGTCGTCGAGCGTCAGCGTCTTCGTCGCGCCGGAGTAGGCGTCCTCGAGCTCGATCTCCACGGTGCCTTCGATCGATTGCCCGATCCGCGGCCCGCGCTCGGCGCCCCGTCGTCGCGCTCCGCGGAAACCGGCGGGGCCAGCGGCATTGCCGAAGAGAGCCTCGAAGAAGGAGCTGAACCCGTCGCCGCCGTCGAACTCGAACGTCTGGAATCCTTCGCGGTCGCCTCCGCGCGCCGAGCGCGCGTTCTCCCATCCCGGCGGCGGCGTGAACTCCTCGCCTTCCTTCCACCGCGCGCCGAGCGCGTCGTAGCGCTTGCGCGTCTTCTCGTTCTTCAACACCTCGTACGCTTCGCCGATCTGCGCGAAGCGCTGCGTCGCGCCGGGAGTCTTGTCGACGTCCGGATGGTGCTTGCGCGCGAGCTTTCTGTACGCGCTCTGGATCTGCTCGCGCGTCGCGCTGCGATCGACCCCGAGGGTCGCGTAGTAGTCCTGGAATTTGACGCTCACGGTTCGAGGCTCACAGGCTGGACCGCGCGCCGCGCGGCGTCCAGTTCAGCACCGCTTTCGTCCGGTGTCATTTTGGCCTCCGTCCGGCCAGAGTGGCAGGAAATCATCGTGGAACATGCCTCCATGGCCGTGTGGTGCGGGGGGGAAACCGTGGCATCGGTCTTGCCTTCCCGGTGCGCGACCATCGCACACAGGAGGACAGACATCATGTACTGGAATGCATTCACGAGGCCTTCCGCCTTCGACCCGTGGCTCGAGTTCCACCGGATCCATTCCGCGCTGGCATCGGTCGAGTACCCGCCGGTCGAGGTGTGGAGCAAGGACGACGGAGCGCTGCTCCGCGCGCAATTGCCCGGAACGACGCCCGAGGACGTCGAGCTCGAGATCGAGAAGGACAAGGTGACCCTGAAGGGTCCCCGACCCGGCAGCGAGGCGGGACGCTTCGTCCGCGAGATCCAATTGCCGTTCGCCGCCGAGAGCGGCGGCGTGCGCGCCACGATGAGCCGCGGCCTGCTCGAAGTCGAGCTGCCGCGCGCCGAAGCCGAGAAACCCAAGAAGATCACCGTGAAGAGCGCCTAGGCGCACAGAAGAGGAAGAAGTCATGACGAATCAATCGACACGAACCCCGGCGGCCCCCGCGACGCGCGAGCGTCCCGTGTTCGCGCCGCGCACCGACATCTACGAGAGCGAAGGCAGCGTCGTCCTCGTCGCCGACATGCCCGGCGTCGACGACCAGTCGGTCGAAGTCACGCTCGAGGACGACGTCCTCACGATCGTCGGTCACACGCAGGACGCGGCGCCCGCCGGGTACAAGCGGATCTACGCCGAGTTCGAGCAAGGCGACTACCGGCGCTCGTTCGTGCTCTCGGAGCGCGCCGACGCCGCGGCCATCCAGGCCTCCGTGAAGAACGGAGTCCTGCGCGTGGAGGTTCCGAAGGTGAAGCCGGCCCAGCGCCGGATCCAGGTCTCGAGCGGCACGAGCTGATCCGCGAGGGAAGGGATCACTCGAGAGCGGCGGCGGTCGTCGTCACGCGGGGGCGTGCGGCGGCCGCCGCCGTGCGTTCGACTTGGCTTCCGGCCTGGATGCGGAGTACGCTCGTCCCGATGCGGTGGCGGCGCGCGCTCGGGATCGTCGCCGCGCAGGTCGGGGCGCTCCTGTGCGTCGCGCTCGCGGCCGAGGTCGGCGTGCGTTGCTGGCGCGAGAAGGGGATCCGCGCCGGATTCGCCTCGCTCGTCGACGGCCGCGGCACGCAGATCGATCCGGGCACGCGCGGCGCGTTCGCGCGGGACGACGAGCTCGGCTACCGGCTGCAGCCCGCGCTCGAAGGCGTGAATCGTCTCGGGTTCCGCGGGCCGGAGCTCCCCGCGGAGAAGCCACCGGGGCGCTTCCGCATCCTCGTCGTCGGCGATTCGATCGCGTGGGACGCGGACGGTTTCGTGACCGGCCTCGAGTCGCGGTTCCGGTCCGAGTTCCACGGGGACGTGGAGGTGTTCAACGCGTCCGTGCCGGGGTACACGACGTTCCAGGAGCGCGTCTTCCTCGGGCGCCTTCTCGCGCCGGTCGCGCCCGACGTCGTCGTGCTCGAGTACTGCCTCAACGACAACCACCGCTTCCTCCACCGACTCACCGAGGACGGCGGATGGCTCCTGACGCCCGAAGCGCGCGCGACGCTGCTCCCCGAAGGCGACGGCGTCGCCGCCCGAGTCGCGCGCTGGAGCTACCTCGCCTTCGAGATCAAGAAGCGCCTCCTCGCCCTCGAGCGGCGGAGCGGTTCGGTCCACCCGTGGGAGAGCGAGCCCGACTTCGGCCCGGCCTGGAAGGAGGAGACCTGGCCCGCGGAACGCGCGGAGATCCTCGCGATCCAGGCGGAGACGCGCGCCGCGGACGCGCGTCTCCTCGTGCTCGCCGTCCCGTACGAGCCGCAGCTCGAGCCGTCTCTTCTCGCGCGCGAGCGCGACCTCGCTCTCGCTCCGCAGGCGCACCTCGCGTCGGTCTGCAGGGACGCCGCGATCCCGTTCCTCGATCTCGCGCCGGCGTTCGAGTCCGCGCGGACGGCGCACCCGAGCGAGCCCTTGTTCCGCGACCGCGTCCACTTGACGGCGGCGGGCCACGCCGTCGCGGCCGCCGCACTGCGCGATCGCCTGTGCTCGGAACGGCTCCTGCCGGCCGACTGCGCGCGCTGAGGCTCCGCCGATGCCCGCGCCTCCGCTCCGCGCCTTCGAAGGGACCCGGGCGCTCGTCCTCGGCGCGAGCGGCTTCCTCGGTCGATGGGTGGCGCGCGCGCTCGCGAGGGCGGGCGCCGATGTCCACGTCGCGCTGCGGGACCCCGAGCGCGGCACGGCGATCCTCGAACGGTGGGGAGTCCGTGCCGCCGTGCACCGCGTGGATCTCGCGCGCGAGGAGGAGATCGCGCGGCTCCTCGGGCGCGTGGCGCCGGCCGTCGCGTTCAACCTCGCGGGGTACGGCGTCGGCCGCGGCGAACGCGACGAGCACGCGAGCACCGTGATCAACGCGCGCCTCCCGGAGTGGCTCGCGCGCGCGTCCCGGAGCGGCGCGGACGCGCGGTGGCCGGGCGTCGACTTCGTCCACGTCGGTTCGGCGCTCGAGTACGGCCCCGTGATCGGCCCGCTTTCCGAGACCACTCCCTGCAGTCCGACGACGCTGTACGGCCGCACGAAGCTCGCCGGGACGCTCGCGGTCTCGAAGTGCGGCGCACCGTTGCGCGCGGTGACCGCGCGCCTCTTCACCGTGTACGGCGCGGGCGAGAGACCGGGTCGTCTCCTGCCGTCGCTGCTCGCGGCCGCGCACGGGCCGGGCGACGTCGCCTTGACGTCGGGCATCCAGCGCCGCGACTTCGTGTGCGCGGAGGACGCCGCCGAAGGCCTCTTGCGCCTCGCGCTCTCCGCGCCGCGGCCGGGCGAGATCGTGAACCTCGCGACGGGCCGCCTCGCGAGCGTGCGGGAGTTCGCGTCGACGGCGGCGCAGCTCCTCGGCGTCGACGCGGCGCGCCTCCGGTTCGGCGCGCTGCCGGATCGCGACGACGAAACTCCCCAGGGCGCGGTCGACCTCGCGCGCCTGCGGGAGCTCACCGGTTGGACGCCGCCGGACGATCTCGAGGCCGGGTTGCGCCGGGCGATCGCCTCGAGGCCCGCGTGAGCGCGTCCGCTGCCTCCGCTCCGGAACTCTCGCTCGTGCTCCCGTGCTACGACGAGGAGGAAGTGATCGAGACGACGCTCGCGGACCTCTTCGCCGCCTTCGACGGCGCGCGCCGGCGCCTCGAGGTCGTCGCCGTCGACAACGGCTCGCGCGACAGGACGGGCGAGATCCTGCGCGGCCTCGCGCGCCGTCGCCCCGGGCTCGTCGTCGGGCGCGTCGAGGTGAACGCGGGGTACGGGAACGGGATCCTCGCCGGAATCCCGCTCGCGACCGCGCCGTGGATCGGGATCCTGTGCGCCGACGGCCAGGTGGCGGCGGCCGACGTCCTCGCGCTCTTCCTCCGCGCCGAAGCCTCCCCGGAGCCCGGCGTCTTCAAGGTGCGGCGGCGCTTCCGGCGGGACGGGCTGCGGCGCAAGGTCGTGTCGGTCGCCTACAACCTGGCGATGACCGTGCTCTTTCCCGGCTTGGGCTCGATCGACGTCAACGGAAACCCGAAGATCCTACCGCGCGCGGCGCTCGAACGGATGACCCTTCGCTCCAAGGACTGGTTCCTCGACGCCGAGATCCTGATCCAGGCGCGCGACCTGCGTCTCCGCGTCGTCGAGGTCGACGTCCAAGGTCACGCGCGCGCCGGCGGCGCGTCGAACGTGCGCGCGACCACGTGCCTCGAGTTCGCGAAGAACCTCTTCCGGTACCGATTCGGCGCGGCGCGCAAGCGATGACGTACCGGCGGAGGACGACGTGCAGATCCTGCCAGGCAGCACGCCTGCGCGCGATCCTCGATCTTGGCCCGATGCCGCTCGCGAACGCGCTGCTGCGCTCGCGCGAGCAGTTCGCGGGCGAGAAGAGGTGGCCGCTCCAGCTCGCGTTGTGCGAAGCCTGCGGCCTCGTCCAGACGCCCGACGTCGTCGACCGCGCCGTCCTCTTCGGCGGCTATCCGTACCTCTCGGGCGTGTCGCACGCGATGGCCGAGCACTTCCACGGACTCGCCCGCCGCGTCATCGAGCGCCTCGGGCTCGTCCCGGGCGACCGCGTCGTCGAGATCGGGAGCAACGACGGGACGCTGCTCGAGTTCTTCGGGCGCGAAGGCGTGCGCACCCTCGGGATCGAGCCCGCCGCGAACGCCGCCGAGCGCGCGCGGCGCCGCGGCGTCGAGACGATCACGCGATTCTTCGACGCGGCTGCGGCGGAGGCGCTGCTGCGCGAGAACGGCGGAGCGCGCGTCGTCGTCGCGAGCAACGTCCTCGCGCACGTCGACGCTCCGGTCGACTTCCTGGTCGGATGCCGCACGCTCGTCGAGGGCAGCGGCGCCGGCGCGGCGGTCGTGGTGGAAGTGCCGTGGCTCGGCGACCTCCTCGACCGCCTCGCGTACGACACGATCTACCACGAGCACCTGTGCGTCTTCTCCGTCGCGTCCCTCGCGCGGATCTTCGCCGAGGCGGGGCTCGTCCTCGACCACGTCGAGCGCGTCCCCGTCCACGGCGGCTCGCTGCGCGTGTGGGGTTCGCCGCGCCGCGCGCCGCGCACGCACGCGCCCGCCGTTCTCGAATGGATCGACCGCGAGCGCGACGCGGGACTGTGGGATCCGACGCGGCTCGCGCGATTCGCGAGCGACGTCGAGAAGGCGCGCCGGGATCTGCGCGAGCTGCTGGTTTCGCTGCGCGCGCACGGCAGCACGATCGCCGCGTGCGGCGCGCCGGCCAAGGGCGCTGTGCTCCTCAACGCGTGCCGCATCGGTCCCGAGCTCGTCGAGTTCGCGGTGGACAAGAATCCGCTCAAGGTGGGATCGTGGATGCCCGGCATGCACGTCCCGATCCTGCCTCTCGCCGCACTAGCCGAACGGCAGCCCGACCATGCGCTGCTCCTCGCCTGGAACCTCGAGGAGGAGATGCGCGTGCAGCACCGCGACTGGCTCGCGCGCGGAGGTCGATTCATCGTCCCGATCCCGCGGCCGGAGGTCGCCGCGTGAAGGTCGTCCTCCTCGCCGGCGGGGCGGGGACGCGCCTCGCCGAGGAGACGGAGCTGCGTCCGAAGCCGATGGTGGAGATCGGCGGCCGGCCGATCCTCTGGCACATCATGTCGATCTACGCGCGCGCGGGCTTTCGCGAGTTCCTCGTCGCGTGCGGGCGGAAAGGCGAGCAGATCCAGCGCTACTTCGATGCCGGCACGCCGCCGGGTTGGAGCGTCGGGCTCGTCGACACCGGCCCCGACACGATGACGGGAGGCCGCTTGCTGCGCCTGCGTCCGCATCTGGCCGGCCAGGCGTTCCTCCTGACCTACGGCGACGGCGTCGCCGATCTCGACGTGCGCGAGCTCGTCGCATTCCACGCGTCGCACGGGAAGCTCGCGACCGTCACCGCGGTGCGTCCGCCCTCGCGGTTCGGCTCGCTGGCGCTCGACGGCGATCGCGTCCGCGAGTTCTCCGAGAAGCCGCAGGCGGGGGAGGGCTGGATCAACGGCGGATTCTTCGTCTTCGAGCCCGGGGTCTTCGACTACTTCGCCGGGGACGACACGATCCTCGAGCGGGATCCGCTCGAGCGACTCGCGAAGGACGGGGAGCTGCGCGCCTTCCGCCACGCGGGTTTCTGGCAGCCGATGGACACGCTCCGGGAGAAACGCATCCTCGAGGAGCTCTGGGCCACCGGCCACGCGCCTTGGATGGGGGAAGCTTGAACGGGTGGAACGGACGCCGCGTGCTCGTGACGGGCGCGACGGGCCTCCTCGGGGGCCATCTCGCCGAGACGCTGCTCGCGCGCGGCGCCGACGTCGTGTGCCTCGTGCGCGACTGGGTGCCGCGCGCGCGTTCGATCGAAGAGGAAAGGATCGAGCGCGCGACGAAGGTCCGCGGCGAGCTCGAGGATCTCGCCGTCCTCGTCCGCACGTTGAACGAGCACGAGATCGACACCGTGTTCCACGCGGGAGCGCAGACGATCGTCGGGACGGCGTCGCGATCGCCGGTCTCGACTTTCGAGAGCAACGTCCGCGGGACGTGGAACGTGCTCGAGGCCTGCAGGCTCGCCACGGGGCTCGTGACGCGCGTCGTCGTCGCCTCGAGCGACAAGGCCTACGGAGTCCACGAGCGCCTTCCGTACACCGAGGACGCGGAGCTCCGCGGCCGCGCGCCCTACGACGCGTCGAAGGCGGCGGCCGAGCTGGTCGCGAAGAGCTACTTCGCGACGTTCGGGGTGCCGCTCGCGATCGCGCGGTGCGCGAACCTGTACGGCCCCGGCGACTTGAACTGGAACCGGCTCGTGCCGGGGACGATCCGCTCGGCGCTCCGCGGCGAGAACCCGGTGCTCCGCAGCGACGGCACGCTCGTGCGCGACTGGCTCTTCGTCGAGGACGCCGTCGAGGCCTACCTCGCGCTCGCCGAAGCGCTGCCGCGCCCGGGGATTGCCGGCGAGGCGTTCAACTTCGGCAACGGCGCGCCGCTCACCGTCCTCGACCTCGTCGCGCGGATCCTCGCGATCACCGGGCGCGAGCGCCTCGAGCCGACGGTCCTCGCGTCCTCCGCGCACGAGATCCCGCGCCAGTTCCTCGACTGCACGAAGGCGCGCACGCTCCTCGGCTGGGCGCCGCGCCGATCGATCGACGACGGTCTCGTGCAGACGATCGCCTGGTACCGCGCGCACCTCGCGCGCTAGCGGAGCCACCCGGCGACGAAGGGGTAGCCCCAGAAGAGGCCGAGGCCCGCGGAGAGCGAGCCCGTCGCGAGCGACAGCGCGCGTTGAGCGCGCGGGTGGGCCCCGATCCGCGCCAGCGGCCAGCCCGCGAGCCCCGAGAGGACGGCCATCCCGAGCACGGAGCCGCATCCGAACAGCGCGATGGTGAGGAGGCGCAGCGACGCCGTCGGAAGCTGCGCGAGGGCGAGCGCCGTCAGCGCGCCGCTGCCCGCGAGCCCGTGCACGACGCCGACGAGCAGCGGTCGCTTCGCCAGCGTCAAGCCAAGGAAGTGCACGTGCTCCCGCGGCCCGACGTGGACGTGGCGACCGGCGGCGTGCGCGTGGAGCGTCGACGGGCCGCGCGAACCCTGGCGCACGACGCGGTCGATCGCGCGCACGCCGAGGCCGAACAGCAGGATCGAGACGCCGAACTCGAAGACCTGGGCGAGCCGCGCGGGCATCTCCACGCGCAGGAGGGCGAGCGTCAGGCCGACCGCGAGCAGTGCCGCCGTGTGGCCGAGTCCCCACCAGGCGCCGAGCCGCGCGCCGGCGCGCGGCGAGCGCTCTTCGGCAACGAGCGTCGAGACGGCGGCGAGGTGATCGGGCTCGAGCGCGTGCCGCATCCCGAGCGCGACGCCCAGGAAACCGCCGAAGAGAGCCTGGAGCATCAGTGCGGGACGTACTTCGCCGGCTTGCGGTCGAAGTCCTGCTTGCACTGCGTGCTGCAGAAGTAGTACGTGCGCCCGAGGTAGGTGGAGCTCGGCGTGTCGGGGCCGACGCGGACGCAGAGGCACGCGAGATCGCCTTCCGCCTCGCACACGGGACAGTGCGCGCGCGTCGGGTCGTCGACTTCGATCGCGACGCTCGCGCTCGCGCGGCATCCGGTGAGCGCCGGCGCGGCGAGAGACGCGACGAGGAGGAGCCGCGCGGTGCCGTTGTGTCCGCCGATCATGATCCCTAGAGGCTAGCATGTCGTCGCGCCGCTGATGTTGCCCTACCACGAGCTGCAGATCGCGTATGCCGCCGTCGCCTGCGCGCTCGCGGCGGCGGCGTGGTGGCTCTCCGGGCGCTTCGGGCGCCCCCAAAGCCTGCTCGTGCGCTGGATCGTCGCTTCCGCGCTCGCGAGCGCGGCCAGCGCCGGTTTCCACGCCGTGCTCCGGCCGTTCGGACCGAACACCTCGAGCCTCTTCATCGCCGTCGCGCTCGTCTTCTACGCGGCGGGTTTCTGGCTTCCGGGGATCGTCCTCGCCGTCGCGCTGCGCCGGAAAGCGACCGCCGTCGCGGTCCTCGCGACGATCCCGCCGCTCGTCGGTCTCTACACGATGCTCGTCGAGCCGAATCGCCTGCAGTTCCGCGACGAGACCGTGCCGATCGCCGCGTGGGCCGCCTCGACGCCGCCGCTCCTCGTCGCGCATCTCTCGGACCTGCAGACCGTCGGGCCGTGCGCCCGCGAGGAGCGCGCGCTCGAGGAAGTCGCGCGGCGGAAACCGGACCTGATCGTCGTCACGGGGGACTACGTCGCGGGACCCTACTTCGACACGCGGCCGGCCGAGGCGGACGCGCACGCGTTCCTCGCGCGCCTGTGCCGCATCGCGCCCACGATCGTCGTCGCGGGCCACTCGGAGAACGAGGAGACGCGGCTGCGCGTGTTCGAAGGCCTGGATCTCCTGTACCTCGAGGACGCCGCGAAGACGTTCGACTTCGGCGACGGCCGCAAGCTGCGCGCGATCGGCCTCGATCCCTTCAAGCCCGACCTGCGCCTCCCGCGCGAGCACCGTCCGGCGGGGGAAGTGCAGCTCGTCGTCACGCACACGCCGGACGTCACGACGCAGCTCGCGGGCACGGGCATCGACCTCCACGTCGCCGGACACACGCACGGCGGACAGATCGTCGTGCCGTTCTTCGGAGCTCCGTTGACGTTGACGCGCCTCCCGCGCAAGTACGCGCGGGGTCTCTTCTGGATGGACGACCACTGGCTCGACGTGTGCGCCGGCCTCGGGATGGAGGGAAACCACGCGCCGCGGATCCGCCTCTTCTGCCCGCCCGAGATCTCGTTCCTGCGTCTCACAGGGAGAACGAGAGGCTGAACGTGAGCTTCGCCGTCGTCTCGATCTGGTCGCCGTGCAAGTCCTGCACGATCGGGAAGGCCGGCGCGAGAGCCCACGCCAGATGGGGGGTCGCGCGCTCGCGGATGCCGGGAGCGAGGTAGATCGTCGTCCCGCCGCTGTTCCAGTTCTTGACGCCGCCGTCCTCGTCCTCGTCGATGTACACGCCGAGGAGTTCGCCGGAGACGCTCCAGTTCGGGAAGCTCTTCACGTCCTCGGTGAGGCGGTACGCGACCGCGACGCCGCCGTCCCAGCGGTCGCCGACGCGGAAGTCGTCGTGCTCGCCGCGGTACGTGTACGTGCCGCTCACGTCGATCGTCGTGCGCGCGCTCAGATACTTCGACCACGCGACGCCCACGAGGTAGTCGACGGCGCCGGAGCCGGGTTGACTCGACGGCTCGAGCTTCTCGCCGTCCGAGAGGCGCTCGTCGTCCTTGCCGGTCGGCAGCTTGACCCCTGCGATCGCAGCGAAGTGGCCGGCGGGTCCGTGCGCGAGCCGGAACTTGGTCGTGAGCCAGAGATCCGTGAGGCCGCGCGGATCCGCGGTCGCGACGGTCGCTCCGCCCATGCCGTCCGCTTCCGCCGAGACGAAGTTGTCGCCGGAGTAGTAGCCGATCTGGGCACCGAGCTGGACGTCGTCGGTGAGCCCGTACGCGATCGACAGAGACTCGATGAGCGTGCGGTCGACGCCGTCGAACTCGTCGCTCTGGATGGCGCGGTTCGCCGCTTCCGCGCGCGTGATGCTCTCGAATTGCGTGAAGTCCGTGCGGAGCGACAGGTCGAAGCCGCCGGCGCGCAGCGTCTCGCCGGAGATCGTCGAGCTGCCTCCGCCGGAAGTGCCGGGGCCGTGGTTCGCGAGAAGGGGAGCGCCGCAGAGCGCGGCGAGAATGCGGGAGGGGATGCGCAGATTCACGGAGTGTTCCTGTCGGAGCTGGACTGTGAGCGGAAGGGGAGGCGTCGCGCGCTCGAACCGCGCGTCACCCCGAAACACGTCAGATCACGAAGGACAGGAACCGCGGCGGCGGCGTCGCGGGCTCGGGGCAGGCCGTCTGGACGCGTGCTGCGGCGACCGGGGCGAAGCGCGCAGTCGGACGTTCGCATGGGAGCGCCGGCGCGCTCGGGAGGACCGCGACCCAGGACGAGACACTCGCAGGCGCGCTCGGCTCGCCGCTGCCGTGGCACTTGAGCGCCGCGAGCACGCGCATCCCGGACGACGACAATCCCTCGGCGCCTCCCGGCCTGCAGCAGCACGAGGTCCGGCAGTCCTCGGCGGAAGCGCAGCCGCACGCGTGTCCGGCGCAGGGGAATGCGGCGCCCTCGACCCGGCGCGGAGCCGGCGAGGCGTCGAGCGGGAAGAGCGCACGCAGCAGGCACGCAAACACGAGGACCGCGACGCAGCGCGTCGGGACCCAGCGCATCGGACGTCCGATCCTGCCGGCCACGCGCGGTGACGCTAGCACGGCCTTGCGGGCGCGCCTACCCCCGCCCCAGGTGCCCAACGAGCAGGTTACGCGCGGGTGCGGACGAATGGTCCGGGCACGAGTTCAAGCGCAGCGACACCAACGATCGCTGCTCCGAGCGGTAGATCGAATTCGAAGGACGCGAAGATTCCACCGACGACTGCGGCAATCCCCAATGCCACGGCAATGACGTGGAAAGAGAGCGTGGAGGCCGCCCAGCGGCGCGCCGCGAGCGGCGGGAGGATCAGCATCCCGAAGAGGAGCGTCGGTCCGAGGAACATCGTTCCGACGGCGACGGTGATTCCGGTCAGGACGTTGAGCACGATCTCGAACGCGAGCACGGGCTTGCCAAGCACGACCGCCGACTCGCGGTCGTAACTGACGACGAGAAAGTCCCGATGGAAGAAGAGAATCGTGGCGAAGACGATCGCGTACAACACAGAGAGCGTCTCGAACTCGTGCCGACCGACGCCGAGAATCTCGCCGGCGAGGAGCTCGTCGACCATCGACTTCCCGACGGGCGACATGCGCCCGAAGAGGTACGTCGCAGCGTTGGCGATCGCGAACGCCGCAGCGACGCGCGCGATCTCGCTGCCCGCCCGCCGACCGGTCAGGACGAGAGCGATCAGGCTCCCGAACGTGAAGAGAGCGGCCCACGCAAGCTTGTAGTTCATCGCGGCGTGCGGAGTGTCCAGCGCCTGCATCGCGTCGACACCGCCGAAGGTCGACGACCACCAGGGGAGGACGACGAAACCGAAGACGACGCCGGCGGCCGCGAACTGCGGCAGCGTGATCCCGTAGAAGCTCGTGCGACGCACGAGCAGGAACGTGCCGATGAGCGGACAGACCATCCCGGCCACGAGGGCCGCGAGGATCGCCCAGCGGAAGAGGTCGATGCGATCAGCCCAGGACGGATCCATGCGCGACGCGGTTCCCTCTTCAGGCCTCGAAGCTCGACGAGAACAGGGCGTCGAGGTTCTCAGGACGCAGCATCTCCACCGCCGAGCCGCGCACGACGCGACCGTCTGCGACCCAGAGGATCTCTGCGACGGCCTTGCGCACGAGCGCCAGCTGGTGGCTCACGAGCAACACGGCGATGCCGTCCCTGCGGTTCAGGTCCTCCAGCACTTCGAGGATGCGCGCCTCCGCGGCGCGATCGACGCCGCTCGTCGGCTCGTCGAGGAGGAGCAGCTTCGGCCGAGCCATGAGAGCGCGGGCGATGAGCACGCGCTGACGCTGTCCTCCCGACAGCGAGGAGAACGAGGCGCGCGCGTGGTCGGCCATCGCGACGCGCTCGAGGCAGGCCCGAGCGAGATCACGCTCGGCCCTCGGTAGGCCGCGCCAACCCGAGAGGCGGCCGTACGCGCCCATGAAGACGACTTCGTCGACGCGCAGCGGGAAGATCGGATCGAGCGTCTCGCGTTGCGGGACGTATCCGATCGCCTCCGTGAGCCGCTCCACGCGCCCTTCGAGCGGCTCGACGAGGCCGAGTATCCCGCGGAAGAGCGTCGTCTTCCCCGCCCCGTTCGGTCCGACGATGCCGAAGAATGCTCCGGGGCCGACCTCGAGGTCGACCCCGGACACGACACGACGTCCGTCGTAGCCGAACGCGGCGTTCGCGAGGCGCACGACGGGGTTCGCGTCCATCGGCCGGCTCAACGCGCGGTCGCCGCGACCCCGAAGGCATCGGCCAGACGCTGATGGACGAGGTCCATCATGCCGATCCAGGTCTCGGTCCCGGGCAGCCCGCCGCACTGGTTCGGCAGCTCGACGACCTTGACGTGCGTTTCTTCGGCGATCTGCGCAACATTGCTGTTGTTGGACCAGATCGCGGTCAGAATCGCGTCCGCCTTCTCGCGCCGCATCGTGTCGATCAGCTCCGCGACGTGGTTCGGGGTCGGCGGAATGCCGGGCTTGATCTCGATCTTGCCGATCGTCTCGATCCCATACGCCGCGGTGAAGTAGTCGTATTCCATATGGTACACGACGACCTTCTTGCCCTTCCACGACTTGGCCATCTCGGCCCATCGCGCTGCAGCCTGACCGAGTCTCTCGAGATAGGCCGCCTGGCGCTTTTCATATTCCGCCTTGGAGCCGGGATCGACCGCGGCGAGTCCCGCGAGAACGAGTTCGGCCACATGCCGGCCTGCGCGTGGGTCCAGGTTCAGGTGGGGATTGCCCTGCGGGTGAACGTCGCCGGCCTGCCGGGAGAGCGAAGTCGGCACTTGGATCGGGTTCCACCCTTCGGACATCGTGATGAAGCCCGGCTTTCCGGGCTGGATCTTCGGATTGCGTGCGCCTTCCAGCAGCCCGGGTACGAACCCCGTCTCGAGGGAGAGCCCGACCTGGACGAAGACGTCCGCGCGGCTCAGCGCAATCAGGTGCGAAGGCCTGGCCTGTACCAGGTGCAGGTTCTCCTTCCCCCGCGCGATCGTCGTGACGTCCACGCGATCACCACCGATCTCCTTCGTGATGTCGGCAAGATCCTGGATCGTGCAGACGACTTTGAGCTTGTCCCCGGTAAGGGGAGCACCCGGCGACGCTGGTGCCCGCAGCGACAATCCGAGCGATGAAAGGGTGAGCAGTAGTAGCCCGTGAATGTGATGGATCATGTCTAGCTCCTGGTGACCTACCAATTGATGCCGTGGCCGTGCGCGCCGAGGACGAGGGAGTACTGAAGGGCGAGGCGGGTCGAATCCGAGTCGGCGACGTCGCTCTTGTGATCGGAGACCTCGAAGCGGAGGCGTTGGAACTCCGAGAAACTGTGGGACCAGTAGACCGCCGCCTCGGACTCGTTCGACTTGTCGGCGTCGGGGAGCGTGAGGGAGCTGTACTGGATCCCCACGCTGTTGAAGGAGCTCCACTGGTAGTCAACCCACCCGAAGTAGCCGTTGACCGCGCGATGGACGACACCGATCGTGTCGTCGGTCGGATCCGTCGGCGTCCCGCTGTCGTCGATCGTGGCGCCGTTGTCCCCGGTGTCGACCAGGAACTCGCCACCGAACGTCCACTTCCTCAGACCGGTTTCGTCCGTCCAACCGTACGTCGCGTCGACTCCGTAGACCGTGTTCTTCAGGTCGCCCTCGGTCGCACCGCTCGGATCGTACGTGAATGCGTACTCGGGGATGACGCGAGCCGACGCACCGAGCTGGAAGATGCCGGCCTCGCCGACGTCGGTGAACCCAGTCACGCGCGCCGTGTAGTTGAACTTACCGGTCGACTTGCGGTCGGCGACGGATTCGGTAACGGGAAGGAAGTCCGGACTCTCCTCGGGGAGAAGGCTCGCGAACGCGCCGACCGACCAGCGCAGAGCCGTCTTGTCGCCGATCGCGTACCACTGGTCTAGCTCGACGCCGTCGCCCTTGACCTCCTCGCCGAGGTACTGGCGCAGCACGAGCGGTCGCTCGACAGTGCGCAGCTCGTGCACGTGCGTCTGCATCTGCTTGCCGAAGTCGATGAAGAACCTGCCCGCGCGGAGCGTCGTGTGTTCGCCGAGCCCCACGAAGTGGGCCGCCGCCTCCTCGACGTTCAGCGCCTCGCCGTCGCTCGCCGCGACGAAGTAGGCCCACGCGTTGGGATCGACCCAGGCCTGCGACATGATCTCCATGGTGCGGACCTTCATGTCCCAACCCGACGGCCCGGTGTCGGGGCTGAGGTAGTCGGCGACTGCGTCGATCACGAAGGAAAAGGCGGGATTGAAACCCGCGGTGAATCGGTTCGCCTGGCTGATGTCGCCCGCTGGACCCTGGCCGCCGGTCGGATACGTGGGCATGCCAGGTGTCTGGAAAGCGGATGCTTGTGCCCAGACGGTGGAAGGGATCGCGGCCACGGCGGCCGCAGTGGAAATGCGTTTGAGGAACATGTGGTGACTCGCTGGAAGAATGCTTGGATTGCCTCGAGATGGAACTCCGTCGCGAAACGTCAGAGCTCTTGGCCACCGTCGGAACGGACCGTGCTCCGGTCGCGAGCGATGGCGCGCGCGGCAGGAGCCGGCGCGTACACGCGATGCAGCGCTCAGCTCCAGATCAGGAGCGCGCTTGCCTCGCGGCGAGGAGAATCAGCAAGGCGGCGAGTGCTTGGGTGCGAGCAGGTAGACCGCGAACCCGACTGCGCCGGGTTCGACCACCTGCTCCGCCGGGAGCAGGACGAGAGATCTCGGCGCGGATGTGTCGAGCTCTCCCTTCCACTCGACTCCGCGCACGCGCGAGGATTCGAGGACCGCGCAGTGGTCGTGCGACTTCGAGGACGATTCCGAGGCATCGACGCGCGGTCCGTGCGACGGCGCCGGTGCATCCGTCACCGTCGCCGGAGCAGCGACATCGATCCATTCGCCGTGCTCCGCGCAACGGGCGTGGTCTTTCCACGCCAAGTGCCAGGCTCCGCCCAACTGGGCGAATAGGAGCGTGATCGCCAGCGTCAGAACGCCGAATCTTCGGGGCGATCGGGTGTGCGTGCGCACGATCTGCATGCGTCCGACAGGCGGAAGCGGCTGTCGAACGTATCCCGTTGATCCAGGATGTCAAGCTCGCGCCGATCCAGCCGCCGTTCGCCACTGAGATGAAGACGTCACCGGGGCGCGGGTCAGGAACGGCCCCCCGAGTGAGCGGGTCACACCTCTCACCCACCGTCACACGCTCTAGAACGCGGTCCTGACGTAGAGCGTGAGTGCCATGGAATCGTAGTCCCCGTCGAACTCGCTTCCGGCCGAATCGAAGTGATGCACATCGGTCTCCACGCCGAGCGTGATGTCGCTCGATTGCTTCCAGGGCAGGTCAACCAGCAAGGTCGCGTAGCGCAGGTCCGCGTCGCCGTTCACGACCACTGCGCTCGCGCCGAGCTTCGGACGAAAGCAAGGCGCCACCTCGAACGACACGGAGCCCGAGATGACGTTCTGCACTCCTCGGAAGAAAACGCGGGTGGGTACCTGCTGCGGAGTGCCGTCGAGAATCTCGATGACGGTGTCCGCCGCGAGGTCGTAGAGACGGAGTGAGTAGGCCGCATCCGCGTTCCAGCGCGGCGAGGCGGCGTAGCTTCCCGAGAGCGTGAACGAATTCGATTCATAATGGGAGCCGAAGGCGTGGATGTCGCGCTGCCGGTGCTTCACGCCGGCGGTCAGCGCGACGCCGGTTCGCGGCTTCCAGCGCAGGCGCGCTCCCGCGAAAGCCCCGCGTTCGTCCTCGAGGCCGAGCAGGGTCTGCCCTCCGGGACTGTGCGTCGGCGCCAGCTCGTACCCGCCTTCCACCGAAACCGTCACCTCGCGCGAAGTCTCCATCGAGAGCGTGGCGCGGCCTCCGAACTGATCCAACGTGTCGTCGAACTCATGCAGCACGACGCCGTCCGCGACGTCGCGGACGACCTCGTGATCGAGCCCGCCTTCGACCGACAGATCCAGGCTCGTGCACGGCGACAGGGCCGACTCCAGCCCGAGCTCGAGCAGGTCGAGCTCACTCTCGAAGTGCAGCGACTGGTGCTGGACGAGCTCGGTCGGCGGCGAGCCGGGCGGTTCCTCGGTCAGCGTGTCGATCACGAGGCTGCCGCCCTCGCTCTGATGGATCCGCTCGATGCGAGCGCGCCATGCGAAATCTGGCGAGACCTGTCGGCGGATGCCGGCGTCCGCACTGAAGAAGCGATCGACGAGGTCCGCATCGGAATCCGTGGTGCGAACGAACGGATCGCCGGGCGAGAACACGCCGGTCTCGTGGGAATGCATGTGGCCGTCCCCTTGAAGCTCGGCGATGTGGAATCCGAAGTCCGCGGCGAGTTTCCCGTCGTCGAACGAGCGGCGCGCCCGCGCTCCGCCGCTGACCTCGGTCGAGTCGAGGTCGGAGCGGAATCGCTCCGTGTGGGTGAAGGTCGGATCCGAGGGGGAAGGTCCGGCGATTTCGCGGTGGTCGTCCTGCTGCAGGCCGTCGACTGCGGCCTCGAGCGTGACGTCCCAGCTCGCGATCCCGAAGCCGAGGTCTCCATGAGCGCCCAGGGCCTTGTCCTCCTGGCGCACGGACCCGCCTCCGAGGAACCCGAAGTTGACGCTGCGCGTCCCGGTCGAGAGGCCGTCGCGGCGGCTGTCGGTCAGCTCGAGTCCGGCCCGCACGCCGTCCTTTCCCGAGGATACGGACTCGAGTCGCAGGCTGCGAAGCTCGCGCTTGAAATCGAATGGATGGAAATCGTCGCTCCCGCGGCCGTCGAACTCCGACCGGTCGTATCGCGCGATCGCCTTGAACGTCGAACCCGCGATCTCCGCGCGTCCCGAAGTCCACGGGTCTCCGATCCCGCGCAGGTCGAAGAGAAACGACTGGATGCCCGAGGATCCGGGCTTCCTCTTCCCCTCCACATAGAAATCGCGCAGAACCGGTCCCCCGTCGAGGTTGACGTCCTCGTCGTACTGATCGCGACTCCCGTCGACCCAGACGAACCGCCAGCCGAGCACGGCTTCGCCTGAGAGCTCGAATCCTGGCGAGGGAGCGTCGCCGTTCGCGGGCATCCCGTAGGTCGCGGCCCAGGTGGAGATCGCGACGAACGGCAGCCAGGGCTCGAGCATGGCGCACTAGCGGAACAAGTTCTCGTCCCAGTTCGACCCGTGAACCTGCGTGTGGCACTGCAAGCATTCCCGGAAGATCGAGCCGGGATCCTGGATGTGGAGAGCCTCGAGAGTCTCATGACACGAGAAGCACAGAGTTCGCGAATCGACGTGCGTCAGCAGACGCCGGTTCGGTGAGCCGTGCGGCTCGTGGCAGGAAAGGCACTGCTGCGTCTTGTCCCCCTCGTGCGGGAACACGAACGGCCCGCGCTTCTCGATGTGGCAACCGACACAGGCTTCCTCGCGCTCGTGGCGGCGCTGCTCGCGCGGCGGAAGACCGTGCGCCGCGTGGCAGCTCGTGCAACCGATCGTCGTCCCCAGGGGATGCGCGAACGGCAGGCGGAATTCCGCCGCAGCCTCCGGGTGACAGTCCTCGCACCGCGCCTTGGTCGTCGAAGGCAAGCGCTCTCCATCGAGGCCGACGGGATGCTCGAAGTGACAATCGAGACATCCAACGGCGTGCGCGAGTCCGCCGTGGTGACGCGAGGCGTCGAGATCCGTGGCCTCGTTCTCGTGACACCCGGCACAGCTCGAATTCGCTACTCGGGCCTCCGCACGTGCCGCTGCGAGTGCGGCCATCTCGCGGTCGCTGGCGCAGGCGACGATGACCAGCACCAGTCCGCATCCGATCGCAACGAGCGACGAAGCTCGGCGCGCCCAGAGCGAGGAAACACGAGGGGGGTGGGGTTGGCTCCCCATTGAGTGCGGTGCGATCATGCGGATGCGACGGTGCGCGTGCCAGCTCAGCGATCCCGAACCCCCTGGCACGGTAGGAAGACGGGTCGCAGAGCACGGCGCGAATGCGGGAGGTGATGCGCGGATTCATGAGCCGGACCGAGCGCATCGGAAGTCCGATCCTGCCGGCCGCGCGCGCTGACGCTAGCACGCCCTCTCGAGCCCGCCTACCGCCCGCGCAGATCCCCGAGGCTCACGGGGTGCAGCGCCTCGACGTCCAGCTTCGTCGACGTCTCGATCGCGACGAGGGCCTTCTCGCGCTGCGCGCGGAGCTCCGCGAGCGCGAGGCGCGCGTCGAGCGCCGTGCGCCGCGCCGCGACCAGCTCGGACGCGGTGCCTCGCCCCGCGGCGAACGTCGCCGCGGCCGTGCGCGCCGCGAGCTCGGCGCGCGGGAGGAGCACGCTCTCGAACAGCGCCGCCTGGCGCTCGTCGTTCCGCAGGACGTACAGCTCGAGCACGAAGCTCGCGGCGAGATCGCGGCGCGCCTGCTCCCGCGCCGACTCCGCCGCGCGCAGGCTCGCGCGCGCTTCCTCGATCGCGCCGCGGATCGCCTCGACGCGCAGCGGCAGCACGATCATCCCGCCGAGTGACTGCGTCGCGCTGCCCATGACGTCGAACGAGAGGCCGAAGTCCGGGATCCGCTGCGCGCGCGCGAGCTCGAGCGCCTCCTCGCGGCCCGCGACCTCGCGCGAGAGCGCCGCGATCTCCGGGCTGCGTTCGGCGGCGAGGGCGAGGATCTCCGCGTCGGTCCCTTGGATCTCGCGCGGCGCCGGCATCGCCGTCGGCAGCGGTAGCGGGGCGTCCGCCGCGCGACCGAGCAGCGCGTTCATCTCGGCCGCGAGCGTCGCGTGCTGCCCGTGGAGGCTCTCGCTCTCGCTCTGCGCGAGATCGCGGGCGCTCCGCGCGGCGAGCAGCTCCTGCATCGGAGCCGTCCCCGCGCGCACGCGCGCGGCCGCCTCGCCCTCGGCCAGCGCCAGGAGATCGAGACTCTGCTTCTGCACCTCGATCATCACCGCATGGAGAGCGAGGTCGACGTAGCGCGTCCGGACGCGCGCCTGCACCCCGAACTTCGCCGCTTCGAACCGCAGGCCCGCGGCGCGCGCCTCCTCGAGGGCGCGGCGGCCCGCCGTCGCGAGCTTCGATGGCACGGGGATCATCGCCCCCGGCTCGTTCGCGATCCCGAGCGTCGTGCGGTCCCACGCCGTCATCTGCGGACCGCCGAAGAGGTACGAGAACGAGAGGACGGCGTTCGGCGGGCTCGCCTCCTGCGGAATGCGCTCGAGCGCGGCGCGCCACTCCCAGTACCGCGCGCGCAGGTCGGCGTTGGCGTAGAACGCGACGCGCAGGCAGTCCTCGAGCGTCGGTGCGTCGGGCAACGTCGGCGTCTCTGCGTCGAGCTCGCGGGCGACCGCGTCGGCGCGGTCGCGTTCCTCGCGCTCGCCGCGCGGGTGGATGGCGCAGGCCGCCAGGAGGAGGAGCGTGGTCGCCGGGTAGAAGCGTCTCATGCATGACCTCCCAGCGACGGCAGGTCGAGCGTCGTGACGTCGACCGTCCCGCGCTTCATGACGAACCGCCACTTCCAGGTCGCGTAGATCGCCGGGTAGACGAGGAGCTCGAGGGCGAAGCTCGTGACCAGGCCGCCGACGAGAGGGGCGGCGACGCGTTTCATCATGTCCGCGCCGGAGCCCGTCGAGACCATCACCGGCACGAGCCCGATGAACGCGCACGACACCGTCATGAGCTTCGGACGGATCCGCTTGACCGCGCCGTGAACGATCGCCTCGGTCAGATCGGCGAACGTGCGCATCTTCCCCGCGCGAGCCTGCTCCCAGAACGACACGTCGAGGAAGAGGAGCATGAAGACGCCCGTCTCCGCGTCGAGGCCGAGCAGGGCGATCAGACCGACCCAGGTCGCGATCGACATGTTGTAGCCGAGCGCGTACAGGAGCCAGAACGCGCCGATCGCGGAGAACGGCACGGCGAGGAGCACGATCCCGGCCTTGACGACCGACTTCGTGTTCATGAGGAGGAGCATGAAGATCAGGAACAGGGTCAGGGGCACGAGCACCTTCATCCGCTCGGCGACGCGGAGCATGTGCTCGAACTGTCCGCTCCAGAGGAGCGAGGTCCCGGCGGGCAGCGTCAGCTGCGCTGCGACCGCGGCTTTCGCGCGTGCGACGTAGCCGCCGAGGTCCGAGTCGGTCGTCGTCACGTAGACGTAGCCCGCGACGAGACCGTTCTCGTCCCGGATCATCCCCGGACCCTCCGACAGGCGGATGTCCGCGAGCTCGGAGAGCGGGATCTGCGCCCCGCCGGCGGTCGGGACGAGGACGCGCTCGAGCGCCGGGAGGTCGTCGCGCAGCTCGCGCGCGTAGCGGACGTTGACGGAGTAGCGTTCGCGCCCTTCGACGGTCGTCGTGACGCCTTCGCCGCCGATCGCGGACAGGATCACGGTCTCCGCGTCGTCGACGGTCAGTCCGTACCGCGCGAGTCGGTCGCGCCGGAGGTCGAAGTCGAGGAAGTAGCCGCCCGCGGTGCGCTCCGCGAACGCCGACTGCGTGCCCGGGACGTCGCGCAGGATCGACTCGATCTCCACGGCGATGCTCTCGATCTTCGCGAGATCGTCGCCGAGGACCTTGATGCCGATCGGCGTCCGGATGCCGGTCGAGAGCATGTCGATGCGCGTCTTGATCGGTCCCGCCATCGAGTACGTCGTGCCGGGGAAGCGCATCCGCTCCTCCATCTCGGCGAGCAGCTCCTCGCGCGTGATGCGGTCGGGCCAGATCTTCCGCAGCGGCCCCTTCGTCCACTCCGGCCAGCGCGCGTACCAGCGGTCGCGGCTGCGCCACTCCGACTGCGGCTTCAGATGGACGACCGTCTCCATCATCGAGAGCGGCGCCGGGTCGGTCGACGTGTCGGCGCGGCCGGCCTTGCCGTGGACGCGGTCGACCTCGGGGAAGCTCTTCAATTCCGCGTCCATGCTGCGCAGGAGCTTCTGCGCCTCTCCGACGGAGATCCCCGGGAGCGTGATCGGCATGTGGAGCAGGTCGCCTTCCCACAAGGGCGGCATGAACTCCGATCCGAGCGCGCGGTAGACCGGCACGGTCGTCAGCACGAGCAGCACGGCGGCGACGATCGTCGCCGTCCGGTGGCGGACGACGAAGCGGCACGGCTTCTCGTACAGACGGAACAGCGTGCGGCTGACCGGATGCTGCTCTTCCGGGACGTACCGGCCGACCGCGACCTGGTTGAAGAGCCACGCCAGCGGGCGCGGACGGAAGTGCACGAAGTCGACGCGCGTGAAGAGCATCCGCACCGCGGGATCGAGCGTGATCGCGAGCAGCGCCGCGATCCCCATCGTCAGCGTCTTCGTGTACGCGAGCGGCTTGAAGAGCCGGCCTTCCTGGTCCTCGAGCGCGAAGATCGGGAGGAATCCGACCGCGATGACGAGCAGCGAGAAGAAGACGGAGGGTCCGACCTCGCGCAGCGCCGCGAGCCGCACCGCGTGGTAGTCGCCCTGGCGCCCGCCCGCGATCCACCGCTCGAGGCGCTTGTACGCGTTCTCGACCTCGACGATCGCCCCGTCCACGAGGACGCCGATCGAGATCGTGATCCCCGAGATCGACATGATGTTCGAGCTGACGCCGAGGAGCGCCATCGGGATGAACGCGAGCAGGATCGCGATCGGGATCGTGACGATCGGCACGATCGCGGACGGGATGTGCCAGAGGAAGAGCAGCACGACCAGGCTGACGACGATCAGCGCCGCGACGAGCTCCTCCTTCAGCGTGGCGATCGACTCGTGGATGAGGTGCGAGCGGTCGTACGTGGTCACGAGCTCGACACCGGCGGGGAACGAAGGCGCGAGCTCGGCGAGGCGCGCCTTCACGCGCTCGATCACCTGCAGCGCGTTCTCGCCGTGGCGGATCACGACGATGCCGCCGACGGCGTCCCCGGTCCCGTCGAGATCTCCGACCCCGCGACGGATCTCCGGCCCGATCGCGACGCTGCCGAGCTGGCGCACGAGGACCGGCGTCCCCTTGTCGTCGGTGCCGACGACGACGTCGCCGATGTCGTCGACCGACCGCGCGGAGCCGCGTCCGCGCACCATGTACTCGGCGCCGGCGAGCTCGACGAGCCGTCCGCCGACGTCGCGGTTGCCGCCGCGGATCGCGGCGACGACGCGCCCGATCGGGATGCCGTAGGCGAGGAGCTTCGCTGGATCGAGCTCGACCTGGTACTGCTTCTGGAATCCGCCGAAGCCCGCGACCTCGGCGACGCCGGGGACGCTCTGCAACCAGGTGCGCAGGCGCCAGTCCTGGAAGGTGCGGAGGTCCGCGAGGTCGTGCGCTCCGCTCGTGTCGACGAGCGCGTACTGGTAGACCCATCCGACGCCGGTCGCGTCCGGCCCGAGCTCCGTGCGCACTCCTTCGGGCAGGCGCGGCAGGATCTTCGAGAGGTACTCGAGCGTGCGACTGCGCGCCCAGTACATGTCCGTGCCGTCCTGGAAGACGATGTAGACGTACGAGAACCCGAAGTCGGAGAACCCGCGGACGGCCTTGACGCGCGGCGCGCCGAGCAGCGCCGACACGATCGGGTACGTGACCTGGTCCTCGATCACGTCGGGGCTGCGGTCCCAGCGCGAGGAGACGATGACCTGCGTGTCCGAGAGGTCCGGGATCGCGTCGAGCGCGACGTGCTGCAGCGACCAGACGCCCGTCGCGACCGCCGCCGCCGCGACGAGGAGGACGGCGAGGCGGTTCCGCGCGCAGAGCTCGATGATCCGCGTGATCATGGAGTGTCTCAGTGGGACGCGTGACCGGTGTGCGCCGTCGACGGTACGCCGGACCGGATCCGGCTCTCCGAATCGACGAGGAAGGTCGCGCGCGAGACGACCTTCTCGCCCGCGGAGAGACCGGAGAGGACGACCGCGCGGCCTCCGCTGCGCGGACCGAGGGCGACTTCGCGGGGCTCGAAGATCCCGTCCGACGTCTCGACGAACGCGACCTGGCGCACGCCGGTGTCGATCACGGCGTCGACGTCGACGGTCAGTCGATCGGCGGCGTCGACCGCGATCGACACGGTCGCGTACTGACCCGGCTTGAGCCGGCCGTCCGCGTTCGGAACCTCGATGCGGACGCGCACGGTGCGCGTGGCGTCGGAGAGCGTCGGCGGCACGAACGCGATCCGTCCCGTGATCGTCTCCCCGGGCGACGACGGGAGCTCGATCGTCGCCTCGGCGCCCGCGTGCACGAGCGAGGCCTCGCCCTCGTGGAGGTCCGCGACGACCCACACGGCCGAGAGATCCGTCACTTCGTACAGCGTCGTGCCGGGCTCGACGCGCATCCCGCGCACGGCTTCGCGCCGCGTCACGGTGCCGCCGGTGCGCGCGAGGACCGGAGTCGCCTTCTCGGGCGCGCCGCGCGCCTCGAGCTCGGCGATCTGCGCCTCGCTCATGTCCCAGAGAACGAGCCGCTCGCGCGCACTCTGGACCACTTCGTCGGTCGCCGGCAGCGCCGCGCGCACGGCGAGGTACGTCCGTTGCGCTTCGTAGAGCTCCGGGCTGTAGATCGTGAACAGCGCATCGCCGGGCCGGATCGTCTCGCCGGTCGTGCGCACGCGCACGTCCTCGATCCATCCGCCGTACCGCAGGCTCGTCGCCGAGAGGCCGCGCTCGTCGACCTCGACGCGCGCGCTGGCGCGGAGCGCGCGGACGAAGGGTCCCATCGCGACCGTCTCCGTCGCGAGGCCGATCCGGCGCTGCTGCACGTCCGGGATCGCGACGGTCGCGCGCCCGGGGACTCGGGCGCCGGCGGACGCGGGCTCGTCGTCGGGCACGCGGACGAGCGCCATGCTGCAGATCGGGCAGCTCCCCGGCCGATCCGAGCGGTAGCTCGGGTGCATCGGGCACGCGTAGACGGCGGGAGCGTGCGCGCCGTGCGCCGCTCCGTCCGGAGCCGTCGCGCGCGTGCACGCGGGAGCGAAGAGGCTCGCGGCGATCGCGAGCGCGATGGAGAGAGAGCGTTGTTTCATGGTCTGGAACCGCCGAAGGGGCGGAGTCCTGGCGAGAGAGGCGCGACGGCGCAGGAAATGCGCAGCTGGAGCGCGCGCGTCGCAGGGAGCGCGCAGCCGGCCGTGGAACGACGTGCGCCCTAGAGCAGGGCGACGCCGAGCACGGCCAGGAGCCCGTTCACGCCGCGCGCGCAGGCGCGCGCGACGGAGTCAGGGCTCGGAGGTCTCCTCTCGCGGGAGGCCTCGCGGACGGAAGAGGGATCCGACGACGAATCCGGCGGCTCGTGCACGGTCGCGCACGGCGTCGACGCGGACGCGCGCGCGCCGGCCGCGATCCAGTGCGCGGTCGAGTCCGCATCGCTCGCGTTCGGCGAGCGCGGATCGGACGAGCGGGGCAACGCGTCGCCGGGCGCCGGAGCCCGGACTTCGCAGCCGCAGCCGGCTCCGCGGACGGTCGGGACCCCCGGAGGCGTCTCCGTCGCCGGACGCGCGCAGCACGAGGGACGTTCCGGGGTCCGCGCGGCGCGCTGCGCGGCGCAACAGCACGCGCTGCCGCCGATCCCGGCGAACAGCGACCGCACCGGGCACGCGCCCGCGCGCACCGCGGGTTGGAGCGCGAAGAACACTCCGAGCAGCGCCGCCAGCACGCGGCTTCGCATCGGCGTTCGGGTGCGGTGGAGCATGGGGTCGCGGCGCTGTCTTCCTATCGGACGTTCAGCCTTCGAACCGGATGGCACCCCCGGGGAGGAGGTACACGATCAACATCGTACCGCCTCCGACCGTCGGGACGTGCTCCGACCCCGGGGGGAACACGACCCAGCCCGGGGGCTCGCCGTCGAAGCGCGGATCTCCGTCCAGGGCGATGCAGAAGTTCACTTCGCCGTTCGGATGGACGTGCCGCGGCCCGGGCGCCGACATGCAGACGACGTCGATCGACTGATCGCGCGTCTCGGGGCCCGACTTCGCGACGCGGCTCCAGCGCACGGGCGGCGCGCCCTTGTCGGCGATCTTGCCGACTGCGAGCAGCTCCGCGAGCGCGGCGGCGAGGCTCTTTGCGTCAGGCCCGCGCGGATCGAAGCGGCGCTCGAGCTCGGCGCGCGCGGCCTTCGGGTCGGAGAGGTCGAGGCCCGCGGCGGCGTCGAACAGCGGTCGGAAGGCGTCGATCACGGCGCCGCGTTGTAGCCCAAGAGTCGGGGCGAGAGAAGCGCCTCGAGCTACGGTCTTGCGGCTCTCCTCGCCGACCCGCATACCATCCACGCATGCGGAGGCACGTGCGCACGGCGGGCTTCGTCGCTCTGCTCCTCGCCGCGGCCGCCCTCGCGTTCGCACCGCTCGCCTCCGCGGGCTTCCTCGAGGACGACCTCGCATCCCTCGTGCGCGCGAGCCCGGCGTCCGCTCCGCGGGCCGCCGCGGAGGCGAACCGCCTCGCGGACGCCGACGGACCGCTCGCGCGCTCCTCGCTCGCGCTCTCGTGCCGGCTGTGGACGCGCGACGGTCGCTGGACCGCGCCGGCCGGGAGGATGTTGCGGTTCGAGAACCTGCTCCTGCTCCTCGGCATCGCGGCGTGCGCCCGCCTCGCCCTCCGTCGCGCGCTCTCGCCCTGGGCGGGGATGGACGGAGCGCGCGCGGCCGCGGGCGCCTGCGCGGTTCTCGTCGTGTGCCACCCGCTCTGCGCAGCGGCCGTGGCGTCGATCGGGGCGCGCGGCGACCTCCTCGCGGCCGGCTTCTCCGCCGCGGCCGCCGCGCTCTTCCTGCGCGGTCGCCAGGACCGGCGCCCGGCGGAAACCGTCGCGGCCGGAGCCTGCGCCGTCCTCGCGGGACACGCGTCCGCGGTCGCGTGGCTCCTGCCGCCGCTGCTCTTCGTGCTCGAGCTCTTCAGCGCGCGCCGCAACCGGCCGTTGCACGTCCGGCTGCGCACGAGCGGCACGACGCTCGTCGTGTTCGGCGGCTGCGTCGGGCTCGAGGCGCTCACCGCGCGCGCTCTCGGCGCGCCCGTGCTGCTGACGCGCGCGCTCCGCGCGCTGTCGGACACGGTCGCATCGCAGGGACTCGCCCACGAGGCGCGCACGATCGCGGGGGCTCTCGGAGAGGTTGTACTTCCCGTAGGCGGCAGCTGGAGCCGCGCGCCGTTCCTGTTCGTCCTCGCGAGCGCGCTCCTGCTCCTCGCTCTGCAGCCGGCGCTCGTCGCGGCGCGCTCGGCGCCGCGACTGTGGGGCTGGCTCGCGGCGACGGGGAGCCTCGGTATCGTCCTCGCGCTCGCCCTCGGCGCGTCGGCCGCGGCGACGCTCGCGACGTTTCCCGCGGCGCTGGTCGCCTGCGCCGGATTCGCGGTCGCATCGACCGCGCTCTCCGGAGCGCGCCGCGTCGTCATCCCGGCCGCGCTCGCCGCGACGTTCGTGTTCCTGGCGCGCACGGCGTCGGCGTCGTTCGCGGACGCGAGCGCGGCGCTGGCCGGATTCTCCTCGAGCCTCTGCGCCGCGCGCGCGGCGCACGGCGGGGGAGCGAGCTACCTCGTCGTCGACCCGCCCGCCTCGTCCGCGGCGCGCCTTCCTCTCCTCCTCGATCCGTCGCTGTGCTCCGCCGCCGAGCGCGGGGACACGGCGACCGTGCGCGGCGTCGGACGCGACGCGCTCCTCGCCCTGGCGCGCGAGCCCGAGTTCGTCGAGATGCGCCGGGACGGCGTCGTCCTCGTCGAGTCCGGGAACGCCTCCGCCCTCCCCGCGCCGCAGGCCTCCGGCGGCACGTACGCGTGGAGAGGCGACCTGCGCTCGCCGCTCATCGACGTCGATCCGCTCGAGCGCCGCGCGCTGCGGGCCGCGGCGCTGCCGACGGCGCCGACCGCGGAAGCGCCGCGCATGGGATGGCGCGCCGGCGAATCGGGGACGTACGGCGCGACCGGGGTCTGGATCCACGGACCCGACGGGCCCGTGGCGCTGTTCGACCTCTCGCGATCGCGCGAGTGGGCGTTCGGGCCGTCGGTCCGCCGCGTCTGGCTCGAGCCCGAGGTCGGGCGCATCGCGTCCGCGGAGCTGCTCGTCGACGTGCCGCCGATCCCGGGAGCGATCGATCCGGAATTCGGCGACGCGTCGTGGACCTTCGCGGTCGACGGCGCGTCCCTTCCGCGCCCGATCCACGGCGACCTGCGGCTCGTGCTGGCGTTGCTCGACCTCGACACGCTTCGCTATGTTGAGGAGGCGGAGCGCGAGCCCGCCGGACGTCCCCGCGCCGGCCGCGTCGCCTTCGCCGCTCCGGCGCGCACCGGGCGCGCGGCGCGCCTCGCGTGGTCGCTCGAAGCGCGGTGCGGCGAGGCGTGCATCGCCCGTTCGTCCGGACGTCGGTGAAGGATCCCGAGGAAATCGCATGCAGAAGCCCGATCGCAGTGCCCTCGAGGCCTTCGAGAACCCGCACCCCGCGCGGGACTACGAGATCCGGTTCGAGTGCCCGGAATTCACCTGCCTCTGTCCGCGCACCGGCCAGCCGGACTTCGCCGTCGTGCGGATCCGCTACGTCCCGGACCGGCGCTGCGTCGAGCTGAAGAGCTTGAAGCTTTACCTCTGGTCCTTCCGTTCCGAGGGACATTTTCACGAAGCGGTGACGAACCGGATCCTCGACGACCTCGTCGCGCTCCTCGCCCCCCGCCGCATGACCGTCGAGGGCGACTTCAACGTCCGCGGCGGCATCCACACGACGGTCACGGCATCGCACCCCTGAGCACCGCGGCGCGAACGCCTTGCCGGTTTGCGGCGCGTCCGGCTAGCATGCGACCGCACGTTCTCGCCTTGTCGGAGGAATTCCATCGATGCCCCCGGTCGCTTCCCTGGTCTCGGCCATCGCACTCTGTGCTGTCAGCGGTGCCTCGCAGCACCGCGGCAACCTCACCAACGACGCGTTCCCGTTCGACAACGTCGCCGGGCGCCTCGTGCAGTTCGGCGTGCCGGCGCTCCACCCGCTGGAGTTCTCCCGCGACGGGTCCGAGCTCTACGCGCTCAACCAGCCGGGCGCCCACCTCGCCATCCTGGATCCGCTCACGCTCTCGCGGACCGGCGACGTCTCGATCGGGATCGGCGCGGTCTCCGTGGTCGCGCGCCCGGGATCGCGCGAAGTGTGGGTCGTCGACGCGGTCGACTCGTCGGTCAGCGTCGTCGACGTCGGGTTGCAGTCGATCGTGCGCACGATCCGCGTCGGCGGCGAGCCCTACGGGCTCGTGTTCCCGCCGGCGGGGGACCGCGCCTACGTGACCTGCTCGGGCGTCGATCGCGTGGACGTGATCGACACGAACCTCTACGAGGTCGTGAACTCCATCCCGATTCCGGCCCGGAATCCCCGCGGGATCGCGTGCTTCGGCGCCAAGGTCTACGTCGTCGCATTCCTGTCCGGCAACGGCAGCGCTCCGATGGGGACCGCCGGCGATCCGAACGCCGTCGACCGGATCGGTGTTCCCGGACCCCCCTTCTCGAACGCCCTTCCCGACCAGGACCTGTTCGTCATCCGACCGGGCGTGAGCCCGACCGACGACGCCCTCGATCCCTCGGCGACGGTCACGGGTCTCGGCACGACGCTGTTCAACATCCACGCGCGTCCCGGGACGAGCGAGCTGTGGATCCCGAACACGGACGCGCTGAATGCAGTCCACAAGGGCGAGGTCAATTTCGTCGCGGGGCAGGTGATCTCGAACCGCATCACGATCGTCGACGCGAACGGCGCCGCGCCGCCGCGCGTCATCGATCTCGACGCGATCGCACCGTCCGACCGGAAGTGCGCGCAGCCGGCCTACGTCGAGTTCGATCCGTCCGGCACGCGGGCCTATGTCTGCGGCTACGGGAGCGATCTCGTCGCCGTCCTCGACCTCGGCACGGGCGGGGCCGTGACCTGGGCGGGCTCGATCGACCTGCCGCCGAGCATCGCGCACTTCCGCGGCACCGGTCCGCGCGCGTGCGAAGTCGATGCCGCGCACGCAACGCTCATCGCCTACAACGCGATCGACGCCTCCGCGACGCGGATCGACCTCGGCAGTCTTCCGTCCGGAAGCGGCTGGAACGTCTCCGCTCCCGCCGCGCTGAAGCTCGGCGTCGATCTCACGTCGCTGTTCGAGCACCTCGGACGGCACATCCTCACGGACGCGAACCTGTCCAAGTCGCAGACTTCCTCGTGCGCGTCGTGTCACGTGGACGGCCACACGGACGGTCTCGCGTGGGACTTGTCGCACTACCTCGAGCCGGAGGGCACGCCGGACGACCTGCTCGTCCTCGGCACGGACGTCAAGGGGCCGATGGTGACCCAGAGTCTGCGGCGCATGGCGGAGAGCGGGCCCTACCACTGGCGCGGGGAGATCCCGGACCTCACGCGCTTCCAACAGGCGTTCCCGAACCTCCTCGAGCACGCCGTGAACGGAGCGCCGTCCGGGATCGGGTCGGATTTCGAGTACATGCTGCTGTACGTCAACGGCCTCGCGTGGCCGCCGAACCCGCGGGAGCCGCTCGACCGGCACTACACCGGGGATGCGCTGCGGGGCGCGACGCTCTTCGCGACGCGCCCGGTGGAGGGCGATCTCGCGTGTGCGTCGTGCCACGCGCTCCCGATCGGAGCGGCGGGCGAGATCGTGCTCGAGTCGATCGGCGGCGTGATCCGCGCCGCCGACACGCCGGGATTGCGGGGGGTCGGGGACAAGGCGTCGACCCCGTTCGACGTCGGGGGCCCGTACGGGGAGCGCGGCGCGCTCGGCGCCGGATTCACGCACGCCGGAGCGATCGCGACGCTCGAGGGGTCGTTCTTCGGCGCGACGCCGCTCGGGATCGGTCGCCACAGCTTCTCGCTGTCGCCCGCGGAGGCCGATCAGATCCAGACTTTCCTCAACGCGTTCGACACGGGCGTGGCTCCCGCGGCGGCGTTCATGGTGACCGCGCGTCCGGAGAACTGGGCGAGCGTCGCCGCGCACGAGCTCGCGCTGCTCCGCGACGCCGCCGCGCGCGGGGACTGCGACCTCGTCTACCACCGCGTTCCGCGCGTGATCCTCGGGCAATGGACGGAGCTCTCGGGCGTCTACGATCCGGTCGCGGGCAACTACCGCGTCGCTTCCGCGACCGGAGGCGCGATCGACGAGGCTTCTCTCCTCTCGGAGGCGGCGCACGGGTTGCCCGTCACGTTCGTCGGCGTTCCGATCGGCATGGGGGAATCGCAGGGCCTCGACCGGGACATGGACGGGCTCTTCGATCTCGACGAGCTGCTCGCCGGCACGGACCCCGAGAACGCGGACACGGATCGCGACGGGTACTCCGACGGATACGAGACGCTCTGGGGCATGAATCCGCTGCAGGCCGACGCCTCCTCGCCGGACACGCAGGCGCCTTCCCTCGTCGGACCGATCCACCTCGACTTCGCGACCACGAACTCGCTCAAGTTCGAGTTCGAGACCAGCGAATTCTGCCGCGCGAGCATCAGCTACAACGGGCGACCGCCGGTGATCCGCATCCCGTTCAACCAGACGGGCGACCACCGTCACTGGTACATCCTGAATCAGCTGCTGCCGGACACGGACTACACGATCACGCTCGAGCTGCGCGACGCCGCCGGGAACGTCGGGGTCGACAGCTCGACGACGTTCCGGACGCGCGCGCGCGTCGCACCCGATCCCTCGCGCGTCGACGCGCTGAGCCTCACGCTCATTCCCGCGGGCGGCGCGGGGGCGAGGCTCCGCGCCACCGTGCGGCTCCGCGTCGGCTCCGCTCCCGCGGGCGCCGGCTACGTGATCACGCCGATGGTCGCGTACCTCGCCGCCGACGGCACGTTGACCGCGTTGCCCTTCGTCTCCGGAGGCATCACGAACGCGACGGGCACCGCCGGATTGACCGTGGATCTGCCCCCGTCCGGGCCGTCGCCGGGCACGATCTACTTCAGCGTGAGCGACGTGATCGCTCCGCCCGGCGGCTCTCCCTACGCCGTGGGGCTGAGCCGCCTGACCGTCGCGACGGCCGCGTACTGACGCTCAGCCGGCGCCCGCGATCTCCTCGCGGAGGCGCGCGTACCCGGGCTTGATCCGATCGAAGATGACGCGGATGCGTTCGTCGTAGTGCGCGAACGCCGACTTCATCCCGTTGATCGCGAGCTTCTCGAGCTGCGCGAGCGAGAGTCCGAAGTGTTCGACCGCGAGCATGCACTCGTCGGTCATCGTCGTCCGGCTCATCAACCGGTTGTCCGTGTTCAAGGTGACCCGGAAGCCCTGCTCGAGATACCGCGGGAAGGGATGGCGCTCGAGCGCGGGAGTCGCGCCGGTGTGCAGGTTCGACGACAGGCACACCTCGATCGGGATGCGGTGATCGAGCAGGTACTGGGCGAGGGGCCCCAGACGGAGCACGCGCCCCTCGTGCACGACCATGTCCTCGAGCAGGCGCGTGCCGTGGCCGATGCGGTGGGCGCCGCAGTACTGGAGCGCCTGCCAGATGCTCTCGGGCCCGAAACTCTCGCCGGCGTGGATCGTGATCGAGAAGTTCGCGCGCTTCACGAACTGGAATGCATCGAGGTGGTGCCGCGCGGGGTGACCCGCCTCCTCCCCGGCGAGATCGAATCCGACGCAGCCGCGCGAGCGCCAGGCGACGGCGAGCTCGGCCATCTGCATCGAGAGCATCGCGGAGAGGTTGCGCATCGCGCAGACGATGAGGCCCGTCGGGACGTCGAAATCCTCGCGGCCGCGCGCGAGCCCCTTCAGGACGGCGGCCATCACGGCGTCGACACCGAGCTCGCCCCCGGTGTGGAAGTGGGGCGCGAAGCGGACCTCGGCGTAGACGACGTTGTCCTTCGCCATGTCCTCGACGAACTCGTACGCGACGCGCTCGAGGCTCTCCGCGGTCTGCATCAACGCGATCGTGTGCCGGAAACCCTCGAGGTAGAGCGGCAAGCTGCCGCGCGCGGCGCCCGCCGCGAACCAGTCGGAGAGGCTGCCCTCCTCGCGGAACGGCAGCGCGCCGTATCCGCTCGCCTCGGCGAGCTCGAGGACCGTGCGGGGCCGCAGTGACCCGTCCAGGTGCTCGTGCAGCACGACCTTCGGCGCGCGCTGCACGATCTCGCGCGTGAGCGTCGGACGGTCGCGATGCGGCGTCGGCGAGGTCACGCCGGAACTCTACGGGACGTCGCATTCGAAGCAAGCGCAGGAAACGGCGCTCGCGCTTTCGTATCCTCGCGCGCTCGAGCCGTCCCGTGTCCGATCCCATCCGACTCCGCTTCGCCCCGAGCCCGACCGGTCAACTCCACGTGGGCGGGGCACGGACGGCGCTCTTCAACTGGGCCTACGCGCGCAGGCACGGCGGGACATTCATCCTGCGGATCGAGGACACGGATCCGGAGCGGTCGACGCGCGAGTACGAGCGCGCGATCCTCGAGGGGCTCGCGTGGCTCGGGATCCAATGGGACGAAGGCCCCGACGTCGGCGGGCCGTACGCTCCGTACCGGCAGTCCGAGCGCATCGACCGGCACCGCAAGGCCGCCGCGAGCCTGCTCGCCGCGGGGCACGCCTACCGCTGCTTCTGCACGCCGGAGAGGCTCGATCGCCTGCGCGAGGAGCAGGCCCAGCGCAAGGAGAAGCCGGCCTACGACGGACTGTGCCGGAAGATCGACGCTGCCGAGTCGGCGGCGCGGGGTGCCCGCGGGGAGCCGCACGTCGTCCGTTTCCGCGTCCCGGCCGGGGAGACGGCCTTCGTCGACCACGTCCGCGGCAAGGTCGTCTTCGACAACAAGGAGGTCGAGGACTGGGTGATGGTCCGCACGGACGGCAACCCGACCTACAACTTCGTCGTCGTGTGCGACGACGTGGACATGCGCGTGACGCACGTCTTCCGGGGCGAGGAACACCTCGTGAACACGCCGAAGCAGGTCCTCCTCTACCAGGCGATGGGCCAACGCGTCCCCGAGTTCGGGCACCTGCCGCTGATGCTCGGCACCGACCACAAGAAGCTCTCGAAGCGGACCGGCGACACGGCGCTGCAGGACTACCGCGAGAAGGGGTTCCCCGCCGAGGCCGTCCTCAACTTCCTGTGCCTCCAGGGCTGGGCGCTCGACGGCAAGACCGAGGTCTTCGGCGTCGAGGAGCTCCTCGCGAAGTTCGACATCCGCGACGTGAACAAGGCCGGCGCGGTGTTCGACATCGCGAAGTTCCTCTGGCTCTCGGGCGAGTACATCCGCCGCGATTCGCTCGATCGCGTCGCCGACATGTGCGCGCCATACGTCGTGCGCGCGGGACTCATGACCGAGGACGATCTCTCGACGCGCCGCGACTGGTACCGATCCGTCGTCGCCGGCGAAAAGGAGCGGATCCGGACGTACGCGGAGCTCCCCGAGCGCATCGCGTACCTGTTCGCGGACGACACCGCGCTCCGCTACGACGAAGTCGCCGAGAAGAACGCGCGCAAGCACGCGGACCGCGCGGCGACGCTGCGCGCATACCTCGAATGGCTCCGCCCGCGCCTCGTGAAGGACGCCGATCCGCATGCGCTCGGCGAAGCCGGTCGCGCGTGGATCGCCGAGCGGGGCCTGAAGCCGCCGCAGCTCCTGCAGCCGCTCCGCTGCGCCCTGACGGGCCAGGCGGGCGGCCCCGACGTCTACGAAATCATGGGTTGGCTCGGGCCGGAGCGCAGCTTGCGACGGATCGAGCTCGCGATCGAACGCCTGGCCTGAGACGCGGCCGTGCGCACGAGTTTCGCCCTGGGGCAGGGTGTGCTGTGGATCGCGCGCAGCGTGACGGTCGGGCGACTCGTGCCCTTCGACGTGAACGGGAGGCGGCTCGGGCCCGGGTTCTCGTTCCGCGGGATCGACGACGGGCCGACGCAGCTCGGCGGGCTCGCGATCGACGACGACCGGCGCCTCTGGGTCGCGGACGCCGCGAGCGGCGCGTTGCGCGCCTTCACCGCGTTCGGAACCGAGGTCGCCACCGTTCGCAGCGCCGAGCGACCCGAGGTCGATCGCCCGAGCGCGTTCGGCGATCCGACCGGCATCGCCGCTCGAGGCGTCGAGTCGGAGGCACGACTCCTCCTGTCGCGGCGCGGCACGCGTCGCCACGCGCTGCAGCTCGTCGATGCGGCGCGGGGGACGGTGCAGTCCCTCCGGCCCGGCGGCGAACCCGAAGGACGGTTCCACGGGCTCGCGGGTGTCGCGCTCTCCGGCGGGCTCGGCTACGCCTGCGAGACGGGCCGTCGAGCCGTCCAGGTCTTCCGGGGCGCCGAATTCCACTTCCGGATCGAGATGCCCGGTGCTCCGCGCGGCGAGCAAGACTTCGTTCCGCGCGCGGTCGCGGCCGTCGCGGACGGGCGCTGCGTCGTCGGTTGCGACGGTCCGGGCGGGGGCGGCGTCTTCCTCTTCGATGCCGGCGGCAGGCTCCTGCGCTGCCTCGCCGAGGGAGAGCGCGGCGATCCGGCCGAAGCGGGCGGCGTCGAGGATCCGTCCGGGATCGCCGTCCATGAGGGTGCCGACGACCGCGGGAGCCTCGTGCTCGTCCTCGATCGCGACGGCGAGCGCGTGCAGGCGTTCACCCTTGCGGGTGCATCCCTGGGTTGCTTCCCGGCGCTCGACCTCGAACCCGGGGGAGCCGGCGTCGAGCTCCGGACCCCGGCTCGACGACCTCGACCGGGGTAGGTTCGGCCGAAATCCCCTGTTCCGACGGGGTTTCTGGCCAGCTCGGAATTCCGGATTCGTAAGCCGCATCTCCCGCCCGGGGGTAGACTGGACGTGCGTCCTCGGTGACGGGTCTCCGTTCGGAGCCCCGCGCCAAGGAACACGGTTGTTCGAGATCCGCGCGAGCGGGCCTCGGACCTGATCTCTGCGCCGCCACGCATGAAAACGAAATTTCTCTACGCCAGTCTTCTATTCGCACTGGCATGCGGACCTGCGTCCACGGACTCAGGCTCTGCGTCCAGCCCGCGAATTTCAGACGACATCACAACCCTCAATCGCACGCCGGGCGATCGAGAGCACCCCAGGGCGCCCACTTTGCCAGTGGATCCGCTCCCCGAAGGTGCCGCCTTCGCCGGGCCCAACGTTCACAAGAACGCACCACCACAGTCCATTCTCTCCAAGCCCTACTTCGACTCACCGGATCTGGGCGGGGAGATCGACAACCCATTCGGGGGATCGAATGGGCTCAACGCACCCGGCATGGGCATCATGGCGCGCGGACGCCGTGTTCCCGACGAGCCGGGACTCTCGGAGATCGTCCTCAACAACACGGGTTCGGGCTGGCTGGAGAGATTTCTCCTGTATACGCCCACGATCTCGATCGGGCAGCGCGCGCCGCTCCTCGTGGTCTACCACAGGTTCGGCGTCTCCCACTGGGACGCCTACTACAACACCACGTTCTTCGACGAGGCTCGAGCACGCGGTTGGTTCGTGATCGCGCCGATCGCCGCGGGGCAGAAGGCGTTCAGCTCGCTCGAAGCGCAGATCAACGTCCAAGCTGCGCTCGAGTGGACGACGAGCCACTTCAACATCGACACGAACCGCGTCTACGGCGTGGGATTCTCGATGGGCGGCGGGATCGCGGCGAGCTACGCCGCGCGCCACGTCGATCCGAACGGAGTGATGTTCGCAGCCGTGTTGAACCACACGGGCGGCGTCTCGCTCGGCAATACCTGGGCGCTCGAGTACGACGACGACGACTCGGACGACAACACGCCGCTCCCCGGCAACAACCTCGAGGTCCCCGACATCCTCGAGCAATGGTTCGGCGGTTCACCGTCGGCCCAGCCTTTTGCGTACCAGCGCTGTTCCTTGATCGATCTCGATCCACAGCGGGGGACGATCGGACCCGACACCGACATGTCACGCAACCTGTCGTACGTTCCGGTGCGCGACTGGATGGCCAACAACGATCCGATCCAGTACCTGCGTGACCAGACGACGGCGTTCGACGCGCACGTCAACGCGCAGAACCTCAACAACACGATGACCATCGTGAACGGGACCGTGCACAACTGGACCACGCTCGACGATCACGCGGTCTGCGACTGGCTGTCGCAATTCACCCTGCAAATCCCGAGGTCTGCGAGCACGCTCGCCGACCAGGACGGGGACTACTTCTGGTTCCACGTGAACCAGAACACGGCCGGGAGCTTTACGCCCTTCCAGTGGGTTCTCGATCCCGCCAACGACCGCATCACCCTCTACAACACTGCGAACCTGCAACGCATCGCGCTCGACGTGACGGCGGCGGGTCTCCAGTACGCGGGGGTGCTCAAGGTCAACATGGACACGGCCGACGGCACCGGAGACCAGGTGCTGCTCGAGAACATGAACGATGCGCCCGTCTCGGTGACCCGCGACGGAGTGCCGGCCTCGGGGACGTGGGACCCGTCGGCCAAGACCTTCCTCATCACCGAAACCGACAGTGCCGTCCACATGTGGCGGCTGAACTTCTGAAAGGAGGTTTGAGAACGGGAGCACCGGCGCACGCGCGCCGCAGCTCCTGAAAAAAAAGAGGGGAGGCCTGATTTGATTGTGCACACAGCCGCGTCCATCGGACGCGGCGAACGGCCCCACCGCCCGCCGTTGGGCGACAGCGACCGCACTCGACGCGGAGCGTGCTCGGATTCTGTCCGAGGCGCCCTCGATGTGAGCGTGCGCTTGGGGTCTTCGCAGCACGGTCTCGGCCGCTTCATGCGGGACGCAGCCGAAGGGGTTTCGTGCACGCCGAGCGCGATCGCGCTCGCACATGCACCGGAGCACGAGCACACCGACGTGTGCGCGCTCGGCCGTCTCGGATCGAAACGCGCGGAGTCCGCGGGAGACGCATCGGCGTCGACCCGCACGGCTCCCGCGCAAGGGGAAGTTGCGAGCGGCGCTCCGGCGCCGACTCGCAGCGCACTGCGGCGCGTCGTCGCGCCGGCGGTGTCGCCATGTGGCAACGGGACGTCTTTGGGCAGCGCCCGGAGATCCCCGGCTGGGAGCGCGCACCGGTGGCGGCCGGCGCGCGCTCTCGGCCGTCCCGTACTCACTCTCGGCGGCGAAGCGCAGGGGCTTCGCACGCCGGAAGCGATGTGTGCGAGCGCGTGTGCGCTCGCGGACGCGGGACTCGGACGCGCCGTCGCGCGCGCGGTTCCGCAATTCGGCAACGGGACGTCTTTGGGCAGCGCCCGGAGATCCCCGGCTGGGAGCGCGCACCGGTGGCGGCCGGCGCGCGCTCTCGGCCGTCCCGTACTCACTCTCGGTGATCGTGCGGGCGCATCGGCGCTCGCGGACGCGGAGCTCGGACGCGCTGTCGCGCGCGCGGTTCCGCAAATCGACAACGGGACGTCTTTGGGCAGCGCCCGGAGATCCCCGGCTGGGAGCGCGCACCGGTGGCGGCCGGCGCGCGCTCTCGGCCGTCCCGTACTCACTCGCGGCGACGACTCGATGAAAGTTCGTCGGCCGCAGGAGCTTCGTGCGGGCGCGGAGTCGCTCGCCCATGGGTTGCCGCGACGCGCCGTCGCGTGCGCGGCTTCCCACGTCGGCAACGGGACGTCTTTGGGCAGCGCCTAGAGATCCCCGGCTGGGAGCGCGCACCGGTGGCGGCCGGCGCGCGCTCTCGGCCGTCCCGTACCGCGCGCGCTCACCCCGGCGTGTTCACCCGGCGTTTCCGCTCCGGCGCGTTCGCCCGGGGGTGACCCCATGAATGAGAGAGGGCCGGTGGTTTTGAGGCCACCGGCCCGAGGGAGAGAGGAGTTTCCGTCGAGCTTCCCGGGTGCTACACCGCTCGCAAAGTGCGGCACCTCTCGACGGGACTCACATGCGCGATCGACTCATCACCGACCGCGCGTTCGAAGATAGCCCTGTGGGGGGAGCCCGAAACCCCCGCGGAGTTTTTTTTTGGGGTCGCGAGCCGGCGCAGTGGCACGCTATGACAAGCCTGTCATTGACTGCGCGCTCCGCGTGCGCGACGCTCCGCGCGCGCCTGATACGCTGCGCGCCGTGAACTTGCCGCATTTCCAAGTCCATCTGGACGATCGTGCAATTCCGTGGCGGCCGACGAGCCATCCCGGCGTCGCCTGGCATTCGCTCCGCGCGCGCGAGCTCGACTCCGCTGCCGACGCGGACGCGGTCGTGCTGATCCGCATGGCGCCGGGACGCGGATACCCGGCTCATCGGCATCTCGGACCCGAGGACGTGCTCGTCCTCCAAGGCGGGTACCGCGACGATCTGGGAGAGCACCGCGCCGGAACGTACCTCCGTTACCCGGCCGCGAGCAGCCACGCGCCCGTGGCGTGCGGCGATCCGACGTTGCCCGAGAGCGAGCACAACCCGGCGTGCATCCTGTTCGCCATCGCGCGCGGGGGCGTCGAGAATCTCTAGCCGTGCGCGCTCCACACCGATAGCCTCGTGAGGAACCACGCCCGATGGGACAGCTGAAAACCGACCCGATCGCGGAGCTCCAGCGCGCGCTCTTCCAGGAGTTCGAGCGCGATGCGCGCGGCTCGCGCGTCGCGCGCATGCTCGGCGAGTACGCCGCGGCGCACGACGACTGGAAGCGTTTCGCCCTGTTCGATCCGCAGGTGTACACGCGGAACCTCGTCGGGCGGAACGAGCACTTCGAGATGCTGCTCCTGTGCTGGAACGTCGGGCAGCAGTCGCCGATCCACAACCACGCCGGGCAGAACTGCTGGATGGGCGTGATGGAGGGCGAGATCGAGGAGACGCTGTTCGCGCCGCCGCAGGGCGGTCGGGCGGGCCCGCTCGTGCCGACGCACACGCGCGTTCACCTGGCCGGCAAGGTCGGATTCATCAACGACGACATCGCGTTGCACCGCGTGCGCCCGGTGACCGGCCAGCGCGGGATCTCGCTGCATCTGTATTCGAAGCCGATCGACGAGTGCAACGTCTACGACGAAGCGAGCGGCTGCATCGTCTCGAGCCGGCTCGTCTACCACTCGGTGGAGGGGATCGCGACCGGCAACGCCGGCGCGGTGCTGCGGCGCTGATCGCGCCTTGACCCTTCGAAATCGCGGGGCTAGAGTGCGCGCCCCTCGGTTTTCCGTGGGGTGCGAGCACGCGGCGGTGTAGCTCAGCTGGTTAGAGCAATGGAATCATAATCCATGTGTCGGGGGTTCGAATCCCTCCACCGCTACCAGCTCGCGCGTCGGAATCGTCTTGCAAGCTCCGTCACGCGACGCCGCCGGATCTAGAGCGCCGTCCGGCTCTGAGCGATCACCGAGCGAACCGCATCCTCCGCCGAATCGACGGGTGGGATCCGTAGCACGATGTGAGTCTCTTTCTTTCCGGGCTCCGTTTCGCTCTGCCACGCAAAACAACGCTGCGCCGAAGGATGCCCGAGGAGCCGGAACATCTGAACCTTGTCTTCGAACACGACGTGCCGGCCAAACGTTTGACGCACGCGGACTGTGGCCTCCCACAGCGCGGTTGCGTCGTGCAGTTCCTCGATAGCTCGGGCGAGCTGATCCACGAGAGGGACCCCTGAAAAGTTTAGGGCACCTCCTTTGGAAAACGCAATGTCACCCCTCGCCCCGCCCGGCGCGGGCCATTTGCAGCATCGTCGCACTCCGCCACACTCCATCGGGCGCGCCCAGCAGGACGAACAGAGCAGCCCGGGTTTCGATCACGAGGCCTCATTGCCTCGTCGCACGATCCCGGGCGCGAGCTCCTCCGCGACGTCGCGGATCCTCTGAGCGAGCGCGTCGAGCCACACCGGATGGTCGTTCAACGCCGGCACGACGACGAGCTCCGCCCCTCCGGCTTCCCGGAACGTCTCGCGCAGCCGGATGCCGATCTCCTCGAGCGTTTCGAGGCAGTCCGCGGCGAACCCCGGCGTCGTCACGAGCACTCTCCGGAACCGTGGCGCGAGCGTGCGCACGACTTCGTTCGTGAACGGACGCAGCCAACGCGGTCCGAACCGCGACTGGAACGCGAGCGTCCACTCCCCGTCGCGGAGCGCGAGCTCCCGCGCCAGCGCGCGCGCCGTCCTCTCGCACTCGGCGCGGTACGGGTCGCCGCGCGCGACGCTCTTCTCGGGGAGGCCGTGGAAGCTGATCACGTGGTGCTCGATCGCGCCGTCACCGCGCGCCACGCGCACGCGATCGGCGAGCGCGCGCACGTAGCCTTCGTCCTCGCAGAATGAGGGGACCGTGCGGATCTCGACTCCGCATGCGGTCGCGACGCGCAGCGCCTCGCGGCGCACCGAGCCCGTCGTGCTGAAGCTCTCCTGCGGGAACATCGGCACGAGCACGATCATCTCGCAGCCTCCGTCGGCGAGCTCGGCGATCGCGGACGCGAGCGACGGCTGGCCGTAGCGCATGCCGAACGCCACCTGGAACGACGTGCCGAGGCGCGCCGCGATCCCGTCCCTCTGCCGTCGGGTATTCATCACGAGCGGCGAGCCCTCGGCCGTCCAGATCCGCGCGTAGAGTCGCGCGGACGAGCGCGAGCGCAGCGGCAGGATCACGCCGTACAGGATCGGCAGCCACACCGCGCGCGGGAGTTCCACGACGTCGGGATCCGAGAGGAACTCGCGCAGGAACGCTCGGACCGCCGCGGGCTCCGGGCCCGCAGGCGTTCCGACGTTGGCGAGGACGACGCCGACCCGTCGACCTAGTGCAGGAACAGGATCTCGCGGTACTTGGGCAGCGGCCACAGGTCGTCCGCGACGAGCGTCTCGAGGAGGTCTGCCTGCTCGCGCACCGCGGTCATCGCCGGGACCACCTGATCCCGGAACGTCACGGCGTGCGCAGCGGCGCCCCCGGACTTCTCTTCGGCCTCGTGGCGCGCGCGGGAGAGCGCCTCGGTCGCCGACTTCAGCCGGTTGATGCACGTCGCGACTTGCCCGAGGAGTTCCCGGTGCCCCTTCAGGTCGATGTCCTTGCTCGCCGCGGCGGTCGAGTTGATCGCGTCGGCGAGCCGCTTCTGGAACTCGATCGCCGCCGGCAGGATCAGCGTCGACGCGATGTCCTTCGTCGTCGAGGCCTCGACGCTCACGCGGTGGACGTACATCTGGTTCAGCACGTTCGCGCGCGATTCGGTCTCGCGCGGGCTGAACACCTTGTAGCGGTCGAACAGCTCGATGTTCTTCTTCGCCGAGAACGCGGTGAGCGCCGACGGCGTGTCCTTCATGTTGTGGAGGCCGCGGCGCTCGGCCTCGGCGACCCATTCCGCGGAGTAGTTGTCGCCGCTGAACAGGATCCGCCGGTGCTTCGTGAGCGTCTCGCGCACGAGCGCGTGGATCACTTCGCGTCGATCCCCCGATCCGCCGCGCTTCTCGATCTCGGTCGACATCGCGTCGAGCGACTCGGCGACCATCGTGTTCAGGATGGTGTTCGGGTAGGCGATCGACTGGCTCGAGCCCACGGCCCGGAACTCGAACTTGTTGCCGGTGAACGCGAACGGCGACGTGCGGTTGCGGTCGGACTGGTCGCGCGGCAGCGGCGGCAGCGTCGAGACGCCGAGGCGCATCTCGCGCGCGCTGCTCCCGGCTCCGGTCCCGGTGCCGCCGCTCTTCGGAGGCCGGTTCTCGATCAGCGCGGCGATCACTTCCTCGAGCTGCGTGCCGAGGAACACCGAGACGATCGCGGGGGGCGCCTCGTTCGCGCCGAGGCGGTAGTCGTTGCCCGCCGTGGCGACCGACGCACGCAAGATGTCCTGGTGGAGATCGACCGCGCGCAGGATCGCGGTGAGGAAGAGGACGAACTTCAGGTTGTCGTGCGGCGTGCTGCCGGGCTCGAGCAGGTTGTTGCCGAGATTGTCGGAGAGCGACCAGTTGTTGTGCTTGCCCGATCCGTTGATCCCGGCGAACGGCTTCTCGGCGAGGAGGCAGTGCAGGCCGTGGCGCTCGGCGACCTCCTTCAGCACCTCCATCGTGAGCATGTTGTGGTCGGTCGCGACCGACACCTGCTCGTAGATCGGCGCGAGCTCGAACTGGCTCGGAGCGACCTCGTTGTGCCGCGTCTTGATCGGGATGCCGAGCTTCCAGAGCTCGTGCTCGAGATCCATCATGAACGCGAGAACGCGCTGCGAAATGGCTCCGAAGTAGTGGTCCTCGAGCTCCTGCCCCTTCGGCGGCCGCGCGCCGAACAGCGTCCTGCCGCAGCTGACGAGGTCGGGTCGGAGGAGGTAGAACTGCCGGTCGATCAGGAAGTACTCCTGCTCCGGCCCGGTCGTCGGGTAGACGCGCGTCACTTCCTTCTCGCCGAGCAGGTGGAGGAGGCGGACGGCCTGGCGGTCGATCGCTTCGCACGAGCGCAGGAGCGGGGTCTTCTTGTCGAGCGCCTCGCCGGTCCACGAGCAGAAGGCGGTCGGGATCGTCAGCGTGGCGCCCCAGGGCGTCTCGCGCAGGAACGCCGGCGATGCCGGATCCCACGCGGTGTATCCGCGCGCCTCGAACGTCGCGCGGATGCCGCCGGAGGGGAACGAGCTCGCGTCCGGCTCGCCCTTGATCAGCTCCTTGCCGGAGAACTCGAGGATCGCGCGGCCGTCGCCGATCTGGCGCACGAACGCGTCGTGCTTCTGCGCGGTCAGGCCGGTCATCGGCTGGAACCAGTGCGTGAAGTGCGTCGCGCCGCGCTCGACGGCCCAGTCCTTCATCGCGTTCGCGACGGCGTCGGCGATGCCGGGCTCGAGCTCGACGCCCGAGTCGATCGTGCGCCGCAGCGCGGCGTACACGCCGTGCGGCAGACGCGCGCGTTGCACGGCGTCGTTGAACACGTTCGCGCCGAAGAGGTCGGGGAGGCGGTCCTCGGCCTTCCCGTTCGGGAAGGACGCGGTGAGGCGGAGGGGCTCGGTGGCGATCGAGCGGACGGCGGTTTGCCGGGCGGTGACGTTCATGTCGGTGGGAAGCGGATCGAGCGCGGCTCGAGGTGCGGCGGAGCCGGGCGACGGGCGACTCGTCCCGGCGCTCGGACCGCGGCTTCTTGGGTGGGCGGCACGGTCGCCAGGACCGCAGCCGGCCGAGGGCTGGTCCCGCTGCGGGCTGGCGCGAGGGCAAGGTAGCGGTGCCGGAACCTCGACACAAGCGCACCGGGCCCGGCCACGATCGCCCAATCCGCTCGCTCGATCGCGGCGGCCGGGGTCCCGACCCCGGAGCTCCGGCGCGCCGCGCAGGATCCCTCAGCTTTTTTCTTGCGTAACCGGGACCGCCTGCGGAAAAGAACAACCGACTCGGCCGCCTGCTCGCCTCCAGGGACGCGATCCCGGGCGAACGGACGCTGGGATCCAGGCACGCGAACCCCCATGCAGCTCACGGAACGCATCTCCCCGGAACGCACTTCATCGGTCTCGACGATCATGGCTTCCGACGACACGGACAGTGATTTGGACTTCGACCTCGAGTTGGACGACGAGGACCTCGACGAGGACGAGGACGAAGAAGACGCCGACGAGGACGAGGACGAGGAAGACGACGACGACGACGATGACGACGACGACGTCTTCGACGACGACGGGGACGACGACGACTAGGTGACGAAGCCGACTCGTGCAGCCCTGCGCGCGCTCGCGCAGCGCGACCGACGGCTCGGAGCCTGGTTGTCGAAGCTCCCCGCGTTTCCTGGCTTTCCGGACAAGGGCAACGCGCGGCAGCGGACGCACTGGAGCTCGCTCTCGAGCGCGATCGTCTACCAGCAGCTCCACGGCAAGGCCGCCGCGACGATCCACGGCCGGGTGTGCGCGCTGACCCCGGGCAGGCATTTCCCGTCGCCGGCCGAGATCCTCGAGCTCCGCGATCCCCACCTGCGCGGCGCCGGACTCTCGCGGCAGAAGATCCTGGCGCTGCGCGACCTCGCCGCGCGCCTCGAGGACGGGCGCCTGGACCTCGGGCGCGTCGCGCGGACGCCGGACGAGGAGATCGAGGCGGCGCTCACGGAGGTGCGCGGGATCGGCCCGTGGTCCGCGCGGATGTTCCTGATGTTCCGCCTCGGGCGCCTCGACGTCATGGCGGAGACGGATTTCGGCATCCAGGAAGGGATCCGGATCCTCGACGGGCGCCGCACGCGGCCGACGCCGCGCCAGGCGCTCGCGCGCTCGGAGGTGTGGCGGCCCCTGCGCTCGGTCGCCTGCTGGACCCTGTGGAGGATCGTCGAGCACGAGCGCGCCCGCGCCGCGGCGCGCGTGGGCTAGACTCTCCCGCGAAGTGCTAGGGGCGGCGCTCCACCCGGAGCGTCTGAGAAGCACCCTTCGAACCTGATCCGGATCATGCCGGCGTAGGAAAGCCATGAAGAACGAAGCGACGACCGCACTCGATCCCGCGCAACCGTTGCGCGCCCAGACGCCGATGGAGGCGTCCTTCCCGAACTCGCACAAGGCGGCGCTCGAGGTGCGGCACGCGGGCGAGGTGCTGCGCGTGCCGGTGCGGCGCATCCATCTCTCGGGCGGCGAGCCGCCGCTCGACGTCTACGACACGTCCGGCCCGCAGGGTCACGACCCGCACGCCGGCCTCCCGAAGCTGCGCGAGCCGTGGATCCGGAAGCGGATCGCCCGCGGCGACCGGAACTTCTCGCAGATGCACTACGCGCGGAAGGGCGTCGTCACGGAGGAGATGGCGTTCGCCGCCGCGCGCGAAGGCGTCGATCCCGAGGTCGTGCGGTCCGAAATCGCGCGCGGCAGGGCGATCCTGCCCGCGAACCGCAACCACCCCGAGCTCGAGCCGATGCTCATCGGCCGGCGCTTCCTCGTGAAGATCAACGCGAACATCGGGAACAGCGCCGTGTCCTCGTCGATCGAGGAGGAGGTCGAGAAGCTGGCCTGGTCCGTCCGCTGGGGCGCCGACACGGTGATGGACCTCTCGACCGGGCCGGACATCCACCGGACGCGCGAGTGGATCGTGCGCAACGCGCCCGTCCCGATCGGGACGGTGCCGATCTACCAGGCGCTCGAGAAGGTCGGCGGGCGCCCGGAAAAGCTGGATTTCGCGGTATTTCGCGAGACCCTGATCGAGCAGGCCGAGCAGGGGGTCGACTACTTCACGATCCACGCGGGCGTCCTGCTGCGCCACGTGCCGCTGACCGCGAAGCGCGTCACCGGGATCGTCTCCCGCGGCGGATCGATCCTCGCGAAGTGGTGCCTCGCGCACCACCAGGAGAATTTCCTCTACACGAACTTCGAGGAGATCTGCGAGATCCTCGCGCGCTACGACGTCTCGTTCAGCCTCGGCGACGGCCTGCGGCCGGGCTCGGTCGCCGATGCGAACGACGCCGCGCAGTTCGCCGAGCTGGAGACGCTCGGGGAGCTGACGCAGGTCGCCTGGAAGCACGACGTGCAGACGATGATCGAGGGGCCGGGTCACGTGCCGCTCCACCTCATCCGGGAGAACGTCGAGCGGCAGCTCGAGGTCTGCCACGAGGCGCCGTTCTACACGCTCGGTCCGCTCGTGACGGACATCGCTCCGGGGTACGACCACATCACATCGGCGATCGGCGCGGCGATGATCGGCTGGCTCGGGACGGCGATGCTGTGCTACGTGACGCCGAAGGAGCATCTCGGCCTGCCGGACCGGAAGGACGTCAAGGACGGCGTGATCGCCTACAAGATCGCCGCGCACGCGGCCGACCTCGCGAAGGGGCATCCGCGCGCGCGCGAGCGCGACGACGCGCTCTCCCGCGCGCGCTTCGCGTTCCGCTGGAAGGACCAGTTCGCGCTGTCCCTCGACCCCGAGACGGCGCTCGCGTTCCACGACGCGACGCTGCCCGCGGACGGCGCGAAGACCGCGCACTTCTGCTCGATGTGCGGACCCCAGTTCTGCTCGATGAAGATCACCGAGGACGTCCGTGCGTTCGCGCGGGAACGGGGCCTGACGGACGAGGAAGCGATCGCCGCGGGCCTGCGCGAGAAGAGCGCCGCGTTCGCGGCGGGCGGCGGCGAGATCTTCCGCTAGACTCGTCCGGGAGGGAGACCGTGGCGCGCCCGAAGAACATCGTCCTCTGGTCGGCCGTGGTGGCACTGCTCGGCGGCTGCGACCGCGCCGCGCCCGCGCCCGCGAAGTCCGCGGTCTCGGGCGATGCGCGGATGCTCGCCTTGCTGCGCGAGGTGCAGGCCGACACGCCGAAGGGGAACCGGTTCCTCGGGACCGCGCGCCCCGAGGAGCTGCGCGCGAGGCTCGCGAGCCTGCCGCCCGAGACCCCGCCGCCCGCCCGCGCCGGGCTCCAGTTCGAGCTCGCGGTCGAGGAGATGCGCCTCGGGAATCCCGAGGAGGCGATCCGGCTCGACGAGCAGGCGTTCGCGATCCTGAAGTCGCTCGGCGACAACGTGCCGGCGGACGTCATCGCGCCGGCGCGGTTCGAACTCGGCGTCGCGTACCTGCGCCTCGGCGAGGTCCAGAACTGCTGCGCGCGGCGCACCGGGGAGAGCTGCATCCTGCCGATCCAGGGCAGCGGCATCCACAGCGCGCGCGAGGGCTCCGAGAAGGCGATCCAGTGCTTCGCGCAGGTCCTCGATCGCGTGCCGCACGACTCGCCGCTCGGCTGCAAGGCGAAGTGGCTCCTGAACCTCGCCTACATGACGCTCGGCGAGTACCCCGACGGCGTGCCGGTGGGCGTACGCATCGATCCGAAGGTGTTCGAGTCGGACGAGCCGTTCCCGCACTTCGAGAACATCGCGCGCAACGTCGGCCTCGACGAGTTCTCGCCGGCGGGCGGGATGATCGCGGAGGACTTCGACGACGACGGACGGCTCGAGCTCGTCGTGTCGACGATGCACACGAGCGGGCAGATGCGGATCTACCACCTCGAGGACGACGGCACGTACGTCGATCGGACCGAGGGCTCGGGGCTCGAGGGCGAGTTCGGCGGGCTCAACATGGTCGACGCCGACTTCGACAACGACGGCAAGGTCGACGTCCTCGTCCTGCGCGGCGCGTGGTGGGGCACCGAAGGCCGGCATCCGCGCTCGCTCCTGAAGAACCTCGGCGGCGGCAAGTTCCAGGACGTCACGTTCGACGCCGGGCTCGCGAGCTTCCGCTATCCGACGCAGACGGCCGCGTGGGCCGACATCGACAACGACGGGGACCTCGACCTCTACATCGGGAGCGAGTCCCATCCGTCCTATCCCTGCCCGGGCCAGCTGTTCCGGAACGAGGGCAACGGGAGATTCACCGACATCGCCGCGCGCGCCGGCGTCGCGAACTACGCCTACGCGAAGGGCGTCGTGTTCGGCGACTACGACGGCGACGGGTATCCCGACCTGTACATCTCGAATCTCAACGCGCCGAACTGCCTCTTCCACAACAACCAGGACGGCACGTTCACCGACGTCGCGGCGAGCGCGGGCGTCACGATGCCGAAGGACGGGTTCGCCGACTGGTTCTGGGACTTCGACAACGACGGAGCGCTCGACCTGTGGGCCGGCGCGTACGGAGGCCCGGAGCAGCCAACCGACGTCGCGAACGTCGCGGCGAGCTACCTCGGCATCCCGCAGCCCGGCGAATTGCCGCACCTCTACCGCGGCGACGGCCACGGGAAGTTCGAGGACGTCGCGCCCGTGCAGGGTCTGAAGAAGCATCTCCTGCCGATGGGCGCGAACTTCGGCGACCTCGACAACGACGGCTTCCTCGACTTCTACCTCGCGACCGGCTACCCCGCGTACGAAGGCTTGATGCCGAACGTGATGTACCGGAATCGCGGCGGCACCGGCTTCTCGGACGTCACGACGAACGGCGGCTTCGGCCACCTCCAGAAAGGTCACGGCGTCACATTCGCCGACCTCGACGGCGACGGGGACCAGGACGTGATCGTCAAGATGGGCGGCGGCTATCCGGGCGACGCGTACGGCATTGCGCTCTTCGAGAACCCGGGCTTCGGGAACCACTGGGTGAAGGTCAAGCTCGTCGGCACGCGCTCGAACCGGTCGGCGATCGGGGCGCGCATCCGCGCCGAGATCGTCGAGGGCGGGAAGCGGCGCTCGATCTACCGGACCGTCTGCACCGGCGGCAGTTTCGGCTGCAACCCGCTGATGCAGGAGATCGGCCTCGGCAAGGCGGAGAAGATCGAGACGCTCGAGATCTCCTGGCCGACGAGCCGCACGACGCAGACGTTCCACGGGGTCGCCGTCGACCAGTCCTTCGAGATCACCGAAGGTCGCGACGAGCTCCGGCCGGCCCCGCGCAAGAGGATCGCGTTCCATCGCTAGGATGGTGGTGTCTCCGCATCATGGCGCTCTCACGGCGTTCGCGGCGCGTGCTCCTGGCGATCCTCATCGTCCCGGTGCTGAGCGTCGCGGGCCTGGAGCTCGGCGCGCGGATCCTCGACCGCATCCGCGGTGAGAGCTGGGACGCGGACGCGGAACGCATCGCGATCCATGACATGGTGGGCGCGATCGCGCGCCCTGTCCACCTGCCGAACGAACGGACCGGCACGCCGATCGACGACGAGCCGGACCGGCCGCGCGAGGCGCAGCTCCTGAATCCGTACACGGGATGGGACTACCTGAGCACGCAGAAGCGGCTCGTCGAGGACCTCGCGTACTACCGGCGCCGCGAGTCGGTCGAGAACTTCGACCTCTGCATCCTCGGCGGATCGGTCGCGGAGTATTTCTCCACCGAAGGGGGCCGGCGGCTGACCGATCGATTGCGCGCCGATCCGCACCTGCGCGACCGGGGGATCCGGATCCACAACTACGCGTTCGGCGCTGCGAAGCAGTTCCAGCCGCTGATGCAGCTCTGCTTCCTGCTCGGCGTCGGGCACAAGCCGGACGCCGTCGTCGAGATCGACGGCTTCAACGAGGCCGCGCTCGGCTGGCACAACGCGAAGCTCGGCGCGCACCCCGCGTATCCCCACCTCCTGTTCTGGGCCGACGCGACGAGCGGGCTGCGGACGGACTGGGAGATCCTCGGCCACCTCAGCGAGATCCGCACGACCCAGGTCGCGGCGACGCAGTTCGGGGATTGGCTGCTGCGCTCCGGTCTCTGGCGCAGCTCGTTCCTCGGACACGCGGGTCTCGCGCGGCTCGAGTCGCTGGATCGCGACTACCACACGGCGTTCGTCCGCTACGGCGAGTACCTGCGGGGCCGCAGCGTGGACGCCGCGAACAGGGGGCCCGCGTACGCGACGGACGAGGAGGGCGCGGCCGAAGCGATCGTGTGCTGCTGGCAGGAGGGGTCGGCGAGCATGCACGGGATCTGCGCCGAGCGCGGGATCGTCTTCCTGCACGTGCTGCAGCCGACGCTCCACGACCGCGGCTCGAAGACGCCGACGGCGAAGGAGATCGCGAAGGGCGGCGCTGATCCGGCCTGGATCGAAGGCGTCGAGCGGATCTACCCGCGCCTGCGCGAGGCCGTGAAGCGCCTCGCCGAGCGCGGCGTGGCGGTCCTCGACGCCACGGGGCTCTTCCGCGACTGCAGCGAGGACATCTACTACGACGTCTGCCACTTCGGTCGCCGCGGGAACGAGCTCCTCGCCGACGCGATCGCGCCCGCGCTGATCCGCGCCGCGGATTGGTAGGGCCCTCCAGGGAAGTACGCTGCGGGGCCGATGAGGCAGCCATGATCTCGTTCGTCGTCCCCGCGTACGACGAGGAGCTCCTGCTCGGAGCCACGCTAGCCGCGATCCGCCGTGCGGCGGACGCCTGCGGCGAGGCCCACGAGATCGTCGTCGCCGACGACGCGTCGTCGGATCGCACGGCCGAGGTCGCGGAACGCCGCGGAGCTCGCGTCGTGCGCGTCGCGCACCGCCAGATCGCGGCGACGCGCAACTCGGGCGCGCGCGCGGCGCGCGGAGAGCTCCTCGTGTTCGTCGACGCCGACACCCTGATCGACGCCGACGTGCTCCGCGCCGCGCTCGCCGCGCTGCGCTCCGGCGCGGTCGGCGGCGGCTGCGCCGTGCGCTTCGACGGTTCCGTCCCCGCCTACGCGCGGATCGTGACGCCGCTGCTCGTCGCGAGCTTCCGCACCCTGGGCTTTGCGTGCGGGTGCTTCGTCTTCTGCACGCGCGCGGCCTTCGAGGCGACGGGCGGGTTCGACGAGAAGCTCTTCGGCGCGGAGGAGCTCGCGTTCAGCCGCGCGCTCGCCCGGCTCGGGCGCTTCGTCGTCCTGCGCGAGTGCGTGGCGACGTCGGGCCGCAAGATGCGCACGCACACAGGCTGGGAGATCCTCGGCGCGCTCGGAAAGCTCGCGATTCGCGGCCCGCGGTCGGTCCGGCGGCGCGAAGGGATGGAGTTCTGGTACGGGAAGCGGCGCGTCGAGCTAGCCGAGTAGCGCCGCGGCCGCGATCTCTCCGACCGCCGGTCCGCAGACCATGCCGTGGCCGCCGAGCCCCGCGGCCCAGAAGAGCCCGCGCACGTCGCGGTCGGGACCGATCACGAAGCGTCCGTCGCGCGTCAGCGTGCGGATCCCGGACCAGGCGCGCGCGACGGGCGCCGGCAGGAGGCCCGGGAGCCAGCGCGCGCCCTTCGCGAGCGCGAGCTCGCGTTCGGCCGGGACGACGCCGGTGAATTCCGGATCCGTGTCGACCTCGTCGCAAGCGCACAGGAGGAGTCCACCGGCTTCCGGTCGGGCGTAGAACGCGTCGCTCTCGACCCACACGACGGGTCCGCGCGGGTCGATCCGCGGATCGCTCGCGGTCACGACGAGGTGACGGCGCGTCGGCCGGAGCTCGACGCGCGAGCCCGCCGCCGTGGCGAGCCGCGCCGCCCAGCCCCCCGCGGCGATCATCGTCTTCTCGGCGCGGATCTCCCGTCCGTCGGCGAGACGCGCGCCGACGACCGCGTCCGATGCGACGAGGAGCTCGCTCGGCCCCGCGCCGACCTCGAAACGCACACCCGCGCGGCGCGCGCCGCGCTCGAAGCCTTCGAGCAGGGCGTCGATCTCGATCCGTCCCTCGCCGGCGAACCAGGCGCAGCGCATCCCCGGGACCGCGAACGGGGGGGCGACGGTCGCGGGGTCGACCGCGCGCGCGCGGCCGTCGTCGTACGCGCGCCGCTCCCACGCGGGCAGCTCCGCGCCGCTCTCGGCGACGGCGATCAGGACGCCGCAGCGATCGGCGAGCGGGCGCTCGCTGAATCCCTCGGGCGGATCGCGCAGGAACTCCGCGCCGCGCAGCGCGAGCGCCTCGATCTCCGGGTCGTCCGTCGCCGTGCGCAGGATCGCCGCGTTCTTCCGGCTCGAGTGCATCGCCAGCGCGCGCTCGCGCTCGACGAGGACGACGTCGCGCGCGCCGCGCCGCGCGAGCCACCAGGCGGTCGAGAGGCCCGCGACGCCGCCGCCGAGGATCAGGATCCGCTCGGTCCCCATGTGAGGTCGAAGGCGAGCCCGGAGGCACTTCCCTGGGACGCGCCGCTCGCCGCGCGGAGCCGCGTGCGCTCGTCGACGTGGATCGAGAGGCGCGCCGCGCCGCGCCCGAGCGCGTCGGAGAGCGCGCGGCCGCGCGGATCGTCCCACGGCGAGCCGACGGCGACCGCGTCGATCTCGAGGCTCGGTGCGGCGCACGCGGCGCCCGCGCGGGCGCTCCACGAATCGCCTCCGGTCAGGAGCGCGAGCCGTCCCTCGCGCCAGCCGTCGCGCATCCGGCGCCCGGCGGAGAAGTCGAACACGAACGCCGTGCCGGTGCCGAAGATGCGGGCGGAGCGGCTCTTGGGATCACCGACGAACACGACGGGCCCCTCGAGGAAGAGGAGCGTCCCGAGGTTGCCGTCGAACGCGGCGCGGAGCGCGCGCACCGGCTCGCCGCGCGGACAGGCCGAGGAGTCGACGAGGAGCTCGTCGAAGAGGCCGAGGCCGCCGACGCCTACGTCCGCGCGCACGTGCCTCGGATTGCGCTCGGCCTTGCCCAGCGTCGCGAACTCGACCGTGCACCACTGCGCGAGGAACGGCGCCGCGGCGCCGACGCCGACGACCGACGCGCCGCCGCGGTGCGCATCCCGGATCGCCTCGGAGAGGCGCGTCGTCGAGCCTCCGGGAATCAGGATCTTCGACCAGTCCGAGACGTCGCCTCCGGTGAGCACGATGCACCCGGCGCCGAGCGCGCCCTCCGCCGTCCGGCGCTCGTCCCCCGAGCGCGGCGCGGCGGGATCGATCGCGATGCGGGCGTCCGTCGGCGCGACACCGGCGAAGGGATCGGGCGCACGCTCCGGCGCACCGACCGCGAGGACGACGCGGCGGCTCGCGCCGAGCTCCGCGGCGAGCGCCGCGTCGGCCTTCGCGTCGATCGTCGCGCCCTGGCCGACGAGGACGACGAGGCCCGACGCGCTCGCGAGAAGCCCGGCGAGGATCACCGCGGCCTCAACGGGTCGCTCCCGCCTCGCGCGCGAGCCAACGATCGATGCTCTCCCGCAGAACCGCGAGCGTCACCGCGCCGTTCTCGAGCACGCGGTCGTGGAAGGCCTTGCGGTCGAAGCGCTCGCCGAGCGCCGTCTTCGCCTTCTCCCGCAGCTCGAGGATCTCGCGCTGGCCGACCTTGTACGCGAGCGCCTGTCCGGGCGTGCCGATGTAGCGGTCGACCTCGTTCGCGACGTTGTTCTCCGCGAGGAGCGTGTTCGCGGTCATGTACTCGATCGCCTCTGCCCGCGACCAGCCCATCGCGTGCAGCCCCGTGTCGACGACGAGCCGGCTCGCGCGCCAGGCGTCGAACGAGAGCATGCCGAGGCGGTCGACGTCGCCGGTGTAGAGGCCGAGCTCGTCGCACAGGCGCTCGGTGTAGAGCGCCCAGCCTTCGACGAACGCCGTGCTCCCGCCGTGACGGCGCAGCAGCGGGAGGCCGCGGATCTCCTGCGCGATCGCGATCTGCAGATGGTGGCCGGGGACGGACTCGTGGAACGCGAGCACCTCCGCCTCGTAGCGCGTGCGCGTCGTCGGCGCGTACGTGTTCACGTAGTAGCGGCCCGGGCGGCTGCCGTCGGCGGACGCCTGGCGGTAGTAGGCGATCGTCGACGTCGGCGCTTCGTGAGCGGGGATCTCGACGACCTCGCACCGCGCGCGCGGCTGGATGCCGAACGCGGACGGCACGGCGGCGTTCGCGCGCGCGAGCACGTCCTCGGCCTTCTTCCTGATCTCGGCCGCGTCCGTGAAGTGCATCGCCGGCGACGTCCGCAGCATCTCCTGGATCTTGTCGAGCCCCTGGACGGACAGGGAGCGCGCGCCGAGCGCCTCGATCTCTCCGCGGATGCGCTGGATCTCGGCGAGCCCGAACGCGTGCAGCTCGTCAGGCGAGAGATCGAGCGACGTCTCGCGCCGGATGCACTGGCGGTAGTACGCGTCGCCGCCTTCGAGGGAGTGGAGCCCCGGATGGTCGTCGCCGCGCGTCTTCGGAAGGATCTCCGACCGCAGCACCTCCCGGTACCGACCGAACGCCGGGTAGATCGAGTCGCGGACGGTGACGTAGACGGGCTCGAGGAAGCGCGCGCGCTCCGCGGGGGGCAGCGGATCGTTCTGCGCGGGGACGAGGAGCAGCGATTCGCCGTGGTGCACGCGCATCCGCACGAACTCGTTGGCCGCGCGCAGATCGGCGGCCCGCCTGTCGACGCGCGAGGAGAGGACGGCGAGGTCCGTGTCGCCGCCGATCGGCTCGGTCCACGTGCCGCCGCCCGCCGCGCGCTGGACGAGCGGACTCTTCTCGATCGGAGTCGCGAGGATCGCGTCGAGCTGCGCGATCACCTGCTCGACCGCGTGGCGCGAGGCCGTGCGTCCGGCGCCGAGTCCGCGGCGGAGGTTCTCGGAGCAGGTGTCGAGGTAGGCCGGCATGCGGCGCCAGCGCTCGAGGAGCTGTTGGCGCTCGATCGGCGATCCGATCGGCTGGTCCGCGGAGAGCGTCAGGAAGTCGACCTGCGGCCCGCTGCGCGCGTCGACGCTCCACGAGGCGACGTCGATCCCGGAGTCGTGCTCCTCGAGCTCGCCTTTCCACGCGTCGACAAGCAGCCGGAGCGTGACGCGGTCGCGGTCGTCGAGCCCGTCGGCACGGATCGCCTCGGACCGGTGCAGGAACTCGCGGACCGCCGCGGCGTGGCGCTCCGAGGCGGCCGGCGACGGATCGGAGAGCTTGCCGTGGAAGCGCGGATCGCCGAGGAACGTCGCCCCGACGGGGTCGTCGCGCAGGCGCAGGTCCCACGCGTCGCGGCAGAGCGCGGCGAGCTCCGGATTCGCCGTGTCCCCGGCGACGTCCTTCCAGGCGAATTCCGGCGCCGGCGCCGACGAAACGGCCGCGCAATCGGCGAGCGCAAGGAGAACGAGGGCGGCGAGCGGCAGTCCGCGGCGGATTCCGACGGTCATGGGGCTTCCTAGCGGGAGCCCGGGCTCCCGTTTCGCAGGTCGAGGACCCGCGCGAGGGCGGTGAGGACGAGACTGTGGCGGATTTCTCCGCGCGCGACGGCGGCGCGGACTTCCTCGAGGGAGAGCTCCGCGACTTCGATGTCCTCGCCGCTGTCGAGCTCGAGGTCGTGCGTGTGACGCGCGCCTTCCGCGAGCCAGTGGTGGCAAAGGTTGTCCTGGAACGCCGGGTTCGGCTCGACGGACCCGAGGTAGCTCCACCGTTCGGCGGTGTAGCCCGTCTCCTCGCGCAGCTCGCGGCGCGCCGCGGCTTCGTGCGGCTCGCGCGGATCGAGCGCGCCGCCGGGGATCTCGAGCGTGATGACACCGGTCCCGAAGCGGAACTGGCGCACGCACACGAGCTTCCCTTCGTCGGTGAACGCGACGACGTTGACCCAGTCGGGCGTCTCGAGGACGAGTCGCTCCATCACCTCGTTCGTGCGCGGGTTCCGGAGCGTGTCCCAGCGGGGCCGGAAGAGCACCATCGATTCCCCGCGCCGGGTGGAGAGCTTGGGCCAAGGTCGCAGGGACTCGGACATGCGTCGGCGCGCCAGTCTCCCACAGGAGAGCGGACTGGAGAAGGGCGCGGTGGACGTGAGCCCGCGCTGTGAGACACTGTCCGGCTCCGCATGCCGCCGAAGATCGAGAGGGGCCACGTCGCGCTGGCCGTCGTCCAGGTGCTCTTCGCGCTGTTCCCGGTCTTCGGGAAAGTCGCGTTCGACTCCGGCGCGTTCACGCCGTTCACGATGACGGTGTGGCGGATCGCGTTCGGCTCCGTGAGCCTCCTCGCCGTCGCGCTCCTCGTCCACGGGCGCCGGGCGATCCCGCGCCTCGCCGACGTCCCGGTCCTGTTCCTGTGCTCGTTCCTCGGCGTGACGGCGAACATGATCCTCTACCTCGAGGGATTGACGCGGTCGACCGCGACGAACGCCGGCCTGATGATGTGCCTGATCCCGGTGTTCACGTTCGTGATCGCCTCGGCGGTGCGCCAGGAGACGTTCCACGCGACGCGCGCGCTCGGCGTCGTCGTCGCGCTCGCGGGCGCGGCGGCGCTGCGCTGGAACGACGACCCGGACCTCGCGGGCGCGCACGCGCTCGGCAACCTCCTGATGGTGATGAACACGCTCTCGTACTCGATCTACCTCGTCGTGTCGCGGCCGCTGCTCAAGCGCATCCCGCCGCTCGCGCTGATCGCCTGGGTGTTCGTCCTCGCGCTGCCCTTCGTCCCGTTCCTCGTCCGCGGGGCGCCGCTCGTGCCCGACGCTCCGGCCCGCGCGTGGTGGGCGCTCGCGTTCATCGTCGTCTTCCCGACGTCGGTCGCGTACCTGCTGAACGCGTGGGCGCTCCAGCGGTTGCGCGCCTCGACCACGGCGATGTACGTGTACGTGCAACCGCTGATCACGGGCGTCGTCAGCCGCTACTGGCTCGGCGAGAAGCTGACGCGCGGGACGCTCGTCGCCGGGAGCTGCATCTTCGCGGGGATCTGGCTCGTCGCCCGGCGCCCGCGCGCCGACGAGCCCGCGCCGCTGGAGGCCGGAGGATGACGATGGAGAAGCCGAACGTCCCCGCGCCGGAGCATCTCCGCTTCCGCGTCCGGCTGCGCACGCGCTGGTCGGACGAGGACAACCACGGCGTCCTGAACAACGCGATCTACCTCACCCTGTTCGAGGAGACGCGCTTCGCGTACTTCACGAAGGCGGGGATGCTGCGCGAGAACCGGTTCCCGTTCGTCCTCGCGCAGACGAACGTCGTCTACGTTTCTCCGGGGCGCGGCGGCGCCGAAGTCGACGTCGAATGCGCGACGACGCACGTCGGAACGACCTCGTTCACGCAGGCGTACCGCCTGCGCGACGCCGCGAGCGGCGCGATCTGGTGCGAGGGCGAAGCGCGCCTCGTCGGGTTCGACCCGCGGAACGGCCGGAAGGCCCCGCTGAGCGAGGCCTTCCGGCGTGCGATCGAGGAGCTCGAGGGCGGGAAGCCTACGGCCTCCACGTGAGGGGAATCCGCGCTCGTCAGTTCCCGAGGAGCCACTCGCGCTCGCGCGCGGGGGACACGGGCAGGATCCACCGGAGCGCCGGCCGCGTGTTCCACTCGCGGCGCCAGCTCGCGTGCGCCGCGTCGTCGGGGAAGTGCTCGCCGGCGGGATAGGGATACGCGCTCATGGCGTGGAACGGCAGCGGCTCGACGCTCTCCGCGGACACCGTGTTCAGATCGGCGTCCTTGCACCAGCCGTCGAGATGGAGGATCCAGTCGCGGACCTCGCCGGCGCGCACGGGCGGGAGCTCGCGCGCGTCGAAACGCAGCGTGAGCGCGTCGCCGGCGCCGATCATCGCGTACCGGTCGTCGACGTCGAGGACGAGCTCGGTGCAGTCGCCGTAGCGCGTGTAGTCCCCCGGCGTCTGGTTCCAGCGCGGCTCCGCGGCGAGCCGCTCCCAGTCGAAGCCTTCGGGTCGCGAGTCGTCGCGCCGTCCGAGACCGCTGGCGGCGAGCGGCGCGCTGAATCCGCGGCGCCAGAGTCTCGCCGTGGGCGCCGGCAGCTCGCGTTCGGTGCGCGGAGCGTCGTCCGCGTCGACCGCGAGGAGGATCGCGTCCCAGTACAGGCGCAGCGTCGTTGCCACGCGGATCCGCGGATCGTCGCGCGGAAGGATCTCCGTCACGTCGACGACCATCGTCTTCGTCTTGCCCGACGGGAAACCGACGGGCGGTCCCGCGTCCTTCCAGCCGCCGTTCCCGTCGGGGACCTGGAACGTCGGCGGCACGAACGCGAGCCCGGCGCCCGCGGAGGCGACGTTCGCGGTCGAGTCGCTCCAGTAGAACCATCCGCTCATCGCGAGACGGAGCTTCGGCGCGCGCGCGACCGCCTCGCGATCGAACGCGAGCTCGAGGAACCATGGTCGAGCGTGGCCGGCGTACTGCGGCTCCTCGAGTGTGAACGGCGCGGCGTGGACGCCGTCCTCCGCCGCGACCGCCGCGGTCCAGTCCTTCCCGTCGCTCCCCGTCGCGCGCTCCGGGGCGAGCGGGCTCTGCATCGTGTGGAGATGCGGCTCCGGGAACGGCGGGAAGCAGAAGAGCTCGTTCGGGCGGATCTCGGTGCCGGCCGCGTGGTCGACGGCGACGATCCGCGCGCCGTCGAGGTACGTCACCTCGCGCAGCTCCTCGGTGAGATGGAGCTCGACGAACCCGTCGATCGGCGCGAGCTGCGCTCCGCGAACGAGGACGTACTCGTCGTGGCGGAAGGGGACGAGCACACCCGGCTTCGCGGGCAGTCCGAGCGGCGTCCCGCCGAGCACGTCGGTCACGAACACCGTGCCGCCCGGGCTCGACGCGTACAGGAACGGGCACGAGCCGAACTGCGCCGGCGCCTCGGTGATGCTCCGGAACGCCGCGTCGGGATCGTCGACTCCGCCCTGCGGCTTGAGGTCGAGATCGAGGTCCGTCTGCACGATCCCGTTCGGCCACGTGATCCGCAGCACGTCGAGCTTCTGCGCGCGGCCGACGCCCGCGAGGACCGGCTCGCCCTCCCAGTGGATGCGCCGGTAGACGCCCCCCGCGCGGTACTCGACGACCGAGCCGAGCGCGCGGCGGTTGCTGCGCGCGCCGCGGTAGGAGAGGCGCACGCCCTGGTTCGCGCCCGCGACGCCGCTTTCGATCGCGACGCCCGCCGGCGTGAGCACGGCGAGATCGACGGTGCGGTCCCCGTCGAAGTCCGCCGCGGCGAGCGGGCCCGACGGAGCGGCGCCCGCGGGATCGATCTCGACGGGCGTCTCCACGGGGAGGCCCGCGGCGAGCAGCCCCGAGATCTTCGGTCCGTCCGTCCACGCGAGATCGAGCGAGCCGTCGAGATCGAGATCGACCGCGCGCGCGTTCACGGCGGCGTCCGGCGACGGCTTCGCGCGCGCGATCCAGCGGAACGTCCCGTCCTTCTCCTGGTGCCACACGCCCGCGGGCGTCGCGACGTCGGGCCGCGCGTCGCCGTCGAGATCCGCGACGATCGGCTTCCGCGCGATCTTCGCGCCGGGCGTGAACATGCGCGACTTGTCGGCGAAGCGGCCCTCACGCAGGCTGTCCGCGAGGCAGAGCGGCGTGCTGCCGCCGAGCAGGAGATCGACGTCGTTGTCGCCGTCGAAGTCCTCCGCGACGCCCCAGTCGAAGCCCCGGTCGCGCGGCAAGCCGGCCTTCTCGCTCGCGTCGACGAACCCGTGGCCTTCCCCGGGCGTCGTCGCCGCGTCGTTGCGCCAGATCCGCGCGCCGAAGTCGCCGACGAGCAGGAGGTCGACGTCGCCGTCGTGGTCGTAGTCGACGGGAACGACGTCGCGCGGCGGCGACGGGATCTCCGGGAGGACGAGCGGCGAGCGCGTCCACGTGCCCGCGTCGTCGACGAAGAGCGCGAGCTTGCCGGCCTGGAGGACGAGGAAGTCGAGATCGCCGTCGTTGTCGACGTCGAACGCGCGCGCGAGCTCGACCGGGCCCTCGACGGCGGTCTTCGCGGTGAACCCCGCGTCGCCCGAGAGCGCGACGAGCACGCCCCGGTCGCCGATCGCGGTGAGATCGGGCCGCACGTCCCCGTCGAGGTCCCAGGATTCGATCGCGCGCGCTCCCGCGAACTCGGGGAGGACGACCCGCGGGGCGGCGAATGCGAGCTTCGCGCCCGGCGTCGCGACGCGGCTGCCGCCCGGGCGCGGAGCGCGCACCTTGGCGAGGTCTCCCTGGATCAGCTGCGCCGCCGCGTCGGCCGTGCTCGCGCCGCGCTTCTCGAACTCGGCCCAGCGCTGGTTGAACGGCTCGGCTTCCTTCTCGCGGCTGGTCGTCGAGAGCAGCCGCGCGAGGCGGTACACCGCGGTCGCGTACCAGAGCTGCCCGTTCTCGAGGCCGACGTCGACGACGGAGCGGTACAGGGCCTCCGCGGTCTTGTCGTCCCCGGTCTCGGCCGACGCTTCGGCGAGCGAGAGACGCGACGGGAGATCGTCCGGCGCGAGCTCGTGCGCGCGCCGGAAACGGGGGAGCGCCGCCGCGAAGTCGCCCTGCATCCGCGCGACCTGTCCGCGCAGGTACGCCGACGCGGCCGAACTGGCGTCGGCCTTGTCGGCGCGATCGAGGAACGCGAGAGCCGCGGCTTCCTTGCCGTCGACGAGCTCGATCGCGGCCGCCGTGACGAGGTCGGCGGCCGTCGCGTCCTTGCGCGCGACGAGCGGCGCGAGCTCCTGCCGCGCGAGGTCGTGGTGGTCCTTGAAGAGAGCCGCCGCGCGCTCGCGGACGAGCGTGTCCTTCTGCGGGTCGGGGGTCGATCCGGATCCTCCGCAGGCACCGAGCGCGAGCACGGCCGAGAGAATCAGGAACCTGCGCATCGGGGAGCGACACGTGTACGCCGGCCGCGCAGTCGATGCAAGCCGGATGGAGTTTGGGAATCCCGCGCGTTCGCCCGATAATGCCGCACCTCCATGTCGATCGCGACGAGCGCTGCTCCCCACACTTCCTCCCCGACCCACGCCGCGCACGACGCGCCGCCGCCGGCACCCGACTGCGGCGTGCCGTCGGACGAGCGCCGCGCGATCGTCGTCGGCGCGAGCTCCGGCATCGGCGCCGCGATCGCGCGGCAGCTCGTCCACGAAGGCTACCGCGTCGCGGCACTCGCGCGGCGCGGCGACCTCCTGCGCTCGCTCGCGGAGGAGTGCGCGCCGCTCGCGCGCGCGAGCGGCGGTTCGCTCGCCGTGCTCGAGCACGACGTCCACGACACCGCGCGCGTCCCCGCCCTCGTCGAGCGCGCGGCGCGGGAGCTCGGCGGGCTCTACCTCCTCGTCTACGCCGCCGCCGTGATGCCGGAGACCGGACGCGACGAGTACGACACTCCGAAGGACCTCGAGCAGGTCGAGGTGAACCTCTCCGGCTGCATCGCCTGGTGCAACGCCGTCGCGCCGCTCTTCCGCACGCAGCGCCGCGGGACGATCGTCGGCATCTCCTCGATCGCGGGCGACCGCGGTCGCAAGGGGAATCCCGCGTACGCGACGACGAAGGCGGCGATGAACACGTTCCTCGAGGCGCTGCGGAACCGTCTCGCGGAGAGCGGCGTGCACGTCTGCACGATCAAGCCGGGATTCGTGGACACGGCGATGACCCAGGGAAAGAAGACCTTCTGGCTGATCTCCGCCTCCGAGGCCGCGCGGCTCACGCTCGCCGCCGCGCGCGGTCGCGCGAACGTCCGCTACGTCCCGCGGCGCTGGTGGCTCGTCGGCACCGTCATCCGCGCGATCCCTTCGTTCCTGTTCCGCCACCTGAACGTGTGAGCGCCGTCGTGACGCGAACGTCCTTCGAATACGTCGAGGGCTGGGGGATGGCGGTCGGCGCGCACGCGCGCGTGCTCCGCCCGCGTTCCGTCGCGGAGGTGCTCGCGGCGTTCGAGACGGCGCGGCGCGAGAAGATCACCCTCGGGCTGCGCGGGACCGGATGCAGCTACGGCGACGCGAGCGTGAACTCGCGCGGGCACTCGCTCGACCTCACGGCGATGAATCGCGTGATCGCGTGGGACCCCGCGCGCGGCATCGCCGAGCTCGAGCCGGGCGTCACGATCGAGCAGCTCTGGCAGAGGATCCTGCCCGACGGATGGTGGCCGCCGGTCGTCTCGGGGACGGCCTTCCCGACGATCGCCGGCGTCGCGGCGATGAACATCCACGGGAAGAACAACTTCGCCGCGGGGACGATCGGCGACTGGATCCTCGAGTTCGATCTCGCGCTGCCGCGCGGGGAGGTCGTCACCTGCAGCCGGGAGCGCAATCCCGACCTCTTCCACGCGGCGATCGGCGGGCTCGGGATGCTCGGGGCATTCACGCGGATCGTGCTGCGGACGAAGCACGTCCACTCGGGCGACGTCGAGGTGACCGCGGTGCGCGTGCGCAACCTGCGCGAGGCGATGGACCACTTCGAGGCCCGGAAGGCGCACGTCGACTACCTCGTCGCGTGGATCGACTGCTTCGCGGGGGGGGAGTCGCTCGGACGCGGGCAGGTGCACGAGGCGCGCTATCTGCGCGAGGGCGAGGACACCGATCCCGCGCGGACGCTCGCGGTCGAGCACCAGCACCTCCCGAAGACGATCCTCGGCGTGCCGAAGTCGGAGGCGTGGAGGGCGCTGCGGCTCCTGAACAACGACCGCGGGATGCGCCTGCTGAACGCGGCGAAGTACGCGACCGGGAGGCTCGAGGTGCTGCAGGGTCCTTTCCGGCAGCCGCTCGCCGCGTTCTCGTTCCTGCTCGACTACGTGCCGAACTGGAAGTGGGCCTACGGGCGCTCGGAGAAGCGCGGGTTGATCCAGCACCAGCTGTTCCTGCCCGCCGCGACCGCGCACGCCGCGTACGTCGAGGTCCTCCGACGGAACCAGACGAACGGATTCGTGCCGTACCTCGGCGTGTTCAAGCGCCACCGTCCCGACCCGTTCTGGCTGACGCACGCGCTCGACGGCTGGAGCCTCGCGCTCGACTTCAAGGTGACTCCGGAGAACCGCGAGGGCCTGTGGAAGCACTGCGCGGAGCTGACGGAGATCACGCTCGCGGCGGGGGGGAAGTTCTACTTCGCGAAGGATCTCGTGATCGGCGAGAAGGACATGCGCCGGATGCTTCCGGCGGACAAGGTCGCGGCGTTCGAGGCGCTGCGGCGCGCGGCCGATCCGGACGGGATCCTGGAGACGGATCTCTACCGGCGCGTGTTCGGCGCAGCGTGAGCCTCACTCGTGCGGCGCGTACTGCCGCGCCGCGTCGACCTGCACGATCCGGTCCTCCTCGGCGATCCACGCGGTGAGCTGCCCGCCCCACACGCAGCCGGTGTCGAGGCCGCGCACCTGGGGCCGCACGACGAGCCCCGCGCGCGCCCAGTGGCCGAACACCACGGTCCGTTTCTCGGCGCCGTCGCGCGGCCAGAATTCGTACCACGGCCGGCACGGAGGCGCGGGGGGAGGCCAGTCGTGCGCCGGGCGCGTTCCGTCGCTCGTGCAGTAGCGCGCCGAGATCGCGAACGCGGCGTCGGCCTCGCCCGCGAGCGGGTCGATCTTCGCGAGCCGCGCGACCGGATCCTTCCACAAGGGATGCACGCCGGCGTGCACGAGCACGGTGTCGTTCCATCCCCGCACGAGCGGTCGCTCGGCGAGCCACGTCAGGAGCTCGTCCCGGTCGTGCGCCGTCAATACGTCCTGGAACGTGTCGCCCTTCTTCGCCGGCCGCACTCCCTGCGCCGTCCGCAAGAGGTGCACGTCGTGGTTCCCGAGCACGCCGCCCGCGCCGAGCTTTTTGCAGAGGCGCAGGACGCCGACGGAATCGGGTCCGCGGTTCACGAAGTCGCCGACCGGCTGCAGCTCGTCGCGCGTCGCGTCGAACCCGACGCGCTCGAGCAGCCGCTCGAGCTCCTCGCGGCAGCCCTGCACGTCCCCGATGAATATGCGGCGCTTCATCGCGAGCCCTCAGGGAGCCGTGAACACCCTCGATCGCCCCGCCCCGTGCCCGACGAGCAGCCCGCGGCTCTCCAGGCGCACGAACGTCCGGTGCGCGCGCGCTTCGCCCACATTGAACGCCTTCGCGAACCCGGCGACCGTCGCGCTCCCGGACGGACGGGCGCGGATCTTCGACTGTGCGCGCACCCAGCCGACGATCGCGTCCTCGAGCGGATTCCGTCCGTTCCTCGAGACCGCGTTGCGCCGCAGCGCCGCGAGCGTCGGCCCGTCGGCGATCCGGTTCGACGCGCCGACGCGCACGAGGACCTGGGGCGGCGTGCCCGGGAGCTGCACGGCGTGCGGCCGCGCATTCGAGAAGGGGACCGAGCAGGCGACGACGCGCGGGCCGCCGACCTCCACGACCTGCGTCGCGACGGCGAGAGGAGGGAGGACGTGCACCTCCGCGAGCTTCTCGAGCCGCGAGCGCACGCGCTCGGGCTCGTGGACGCCGTGGACGCGCCCGCGGTCCGTGATCCCGACGATCAGGAGACCGCCGCGCGTGTTCGCGAACGCGCACAAGGTCCGCACCGCGCGGTCGTCGCGCGGCAGCACGCGCTTGAACTCGACGCGCGTTCCCTCTCCGCCTTCCATGCAGCGCAGGACGTCCGACGCGGAGAGCCTCACGTTCGTCGAGCATACGTTTCCTCGCGCGGCGGTGAAGGGGCACAATGCGCGGGATGGACGAGTCCGCACCCGCGCCGCGCCGCTTCAGAGGACTCGTCGTCATGGCGGCACTCGTCGCGGTCGGCCTCGCGGTCTCGGCCGGCTACTTCATCTGGAGCCTGACGTCCGACGCCTCGGAAGCGCGGCGGATCGTCCAGGAGCGGAAGCGCGAGATCGCGGCCACGCCGAAGACGCCGGAGGGCCGCCTCGCGAAGTGGCTCGAGTTCGGCGCCCCGCAGATCCACCACCGCCTCCAGATGATGCGTTTTTCCGCCGAGGAACCCTGGCTCGTGACCCACGCGGTCCGGATGGATCCCGAGGATCCCGGGCGCCTCTCGATCCACGGGATCGACTTCGCGGACCTCCCGGTCGCGATCGCGCAGATCGAGGGCTCGAAGGTCGTCGTGCACCTCCCGCGCCCGAAGGAGCTCGGCGTCGGCCCGCTGCGCGGCGACAACGCCGCCTTCGTCCCGATCGCCCCGCGCGACGACCTCGCTCCGGACCCGGAGCAGCGCGCGACGTTCCTCGTCCAGTTCGCGCTCAAGGATCTCTTCCAGGCCCTCGCGCGCGACATCCCGGGCGCCGAGCTCGCGATCCGGATCGGTCCGGAGTGGAGCTGGGCCGAGATCGCGGCCCATTCAGCGGCGAAGTAGCCTTGTGCGCCGGCGCGGCTCGAAGTAGAACAGCGGCCTTCGAAACCACGGACGAGGAGTCAACATGGCACGTGCGCGCAACAAGAGCGGCGGACCGACGCGCGGTCGCAAGCTGATCCGGAAGCTCGGGATGAATTCGGGGAAGCGTCGCGGCAAGCTGAAGCGCATCGGCCGCTAGCTGGGCGGCGCGTACAGCCCGAGGGTGAGGAAGGTCATCCAGAGGCTGCTGCCGCAGATCACGGCGAGGAGCATCCATTCGAGCGAGCGGCCGAGGCCGCGAGCGAGCATCGAGTACATCGGTTCCTCCGTGAGGTTCGGGGAGGCCGTGGGGCGAGGAGAGGTCCGCGCCGGCGTGCTCGCGGAGGGCAGCCTTCCGATGCCTCGCGCGACCGACGGACGCAAGTCGCGTCCCGAAAAGCGCTTGGGCGCTGTTTCAACCGCGGGAAGCGGGCTTCACGAAAGCCAGGAGCAGGATTCCGGGCAGCGCCAGGGCGACCAGGGTCGGTCGCTCGAGATCGAGGAGGAGCATCGTGTTGTAGGTCGCGTGGAGCAGGACCGCGGGCAGGAGGCTGCGCGTCCGCAGCGTGATCGCGGTGAGCACCATGCCGAGGATCCCCGTCGGCACGAAGCGGTAGATCGAGCTGTGCGCGGCCCCGAAGATCACGGCCTCCCAGGCGATGCACGTGAGCGCACCGAGATCGCGGCGCAGGCCCGAGAGCAGCGCGCCGCGGAAGAAGAGCTCCTCGCAGACCGCGGGTGAGATCGCGAGCAGGAAGATCTGCGCTGCGAGCGGCACGTTCGCGAGGCCCTCGAGGAGCTCGCCGTGCGCGACGCGCGACGGGAGAGGCAGCACGACGCGCTGCCACGCGAACACGATCTTCGCGAGCGTCGCGAAGGCCGGTGCGAGACAGATCGCCGCGAGCGCGTGGGAGAGGCGCGGGGGGACGAGCTGGAGAGCCTGCGCGACGGTCTCCTTCGCGCGGCGCGCCGTGCCGCGCGCGGAGAGAAGCGCGAGCGGGAGCAGGAGCATCCACAGCGTCATGAAGAGGCCCCAAGGGAGGTTCCAGGCCTGCAGCGTCCCGCCGAGCACGTAGACGAGGAAGACCGCGACCCAGGCCCAGCGCAGCGCGTAGCGCGATTGCACCGAGCGCTGTGCCATCTCCTCCTGGCCGCTCTCGCTCTGGACGAGGCGCTCAGTCCCGAGCGAGCGTGCGAGCTGCGCGAGCGCCGCGCCCGCCCACGCGGAGCTCGCGACGAACATCCAGATCGCGACGGGAGCCTGGAGGGATCCGCGCAGCGCGTCGCGGAGCGCGAGCGCCGGCCCGGCGAGCGGCACCGAGGCGAGCAGCCAGTCGAACTCGAGGTCCTGCGACGCGAGCGCCGAGGGCACGAGGCAGACGAGCATCAGCGGGAGCAGCGTGTACTGCCCTTCGCGGAACGTTCTCGCGCGCCCGCACACGAGGCACAGGAGCGCGCACAGGAGCACGGCCGCGGGGAGGAACACGCACGCGCCGAGGCAGAGACGCTGCGCCTCGAACACGAGCCCCGTGACGGACGCGCCTCCGGCTCCGGGCAACGCGCCGAGTCCGCGCTGGAGACACAGGAGGATGCTCGCGCCATTGAGGAAGAGCGTCAGGAGCCCCGTCAGGAGCACCGCGCCGAATTTCGCGGCGACGAGCGCGGCCGCGGGCGCCGGCTGTACGAGCAGGGTCTCGAGCGTCCCGGCCTCGCGCTCTCCCGCGAACACGGAGAGCGCGGCGTAGGATCCGCCGGAGAGGACGACGATCACCGCCAGGAACGGCAGGATGCGACCGAGCAGCGCCCCGGCGGCGTCCGACGGATCGGCGACGTCGACGGGGAGGACGTCGAGACCGCGCCCAGGGTCGCTGCCGACGAGCGCGGTCGCGCGCGCGGCGCGCTGCTCGGCCTGGAAAAGATCGAGCGCGCGCTCGACGCGGTGCCGCGCCTGGAGCGCGACGTCGTTCGTTCCGTCGAAATAGAGACGCAGGCCGACGGGCGGATCGCCGGCGGTCGCGTGCGCGACGAGGACGACGCCGTCCGGGCCCTGCGCGAGGCGCGCGACCTCCGCGCGTTCGGCGATCGACGCGGCCGAGCCCGCGTCGTCCGGGGAGAGACCCGAGGCGTCCACGGCGCGGACGTCGATCGGAGCCTCCGCGCGCAGGAGCTCGAGGAGACGCTCGCGCGCAGCGAGCGCGTCCACGTCGCAGGCGACGACGACGGTGCGCATCTCCATCGCGTGCCTCGAAGCCGTCTCGAGCCAGCGCTGGCCGAGGAACACGAGCGGGTAGAGCACCGTCGGCAGCACGACGGCGAGCAGCAGCGCGCGCCGGTCGCGGAGGAGGAGGAGCAGCTCGGCGGCGAGCACGACGCGGAACGCGCGCGCTCCCGGGCTACGAGACACCGACGTCCTCCGGCTCCGGCGTCGCGCCGCCCCGGCGCACGAGCTCGAGGAACACGTCCGCGAGCCAGCGCTTCCCGGTGAGCTCCGACAACTCCGGCAGGGTGCCGGCCGCGAGCAGGCGCCCGCGGAAGATGACGCCGATGCGGTCGCACAGGCGCTCGGCCTCGGAGAGGACGTGCGTGCTGAACAGGACGCATGTGCCCGCGGCCCGCCGCGATTCGATGAACTCGATCATCGCGGAGCTCGCCAGGACGTCGAGGCCGGTCGTCGGCTCGTCGAGGATGAGCACCGGCGGATCGTGGAGCACGGCGCGGGCGATCGACACCTTCTGCCGCTGGCCCGTCGAGAGCGACTCGCAGCGCGCGTCGGCGTACTCGCGCATGCCGAAGCGATCGAGCAGCGCGCCGATCCTGCCCTCGAGCTCGCCGGACTCGATCCCGTGGAGCTTGCCGAAGTACGCGAGCGTCTCGCGCGGCGTCAGGCGCGGGTAGAGCCCCGTCGTGCCGGAGAGGAAGCCGATGCGGCGCCGGACCTCCAGCGGATCCGCCGCCACGTCGACGCCGTCGATCCGGGCCGTGCCCGACGTGGGCGCGAGCAGCGTCGCGAGGACGCGCAACGTCGTCGTCTTGCCTGCGCCGTTCGGCCCGAGCATCCCGTAGATCTCCCCGGCGCGGCAGTCGAGGTCGAGGCCGCACAGGGCCTCCACCTTGCCGCGCTTCGGGTCGACGAAGACCTTGCGCAGCCCGATCGCTTCGACGGCGAGGCGGCTCATCGCGATCCCTTCGGCGAGCGCAGGAGGCCGAGGAAGTTGCTCCACGCGGTGCCCGACTCCGCGACGAGCAGCGATTCGCGCGAGAGGATCCAGAGGGACAGCGCGATCGCGCCGACCGAGAGCGCGGCGAGGGACGCGGCCGTGATCGCGTAGGGGAGCGCGATCGCTTCCCCGCGCAGGAGGCTGCGGAAGCACAGGACCACGTTGATCACGGGGATGTTCGCCATCGCCGGCGTCAGCACGATGCCCGGCAACGTGCCCGCCATCGCGGGGACGACGAACAGGATCTGCACGGGACCGAGGAGCGCCTGGCCTTCCTTGAACGTCCGCGCGAGGGCCGCGACGCCGGTCAGGACGGAGCTGACGAAGAACGCGAAGAGCAGGAGCAGCGGCGCGACCTGGAACAGCGCGCGCACGGGGAGGTCCACTTGCGCGCTCGCGTTCGAGGGGAGCATGCGCAGGAGGTGCTCCGCCGAGAGCGCGAGGGCCGTCAGGTTCAGGCACGTCGCGAGCAGCGCGCCGGCGCACACGGCCAGGATCTTGCCGAGGTGGACCGCGTTGCGCGGGACCGGCAGGAGGAGCGTCGTCTCCGCGGTGCGGCGCTCGCGCTCGCCGCAGGTCATGTCGACGGCCGGGAAGAAGGCGCCCATCACGGCCATGATCACGAAGAGCAGCGGGAGGATGTAGGAGAGGATGTACGCGCCGACCGCGCGGAGCGGTGCGACGTTGCGCGCCGGCTCGCGGACGAAAGGCTCGAGCGCGGCACCCTTGCTGCCCGCGGCCTCCGCCGAACGCTCGCGCAGGTCGCGCACGTAGGTCGGCATCCGCCTCTGGATGCGCGCGAGCGCGATCTGCGACGTCGGGTTCGAGCTGTCGTAAAGGACCTCCGCGCGGTCCCGGGCGCCGTCGGGCGTGCTGCCGAAGTAGAGGACCGCGTCCGGCCGCTCGTCCGGGTCGTCGCCGCGCGCGCGCTGCGGACCCGCGGCGACCCACGCGTGTGCCGCCGCCTTCTCGATCGGTGCGCGCGAGCCGAGGACGAACACCCGATCGAGCTCGACCTCCGGCTCGCCCGCCGCACCATCGGGAGCGGCGCCGGGCGGCGGAGCGCCGCGCGGCGAGCGTTCGAGCGCTTCCGCGAGCGCCGGCGGCTCGAGCCCAGGGCTCTCCGCGGCGATCCCGACGCGCACCTCGGTGTGCTCGCGCTTTCCCTCGACGAAGAGCGAGCCCTGGATCATGCACCAGAAGAGGAACGGATACAGGACGATCGGGAGCACGAGCGTGTAGAGCGTCGTCTGCCGGTCGCGGAAGCTCGCGACGAGCTCCTTCCGCGCGACGGAGAACGTCGCGTCGAGGAACGACGGCGCGCGGCCGGTCGCGGGACGGGAGCGCTCGCTCACTCGGGGGAGGTGGGCGCGCGCTGCCACGTGCCGAAGTGGTCCGCGCCGTCCTCGGTGACGAGGACCACGTCCTCGAGGCGGACCCCGAACCGGCCCGGGAAGTAGAGGCCGGGCTCGTCGGAGAGCGTCATGCCGCTCGCGAGCGGCACCGCGCTCCCGCCGTCGAAGTACGGATCCTCGTGGCCTTCGACGCCGATGCCGTGGCCGAGGCGGTGCGTGAACTCGGCGAACCCGGGCGCGAATCCGCGCTGGACGAGCGCCGCGCGCGCCGCGCGGTCGACGTCGCCGCACAGGACGCCGGGGCGGATCGCGTCGAAGCCGGCGAGCTGCGCGTCGCGCACCGCGTTCCACGCGCGCTCGATCTCGACGCTCGGCTGCCCGTCGAAGATCCACGTGCGCGACTCGTCGCTCTGGTAGCCGTGGAAGTCGCCGCCCGCGTCGACGAGCAGCAGCGAGCCGCGCTCGAGCGCGCGCTCGTCGGGTTCGCCGTGGGGGAGCGCCGCCGCGGGACCGATCAACGAGAGGTTCCACGCGCTCGTGAACCCGAGCTTCCGGTGCGCGCGGTCGACGAGCGCCGCGATCTCCGAGCCCTTCATCCCCGGCGCGAGGCGTCGCGCGACGGCGTGCAGCGCGAGCTGCGTCAGCTCGTTCGCGCGGCGCAGGAGCGCGATTTCGTGGGCGTCCTTGCGCCCGCGCAGGGCGACGAGGATCTCGGAGCCGGCCGCGCTCTCGACCCGGTCACGCCCGAGCTGAACGGCCAGGCGCTCGGCGAAGACGTTCCGCAGCGAAGGCTCGATCGCGATGCGCCGGGCGCGGTGCTGCGCGAGCGCGTCCGCGAGCGGCCGGTAGGGGTACTCGTCCTCCTGCCAGGCGACGACGGGACCGCCTGGACCGGGATCGCTCCCCTTGCGGTCGATCTGCTGGCGCGCCCGGCTCTCCTCGAACGCGGGGCAGATCCAGAAGTGCGAGCCGTCGGCGAGGACGACCAGCCCGAAGAAGCGCTCCGAGCGGCCCCACGAGACGCCCGCGAGGTACGTCATCGTCGCGCCGCCCTCCATGAGGATCGCGTCGAGACCCCGGCCGGCGAGGATCTCCCCGAGGCGACGGCGCCGTGCGGCGCGCTCCTCGGAGCCGATCGGCTTCACGCTGCCGCGCTGGTCGGAGAGCTCGGAGAAGTCGTCGGCGGCGCGCTCCGGGGTCGTCGTCCTGCACCCCGCCACCGCGCCCGCCGCGAGGCCCGCGCCCCCGAGCAGGATCGTCCGCCGCGTCGCCGCACGAGGTTCTTGGCTGCGGGGCATCGGCGCGCTCGGGCGCAGAGCCTAGCCCTCCGCCCGACGAGGGAAAAGGGCACCGCGCGTCGCGACTCAATTCCGCGGGCCGCGCGGATCGATAGGAGGTGACCGATGTCCCGGCTCCCCCAGCGGATCGCGACGCTCCTCCGCGCCCCGCGCCTGCTCGCCGCGGCGGGCTCGGCGGTGCAGTACGTCGGCCTCGGCGTCGTCGCGTACGTCCTTCTCTTCCACCTCTCCGTCGTGCGCGGGAGCTCGATGAGCCCCGGGATCCACGACGGCGACCGGATCCTCGTCGATCACCTCTCCTACGTGCTCGGCGGCGTGCACCGCGGCGACGTGGTCGTGCTGCGCTGCCCGTTGGACACGAGCCTCGACTACATCAAGCGCGTGATCGGTCTCCCGGGGGACGAGATCAAGATCGAGCAGGGCGACGTCTTCGTGAACGGCACGCCGCTCGTCGAGCCCTACGTCGCGCGCCCGGACCGGCGCACGCGGCTCCTCGAAACCGTCGCGCCGGACCACTACTTCGTGCTCGGCGACAACCGCGAGCATTCGTCCGACAGCCGCGAGTTCGGCCAGGTGCCGCGCCGGCTGCTGCGCGGCCGCGTCGACCTGCGCGTGTGGCCGCCGCTGCGCGCGGGCGCCGTCCTGTAGCGGGACACGCGATTGCGGGTCAAGGCGCGCGTCCGCGGATGCCGAAAGCGGCTCTGACGGGTCCCCCCGGCCGGAAGCGTTGACTTGGCGGCGGCCCCCGGTTCCCGTGGAGCATTCTCGGTGTCCCATTCGCTGATGCATCCGATTCAAACTGCGCGTTCCGACGGTCCGGTGCAGGGCATCTTCTCGCCCCGCGAGATCGAGCGGCAGATGCGCATCGAGTTCGAGCGCGCGCAGCGGCACAAGATCCCGATCGTGTGCATGCTGGTCGCCGTCGACCGTCTGGCGCAGCTCCAGGACCTGTACGGCCACGAATCGGAGCAGGAGATCCTGCGCTCGGCGATCCGCGTCCTGCGCGCGAGCACGCGCGACAGCGATCTCCTGACGCCTCTCGCCGACGACCGCCTGCTGGCGATCTTCCCGCACACGCCGCCTGACGTCGCCGCCGTGCTCGCCCGGCGCGTGCTCGCGGGCGCGCGCAAGCTCCGGTTCGAGCGCGACGGACGGACGCTCGGGATCAGCCTCTCGATCGGGGTCGCGCACAACCAGCACGACGGGAGCCTGTCGTTCGACACCCTCGTGCGGGTCGCGGAGGAGGGTCTCGCCGTCGCCGACGCCGCGGGAGGCGACCGGTTCGTCGAGACCGAGCTGTACCAGCTGTACGAGCAGCGGCGCCAGAAGGACGCCGAGCGGGCGAGACGCCAGGCCGAATTCGCGGGCGGCGAGCCGGCGGGAGCGAGCCGCGAGGACCGGCTCCTCGAGCTCCTGACGGGCGAGGGCCACGACGTCCAGAACCTGAAGGGCGTCGATGTCGACACGGTCGTCCGCGCGATCCACAGCCTCCGAAGCGTCGAGTCGGCCGCGGCCACGGCCGGTGGAGAGGGCGACGACGCCCTCCGGTCGGCCCGCGAGCGGATCGACGTGCTCGAACGGCGGATCGCGAAGCTCACCCAGATCCTCGGGATCACCGAGGAGGAGCTGCAGCGCGTCGCGACGATGAAGGGGATCGACCTCGGGATCGCCTCGATCTACCGCACGGTCCAGGGACTCTCGGCGGAGGCGACCCAGCGCGCGCGGAAAGTGGCGATGATGCGCGAGATCTTCGAGGCGAACCTCGAGTTCCGCCGGCAGCTGCCGCCCGAGGAACCGCGTCCGGCGAGCAGCGCGTAGCCGCGAACGTAGGGAACGCACGCTAGGATGTGTTCGCCGAGCCTCGCGCCGCTGCGCGGGCCGGCTGCATCCTCATGACGAACACCACGCTGTCCTCGGCGAGCCAGGACGTCCTCGACGACTCGGGCGCGCGACGGGACTCGGGCATCCTCCACGTCGGGATCGACCTCGGCACGTCGCGCACCTCCGTCTCGGCGAGCAACGGGGCGCGCGAGACGCTCGCGTCGTACGTCGGCTACCCGCGCGACGTCGTCAGCCGCAAGCTCCTGAAGAAGGACGTCGTCTTCGGCGACGAGGCGATCCGCCACCGGCTCTCGCTGAACCTCTACCGTCCGCTCGCGCACGGCGTGATCGACTCCGCCGACGCCGCGCGCGCGGACGCGAACCAGAAGGCGGCGCGCGACCTGATCGGCGAGATCGTCCGCCGCGCCCGGCCGCGGCCCGGCGACCTCGTCTACGCGGTGATCGGCGCGCCCGCGCAGGCGACGATCCGGAACAAGGAGGCGATCCTCGAGGCGGCGAAGGAGTCGGTGGACTCCGTGATGCTGTGCTCCGAGCCGTTCAGCGTCGCCTACGGACTCGAGATGCTCGACGAGGTGCTCGTCGTCGACATCGGCGCGGGCACGACCGACCTATGCCGGATGCACGGCACGATGCCCGAGGACGACGACCAGATCACGAACACCTTCGCGGGCGACTTCGTCGACGACGAGATCATGAAGGCGCTGCGGATCGCCTGCCCGGCCGCCGTGTTCACGAAGGAGATGGTCAAGGCGATCAAGGAGAAGCACTCCTCCGTGATGGAGCGCATCGAGCCGATCGTGATCGAGTTGCCGGTCGACGGGAAGCCGACGAGGTTCGACGTCACCGACGCGATCCGGAACTCGTGCCGCATGATCATTCCGCCGCTCGTCGAGGGCCTCGGAAAGCTCGTCGCGACGTTCGACCCCGAGTTCCAGAGCGTGCTGAAGAACCGCGTGCTGCTCGCCGGCGGCGGGAGCCGGATCCCGGGCCTCCCGCTCGCGATCGAGGCGGAAATGAAGTCCCGCCTCGGCGCGGGCAAGGTGATCCGCGTCGAGGAGCCGATCTACGGGGGCGCGAACGGCGCCCTGAAGATCGCGCAGGAGATGCCCGACGAGTTCTGGGCGAAGCTGAAGTAGCGCGCTACTTCAGCTTCGCCGCGTCGAGCGAGACCATCGCGTACGAAGTCGCCAGCACGGGGTTGCCTTCCCACCAGCGCTGCGAGTTCTCGTTCTTCCACGATCCGTCGATCTTGGACTGCATCCCGACGATCCGGCCGCAGAGCTCCTTGCGCCAGGCGTGCGGCTTCCCTTGGCTGTCGACGATCGTCTCCTCGCCGTACAGATCGAGCGCCTTCGCCATCGTGTGGAAGTAGTAGAAGAGGCCCTGGTACGGGGCGCGCGGATCGTTCAGCGCCTCGAAGCCCGGGTTCACGTCGAGCGTGTAGTGCTTCTTGAGCCACTCCCAGCAGGCCTTCATCCGCGGGTCGTCCTTGGGCAGGTTCGCGAGGATGAAGCTCTTCAGGAGCGCGTAGCTCATCGAGCCGTACGAGCGCGCCGCCTTGCGCCCGTCGGCGAGGTCGACCGTCCCGGCCTTCGAGTTCCCCGGCGCGTAGATCCCGCCGCCGTCGTCGCCGGAGACGATCACGCCCGATCCGGTGTCGACCTTCAGGGAATTCGATTCCGAACGGTTCTGGCAGCGCGAGAGGAACACGAGCGCGCGCTTGTACGCGGCGTTCTCCTTCTCGAGCCCGGAGGCGGCGAGCGCCTCGAGCGCCATCTGTACGTTCGAGAGGTCGGGCCTTTCCTCGTCGCCGTAGCTGTTCCCCCCGTAGTACGGGTGGTCGGGCGAGTAGCCTTCGGCCTCGTCGGCCTGCAGCGCGATCAGGAAGTCGCGCGCCTTGACGATGACGGGCGTGAACTCGGCCCTGCGCGCGCGCGCGAGCGCCAGGATCGACGCGCTCGTGACGTAGTTCGCGAGCTCGCCGTCGTGGATCGCGCCGTCCTTCTTCTGGAGGGACACGAGCCAGGCGAGACCCTTGTCGATCGTCTCCTGCATCGCCTTCGGGCGCGGCTCCGGCACGCACTCGAGCGCGCCGATCGCGAGTGCCGTCAGGCCGGCGTCCGGAGTCCCGGGCCGACCCTCGACCTTGCCGTCCTTGCAGTGCGTGAGCAGGAACTCGGCGCCCTTCGTGATCGCGTCGAGCGTCTTCTGGCGGTCGGCCTCGGCGAAGGGCGCGAGCGGCTTCGGCTGGGCCGGCGCGGTGCTCGCCGCGGCCGGTGCCGACTCGAGGATCTTGTACGCGGCGGAGAGGACGACGACGTTGCGCGCCGTCTCGACGAGCTTCCCGCGCGCGCCGTCCCAGGCGCGATCCGGACCGCGCGCGGCGAGGAGTTTCGTCGCGACGGCCTCCGCGGTCTTCGGGTCGGCGGGCAACGCGAGCCCGACGTCGGGCTGCGCGAGACCTTCCTTGCGCCCGACGAACGCAAGCGCTTTCGCCAGGACGTCCTTGTTCGTCTCGTCGGCGTAGAGCTTGAGCGCCATCACCGCGATCGCCGTCTGGTCCGCGGCGGCCTTCTCGTCCGCCTTGTCGTCGCAGATCGCGCCGTCCTTACGCTGCGCCGCGGTGAGCCAGGCGACGGCGCGCGACACGAACGGGCCGTCGCTCCGGCGGTAGTGCCGCGGCCCGTCGTGGAGCGCGCGCAGCGTCCAGGACGTCGCCTCGACGCTCCCGCCGTACGAGCCGGTCGTCGCGTCCTGGTTCTCGCGCAGCCAGTGGACCGAGAGGTCGATCGGCCCCTCGAGGTCGAGACCCTGGGCGGGGACGGTCCGGAAAGCGGAGACGAGGAGGAACAGGGCGGGGAGCGCGAACAGGCGGTGGATCATGTCGTTGGATCCTAGTCGCCGCGGACGCGATTGCTACCGAGGCTAGCCCTTGAGCTTCACCGCCGTCCCGTACGCGAGGATCTCCGCCGCTCCCTCCGCGATCTCGCAGGACACGAATCGCAGTGCGACGACCGCGTCGGCGCCCTTCGCGCGCGCGTCCGCGACCACGCGGTCGAGCGCCTGCTCGCGGCACTGCGCGAGGAGCCGCGTGTACTCCGGGATCTCGCCGCCGACGACGTTCTCGAACCAGGCGTGCAGGTCCTCCGACGCCGGCGCGCTCCGCACGGTGTTGCCGCGCACGAGCCCGATCACGCGTTCGATCTCCCGTCCGGGGATCGCGTCGGTGGTCACGAGGATCATCGCAGCACGTCGTCGTAGGGGTCGAAGGGTTTCGTGCGGCTCCGCGCGCGCAGGGCGAGCAGGAGCAGCAAGAGGAAGCCGGCTGCGATCGCCGCCGTCAAGAGCTTGGGCACGATCCCGATCGGCGCGGCGCCGACCTCGAACGCGCACCAGGCGGCGAGACCGCCGGCGCCCACGGCGAGCAGCGTCCAGCCGAGCGGGGCGCCGACGCGGTGCTCCATCGAGCTCTCGATCCGCCGCCATTCGAGGTCCATCGGTTCGCGCGGCGCGACCGATCGCGCGAGGACCGCCAGACGCTGCTGCGCCGCGACCTCGCGCACGAGCGCTGGCTCGCGCTCGAGGCGCGCTTCGAACGCGGCGCGCTCGACCGGCGCGAGCTCGCCGTCGACGTACGCCATCGCGGCGAGGTCGTCCGCGCTCGGGGGTCGCTCGGTGCCGTTCACGCCGGACCTCCAGGGATCTTCTCGAGCTCTTCGCGCAGGCGCCGCCGCGCGTGGAACAACCTCGACATCACCGTGCCCTCGGGGATCGACAGCGCCTCGGCGATCTCCTTGTACGCGAGCTCGTCGAAGTGGCGCAAGGCGAGGATCTCGCGGTCGCGCGCGGAGAGCGTCCGGAACGCGACCCAGAAGATCTCCGCGCGCTCGCTCGTCTCGACCGCATCGAGCGGGCCCGATTCGGGGTCGGCGATGTCGTAGTCGGGGGCGTCGTCGTCGAGCCCGGGCGCGCGCTCCGAGACCGACCGTTCCTTCGCCCGTCCGCGGTCGCGCAGGAAGGAGTAGCAGGCGTTGCGCAGGATCCGGTGGAACCAGGGGAGGAAGGGCTCGCCTTCGCGGAAGGTCTCGCGGGCCTTGTAGACCTTGAGGAAGGCTTCCTGGGTGAGCTCCATGGCGTCGTCGCGTGACCCGACGAGGGCGCGCGCCACGTGGAACGCGCGACCGCGCAGGCTCTCGACGAGAAGATCGAAGGCCCGCGCGTCGCCACGCTTGGCCTCCAGCATCAGCCGGGTGGCTTCGCACGTGCCCGCGCTCTGCATCGGGGCGCCGCCGTACGCCGGTCGGTCGGGTTCCTTCACGGGTTCCTCACGGCCGCAAGGACCTGCGCGGCGGCGCGCGCCGACGCCCCGGGCGGGCCGAGGCGCGCCGCGGCGAGGTCGAGCCCCTCGGCGCAGGCCCGGCGGGCCGCATCGTCGGCGAAGGCGCGATGGAGCGCCGCGTCGACGGCTGCGAGCGGGCCGTCGCCGTGGAAGCAGAACTCCGGGTAGACCTCCCGTCCCGCCAGGAGGTTCACCGAGGAGAACCACGGGACGGTCAGGAACCTCCGCGCGAGGAACGTCGAGCGGGCGTTCGCCAGGCGGTAGACGACGACCGCGGGCAGGCGGTGGTGCAGGAGATCGAGGAGCACCGTCCCCGAGACCGAGAGCGCGCACCGCGCGCGCGCGAGGGAAGCGTGCAAGTCGCCGGTCTCGACGCGCGCCCAGCCGGCCGCGCCGGCGCGCTCGATCGCGGCCTGGAGGGGTTCGGCGAGCTCGCGGCGCTCGTGCACGACGAGGACGCGGAGCTCCGGCGCGCGCGCGCGCAGCCGCGCCGCCGCCGCGAGCATCCACGGCAGATTGCGCTCGATGACCCCGAGCCGGCTGCCAGGGAGGAGCGCCAGGTGATGCGCGTCCTCCGCCGGCCGCGTCGAAGGAATGGTCGCGAGCGCGTCGAGCAGCGGGTGGCCGACGTGCGCGACGCGCACGCCGCGGCGCTCGAACCACGCGGGCTCGAACGGCAGGATCGAGAGCGCGCGATCGACGGCCGCGCGGTACCCGGCGACGCGCCACGGCGCCCAGCCCCAGTACTGCGGCGTCACGAAGTGGACCACGGGGAGCCCGTGGGCCTTCGCGATGCGCGCCAGAGGGACGTGCAGCGCCGGAGAGTCGACCGGCGCGCAGACGTCCGGGTGCGCGGAGGCGAAGTGCTCCGCCGTGCGGCGCAGGAGATCGGCATAGTAGCCGACGTTCTCGAACGGCCCGCGGAATCCCATCGCCGCGCGCTCGACGGGCCGACCGACGTGGTGCACGCCTTCGGCCTCGAGCCGCACGCCGCCGAGCGCCGAGATCTCGGGCGGCGGCCCGCCGAGGCGAGCGACCGCGCGGCGCAGCTCGCGGACGAGCGACACGGCGTGGATCTCGCCGGACGCTTCGGCGCACGAGACGAAGAGGCGCAGGGGACGCCCGGTCGGAACGCCACGCAAGTCGGGCTCGGGCGCGAGCGCCGCCGGGGCGGCGAGGAGGCCCTCGAGCTCCGCGCGCAGCGCACGGCGCCGGGCGAGGAAGACGAGCGCGCGAGCCGGCAGGAGGGCGCCGGCGCCCGCGGCGCGCAGGATCTCGCGGCGCACGAGCGAGCGCGGGCTCGGAGCGGTGGGGGATGCCATCGCGAACGGGAGAGCATAGGGGCGACGGCCGGGACGCCCCAATAGAATGCCGGCCCCGCGGGACGCATGCTTCGCCTCATCGGGTTCTTCGTCGTGACGCTCGTCGTCATGCACATCCTCCGGCAGGTGCCCGTGATCGGGCGCCTGTTCGACATCCCGATCGTCGGCTTCTGGGGCACGGCGATCCTCGTCAGCGCGGCCGCGTCGCATTTCGCGTCGAGCGCGCTCGCGCGCCGGCAGGCGCAGCGGAGGATCCGCGACCTCGGCCACGTCGACACGCCGCACAACCAGGGGAAGCTCGGGAGCCTTCTCGCGGGCTCGGGACGCTTTCGCGCGGCGGTTCCGCACCTCGAACGCGCCGTCGCGGGCGAGCCGACGGTCGCCGAGTGGCAGTACCGCCTCGGCTGCGCGCTCCTCGAGACCGCGCGGCCGCGCGAAGCCGCCGCGGCGCTCGCGCGGGCGGCGGAGATCGACGAGGAGCACGCCTACGGCGCGGTGCTCGCGCGGCTCTGCGAGGCGCGTCTCGCGAGCGGCGACGCGGAGGGTGCCCTCGACGCGATCGTCCGACGCGAGAGGAACCACGGAGCGGATCCCGAGAGCGCGTACCGGCGCGGAGTCTCCGAGAAGGCGCTCGGACGGAAGCAGGAGGCGCGGAAGAGCTTCGCCGAGGCGCGGCATCTCGCGTCCTCCGCGGCGAGGTTCCACCGCGCGCGCGCCCGGAAGTTCGCGCTGCTCGCGTTCGTCGCCGGCCTGACGTCCTGATTCCCGTCAGGGCACGCGGCGCGCGAAGGCGAGCTGCGCGCCCGCGAAGCAGAGCAGGCTGAACGCGGCGAGCGGGAGGATCACGCCCGGGTCGAGCGCGCCCCGATCGAAGATGCGCGTGAAGTCCTCGATGTCCGCGAGGCGGTAGAACGACGCGTGCGTCGCCTCCATGACGAGGTAGAGGGCGAACTCGAGCACCATCACGAGCAGCGCGCCGAACGCGATCGCCGTCGGGTGGCTCCCGAGCGCGGAGACGAGGAACGTCGCGCTGTAGAGGGCGGCGAGGAACGTCGATTCGTGGAGGGAAGCCGTGAACCACGGCCCGACGCTGGCGTCCTCCTTGACGAAGGAGAGCAGCCAGGGGATCGAGGCGCTCGTCGCGACGATCGGCACGACGACAGCGAGGAGTCCCGCGACGTAGCGCTCCGAGAGCAGCCGCAGCCGCGAGAAGGGCAGCGCCAGCCAGATCTCGAGCGTCCCCCGGTGCACCTCGCCGGCGACCGCGCTCGCGGCGAACATCGCGGCCGCGGCGCCTCCGAGCAGGTGACAGCCCTTGAAGAAGTGCTGGAAGATCACGTAGCCCTGCGCGCCCTTCGACGCCATCGCCGCGACCATCCCGCCCATCACCTTGCCGGGGACGAGCCGCAGGATCGCGGGCACGTTGTCGCGGAACTGCGGCCAGTACAGGACGGCCGCGACGAGCATCAGCTCGAGGACGAGACCGTACGCGAGCGCGCGCACGAGGACGGCGCGGAGTTCGCGTCGCATCAGCAGCCCTCCACGCCGTACACCTCGCGGTAGAGCTCCGCGAGCGAGAGCTCGCCCAGTGCGATCGCGCGGGGACGGGGGAGCCCGGGCGACGAGAGCACCGACGCGAGGAACGCGTGCGGGTCCCCGGCGTCGAGTCGGACGCTGACGCGCGTTCCGTCGACGCGGAGTTGCGCGCCGGGGAACGTCGCGAGACGCGCGGCGACCTGCGCCGTCTCCGCCTCGTCGCCGAACGTCATCCGCACGAGACGTCGCGCGCGTTCGGCGACGGCGGCGGCCGAATCCTCCGCGATCTTCCGGCCGTCCGCGAGGAACACGAGCGCGTCGCACGCGCGGTCGACCTCGGACAGGTGGTGGCTCGAGAGCAGGATCGTCGTGCCGCGCGCGGCGTCCTCGGCCAGGCGCTGGAGCACCTCGCCGCGCCGCGTCGGGTCGAGGCCTTCCGTGGCTTCGTCGAGGATCCGCACGCCGACGTCCGGAGCCAGCGCGGCGGCGAGGAGGAGCTGCCGCTTCATCCCGTGGCTGTAGGTCCGCACGCGCTTCGCGAGCGGGAGCGCGAAGTCCGCGGCGATCGCAGTCGCCTTGCGCCGCGCGTCCGGTCCGCGGCCGCGCAGGAGCCAATCGAGCTGATCCCGCCCCGTGCGCTCGCCGTGCAGCGCGATCTCGCCGGGTGCGTACGTGACGCGCCGGCGCACCGCGGTGCCGTCGCCGCGGAGCCGGACGCCGTCGATCGACGCCGAGCCCGCGTCGGGGCGGACGAGGCCGAGGAGCGAGCGCAAGAGCGTGCTCTTCCCGCTGCCGTTCGGTCCGAGCAGCCCGATGATGCGTCCAGGACCGAGGTCGAGGTCGGTCGGATGGAGGGCGACCTTGTCCCCGAAGCGCCGCGTCAGTCCGCGCGCGACGATCCGGCGGTCGTTCGGGGCTCGAGGGGTTTCCACGTGGAAGGTGTGCGCGCTCCGCGGGAGAATGATCGCGGCCGGATCGTCGATGAGCGGAGCACAAGAGACGCGCCTCCTCAAGTCCGACGGGCTCGGACGCGTCGAGCACGTCGTCGGGGCGGACGGCGGCTCCCGCGTGCGCCGCGTGGCGTGCGGCGGACGGATGCCGGGGTCCTCCTGGGTGGCGCGGACGCTGCTCGCGCGCGAGCGGCGCGCGCTCGAGGCCCTCGACGGCTTCCGCGGCGTGCCGCGGCTCCTCGCGTCGGAGAAGGGGATCCTCGAACGCTCGTGGATCGCGGGCGCGCCGCTCTCGCGCGCGGAGACGTTGCCGGAGGACTTCTTCGACCGCCTGGACGAGCTCGTGGTCGCGCTGCACGGGCGCGGCGTGTGCCACAACGACCTGCACAAGGAGCAGAACGTGCTCGTGACGGAGGAGGGACGGCCAGCGCTCGTCGACTTCCAGCTCGCGAGCGTGCACCGGGAGCGCGGGTGGATCTTCGAGAGCCGCGTGCGCGACGACTTGAGGCACGTCGAGAAGCATCGGCGGCGCTACACGCGCGATGGCCGCGGCCCCGCGGGAACGGGAGTGTCGCGCGGTCGCGGGGAGGGGATCCGCCGGTCGTGGATCGCGTTCGTCTGGCGTCGCGGGATCAAGCCCGCGTACGTGCTCGTCACGCGCGCGGTGTTCCGCGGCGGCGACGGCGAGGAGCGTCGTCCGAGCACGGGCCCGTGGCCGCGCTGGACGCGTCCGATCGGCGCGCCGGCATCCGGCTACTGGACGTCTTCGCGGTAGACGCGCTTCCGCGTGCGCTCGAGCTCGCGCCGGTGCGCGACGAGTCGCCACAGGTCGCGCATCCCGACGACCGTGAGGAAGTTCTCGGTCTTTCCCCCTTCGGTCAACGTGAGGACGCCCGAGACGAGTCCGACGAATGCGGGATTCGCTTCGTCTTCCCGCGCGACGAACACTCCGGCGCCGATCTGGTCCGGTGCCTTCTCGACCTCGTCCAGCGCGGGGAGGAGGATCCCGTCGACCCGCGGATGCTGGCGCACCGTGACCTTGCGCTCCCACTTCTTGCTCCCGTGCCGGCCGATGACGATCACTTCGTCGCCCGGCTTCGGCTCGACGAAGCTCATCCGCGCTTCGGGAAAGCGGATCTCCGGCTCCGCGGTGAAGATGCCGCTGCCGACGGGCTCGATGGCGACGGATTCCGTCTGCAGCCCGTCGCCGAACCAGGTCGTGATCTGCGCGTTGCCCGCCTGCGCGGTCCGGCCGAGGAACACGACTCCGTACTCGGTCGAGACTCCGAGCTCGGCTCCGCCCTGCGTCTCGATCAACAGGGTCGGGTCCGCGATCGTGCGGTAGCCGGTGCACCCGGCCGCGAGCGCGAGGAGGGCGAGCGTGAAGACGGGGATCGGGACGCGTTGCTGCATCGGGACTCGGCTCTCAGTCGGCCTCGAAGGCCGCGAACCACTTCTGGAACGCCTCGTTCTCGGGATCGAGCTCCGCCGCGAGACCCGCCTGCGTCCGCGCTTCGGGGATCTTGAGCTTCTTCTCCTCCACGTCCGCGTGCTCGGCCGCGGGCGGAGCGCTGCCCGGGTCCGTCGCCGGCTTCGCGAAGCGGCCCGCGATCACGCGCGAGAGCTCGTAGCGGAACGCGGCGCTCAGGGGATCCAGCTCGACCGCCTTCTCGAGGTCCTTGCGTCCCTCGGCGCGCTTCCCGAGCGCCGCGAGCGCGCGCCCGCGCGCCCAGTACGCGCGCGGATCCGTCGTGCCGCCTTCGATCGCGGCGTCGAGGTCCTCGACCGCGGCCTTGAACTCGAGCTGCCGCACGGCGCTCAGACCGCGCTTGAGTCTCGCGACCGGCCCTTCGATCGGGATCGACGCGATGTACGTCTTCCATTCCTTCTCGAGATCCGTCGTGTCCTTCACGCCGAGCTTCGAGAGCAGGTACTTCTTGATGTCCTCGGGGCTGACGCGCTTCAGGCCGCCGCTCGTGTCGACCTTGAGCGGCTTCTCGAGCGAGTAGAGTCCCTTGAAGAAGCGCGCGAACGGCTTGGCGTACTTGCCGTCCTGGTACTGGTTCAGGAAGTAGATGAACGACCACGCGTGCGCGTACTGGAAGCCGTCGAACTCCTCGCGCTTCAGCATGAAGAGCTCTTCGAGCGTCGTGTCGCGGCGCGCGCCCGGCTTCGCCGATTTCTTGTCGCCGCCGGTATTCGGGCCCATCGCCTTCCCGGCCTGGATCGCCTGCTGCACGGTGAGGATGCGGTCGGTCTGCACTTCGCCGGGGTGGATCGTGAGCTTGCCGTTCTTGTCGCGCTCGATCCGCGAGGAGCCGAAGTAGTCGGCGACGCCTTCGTTCACCCAGATCTGCGGCTGGTACTGCTGGTCGACGAGGAACGTCAGGAGGTGCGTGCACTCGTGCAACGCGACCCAGCGCGTCCGCGCCGGCTCCTGCCAGTCGAGGAAGAAGTTCAGCGACTTCGCGGTGGGGGAGAAGAACCCGATGACGCCACCCGGCATCTGCCCCTCGCCCCAGGAGGACAAGGTCCGGAACTCCTCGCGGCTCTTGAAGATGTTCACCGCGAGCTTCGTGCGGCGCATCGTCGGCGTCGGATTGATCCCGATGCGGTCGTCCATCAGCCGGTAGTACGACTCGAGCAGCTCGGCGTACTCCTCGAGGAGCTCCGGCGACGTGTTCGTCTGGATCGCGAAGTGCTGCGTCTCCTTCGTCCAGCCGTGATCCCACTCCGAGTGCCGGGCGAGATCCTCCGTGCGCGCCTTGCTGCGCTCGAACTCGTGGCGCAGCTCGTCCTGGTACCCGGGCTTGCTGAACCACTTGCCCTTGTACCGGACGTACCCCTGCGCGAGCTTCTCGCGCTCGTCGTCGTTCTGCGGCACGTACGCCGACATGTCGCCCTCGATCTCGACCGACTGGATGCCGGCGTGGCTCGCGACGACGATCTCGCCGTTCTCGAAGACGAAGCGGTAGCCCTTGCCCTCGACGGCCGCCTTCCGCGGATGGAGGATCCGTCCGTCCTCGGTGAGGATGCGGTCGGCGCGGCACAGCGGAGCGAGCAGCGCCGCGGCGGCGAGTGTCTGCGCCGCGAGAGCGCGGATCCGGCTCACTTCGTGTACTCGAGCCACGCGGCCTGCAGCGCGTCGATGTCGACGCCGGTCAAGCACTGCTCGATCGCCTGCTCGGGCTTGCCCGTCGCGGCGAGCACGCGCAGGTAGTCCTCGAGGATCGTGTCCCACCGCGCGTCCCAGCCCTTCGCCTTGTTCTTCTTGCCGGTGCGCAGGAAGTAGATCAGGGACCAGCCCTCGGCGTAGGTCACGTAGCCGGTCGTGCCGAGCTTGTTCTGGCCGTAGTACTGCTTCTGGTCCCAGCGCATCAGCTCGGCGAGCGGGACGAACTCCTCCTGCTGGATCGCCTGCTTGATCGTCTCCTTGCGCCAGGGGTTCTTCTCCAGCGTGAAGCGCGCGTTCTTGTACACGTAGCCGCTGTAGAAATCGCCCGTGCCTTCGTTGTACCAGGAGTGCGGAGCGATGTTCCCGTAGAAGTAGTAGATGTACTGGTGGAACGCTTCGTGGTTCAGCGTGATCCACGTGTCGCCCTTGCCGCCGTTCGCGCGGTCGTCGTAGATCACGAGCTCCTGCGCGTTCGAGTCCCAGTGTCCGGCCGCCTGCGGCGGACCGCCGTAGCTGTGGTACTCGTCGGCGTTCTTGCAGACGCGCACGACGCTGCACTTCGCCTGCTCCGAGTTGTCCGTCACGATCCGCTCGGCGACGCCGGTCTTCGGCTTGTCCTTCGGCTCGTCGTCGGGTCCGTCCTCCTTCTTCGGCTTCTCGACGGCGCCCGTCTTCGCGAGCGCGGCCGCCTCGCGGATCTCCTTCGCCTTCGCCGCCGGGTAGTCCTGCTCGTAGACGGCGTGGATCGCCTCGAGACGGCCCATGAGCTCGTCGAGGAACGCCTTGTCGTCGTTGTCGGAGACGAAGAAGTAGTTCGGCGACTCGTACAGCTTCCATCCCGGCGTCCGCGTGAGCCTGTCCACGAGCTCCGCGCGCTTCTTGTCGCGCAGGCTCGCGTCCGCGGCGAGGTCGGGCTTGCCGGAAGCGACGTCGACCATCTTGAGCGAGCGCGCCATCTCCTTGAACGCGCCCTCGAACTTGCTCCAGCGTTTCGGATCGCCCGGACCCCAGCCGGCGAAGACGACGTCGACTTCGGGGGTGAGCTTGTACGTCATCGCGTAGAGGCGCACTTCCTCCTTCGCGTTCGAGAGCGTCGTGTTCAGGTAGACGCACTCGCTCGCCGCGACCTTGTTGATCTCGAGGTCCTTCGGCGTGCCGGGCTTGAAGCCCGTGAGTCCGTGCGCCTTGAGCCACTCGGGGAGGTTCTTGTCCTGCGCGACGAACTTCCGTTGTCCGGCGGGCTGCGCGGCCGCGGCCGGCGCCTTGCGCCGATCGAACTTCAGGAGCCAGACGTGGAGGTCCATCGTCTCGCCCTTGCCGATCTGGACCTCCTTGTTCGTCTTCGGGTCGTACTTCGCGATCAGATTGCCGTCGTCGGGCGACGGCGGGATCAGGTCCCACTTCGCCGGCACGCGGATCTTGAACCCGAGATCCGTGCTGTCTGTGTAATACTCGCCCGCCTTGGGTTCTTGCGCGCGCGCGGGCGCGACGGCTGCACAAACCCAGAGGGCGAGGGCGATCGAAAGCTTCGAAGCCATGGTCTTCATGCGGAGAAACCTCCGCCGGCAGTCGGCGCGGGAGTGCACTCCATCTGAGCATGGCCGGCGACGCCCGCGCAAGGCGCTCGCCCCGCGCGCAATCGGGCAGAGACCCCGCCAACGATCGCGGTAGTCGAGGCGTAGCGAGGACCCTCCCGACCCGGACGCGGCTCGCATCCCGCACGCCCGCTCCGGATGATGGAATCTCGGAGGAGCTCGAACCATGCGTCCCCTGCCCCTGATCCTTCTGTTCGTCGCCCTGGCCTCGGCGCTCGTCGTGGCACTCCTGTTCGTCGGCCGCGGCGAGAGTGCACGACCCGACACCGCGAAGAGTCCGGCGAGTGCACTGCACGCGAGCGACCCGCACGAGACCCCGGCGTCCCCGCTCGACGCGACGGGTGCCTCCGGCGCGGACGCGAATCGCGCCGCGCCGGCCGCCGCGCCGGCGGCCGAGCCCGCGCGCGCTGCGGGTGCCGCGAAGAAGGAGACGCCGAGCGTCGGCCTCTCCGGGCGCGTCCTCGGCAACCTCGGCAAGCCCGTCGAAGGCGCGACGATCTACGCGGCCGAGGCGAACGACTTCCTCGGAGCTCCGCTCGACGAGATCGACCCCGACCGGATGGCCTGGGTCCGCCGCGCCTCCGCGACGACCGATCACGACGGGCGTTTCTCGATCCGCGCCGAGGCGCGCGGCAAGGTCGCGCTCGCCGTGCGCGCGCCGGGGTTCGCTCCGCTCGACCGGGAGCTCGCGGTCTCCGGCGTCGAGCGCGACGTCGGCGAGCTCGTCCTCGACGCCAGCGTCGTGCTCGCGGGCCGCGTCGTCGGCGCGAACGGACGCGCGGTCGAGGGCGCTCGCATCGCGCGCGTGTCGGGCACGGAAGGCGGACTGCCGTTCTTCGGCGGCCCGACGGGCGCGACGGTCGCGACGACGAATGCGCAGGGAGAGTTCCGCGTCGACCAGCTCGCCGCGGGCCCGTGGCACCTCCTCGTGACGCACGAAGACCACCCGGACCATCTCGAGAACGGCGAGGCGGACCGCGCCGGTGCCGTGCAGTCCGGCCTCCTCGTGACGCTCGAGGACGGCTCGGAGATCCAGGGCCGCGTCGTCGGCGCGCCCGCGGAGCTCCAGTCGAAGCTCTCCGTCCGCGCCGTCGCGCGCGGAGTGAACGGCGACGGCGTCGGCGCCGACTCGCCGAACGCGTTCGCGAGCTCCGTGCGATCGGTCGCCTGCGCTCCGGACGGCTCGTTCACGCTCAAGGGCCTGAAGTCGTCGCAGCGCTACCGCCTCACCGCGCAGCAGAAGACGCGCGACTTCTTCCGCGGCGCGCGCAGCGCCCCGGTGACCGCGCAAGCGGGCGACCACGGGGTCGAGCTCGCCTTCCGGCCGGACACGGCGCTCGTGTTCCAGGCCGTCGACGCGACGAGCGGCTTGCCGGTCGTCGAGCTGAACGTCCAGGCCGGGTACGCGTTCACGATGCCGCTGCTCGACGACGACGGGCGGCCGGTGAAGCGTTTCCCCGACGGGCGCGTGCGGTACGGCGGCCTCCCCGGGGCGCCGCGCGCCGCCGGGCAAGGCGTCGTGCAGGCCGGGAGCGCCTCGGGCTCTGGGCTGAAGCTGCGCGTCGAGGCGCCGGGCTACCAGGTGCTCGAGCGCACGGACGTCCCGGTGATCGACGGCCAGGACAACGACCTCGGGATCGTGAAGCTCGAGCGCGCACCGCTCGTCACCGTGCTCGTGCTCGACGACGCGACGAGCGCGCCGATCGAGAACGCCTCGGTCAGCCTCGTCGAGGAGAACCCGCCCGGCGACCGGCGCCAGGCGCACATGGCCTTCAACGTGGACGAGGACGATTCCGGGGACGCCGACATCTTCGCCTCGGGCGCGGCGCACCGCGCGCGGACCGGTCCCGACGGCAAGGCCTCGGTCACGAGCCTCCCCGGGAAGTCGGCGCGTCTCCGCGTCCGTCGCGCGGGCTACGCGCAGCACGAGAGCGAAGCGATCGCGCTCCCGCTCGATCAGAGCGTCGAGCGGACCGTCCGCCTCTCGGTCGGCGGAAGCGTGACGGTCGAGGTCGTCGACGCCCGCGGGGCCGCGCTCGCAGGCGCCGAGGTCGATCACCGCGGCCCGAACGCGAACGCGGGCGAGATGTCGTTCTCGAACCAGGACGCCGCGACGGACGCGGACGGAAAGATCGTGTTCGACCACCTCGCCAGCGGGAAGCACCGCTTCCGCTTGCGGCAGGGCAGCGCGGGCGGCGTCTTCAACGTCGACGGCGGGCGCGCGATGGTGCGCCGCGTGTCGCGCGTCGGCGGACCGGAGGAGGAGGGCTGGAGTGCCGTCGACGTCGACGAGCACACCGCCGCGACCGTGCGCCTCGTGGCGCCCGAACGCGGGACGCTCGCCGGAAGGATCAGCGAGGGCGGCAAGCCTCTCCCAAACGCGACCGTCCGGTTGTCGCCGAAGGGCGAGGACGCGACGCCGATGCCGTTCCGGAGCGGCGGCAAGAACACGCACACCGACTCCCGTGGCGAGTACACGTTCGACGGGGTCGACGAGGGGGAATACTCGGTCTCGATCGAGCACGCGACGCGCGCGATGGCGTTCGACGCGCAGACGCGCGTGCGCGCCGGCGAGAACCGGTTCGACCTCGACCTGCCCGTCGCGATCGTCGAAGGCACGGTCACCGGCGAGGACGGGAAGCCGGTCGCCGGAGTGCGCGTCCACGCCGAGCGCGCGCTCGCAGCGGGCGGCGGACGGCGGCCGATGGCGATCGCCCTCATGGTGACCGCGGACGGAAGCGACGAGCCCGAGGTGAACGTCAGCACGGGCGACGGAGGCGGCTCGACGGTGGCGACGGACGCGGACGGCCGCTACTCGCTGCGCGGCGTGCTCCCCGACGTCGACCTCGTCGTCGAGGGGAACGGGAAGGACACGCAGCCGGCGCGCTCGGGCAATTTCAGCGTGGCTTCCGACCAGACGAAGAAGGGGGTCGACCTCAAGCTCGAGCGCGGCGGCACGCTCGTCGTCACGGTGCAGCGCCCGGGAGGCGCCGCCGCGGGCGGCTACCTCGCGCGCGCGACGCTCGACGGGGGGAATTCCGTCCCGAAGGTCCAGATGGTCGGGCCGAGCGGCACGACGAAGCTCACCGGGCTGAAGCCCGGCAAGTGGCGCGTCCACCTCGACGCGCTCCAGGGGCTCCCGACGGGGAACGCGGACAATCCGATCCCCGAGCGCGAGGTCGACGTCCAGGTCGGCGAGACCGCGCACGCGACGTTCGAGATTCCCTAGCCGCGCGACGTCGGCCGGAAGGGCCGAGCGGCCGATGGCGCGGATGCTCCGCGTCGGATCTACTGGAACGGCGGCCGTCGCAGTCGATCGCCGCGTCCGAACTCGCATGCGCCCGATCCATCTGGGGCTCGCAGCACTGCTGCTCGCCGCGGCACTCGCCGCGCTGTGGGTGTCTCTCGATCTCTCGCCCTGGATCGCGCACGCGGGCGCGGGTCGGGACGCGCCGACGGCGCTGGCGAACGCGTCTCTCGAGCTCGCGGCGGGCGCCGCGGACGCGCAGACGCCGGCGCAGGATGCCGCGGCGACGCGCGTCGCCCTCGCGCCCGCCGAGGATCCCGTCGCAGCGGCGGTCGAGCGGAAGGCACCGGAGCTCCCGCACGTCACCGGTCGCATCGTCGATCCGAAAGGTGCCGGGATCGCCGGCGCGACCGTCTTCGCCGCGAGCGGCACGTCGTGGATCCAGATCCCGCTCGACGTCGAGCCCGAGGCGCTGCCGCGCGGCTGGATCCGCGTCGAGCGCACGACGACGGACGCCGAAGGCCGCTTCGAGTTCGCGACCCTGAAACCGGGGCCGCTGCGCGTCGCCGCCCGCGCCGCCGGATTCGCGCCGCGGTACGAGGACCGCCTCGACCTCCCCGACCGCCCGGACTGCGCGCTCCCGGACCTCGCGATGGAGCCCGGCGTCGTCCTGTCCGGACGCGTCGTCGACGCCGACGGCAAGGCCGTGGAGGGAGCGACGCTGCTCTCCGCTCTCGCGGGCGCCGCGTCCGGCAGCACGAAGGTCACGCTGCCGGGCCGCGGCATTCCGCTCGCGACGAGCGACGCCGAGGGCGCGTTCCGCGTCGACCAGCTCGCCTCCGGCCCGTGGAAGCTGATCATCGACGCGCCCGGTCAGGCGATCTCGGAGGAGGAAGGTCGCACGGAGCGCGCCGGCGAGCACCAGTCGGGGCTCGTGTTCCGCGTCGAGCGCGGGTTCGAGGTGCTCGGCCGCGTGCGCGCGGAGTTCGGGACGCTGCCGGAGGGACTGCGCATCGGTGCGCGCCCGAGCCCGGAACGCGAGAACGGCCCGCGCGGTCCCGCGAGCGAGGCCGAGGACGTCCCCGGCGCGTCGGACACGCGCGCGCGCTTCGCCACGTGCACGGCGGACGGGAGCTTCGTCGTGCGCGGGGTGAAGAGCGGCGTCCGCTACAGCCTGACGCTTTCGAAGGCGAGCGACGAGCCCGGCGGATGGAAGCGGATCCGCGCGACGGACCCCGTGTTCGCGTGGGCGGGCCAGCGCGGGCTCGAGATCCTGTACCGGCCCGAATCCGCGCTCGTGTTCCGCGTGCTCGACGGTCGCACCGGCGCGCCGCTCACGTCGTTCGGGGTCTGGGCCGGGGTCGGGCGCGAACAGCCGTTGCGCGACGAGAAGAACCAGGCCGTGCACGAGTTCAAGGACGGTCGCGTCCGCTTCGGGGAGCTGCGCCCGAAGCGCGGCGGGCCCGCGGTCCTGCTGCGCGTCGCCGCGAACGGCTTCAAGGACCTCGAGCGAAAGGACGTCGCGCTCGATCCGGCGCAGGAGCTCGACCTCGGCGACCTCACGCTCGAGGCGAGCCCGCTCGTGCTCGCGCGCGTGCTCGACGACAGGACGGGGACGCCCGTCGACGGCGCGCGCGTGATCGTCGGCACGAAGAGCGACCAGGACGTGCTCCAGCGGCTCGATCGCACGCAGGACACCGACCTCTGGGGCCAGTCGGACATCCGGTACGCGCGCACGGACGCGAAGGGTCTCGCGCGGCTCTCGAGCCTGCCGGGCAAGGCGGCGATCGCCTGCGCGTGCGCGAAGGGTTTCCTCGCCAGCGAACCGCTCCACGTGACGCTGCCCGCGGACCGCGACCAGGAGATCGAGCTGCGCCTGAAGCACGGCGGGACGATCGTCGTCCGCGTGCGCGACACGCGCGGGCAACCCGTCGAGGGCGTCGCGCTCGAGCACAAGCAGCCCGCGCGCGATCCGGAGGACGAGGATTCGGCGATCGATTCGAGATCCCTCAAGACGGACTCCGCCGGGCTCGTGCAGTTCGACGCGCTCGCCCCCGGCACGCACGCGTTCCGCGTCAGCGACCGCCCGCAGGACGGCGTGTGGTTCGACGAGCAGAACGACGCGCACCAGGAAGCGTGGGTGGAGTCGGTCGTCGCCGAGGGGAGCCAGGCGACGCTCGAATTCTCCGCGCCGGCGCGCGGCGGGCTGTTCGGCGTCGTGCGCGAAGGCGGGCGGCCGCTCGAGGGAGCGCAGCTCCACCTCGAGGAGATCCGCGCCGGCGGCGAGCACACCCGCGGCTGGTTCTCGCCCGGCACGAACGATCCGTCGACGACGATCTCGGACGCGGACGGGCGCTATCGGTACGAAGGACTGCGCTGCGGGAGCTACCGGCTCCAGGTGGCGCACGGCTCGCGCCGGATGGCGGCCGTCTTCGACGTCGCGATCGAGAGCCCCGCGCGCCCGTTCGACGTCGACCTCGACGTCGCGAGCATCGAAGGCCGCGTCACCGGCGAGGACGGAGAGGCGCTCCCGGGGATCGACGTCCAGGCGATGAGCGTCCAGCGCGACGACGGCGGGGTGGGGAGCTGGCGGATGGTCGTCACCGAGGACGACCGCGGCTTGCCGCGCGTCGACTACCGGCAGGAGTCGAGACCGAACGCGAAGACCGACGCCGCGGGCCGCTTCGTGCTGCGCGGCGTGCGCACGGGGGAACCGCTCGTCGTCACCGCCAGCGGCGAGAAGGTGGTGTCCGGGCGCGTCGAGGGGATCACGGTGGGGCCGGACGAGGCGCGCCGCGGCGTCGACTTCGTGCTCAAGGCCGCGGGCGTGATCGAGGTCACTCTCGCCGGCAACCCGCAGCGACTGCGCGGGCAGCAGGGCTGGTACCAGCTCCGCGCGTTCCGGATCGGGGAGGACGGCAAGCAGGATCTCGCGCAGACGAACTACCTCGGCGGCTGGAACCCGGTGTGCAGGATGCGGTCCCTCCGGCCGGGGAAGTACAAGGTCGCGATCAACGCCGGAGGCGACGAGTCCGCTGCGATCCTGAGCGAGCAGGAAGTCGAAGTCGTCGCGGGCCAGGTCTCGAAAGTCGTCCTCGATCCGCGATGACGTCCGCGTACGACGCTCTGGTCCTCGACCTCGACGGCACGCTCCTCGGAGAGTCCGGGGCCGTGCATCCGAGCAACCTCGAGGTTCTGCGCGCCGCCGCGGACCGCGGCGTCCGCGTCATGATCGCGACGGGCCGATCGAGCCTCTCGGCGCACCCGATCCTCGAGCAGCTCGCGCTCGCGACCCCCGCGGTCGTGTTCAACGGCGGCGGCCTGTACGACGCGAGCCAGCGCAAGATGCTCGAGGAGCGCGTGCTCTCGAACCGGACGCTGGCGCGCGCGCTCGCGCACGGCCGCGAGCGCGACTGGCTGACGGTGCTCATGTGCGCGGACCGGAAGCTCGCGCTCGCGCCGCGCGACGAGGTCGAGGCGCGCGCGCTCGCGATGATGACGGGGTTGCGCCACGTGGCGCGGCAGGACCTGACGGCGGAGTTCGTGATGCGCGTGACGTTCTTCTCGCGCGAGCACGAGACCTCCGACGCGTTCGGAGAGGAGGTCGAGCGCTCGGTCGCCGAGCCGATCTACCTCACGCACTTCCCGCTCTCGATCCTGCCGAGCCACCGCGAGAGCCGGCTCCACGTCGTCGACGTCCACCCGCCGTGCCGCGGGAAGGGCGAGGCGTTGCGCGTGCTCCAGGAGTGGTACGGCATCCCCGCCCACCGCGTCGTCGCCGTCGGGGACGCGACGAACGACATCCCGATGCTCGAAGCGGCCGGGCTCGGCGTCGCGATGGGGGACGGGATGGAGGAGGCGCGCGCCGTCGCGGACCGCATCATCGGCGGCCACGACACGACCGCGATCGCGGAACTCGTCGAGGAGCTCTTCTGATCCGGCGGCGGATCAGTCGGACTTCTTCGGCGCGGGCTTCGCCGCCTTGGGTTTCTCGGGAGCGCTCTTCGCCGGCGCGGATTCCGCGGGCTTCGGCGTCTTCTCGGCGCTCTCGCCCTGCTTGTAGCTCTCGCTGCGGTAGTCGGTCTGGTAGAAGCCGCCGCCCTTGAAGAGGATCCCCGCGCCGCTGCCGATCTGCCGCTCGAGCTTCGGCTTCTTGCACTTCGGGCACTTCTTCAGCGCCGGCTCGTTGATCGAGTGGAACGCCTCGAGGCGATGGCCGCACGCGTTGCAGAGGTAGTCGTACGTGGGCATGCGGCCTCAGGACTTCTCGCCGGCGACGCGGACCTGCGCGGGGCGCAGGATCTTGCCCTCGTGCGTGTAGCCGCGTCGCAGGGTGGCGAGGATCTCACCGGGTTCCGCGCCGGACTCGTCGTCCGTCGCGACGGAAGCGTGCACGGCGGGATCGAAGCGTCCGCCTTCCGGCAGCGGCTTGACGCCTTCGCGCTCGAGCGCGCCGAGCAGCGCCGTGCGCGTCGCCTCGACGCCCGCGTGCAGGGTCTTGCCCTCCTCGGTCGAGACCGGCGTCGCGAGCGCCATGTCGAGGTAGTCGAGGACGAGGAGGAGATCGCCGAGGAGCGACGCCTTGCGACGCGCGACGGCGGCGTCGATGTCGGACTGCAGCCGGCGGCGCAGGTTCTGGTAGTCGGCGGCGGCGCGCTTCCAGTTCGCGAGGTACTCGTCGCGTTCGCTCGCGAGCGAGCCCGCGTCCATCGTCGCGGCGTCGGACGCGGCGTTCTCGAGCTCCGCGGCCTCCTCCGTGGGTTCTTCCTGCTCTTCTCGCTTCTTCATTGGAACTTGCTCCGGATCCTGTCGAAGAACGACTTCGATCCCGCCTTCTGGTCCTCGATCTTGGCGAATTCATCGAGGAGTTCCTTCTGCCGCGCGGAAAGGGACGTCGGCACCTCGATGAACACGCGCACGAGGAGGTCACCGCGCCCGCGCGATTCGAGCTGCGGGAGGCCCTGTCCGCGCAGCCGGAAGAGCTTGCCGTTCTGCGTGCCCGCGGGGATCTCGAGGGCCGCGCGGCCGCGCAGCGTCGGGATCTCGAGCCCCTTCTTGCCGAGCGCGAGCTGGGCGTACGTGACCGGGACCTCGCACACGAGGTCGGCGCCGTTGCGCTTGAAGAACGCGTGCTCGACTTCCTGGATGACGCAGTAGAGATCGCCGCGCGGGAGGCCCGGGTCTCCGGCGTCGCCCTGGCCCGCGACGCGGAGGCGCACGCCTTCCTCGACGCCGGGAGGGATCGTGATCTTGATCTCGCTCTTCTTCGCGATGCGTCCGGCGCCGCGGCAGTCGGCGCAGGGGTGCTCGACCATCGTCCCCTGGCCGCGGCAGCGCGGGCAGGTCGCGGCCATCGTGAAGAAGCCCTGGTTGCGGTGGATCTGACCGCGACCTCCGCACGTCGTGCAGGTCGTCGGACTCGTCCCCGGCTTCGCGCCCGTGCCGCGGCACGTCGTGCAGGATTCCTCGCGCTTCAGGGAGACGGTGCGCTCGACGCCCTGGTCGATCTCCTCGAGCGTGAGCTCGAGCGCGATCTTGAGGTCGCGTCCGGACTGCGGACCCGAGCGCGCGCCGCCGCCGAACATGTCGCCGAACACGCCGCCGCCGAAGATGTCGCCGAACTGGCGGAAGATGTCCTCGACGTTCGTGAAGGTCGGACCCGCGTACGAGCCGCCGGGTCCGAACGCGCTCGGACCGAAGCGGTCGTACTGCGCGCGCTTGTTCTCGTCCGCGAGGACGTCGTAGGCCTCCGCGGCTTCCTTGAACCGCACCGCGGCGTCGCTGTCGCCGGGGTTCCGGTCGGGATGGTGCTTCAGCGCGGCCTGCCGGAAGGCCTTCTTGATCTCGTCCTCGGTCGCCGTGCGCTCGACGCCCAGGACCTCGTAGTAGTCGCGCTTGACAGCCATCGCCGTTCTCGGGATGCAACCGAGCGGCGAGGCGGGTCCACCGCTCCGCCGCCCGTTCATCGGGACTCCTCCCGGGGAGCGTCCCCGGGAGCGACCCGATCAGGCCGTGCTTCCCTCGACCTTCGTCTTCTCTTCCTTGAGCTCGGTCACCATGGAGTCCGTGGTGAGGAGCAGACCCGAGATCGAGGCCGCGTTCTGGAGCGCGGAGCGCACGACCTTCGCCGGATCGACGATCCCGGCTGCGAACATGTCGCCGTACTCGTCGGTGAGCGCGTTCCATCCGAACGCGCCGCCCTTCTCGCGGACGAGCTCGACGACGACGGCTCCGTCCTCGCCTGCGTTCTGCGCGATCTGGCGCAACGGGGCTTCGAGGGCCTTTTCGACGATCAGCGCGCCGAAGTGCTCGTCGCCCTTCAGCTTCAGGGCCTTGACCGCCTGCACCGCACGCAGGAGCGCGACACCGCCGCCGGGGACGATGCCTTCCTCGATCGCGGCGCGCGTCGCGTTGAGCGCGTCCTCCATGAGGTCCTTCTTCGCCTTCATCTCGGCCTCGGTCTTGCCGCCGACCTTGATCACGGCGACGCCGCCCTGGAGCTTCGCGAGGCGTTCCTCGAGCTTCTCCTTGTCGTAGTCCGACTTCGTCGCCTCGATCTGCACGCGGATCTGCGCGACGCGGTCGGCGATGTCCTTCTTTGCGCCGCCGCCGCCGATGATCGTCGTCGTGTCCTTCGTGATCCGGACGCGGCGCGCGGTGCCGAAGTGCTCGGGCTTCACCTTGTCGAGCGGCAGGCCGAGCTCTTCCGTGATCGCGGTGCCGCCGGTGAGGACGGCGATGTCACCGAGGTAGGCCTTGCGGCGGTCGCCGAAGCCCGGCGCCTTGACGGCGCAGACGTTGAGCACGCCCTTGAGGCGGTTGATCACGAGCGTCGCGAGCGCTTCGCCCTCGATGTCCTCGGCGATCACGATCAGAGCCTTGCCCGTGCGCGCCGCGGCCTCGAGGACCGGCAGGAATTCGCGCACGTTCGAGATCTTGCGGTCGTAGATGAAGATCAGCGGATCCGGGAACTCGGCCGTCAGCTTCGCGAGATCGGTCGCGAAGTACGGCGAGAGGTAGCCCTTGTCGAAGGCCATGCCCTCGACGACCTCGATCTGGGTCTCGAGCCCGGTGTTCTCCTCGATCGTGATCACGCCCTCGTCGCCGACCTTCTCGAACGCGCCGGCGAGCATCTCGCCGACGGTCGGGTCGTTGTTCGCGGCGAGCGAGCCGACGTTCGCCTTCTCGGCGCGCGTCTTCACCTTGCGCGACTGCGTGCGGATCGACTCGACCGCGGCCGCGACCGCCTGGTCGATCCCGTTGCGCAGCTCGATCGTGCTCACTCCCGTGGCGACGAACTTCAGGCCTTCGTTGAAGATCGCCGAAGCGAGCACCGTCGCGGTCGTCGTGCCGTCGCCGGCGACGTCGTTCGTCTTGTTCGCGACCTCGAGCACGAGCTTCGCGCCCATGTTCTCGAACGGGTCCTCGAGGTCGATCTCCTTCGCGACCGAGACGCCGTCCTTGGTCACGGACGGCGCGCCGAACGACTTCTGGAGGATGACGTTGCGACCCGCCGGTCCCAGCGTGACACGGACGGTCTTGGCGAGCTTCTCGATGCCCGCGCGCATCTTCGCCCGGGCGTTGTCGTCGAACAGGATCTGCTTGGCCATTTTGTTCTTTCCTGAAGGGTCTTTCGTCGCTCGTTGCTTCGGGTCGTGTCTCTAGAAGTCCATTCCGCCCATGCCGCCCATCCCGCCCATGCCACCCATCTCGTCGTCGCCCATGCCGCCGCCGCCGGGGCCGCCGGCCTTCTTCTTCGGCTCGGGCTTCGTGGCGATCAGCGCGTCGGTCGTGAGCAGCAGGCCCGCGACGCTGACCGCGTTCGCGAGTGCCGTGCGCGTCACCTTGGCGGGGTCGACGATGCCGAGCTCCAGCATGTCGCCGTACTCGCCGCGCAGGGCGTCGAAGCCCCACGAGGTCTTCTTCTCGCGCATCACGCGGTGGACGACGACGGTGCCGTCGAACCCGGCGTTCTGCGCGATCTGCTGGACCGGGCGCGCGAGGGCTTCCTGGAGGATGTCGAGACCCATCGCGTAGTCCTCGTCGTCCTTGTGCTTCGAGCGCAGGGGCACGAGCGCGGAGCGCGCGCGGAGCAGCGCGACGCCGCCGCCGGGGAGGATGCCGCTCTCGACCGCGGCACGCGTCGCATGGAGCGCGTCCTCGATGAGGGCCTTCCTTTCCTTGACTTCGGTGTCGGTCGCGCCGCCGACGTTGATCTGCGCGATGCCGCCCGTGAGCTTCGCGAGGCGCTCCTGGAGCTTCTCCTTGTCGTAGTCCGACGTCGTGTCCTCGACCTGACGGCGGATCTGGGCGACGCGATCCTGGATCGCCTTCTTGTCGCCCGCGCCGTTCACGATCGTGGTGTTCTCGCCGTCGACGACGACGCGCTTCGCCGTGCCGAGGTCCTGGAGCGTGAGCTTGTCGAGCTCGACGCCCTCGTCCTTCATGACGGCCTTCGATCCGGTGAGGATCGCGATGTCCTCGAGCATCGCCTTGCGCCGGTCGCCGTAGCCCGGCGCCTTGACGGCGCAGGAGACGACGATGCCGCGCAGCTTGTTCACGACGAGCGTCGCGAGCGCCTCGGACTCGACGTCCTCGGCGATGATCAGGAGCTGGCGCCCGCTGGCCTTGACCTTCTCGAGGAGCGGCAGGAGCTTCTGAACGGACGAGATCTTGGACTCGTGCACGAGGATCAAGGGCTTCTCGAACACGACCTCCATCTTCTGGGGGTCGTTGACGAAGTGCGGCGAGAGGAAGCCGCGGTCGAACTGCATGCCCTCGACGACGGTGACGTCGGTCTCGAGCGTCTTGCCGTCCTCGACGGTGATGACGCCGTCCTTGCCGACCTTCTCCATCGCGTCGGCGATCAGCTTGCCCGTCGCCGGGTCGTTGTTCGCCGAGATCGTCGCCACCTGGCGGATCTCGTCGTTGCGGCTGACCTTCTTCGCCACTCTCTCGAGCTCGGCGGCGACCGCCGCGCTCCCGTCCCGGAGCGCCTGGTTCAACCGCGACGGGGCGGCACCGGCGGTGATCGCGCGCAGTCCCTGCGTGAAGATCGCTTCGGTGAGCAGCGTCGCGGTCGTGGTGCCGTCGCCGGCGACGTCGCTCGTCTTGCTCGCCACTTCCTTGACGAGCTGCGCGCCCATGTGCTCGTAGGGATCCTGGAGCTGGATCTCCTCGGCTACGGTGACGCCGTCCTTCGTGATCGTCGGCGCGCCCCAGCCCTTGTCGAGGATCGCGTTGCGGCCGCGCGGTCCGAGGGTGGAGACGACGGCCTTGGCTAGCTTCTCGACACCGCGGCGGATCGCTTCGCGTGCGTCGGACTCGAACACCATCTGCTTGGCCATGGGGGTTTCTTCTGTGCGTGGGGCTGCGTGGACGGAAAGGTCGCGCTGCGGGCGCGGACCGCGGGAGGCGCGCGCCTGAGCAAGAACGGTGCCGCTGCCCCGGCGGCAGCCCGGCGCTCGCGCTGCTGCCTGTTTGGCAGAGAGCCTCGGAAGCCTCGATCGCCGCTGCCAAGTTGACAGCAGACTTGTCCGACGCCGGAGGTACTCTCGTCGCCGTGCCCACCTCCTGGCTCCTCGCTGCGTTCGCCGTCGCCGCGCAGGCCGCGACCGGCTCGCGGGTGCTCCTCGAGAGTGCCGCCGGGAAGATCGAGTCGCGCGAGCTCTCCGGGTTCGAGTGCACGGACCCGCGCGCGGTCGGCGCCGCGCTCGTGCGGTTCGAGGGACTCAAGGTGCCGCCGGCTCCGGCGACGGACGACGAGAAGGCCGAGCTCGCGCTCCCCGGAGGCGACCACCTCTTCGGCCGCATCCACGGCGGCCGCGCCGAGCTCGTCGACATCGAGATCCTCGGTGGCGTCCACCTCGGCCTCGCGCTCGACGAGATCACGAGCCTCGTCTTCCCGGCGCGCGTCCCGGCGCACGGCACGATCGTGCCGGTGCCCGCCCACGAAGGGGACCGGCTCTACCGCCGCGCGGGTGGCGGCCTCGACGTGATCGACGGGGGCATCGAGGAGTTCACGACGGGCGGCGTGCGGATCCACGGCCAGAACGTCGGCAGCAAGCTCGTCTCGTGGTCCGAGATCGCGGCGCTGTTCGTCGAGGGCGTGCCGACCGCGGCGTCGAAGGCGCACGCCGCGGACGCCGGAGTCCCGGTCTCGCTCGACCTGCGCGACGGCGGCCGCCTGCGCGGATCGCTCCAGAAACTGTCGGCCGAGGGCTGCCGGCTGACGACGCGCAACGGCGAGCGCGTCCTCGTCCCTGCGCCGGCGATCGCGCTCGTCACCGTCGACGACGGAGCGCTCGCGTTCCTCTCCTCGATCCCGGCCGAAGCGTCGCCGCCGAGCCTGCCGTTCGGCGACGACCTCGGAATGCGCTGGGAGAGTCGCATCGACCGGAGCGTCTCCGGAGCCCAGCTCGTCGCCGGCGGGCGGATGTACCCGCGCGGTCTCGGCATCCACACGCCCGGTCGGATGAGCTGGAAGCTCGACGGGACGTGGAAGCACCTGCGCGGCGCCGTCGCGATCGACGACGAGGTGCTGCGGCTCCCGTCGCGCGGATCCGTGGTGTTCCGCGTGATCGTCGACGGCAAGGTGCGGTTCGAGAGCCGCGAGCTGCACGGAGGGGATCCGCCCGCGCCGATCGAGGCCGTCGATCTCACCGGTGCGACCGAGCTCGAGCTCGTCGTCGAGCCCTCGGACGGATCGACGGTCGCCGACCGCGCCGACTGGCTCTCGATGATCCTGTGGCGATGAGCCGCGCGGACGAGAAGCCAACTCGCCGCGCCGACCGTCTCGCCCTCGCGCTGTGCGCGTTCCATGCGCTCGTGCGCTGGGTGCCGTGGGCGCCGAAACCGGTCGGCGTCGACATCGACGCGTCCTGGAGCTGGGTGTTCCACGAGGTCTGGAGCCGCCCGCTCGTGTGCGGTCGCGACGTCGTGTTCACCTACGGCCCGTACGGCTTCCTCCTGACCGAGTCGTACCACCCGGCGACGTTCGCCGTCCGCATCGCGGTCTTCGCCGCGGTCTCGCTGCTCCTCGTCTCCGTCCTGTGGCGGATCGTCCGCGCACGTACGAGCTCGCCGCTCCTCGCGCTCGCGTGGACGATTCTGCTCGTCGAGTCGATGGCCGTCGGCAGCGCGCAGGCGAACCTCTTCCTCCACCTCGAGTTCCTGCTCGTGGCCCTGGCCTGGACGCTCGCGCAGGAGAGGACGGGGAGGATCCTGCTCCATCTCCTCGTCGTCACGGCGGCGGTTGGGGCCCTCGCGAAGTTCACGCTGCTGCTCGGCGCTCTCGTCGCCGTCGTCGCGGTGGTCGTGCGCCGCCGGGCGCCTTCGCTCCTCGCCACGTTCGGCGCCGCGTTCCTCGCGGCGTGGTGGATCGCGGGACAGCCGCTCGCGGCGCTCCCGTCGTACCTCTCGACCTCCGTCGAGATCTCCGCCGGATACGCCGAGAGCATGGGCCGCGCGGCTCCGGCCGCGCAGATCCTCGGATTCCTCGCGTGCGCGGCCGTCGCGGGGTGGCTCTTCGCGCGCGCGATCGGCGGGGCCGGCCTCGCGCTCGCCGCACTCCTCTTCCTCGTGTTCAAGGCCGCGTTCGTGCGCTACGACGCTCCGCACGCGGTCCAGGGCGAATCGGCGCTCCTCCTGCTTCTCGCCGGTAGCCAGATCCAGCATCCGACGCGGCCGCGCCGCCTCCTTCCGTCCGTCGCCGCGGTCGCCGCGATCGCCGGCGTGTTCGCGCTGACGAGCGCGCTCGCGGCCTCGCCGTGGAGCGCGAGCTGGCCGGAGGAGATCGAGGCCGCGGCGGAGGTCTGCACCGGCCGCGCGCACCTCCGCGCGCGGCACGAAGCGGCGCTCGCGGCGATCCGTTCCGACGCGCCGCTCCCGCCGCTCGCGGGCACCGTGGATCTCGTGCCCGCGCGCGTCGGCCTCGTCCTCGCAGCCGACCTCGCGTACGCGCCGCGTCCCGTGATCCAGAGCTACTGCGCGTTCAGCCCGCGTCTCCTGCAGCTCAACGCGGAGCATCTCGCCGGGGACGCCGCCCCCGCGCACGTCCTGTTCACGATCGTCGACGCGATCGACGGGCGTCTGCCGGCGATGGACGACAGCCTGTGCCTCCCCGTGCTGCTCGCGCGCTACGACATCACCGGCGCGGCGGGGGAGCACCTCGTGCTCGCGCTGAGGGAGCGCGCGCGTCCGATGCACCTCGAGCCGATCGCAACGCGTCGCGTCCGCTTCGGCGAGACGTTTTTCATCGATCCCGTCGCTAGCGGCGTCGGGATCTGGGCCGAATTGCACGTCGAACCGACGCTGCGCGGGCGCGCCGCCGGATTCCTGTACCGTCCGCCCGTCCTGCGGCTCGCGGTCCGCCTCGCCGACGGCAGCGTCGGCTCCTTCCGGCTCGTGCCCGGGATCGCGCGCGCCGGATTCCTCCTCGGGCCGCTGCTCCAGGACGATGACGAATACCGGCGCTTCGCCGCAGGAGCTGCGGATCTCTCCACGCGCGACGTGCGGTCGATCTCGGTTTCGGGCGCCGCCTCGGGCGCCGGCGTCGACTGGGCCTACGGGCCGGACTTCGAGCTGCGTCTCGCCGCGTTCCGCCTCGAGCGCTGACGCGTTCAGCCGGCGCGCAGCGAGCGGAAGTAGACACCGCGGTCGCCGCCGCGCTGCTTCGCGGCGCGCAGCGCGGACTCGGCGTGCGCGCGCAGCTCGGCGCAGGAACGGAGGTCGCCTCCGTCGAAGGTCTCGAACCCGAGGCTCGCGCGCACGGTGCTCCCGGGCGGGAGTCCCTCGGCGAGCCCGGCCTGGTTCCGGATCTCGTCGCGGAGCCGGCGGACGGCGTGCGCGGCGTCGATCCGGCCCGTGTACGGAAGGATCGCGCCGAACTCGTCGCCGCCGAGTCGCCCGGCGACGTCCTCGGCGCGCAGCGCGGTGCGGATCGCCGCGCCGACGCGCTCGATCACGCGGTCGCCGACGGTGTGGTCGTAGTCCTTGTTGACGCGCCCGAAGCCGTCGAGATCGATGATCACGAGCGCCATCGAGAGATGGTGCCGTTCGGCCGCGGAGAAGTGCTCGAGCAGCCGCTGCTCGAAGGCCGCCGGGCGCAGGAGGTCGGTGCGGTCGTCGTGGAGCGCCTTGTGACGCAGCTCGGCCATCTCGGCGACCGCCGCGCCGGCGGCGAGCAGGCGCTCGACGCGCAGCGCGAATTCCTCCGGCGGGGAGCCGCGGTGCACGACGTCGAAGCCGCCGCGGACGAGCGCGCGCGCGGCGAGGATTCCCTTGCGCGCGTCGCCGGGGTCGACGACGACGAGCACCGGGACGGGCGCCTCTTCGCCGCGCAGCCGTTCGATCTCGTCGAGCTCCGCGGATCCGCCCTCGGCGAGCGGGTCGAGGACGACGAGATCCGGCCGCGTACCTGCGAGCGCGCGCCGGGTCGCGCGCGGGTCGGGACTCGTCTCGATCGTCCACGCGCGCGCGCCGATCCCGGCGAGCGACGCGGAGAGACCTTCGCCGCGGTGATCGCAGCAGAGAATGAGGGGCGGGGGGCTCAAGCGAGGCGCCGCACCCCCGTTTCCGGCTGCGGAAGCGAGGTGATCGGCCGGAAAGTATATCCCCGTCGGCGGCGCGCCCCGGTCCGCCGGAGCGCCCGCGGGGTGCCGCGCCGCGGGCGCGCGGACCCCGTCGCGCGCGCCCAGCGTTGACTGGCCCTGTGTGCCCGGTAGAATCCCGGCCCGCCTTTGCCGCTCTACGGCGTCCCGGATTCCCGGGCCGTCGGACGGGCGTCCCGTTCCATCGGGCACAAAGGACGACAGGGCGCCCGCTCCGGAGGGCGCCGGCTGTTCGAGGAAGACGTCCGCGCGCGGCTCCGTGCCGCGGTCGGAAGGATCCTCGAAGGACCCGAGGTCAAGCCCGGAGCGAACCGTATCCATGGATCAAGTCACCGTACAAGAGCTCATCGATGCAGGTGTGCACTTCGGATGCCGCGTGTCGCGGTGGAATCCGAAGATGGCGCCGTTCATCCACGGCCGCCGCAACCTCATCCACATCATCGATCTGCGGGAGACGCTTCGCGGCGTCCTCCGTGCGCAGAATCTCCTCTACCACCTCGCCGCCGAAGGGTCGACCATTCTATGGGTCGGCACGAAGCGCCAGGTCAAGGGCGTCATCCAGGAAGCCGGGCAACGCACCGGCATGCCCGTCGTCACCGAGCGCTGGATCGGCGGCACGCTGACCAACTTCTCGGTCATCCGCAGCCGGCTGAAGCGCCTCGAGGAGCTCGAGAAGATGGAGGAGGACGGCAGCACCGGCCAGCTCTCCAAGAAGATGCTCTCCAGCATGCGGCGCATGCGCCGCAAGATCACGCGCAACCTCGGCGGGATCCGCGAGATGAACGGTATGCCCGGCGCGATGGTGGTCGTCGATCCGGCGCGCGAAGCCAACGCCGTGCGCGAAGCGCGGCGCATGGGCGTCGCGGTCATCGGCGTCCTCGACACGGACTGCGATCCGGAATCGGTCGACATCGTGATCCCGGGCAACGACGACGCGCTGAAATCGGTGCGCCTCCTCGTCGAGCAGCTCGGCACGTCGGTCGAGGAAGGCTCGGCGAACCACCGCGAACGCCTGGCGTCGATGGGCGTCGCCGAGAAGCGCGACGAAGCGCTCGCTCCGGGCGACGAACCCCGTCCGACGCGCGGCCAACGGCTCCCCGAGGGCATGTCCACGCGGATCGCGGGCGGCGGCAAGGCCGCCGCGTTGCTCGACGCGGAAGACGAGGGCGAGGGTCTCGCCCCCGGACTCGCCGGCCGCGTCGCGAAGCTGGGCGAAGAAGAGCCCTAGTCCGACTCCGGCGCTCCCGCGCACGTCGCACGACGAGCTCGCGGTCCCGCGTGCGGGGGGCCGCGCACGAGAAACCCATCCGCATCCCTGGACGAACATGACGATCACATCCGAAATGGTCCGCGATCTCCGCGAGCGCACCGGCGCCGGCCTCATGGAGTGCAAGCGCGCGCTCGAAGCCAGCAAGGGCGACATCGAGGGCGCGGTCGACAACCTGCGCAAGGCGGGCCTCAAGACCGCCGACAAGAAGGCCGACCGCGAGACGGGCGAAGGCCGCGTCCAGGCCTGGATCGGGCCGAAGATGCGCGTCGGGAGCATCGTCGCGCTGACGTGCGAGACGGACTTCGTCGCGCGCACGGCCGACTTCGGCAAGCTCCTCTACGACATCGCCGAGCTCGTCGCCGAGAAGAATCCCGCCGACGTCGACGCGCTAGCGAAGCTGCCCCTCAAGGGCGGCACGAGCGTCGGCGAGACGCTCAAGCTGATGGTCGGCAAGATCGGCGAGAACATCAAGATCGCCCGCATGGCGCGGCTCGAGAACATGAAGGGGCGGGTCGGCTCCTACGTGCACCACGACGGCAAGAAGGCCGCGTTCGTCTCCGTGACCACGGACGTCGACGAGGACAAGGTGGGCGAGGCTCTGAAGGAGCTGTGCCAGCACATCGTCGTGTTCAACCCGGTCTCCTCCGACCGCGCGCAGGTGCCCGCCGCCGCGGTCGAGCGCGAGCGCGCCATCTACCTCGAAGAGGTCAAGTCGAAGCCCGCCGAGATGCAGCAGAAGATCGTCGCCGGCAAGCTCGAGAAGTTCTACGCGGACCAGGTCCTGCCCGAGCAGAAGTGGATGAAGGACGACACGAAGACCGTCCAGCAGATCCTGGAGGAGAAGCTCGGCAAGGGCGCGAAGATCGAGGCGTTCGTCCGCGTTCAAATAGGCAAGTAGGGGTCGCGCGAGCTTCGGCATGCAGAAGCCCTACCAACGCATCCTCCTGAAGCTCTCCGGTGAAGCCCTGGGCGGCGCCACGGGCGGACACGGGCTCGACCCCGACGCCGTCCACCTGATCGCGCGGCAGATCGTCCGCGTCGCCGGCTCTGGCGTGCAGGTCGCGATCGTCGTCGGCGGCGGGAACATCCTGCGCGGCGTCGAGTTCAGCAAGCACGGCGGCCAGCGCGCGACCGCCGACTACATGGGGATGCTCGCGACCGTGATCAACGCGCTCGCGCTGTGCGACGCGCTCGAGCTGCAGGGGCTCCCGACGCGCGTCATGACGGCGATCGAGATCCGCCAGGTCGCGGAGCCGTTCCTGCGCCGTGTGGCGCTCTCGCACCTCGACAAGGGGCGCGCGGTGATCCTCGCCGCGGGCACGGGCAATCCGTTCTTCACGACGGACACTGCCGCGGCCCTGCGCGCAGCCGAGCTCTCCTGCGACGTGCTGCTCAAGGCGACGAAGGTCGACGGCGTCTACACGGCCGATCCGAAGCGCGACCCGAAGGCGCGGCGCTTCGAGGAGCTCTCGTACATGGACGTCCTGAAGGACGGGCTGCGGATCATGGACGGCACGGCGATCACGCTGTGCATGGAGAACCGCCTCCCCGTCGTGGTGTTCAATCTTTTCGAAGAAGGGAATCTCGAACGCGTCGTGCGCGGGGAAGACCTCGGCACGCGCATCCGGAGCTGAAGATGACCTACCAAGAGACGATCAAGGACTCGCGCGAGAGGCTCGACAAGGCCTTGCACCACCTCCAGGACCTCTTGCGCACGATCCGGACCTCGCGCGCCTCGCCGGCGCTCGTCGACGGGATCCGCGTGGACTACTACGGCGTCCCGACGCCCTTGTCCCAGATGGCGTCGATCTCCGTGCCGGAGCCGCGCCAGATCCTGATCAAGCCGTTCGACGCGTCCGTGATCGGCGACGTTTCGAAGGCGATCCAGAAATCGGATCTCGGCGTGCAACCGCAGAGCGACGGCAAGGTGATCCGTCTGACGATGCCGCCCCTCTCGGGCGAGCAGCGCAAGAAATACGCCGGGAAGGTCAAGGAGCTGTGCGAAGAGACGCGCATCTCGATGCGCAACGTGCGCCGCGACATGAACAAGCACGCCGATCTCCTCCTCAAGGACGGCGGGCTGACCGAGGACGAAGGGCGCCGGCTCCACGACGAGATCCAGAAGCTCCTGAAGGAGTTCGAGGACAAGGTCGGCCAGGTGCACGACAAGAAGACCGCGGAGATCATGGAGGTCTGAAGCGGGCGGGGCGCGTAGCTCAGTCGGCAGAGCAACTGGCTTTTAACCAGTAGGTCGAAGGTTCGATTCCTTCCGCGCTCACCACCTTGCGCCGCTCTTCACACGCGCGAGGTCCGGTGACATAATCCCCGCCCCTCGATGCGAGGCTGGCCGCGTAGCTCAGTTGGTAGAGCAGGTGACTCTTAATCATCAGGTCGAAGGTTCGAGCCCTTCCGCGGTCACCAACCCACGCCCCGACTAGAGTCCGGGCACGCCGTCGTCGGCAGACAAACCGCCGAGCGAACGGTACGCGCGCGCCCAGTAGCCCGCGCGCGCGACGCCGGCGAACCCGGTGAGGACGATCTTCACCGTGACGGCGATCGCGTCGCCGGAGCTCCCGACCAGCTTGCCCGCGCCGGACACGACGACCCACGCGAGCGCCACGGTGACGAAGAGCAGGACGTCGACGAGGACAGCGCGCGCCGTCGCCCAGCCGTCGTTGCGCATGATCCTCCAGCCGTGGAGCAGCGCCGAATACACGCCGCGGCGGTTGTGCGCGAGGCTGTGCAGCGCGAACTGGTTCAGCACGGAGAGGATCGTCACGTAGCCGAGGAGGAGCAGGATGAGAGGCACGAGGACGGCGCCCATGAGCGCGGCGCTCTCGGCCTCGCCGATCGGACCGTCGATCACCTTCGCGAGCGCCGCGACCGGCAGCGACGCGAGCAGCGCGGCGGCAGCGACCATCAGTGCGAGCTGCAGCCAGAGGCCGAACGCCGAGAGCGTGACGCCCTTGCCCGCCGCCCACACGGTTCGCAAGCGCGGCGTCCTCCGGTCGCCGCACGCCGCGGCCCAGGCGCGCGCGGGCCCGAGCCGAGCGAGCCCGACCGTCAGGCGGAAGCACGGGAGGAACAGGATGCCGGCGCAAGGAATCAACGCGAACAGCGCCAGGAATTCGAAGGGGAGGTTGCCCAGGGAGTGGAGGAATCCGCCGGGGAGACGACCCTTCGCCCCGGCGACGTGGATGTCGATCGACTGCGCGAGCCCTCCGTCCCAGCCGAAGCCGAGCCCGGCGGTCAGCGTGTACACGAGCCCCGCGAACCAGACGAGCCCCGGGTGTCCCGCTTGCCGCGCCGACTCGGACAAGGCGTCGATCGCCCGCGAGAGTGACCAGCGCTCGGTCTCGGTGCCGGTCAGCGTCGACATCGCGTGGCTGTGCGGGAGGGGCCGCGAGTCATTTCGGGCCGCGGTCAGCCCACCGGCTCGAGCGTCCGACGAGCGCGGGCTGACTCGATCTCCGCGACGGTCTTGGGGATTCCCTGCGTGATCATCTCATTGCCCGCTGCGGTGACGAGCACGTCGTCCTCGATGCGGATCCCGATCCCGCGCCACCGCGCCTCGACCGTGTCGTCGTCGGGCGCGACGTAGAGCCCCGGCTCGACGGTGAGGACCATGCCGGGCTCGAGCAGCCTGGATGCACCGTTGCGCGCGTACGCGCCGCAGTCGTGCACGTCGAGTCCGAGCCAGTGGCTCGTGCGGTGCATGTAGAACCGGCGGTACGACGCGGAGCGGACCACTTCCTCGACGGGCCCCGGCAGCAGGCCGTGGCGCACGAGACCCTCGCACAGGACGCCGACCGCGCGCTCGTGCGGCGCAGTGAACGGCGCGCCGGGTCGCACCTCGTCGATCGCGGCGAGCTGCGCGGCGAGGACGACCTCGTAGAGCGCGCGCTGGTCCGCCGAGAAGCGCCCTCCGACGGGGAATGTGCGCGTCACGTCGCAGGCGTAGTACTCCCACTCGCCGCCCGCGTCGATCAGCAGGAGGTCGCCGTCGCGGAGGACTTGGTCGTTCTCGACGTAGTGCAGGATCGTGGCGTTCGCGCCGCCGGCGACGATCGGCGTGTACGCGGGTCCGGTGCTGCCGAGGCGACGGAACGCGTGCTCGAGCGCCGCGTCGACTTCGCACTCGCGCACGCCGGGTCGCGCGCGATCCATCGCGGCGAGGTGTGCTTCGCGCGTCACGGCGGCGGCGCGGCGCAGGATCTCGACCTCGGCGGGGGTCTTCTTGAGGCGCAGCTCGTGGACGAGCGGGGCCGTGTCGAGCAGATCGATCGGCGGCGAGACGAGCCCGCGGGCGCGCGCGCGCAGCCGCGAGAGAGTCTCGAGCATCAACCGGTCGCGCGTCTCGTCGATCCCCGTGCGGTACATGATCCGCTCGCATCCCTCGAGCAGGGCGGGCAGGTCCTGCTCGAGTCGTTCGATCGGGCGCGCCTCGTCGACGCCGAGCGCCGCGGGCGCGGCGGTGACTCCGAGCCGCCGGCCGTTCCAGATCTCCTGCTCGCGGTCCTTCTCGCGCAGGAACAGCACGCTCTCCGGTCCGCTCCGGCCCGCGCGCGGCACGAGGACGAGCACCGCCTCCGGTTCGGCGAAGCCGGTCAGGTACCAGAAGTCGCTGTCGGGCCGGAAACGGTAGTGCGAATCGTGGTTGCGCACCTTGTGCGTCGCCGTCGGCAGGACGGCGGCGGCGCGTTCCGCGCGCAGCAGCTCGAGGAGCCGCCTGCGGTGCTCGACGAACATGGCTCAGGTCTTCTTCGTCGCCGCCGGCGGGGGACCGGGGACCTCGCCCGCGGCCTTCTTCTGCGCTTCCTGCTCGACGAGCTTGCCGAAGTACTCGGGCATCTCGACGCCGCCGATGTCGCGCATCATGTGCATCATCGGCGGGAGCGCGCCGGCCAGTCCGCGGAGGAAGCCGGAGGTGCCGTTCTTCGGGTCGCCGCCTCCGCCGTCCCACACGACGATCTTGTCGAACTTGACGTTGGCGATCGCGGCCGCCGCGGTCTTCGAGAGCTCCTCGATGTGCTCGAGCATGAGCATCTGGAACGCTTCCTGGGCGCCTCCGCAGCTCTCGACGATCAGCTTCAACCCTTGCCCCTTCTTCGCCAGGATCTCGTAGTTGCCGCGCGCTTCGGCGTCGAGCTTCGCGAAGATCGCGGCAGCTTCGCCCTGTGCCTCGATCTTGCGCCGCTCGGCCGCGGCTTCCGCGTCGACGATCACCTGCGCCTTCATCGCCTTCGCGAGCGCCTCGAGCTCCGCACGCTTCTGCGCCTCGATCGACTTGCCCTGTGCCTCGGCGGCCTTCGCCTGCGCGAGGTACTGCGCCTCGAGCACCGCCGCCTGCGCGACGCGCGTGCGCGTCTCGCCCAGCTGGTAGGCCTCGGCTTCCTTGACCTTGAGCTCGGCGTTGACGTTCGCGATGTCGGCCTTCGCCTTGTTCTCGCCGGCGACGGCCTTCGCGTTCGCATCGGCGACCGAGATGCGCATCGTCCGCTCCTGGTCCCGGATGGCGGCCTCCTGGAGGTAGGCCGCCGCCTGCTCGCCGATCTTGCGCTCCTTCTCCAGGTCGGCGAGCCGCACGAGACGGTCGCGCTCCGCCTCCTTCGTGCCCATGTCGCGGAGCTTCTCCGCGTTGGCGACGGCGATCGCCTTATCGCGATCCGCCTCGGCGACGCCGGTCGCGCCCTTCTTCACCTGCTGCGAGACGTCGATCGCGGCCTGCTGGATCGCTTCGGACGCCGCCTTCTTGCCGATCGCCTCGATGTAGCCGGACTCGTCGGTGATGTCCTTGATGTTCACGTTGATCAGCACGAGGCCGATCTTGCGCAGCTCGGGCTCGAGCGACGTCTGCACCTTCTCGAGGAAGACGTCGCGGTCCTTGTTGATCTCCTCGATCCGCATCGAGGCGATCACCTGCCGGAGCTGGCCGAAGATCATGTCCTCGGCCTGCTTGACGATGTCCTTCGTCTCGAGGCCGAGGAGGCGGATCGCGGCGTTCGTCATCGTCTCCTCGTCGGTCCCGATCGCGACGGTGAAGACGCTCGGCACGTTGACGCGGATGTTCTCGATCGAGAGCGCGCCCTGCAGCGGGATCTCGATCTGCACCGGATCGAGCGAGAGGTACTCGTAGTTCTGGATCAGCGGCCAGACGAACGCGCCGCCGCCGTGCAGGCACTTCGCCGAGCGTCCCGCGCCGGTCTTCCCGTAGATCACGAGGATGCGGTTCGACGGGCAGCGCTTGTACCGGCGCGCGATGACGAGCAGGAAGCTCATCAGGATGATGACGCCGAACACCACCATGAGGAGCCACGCCAGCTGGGCGGGGATCTCCGGGGCCTGGATCCAAGCGAACATCGAGTGACTCACGGACTCCTCCTTCTCCCTACGCGAGACCTTCGACTTCGAACGTGTCCTGCGTGATCTGTCGGACGACCTTCACTTCACGGCCGGTGGAGATCTCGGGACCCGCCGTCGAGGCGCTGAACTCGTGCGTGCGCCCCTGGATCGACACCGTGATCTTCCCCTTGCCGGAATTCGCGCCGGGGATGCGCAGGTACACGCGCGCCGTGTGGCCGACGGCGTTGCTCGGATCGAGATTCCCTTGCGAGTACAGGCGGCCTTGCAGGCTGAAGATCCACGCGACGGCGACGAGCATCACCGCGCCGGCCGCGAGCGCCGCGCCCATCGTCTGGAACGTGCCCCAGCCCGAGCTCGTTCCGCCGAAGCCCGCGAGACCGAAGAACGTGAGGAACGCCGCGATGCTCCGCACCGAGAGCAGCGACAGGCCCGAGTCGCCGCCGTGCTGGTCGCCGCTACCGGAGTGTCCGATGCCGGAATGGTCGACGTGGCCGACGTCTCCGTCGTGGCCGCCACCGCCGAGCAGCATCATCCCGGTCTGGACGAGCAGGACGGTGCCGCCCGCCGCGGCGCAGCCGAGGTACACCGTCTCCATCGTCCAGTTCATCGGGAAGTCCTTTTCTCGCGGTCGCTCGGCGCCGCCGCGAGCGGGAAGCCTACCCGGCCGCGCCTTCCGGATTCAACGCGCGCGTGCGAGCGCGCGCTCTTCGACCGCGCCCGCGATCCACGCGAGTTTCCTCGAACGCGCTGCGGCGTCGGAGAGATCGATGCGGACGCCGAGCTCCTCCTCGCGCGGCGCGCGGGGGCCGCGAATCCTCGTCGGGATTTTCAAGGGACCGTTCGCGAGCGCCTGCGCGACCGCTTCGAGCAGCAGGCGATCGCTCGTGTCGGCGCCCGGATCGAGCCACAGCGTGCCGCGGTCGAGCTGCGCCGGGAGCTTTTCGGGCACGAGGGACGGCCACTCGGGTCGGCGCGGCTCGAAGCGCGCGTACAGCGTGTGCGGCTCGTCGCCCGCGTGCACGACGACCTCGTGGGGGACGCCGCGCTGCTCCTGGCGGAACCAGTCGACGTACTCGTCGGCGAACGCGTACTGCGGATCCGCCGGGATCGCGATCTGGAGCTTCGCGTCGCCGCCGCCCTGGTGCTCGACGTCGATCTCGACGCCTTCGCCCTCGACGGAGACGCGCAGCGCGAGCGTCGCCGCGCCGACGCGCACGCCCTCGACGCGCATCGCGCGACGCTCGATCGCGCCGCGCGGGATGCTCTCGGGGGAAGTCGCGTGCGGGGGCAGCGCCGGGCGCAGGACGACGCCGTCGGGCAGCGCCGCGTCCGACGCCGGCGCGCCGGGCAGGAACCGCGGCAAGAGCGCGGCGAGTGCGGGCGGCGACGACGCGCACTCGGCGAAGCGCGCCCACGCATCGTCCCAACGCGACTGCGCCATCGCGAGCACGGCGAGCTCGGCGCGCTTCTGCGGATCGGGAACCGTCGCCGGAGCTTCGGCGGAGAGCAGCGCCGCGAAGCGCGCCCACGTCTCCGGCGCCTTCCAGGCGTCCGCAGCGAGCGCGGGCAAGGACGCGGGCCGGACGTCCGGTCCGACCTTCTCGGCCGCGTCCGCGGCGCGTCCCTTCGGGAGCTCGACCTTCCCGCCGCTACTCGCGAGCGCGAGGCCGGCGCAGACCAGGCCGATCGAGAACCCGAATCGGAGCGCGTCCATCGCGTGCGCAGACTCCGGGCGTCGCGCTTTCCTGTCAAGCCCGACGCCCGGGCTTGGAAATCGGGCCTCGATCGGGGATGCTCAGGCGACCGTGATCGACAAGGACCTCCTGCAGATCCTCGCGTGTCCCGAGACGCACCAGCCTCTCGAGGAAGCCGGCGCCGATCTCCTGAAGCGCATCAACGACCGGATCGCGGCCGGCCAGGGCGCGAACCGCACCGGCGCCGCGGTGAAGGACGCGCTGGAAGGCGGCCTCGTGCGCCAGGACGGCAAGATCGTGTATCCGATCCGCGACGGGATCCCGGTTCTCCTCATCGACGAGGGGATCCAGGTCTAGAGCGCGCGGCGTCGGGCGCATGCTCTGGACTCACTCCGATCATCCGCGCGCGCGGGTGCGCCTCGCCTACTGCCTGAACGTGCACGCGGCGGAGGAGTTCGCGCAGATGCTCGCGGGCATGCGCGACGTGACGCTGCCGCTGCGGGACCGCGTCGCGCGCAGGGACGAGCCGTTCGGCGCGGGGCTGTACCTCCCCGCGCGGCTCGCGCGGCGCCTCGCGAGCGAGAGCGGCGCCGGCGATCTCGCGCGCCTCGTCGAGCTCGTCGTGGAGAACGGGCTCGATCCCTTCACCTACAACGCGTTCCCGGCCGGAGGCTTCCACGCCGACGGGCTGAAGTCCGCCGTCTTCCGCCCGACGTGGATGGAGGAGGACCGCGTCCGGTTCACGCTCGACGTCGCGCACGTCGCCGCGCACGTCGCGCGCGCGGCGGGCGGTCCCGCGCGTTCGCACGTGTCGATCAGCACGCACACCGGTGCGTTCGGCGCCGACGTCCGCGGGGAGGAGGACCTGCGCGCGTGCGCGCGGAACCTGGCGCGCGCGGCCGCGGGCCTCGCGGCGATCGAGGAGCGCACCGGCACGCGGATCGTGCTTTCGCTCGAGGCGGAACCGCGCGCGCTGTGCGGTGACAACGCGTCGCTCGCGCGGTTCCTCGCGAGCCTGCCCGAGCGCTGCGCGGGCGCCGCGCCGGAGGCGGTGCTCCGGCGTCATCTCGGCGCGTGCCTCGACGCCTGCCACTCCGCTGTCGAGTTCGAGGATCCCGCCGAGGCGTTCGAGCTCGCGACGGCATCGGGTCCGCTCGGGAAGCTCCAGTTCTCGAGCGCGCTCGCGCTCGTCGATCCGGCGGCGAGCGCCGGCGCGCGGGCGGTGCTCCTCGCGACGGACGAGCCGCGCTACCTGCACCAGGTCACCGGCCTCGCACCGGACGGTCGCTGCGAGGCGAGCGACCTCCCCGAACTCGCACGCGCGCTGGACCCCGAGCGCGCGCCGAGCACGGATTGGCTCGCGTGCCCGGAGTGGCGCTGCCACTTCCACGTCCCGGTCGACCTCGCCGCGTTGGGGGAGAGCGGGCTCGCGACGACGCGCGACCACGCCGACCGGATCCTCGCCGTGGCGCTCGCGCACCCCGAGCTCTGGGGCGTCGCCGAGCTCCACCTGGAGATCGAGACCTACACCTGGGACGTCCTCCCCGGGCCGGCGCGTGGGACGGGCGAGCTCGCGGACGGGCTCGAACGCGAGTACCTCCACGTGATCGCGAGGCTCGAGGCCGCCGGGTGGAGGCGGTCCTCCGCTCCGTTCCGTTGACAGGCTCGCGCGGTCTCCCTATCGTTCCGCTCCCCGAGCGCGTCCCGCGCGGCTCGGCGCCGACAACGGCCCCATCGTCTAGCCAGGCCTAGGACACCAGGTTTTCATCCTGGCGACAGGGGTTCAAATCCCCTTGGGGTCACCATTCCGAAACGGGAGGCCGGGGTCAGGGCCCGGTCTCCCGTGTTTTCGGTCGATCGAGCCCGGACTCCGTCCCAGCGCTATGCTCAGGGGGTTCGATCATGAACGCGGTCCTGGCCCTGGGCTTGGCCTGCTGCGCGATCGGCTGCTCTCCGGCTGCCAAGCCCCCGATCGATCCGGTCCTCCCCCCCGGGTCGATGACGCTCGAACCCGACGTGCGCGACCTCATCGCGAAGCACGTCGCGCTCGTCCGTGAGCTTTCGTCGACTGCCTCGGCGCACGGGAGCCTCGGCCTCGTGTACGAGGCGAACGACCTCTGGGTCCCGGCGGAGGCGAGCTACGCGAACGCCGCGATCCTCGATCCCGGCGCGCCCTTGTGGCGCTACCACCGAGCCGTCGTGCTGAGGGAAGTCGGGCGCACGGTCGAATCGAACGAGCTCCTCCTCAAGGCCGCGGCCGAGCTTCCGAACGATCCCGGGGTTCAGCATCGCCTCGGCGTCGTCCTGCTCGAGCTCGGAGACGTCGCCGGATCGGAGGCCGCGTTCCGTCGTGCCCTCGGCGCCGCGCCGGGCCATCCTTCGTGCCTGGTCGGCCTCGCGTTCGTGTGCATCGCCCGCGACGACTGGGCGGGCGCGCGCGACTTGTGCCTGCCGATCGTGAAGGACGATCCGGGCTTCCAGCAGGCGCAGTACGCGCTCGGTCTCGCGTACCGGGGATTGGGCGATGCCAAGCACGCCGCGATCGCGCTGAATCTCGGCGCGGAAGGCAAGACGCGCTACCTCGACGACCCGCTCTCGGCGGAGCTGAAGAGCTATCGCGTCAACATCATGAGCCAGATCACCGAGACCCAGGTTCTCGAGAAGGCGAACCGCAACGAGGAGGCGCTCGCGATCTGGGCTCGGATGGTCGCGCGAAACCCCGACCAGAAGACGCTGATCACGAACTACGGCGCCGCGCTTCTCGCGCTGGGGCGGGCCGACGAAGCGATCGTGCAGCTGAACCGGTCGCTCGCGCTCGACGAGAACGAATTCGCGACGCACATGGACCTGGCCGAGGCCTTCAGCCTGAAGAAACAGTTCGAGCAGGCCCGCGTGCACGCCGACCGGGCGGTCGCGCTCGCGCCGCAGGTCGCGCGGACGCACAGGACGCGCGCGGGCGTCCTCGCCGCCGGTCACGAGTTCGAGGCGGCGTACCAGGAGCTGCGGCGCGCCGTCGAGCTCGACCCGCACGATTCCGTCGCGTTCGGAGCACTCGCGGAGATCTCGACCCTGAGCGGTCACGCGGACGAAGCGAAGGGCTGGTTCCAAATGGCGGTCGACGTGGACCCGACGAATCTGTCCGCTTTCGTCAATCTCGCTCGCCTCAATCTGAATGCGGGCGCGACCGAAACCGCGATGGCTCAGGTGCAGGAACTCCTCGAGCGGGCACCGAACGACAAGCACGTCCGCGCGCTCGCTGCCCAACTCGGGCTCTCCAGGCGATGAGGCTCCACGGCTTCCGACGCGTGCGCGGAGTGCCACTCGTCGCGTTGGGCTGCCTCGCGGCGTGCTCCGAAGGGTCCGGCGCCGCGGCTGCGCCCCCGAGTCCGAGGACGGTGCCCGACGCCGTCCCCTGGTTCGAGGACGTGACGACGAGGAGCGGCATCGAGTTCCACCACGTCCGATGCTTCCAGCAGCGTTTCTGGCTGCCGGAGATCATGTGCGGCGGCGTCGGTTGGATCGACTACGACGGCGACGGACTCCTCGATCTCTACTGCGTGCAGAGCGGCGATCTCGTGCCGGGCACGCGGGAGATGCCCGGCGACAAGCTCTACCGGAACCGCGGAGACGGGACGTTCGAGGACGTGACCTCGAAGGCGGGCCTCGGGGACCGGAGTTACGGGATGGGTTGCGCCGTCGGCGACTACGACGGCGACGGCCGCTCCGACCTGTACGTCACGAACCTCGGACCGAACGTCCTCTATCACAACAACGGCGACGGCACGTTCACGGACGCCACCGAGTCCGCCGGCGTGGGAGATCCGAGCTGGAGCGCGAGTGCCGGGTTCTTCGACTTCGACGGCGACGGCGATCTCGACCTCTTCGTCGTGAACTATCTCCATTGGTCCGCGGAGTCCGAAATCGAGTGCAAATCGGTTTGGGGCGAGAAGGACTATTGCGGGCCGAAGAACTACAGCGCGCCGGCCCATTCGACGCTCTACCGCAACGACGGCGGCGGACGCTTCACCGACGTGACGGAGTCGGCCGGGCTGCTCACCGCGTTCGGCAACGGGCTCGGCCTCGCGCTCGTGGACTTCGATCGTGATGGAAGACTCGACGCGTTCGTCGCCAACGACGCGATGCCGAACCAGCTCTGGATCAACCAGGGCAATGGACGATTCGTGGACAAGGCTCTCGCCTCGGGCATCGCTGTGGATCGCAACGGCGTCACCCGAGCGGGCATGGGCGTCGCGACGGGCGACGTGGACGGTGACGGACACGTCGATGTCTTCGTCACCAACTTGCGCAGCGAGTCGAACATCCTCTACCTGAATCGTCGCGGGACGTTCAGCGACCGGACGCCGCAGTCGGGGCTCGTCGCGCCGAGCCTCGCGTACACGGGTTTCGGCGACGGGCTTTTCGACTTCGACCTCGACGGGCGGCTGGACTTGTACGTCGGCAACGGGCGAGTGGCGCTGTGGAGTCCGTTCTGCAGCGACACCGACCGGTACGCCGAGCCGAACCATCTCTTCCACGGCATGGAAGGGGCTCGGTTCGTGGAGGTCGTGCCGCAGGGCGGCACCGTCGAGCCCCTGATCGGCAACAGTCGCGGCGTCGCGTTCGCGGACTACGACAACGACGGGGACGTCGACCTCGCCTACCTCGACAACAACGGGAGCGTCCACCTCCTGCGCAACGTCGCCCCGCACGCGGGGCACTGGATCGAGATGCGGGTCGTCGACGCGCGTGGAATCGACGTGCCCGGTGCGTCGGTGGAGCTCGAGGCGCTCGGGAGGAAGCTGCGCCGCGAAGTTGCGCCGTGCTCCAGCTACTGCTCGTCGAACGACGCGCGCGTGCACTTCGGCCTCGGCGCGAGCGCGGAGGCCGCGGGCGTGCTCGTGACGTGGCCGGGCGGCGAGCGCGAGGCGTTCGGCGCACGCGCGGCGGATCGACAGCACGTCTTGCGCCGCGGGTCCGGCAAGAACGCGCGCTGACGCAGTCAGCGCACCTGGACCGGCAGGACCACGAGCGTCCGCCCCTGTCCGCGCAGGCGTCGCTGGATCGACATCGCGGTCTCGTTGTGCAGGATGCGGTGGAACCATTCCTCCTGCGGGAATACGACCTTGCTGGCGAAGAAGACCGTGCGGGGGAACTCGCGCGCGACCTCGTCGCACAGGTCCTCGGCGGTCGAAGCGACCTCCGTGCCGATGCCGACGCGCGAGATGCAGGGCAGACCCTGCCTCTCCGCGAACGCGACGAACTTGGCGAGGTCGGATTCGGTCTTGGCGCGCAACGCGTCGATCTCGTCGATGCCCTTGAAGACGCCCGAGTCGACGACTCCGACGGAGAGGAACACGAAGTTCTTGAAGTACCCGGGGAACGTGCGCAGGACCGAGAGCAGCGTGTGGATCCCGACGCCGCCGTAGCCGCCGACGAGGACGGCCGCGGTGGGTTCCCTCGGAGCGAGCGCGGGCACCGGCGGCGGGGGAGTCGGAGGCGGGAGATCGAGGACCGAGTCGAGCGCCGTGAGGCGCGCGCTGACGCCCGCGTAGTGCCTGTGGATCACGATGCAGATCACCACGGCGGTGCCCGTGACGACGATCGTCAACCACGCACCCTCGACGAACTTCTCCATCACGGTGATCACGAGGATCGTGCCGCACAGGCAGCAGCTCGTCGCGAAGAGCAGCGTGCGGCGCTTGCGCCCGGGCTTCGGCTTCGCCTTCCGCCAGAACCGGAGCATCGCGAACATCGAGAGCGTGAACGTGAGGAACACGTTCACGCTGTACATCACGACGAGATCCTTGACGTTGCCCTGCGTGTACACGAGGGCGACGAGCGCGGCACCTCCGACGAGCACGATGCCGTTCTGCGTCGTCAGCCGTTCCGACAATCCCGCGAAGCGGCGCGGCACCCACGAGTCCACGGCCATGTTCGCGAGGATCCGCGGTCCGTCGAGGAATCCGGCCTGCGCCGCGACGACGAGCAGCGTGCCCTCGGCGAGCAGCGTGAGGAACGTGAACACGGAACCGAGATGCGTGCGGCGGCCGATGTCCTCGGCGAGGACGGCATTGAGGGTCTTGCCGGCGACCGGATGGATGTCGCGCAGGTAGAAGCACACCAGCAATCCGGCCGCGGTGAGCGACAGCGAGATCGCCATGTAGAGCATCGTGCGGCGCGCGGTCTGGACGCGCGGCTCGCGCATGATCGGCATGCCGTTCGAAACGGCCTCGATCCCCGTGTACGTGCCGCCGCCGAGCGAGTACGCCCGCGCGAGCAGCAGCAGCATCGCGAACAGGCCGAGCGTCGACGGCGATCCCGTCGCGCCTGCCACCACCGGCGCGACGGTCGCGTGGGCGTCGCGCCATCCGAAGAAGATGCCCGCGCCGATGAGGACGACGTGCGTCGCGAGGAAGAGCAGGAACACGGGCAGCAGCGCCAGGATCGATTCCTTCGCTCCGCGCAGGTTGAGCACGGTGAGCCCGAAGATGAACACGACCTCGAGGAAGTACTTGAAGAAGATGTGCAGATGGGGCGCGAGGCTGAAGATCGCGTCGCCCGCGGCGGCGACGGACACCGTGATCGTCAGGATGTAGTCGACGAGGAGCGCGCACCCCGAGATGACGCCGACGTGCGGTCCGAGCAGCTTCGTCGCCACCGAGTAGCCGCCGCCGCCGGCCGGGAACTCCTCGATGATGAAGCCGTACGCGGTCGAGATCACGAGGACGGTGATCGCCGACACGACCGCGAGGACGAGCGCGAGGTGGTTGTGCCCGCCGAGAGCGAGGAACGCCTCCTCCGGCCCGTACGCGGACGACGAGAGGCCGTCCGCGCCGAGGCCCACCCACGCGAGCAGGGGGATCAGCGCGAGGCGGTGGAAGATCGACCGGTCGGTGAGGTCGCGGGGCCGGCCGACGAGGAAGCGCCGGACCCTCTGCGCGACGCTAGCACGGGGTGCGTCGCCGTCGGACTCCGCCGGGGAACCGGGTCCGGGGTGCATCCGGTCACTGTATCCGTTGCGTAGGGCGGAACCTCGCCGCGCCCGTCGCCGCAACTGCCTGCCGCTGGGCCAATTGGGGAGTCAGGCGCCGGCGCGCGGGTGCGCCTGCTCGTAGATCGTGCGCAGGCGCTCGATCGAGACGTGCGTGTAGATCTGCGTCGTCGTCAGGTGCGCGTGCCCGAGCAGCTCCTGGACGGCGCGCAGGTCCGCGCCGCGGTCGAGGAGGTGCGTCGCGAAACTGTGGCGCAGCGTGTGCGGCGTCGCGCGCCGCCGGACGCCGGCCTCGAGCGCGCGCTTCGCGACGATCCGGCCGAGCGACCGCGTCGTGATCCGTCCGCCGCGCGGGTTCAGGAAGACGGCCCCCTGGGCGCGCGGCGCGGGAGGCGGGCGCTCCGGATCGGCGAGGTACGTCTTGAGCGCGTCGGCGGCGAAGCTCCCGACGGCCGCCATCCGCTCCTTCCGGCCCTTGCCGCGGACCCGCGCGACGCCGCGGCGCAGGTCGAGGTCTCCGCGGTCGAGTCCGACCGTCTCGGCGGCACGCGTGCCGGCCGAGTACATGAGCTCGAGGATCGCGCGGTCGCGCCGGCCGGCGTGCGTCGAAAGATCGGGAGCCGCGAGCAGGGACTCGACTTCGGCGACCTCGAGCGCCGTCGGGAGCCGGCGCTCGCCGCGCCGCTGCCGGAGCCCCGCGGCGGGATGCGCGTCGATCGCGCCCTTCTTCAGGAGGTGCGTGAAGAGCGAGCGCATCGCGGAGAGCTTGCGCTGGATCGTGGCGCGCGAGAGCTCGCGCGCGTCGAGCTCCGCGAGGAACGAGCGCAGGGTGCGCGGCGTCACGGCGCGCGCGCTCGCGATGCCGCGTTCGTCGAGGAACGCGAGGAAGGTCTCGAGGTCCCCGCGGTACGCGCGCAGCGTGTGCTCGGAAGCTCCGCGCGCGGCGGCGAGCTCCTTCAGGAAGCCGTCGACGTGCGCGCGCACGACCTAGACCGGCCGGCTCTTCGGCTCGACGACGGCGTTCCGGATGCGCAGCCACAGTCTCGCCAGCGTGTTTCCTCCGAAGAAGAGCACGGCGCCGAGCGCGACGCGCAGGATCGCCTGGATCGTGTTCGTCCAATCCAGGCCCACGGCGGTGACGAGCGGGACGAAGCTCGGAAGCGCGGCGACGAGGATGCAGAGCCCGGCGACGGAGAAAGCGACGGCCTGGAGCGCGCCGTACCGCGACTCCGTGGAGCTGGGCGCTCCCTTCGCGAAGAATCGCGCCGCGATTCCTTCGGCGCACAGGAACATCCACGCGCTGATCGCGAGGAGCAGCGCGACGACCGCGGCGTTCGTCCAGACCCCGCCCCAGTGGTGGTCGAGGCGCGCGACGCGGACCTGGAAGAGCGCGCTGAACACGGCGCCGATCGCGCGGTCGACGATCAGGATCGCGCCGATGCGCAGCCCGAGGGCTCCGATGCCGGCGCGGTCCGCGAGGGAAACCTGCGTGTGCCCGCCCTCGAGTCGCGCGGCCAGGAACCCGCTCGAGAACCACAGTGCGGCTCCGACGCCGGCGAGCATGAGCACGCCTGCGAAGAAGGGCGCGAGCACGAAGAACGCAGGCTGGTCCGGCTCGTAGAGCTGCCGCACGAACAACCCGAGCAGGGCGAGGGAGTGGAGCCCCTGGATCCAGACGTAGACGGCGGCGAGCTTGAGCGAAATCGAGAAGACGTCGGCTCGGGTCATCGCGGAACCTCCTCGGCCCGCGGAGTCTACCGCGAGGCGGGTCAGCCCCCGCTCTTCACGGTCGTCTTCGCCGGCGGCTTCGCCGCGGGCTTCACCGGAGCGGGCGGCGGCGGCGGGGCGTCGGCCTGCGGCACGTCCTTCTGCAGCGACGCGAGGTAGTCCCTCCAACCGCGCAGCAGGATGTGGCGCGAGTCGGGGTTCAGGCCGTACGTGAAGCCCGCCTTCTCGGACTCGTCGAGCACCGCCGCCATCTGCGCGGCGCTCTTCGCCGTAGATTCGAGATACGCGAGCGTGCCCGCGGTCTGCTTCTTCATGTCGGCGACTTCGGCGGACAGCGCCTCGACGCGCAGTCGTGTCGCGGCGAGATCCTTCTCGAGCTTGTCGGCCCGCTGGACGGCGGGATCCTGGACCGGAGTGTTCTGTGAGGATGCCAGTCCGCACACGAGTGCGGCGACGGCGATCGCGACGATGCCGAGTTGACTCTTCATGATCGGGAATTATCGGCCGGATTCGGGCCCGTGCTGAACCCCCGAACTCTCCGCGCCTTCCCCGTTGCACCGCACGTACCTAGAATCCGGCCCACATGCCGCCTCCCCGCGCCTCGGGCCGCTCCCCGCTGCTCCTGATCTTCCTGACGGTATTCATCGACCTTCTCGGGTTCGGGATCGTCATCCCGCTCCTGCCGCTCTACTCGCGGGTCTACCACGCGAGCGAGACGGAGCTCGGCCTGCTCTTCGGCTGCTTCTCGGGGATGCAGTTCGTCTTCGCGCCGATGTGGGGGCGCCTGTCGGACCGGATCGGCCGGAAGCCGGTCCTCGTCGGCGGGCTCCTCGGCACCGCGGCCTCCTACGTGCTGTTCGCCCTCGCGGGATCGATGCCCCTCCTGTTCGTGTCCAGGCTCTGCGCCGGCTTCTTCGGCGCGAACGTCTCGACGGCCCAGGCCTACATCGCCGACGTGACGACGCCCGAGAACCGCGCGAAGGGGATGGGCCTGATCGGCGCCGCGTTCGGCCTCGGCTTCACGCTCGGTCCGTGGATCGGCGGAGAGCTCGCGGGGATTTCGTCCCGCGCGCCCGGATTCCTGGCCGCCGGCCTCTCCCTCGCCGCCGCGCTCTTCGGTTCGTGGAACCTCGTCGAGCCCCCGCGCGAGCGGCGATCCGCCTCCCGCATCTTCCACCTCGACCAGGTCCGCCGCGCGTTCGCCGACGGGCGGATCGGGATCGTCCTCGTCCTGAGCTTCCTCTTCATCTTCTCGTTCTCCGCGTTCGAGTCGATGTTCGTGCTGTTCGGGCTCGAGCGGTTCCCGGCCGTGTTCGACCGGGACGGAACGCACGACGTGCTCAAGGCGGCGCCGATCGTCGGACGCTACATGGGATTGATCGGGATCCTGTCGGCGATCATCCAGGGCGGCCTCATCCGCCGTCTCGTGCCGCGCTTCGGCGAGACGACGCTCGCCGTCGTCGGACCCGCGCTCCTCGCGATCTCGTTCCTGATCCTCGGGCTCGCGCCGAACTGGTCCGTCGTGATCGTCGCGTGCGTCGTGATGCCGCTCGGCTTCGGGCTGAACAATCCGGCGCTGCAGAGCCTCGTCTCGCGGGCCTCGCCGGTCGACGAACAGGGCGCGTTCCTCGGTCTGAACCAGTCCATGCTGAGCCTCGCGCGCATGACGGGCCCTCTCTCGGCTGGTGTCCTCTTCACCGCGCACGGCGCGCAGGTGCCGTTCCTCGCCGGAGCGGGCGTGCTCGTCGCCTCCGCGCTCATCGCGGCCGCGTACCGTGCGCGCTACGGGGCCACGTTCCCGCGGCACGCGCCGGTCCAGCCGGCGGAGGTCTGAGTCCCGTGCGCTTCCGGCCGCGCGTCGTCGCCTTGCCGGACGCGCTCGACGCGGGCGAGCTCCTCGCGCGCCTGCGGTCGCGCCGTTCGCTCGCGGCTCTCGACAGCGCGGGTGGAACGCCGCGGCGCTTCAGCGTCGTCGCTTTCGACCCTCTGCGCGGCTTCGAGACGCCGCGCGATCTCGCCGGCATCCGCGCGGCGGTCGCGGGGCTCAAGGTCGAGCCCGGCGACGCGGTCCCGGGTCCGTTCCACGGCGGGTTCCTCGGCGCGCTCGCGTACGACCTCGGCGTCGCGGGCGAGCGACCGGTCCGCGCGCCGCGGGATCCGTGGAGCTCGCCGCGCGTCGCCGGCGGCACGTACGTCGACTTCGTCGTGCGCGACGAGAGCGCAGGTCGCAACTGGCTCGTGCTCGGCGAGGACGCCGGCGACGGGCGTCCAGCGTCGCGCCGAGCCGAACTCCTCGCTCTGCTCGCGGAGCCTGCTCCTCCGCCCGTCGTCCGGCCCCTGGGTCCGCTGGTGCGCCACACGGCTCCGGCGGTCCACCGCGCGCGCATCGAGCGCGCGCGCGAGCGCATCGCCGCGGGCGACTTCTACCAGGCGAATCTCGCGCACCGGTTCACGCGCGCGGTCGCTGGCGGCCCGATCGACCTCTACCGCAGCTTGCGCGCGCGGAATCCGGCTCCGTACGGCGGGTATCTAGCCTGGGAGGGCGAGGCGGGACCCGGCGCGCTGCTCTCCTCGTCGCCCGAGCTCCTCCTCGAGTTCGACGGCGCGAGCGCGCGCACCCGTCCGATCAAGGGCACCGCGCGCCGGGGTGCGAGCCCCGAGGCGGACGCGGAGGCCGCGCGCGCGCTCCTCGCGAGCACGAAGGACCGCGCCGAGCTCGCGATGATCGTCGACCTCGCGCGCAACGACCTCGGCCGCGTCAGCGCGCCGGGCAGCGTCCGCACGGAGGCGTTCCCGCGCCTCGAGACGTACGCGGCGGTCCATCACCTCGTCGCCGACGTCGTCGCGACGCCCCGCGCCGGGACGGACGCCGTCGACTTCCTGGCGGCGCTCTTCCCGGGTGCCTCGATCACGGGCGCGCCGAAGCTCGCCGCGATGGACGCGATCGCCGAGCTCGAGGGCGAGGGTCGCGGCTTCTTCACGGGCTCGCTCGGGTTCCTCGACACGCGCGGACGTGCGTGCTGGAACATCCTGATCCGCACGCTCGTGTGGCGTCCGGGCGAAGTGTCGTTCCACGTCGGCGGCGGGATCACGTGGTCCTCGGACGCCGCGGCGGAGGACGAGGAGACGCTGGCCAAGGGCGCGGCGCTCGCGGCGGCTCTCGAGCCCTCGGAGGCCGCGGCCGACGCGGGGAAGAAAGCGGGCTTTCGAGCTTCTTACGCGGCCTCGTGACGGACGGCGCTCGACCCTATAAGGTGGCGGTCCCGACAGGCATCGAACAGGTGACGATCATGTTCCACGCAGGTGCGTTCGTCCTTCTCTCCCTCCTCCCGTTCACTTCTCCCTCCGCGAGCGGATCGCAGGATCCCGCGCCGACGCCCGCCGACAAGCGGCCCGAGGTCGCGACTCTCCTCGACAAGCTGAAGGACCACGCGGGCAAGGCGGGGAAGGAGGACAAGGACGCCGTCGCGGTGATCGATCAGCTGAACCAGGAGTTCAAGAACTCCGGTCCGAAGGACAAGGCGCTGATCGTCAAGGGCATCTCGCACTGCTTCGAGGAGCGGCGGCTCGAGAAGGAAGGCCAGCCGCCCGACAACCAGCTGTACCTCGCCGCGGCCGTCGCGCTCGGCGAGATGGGTCCGGACAGCACCGCGGCATTGATCAGCTGGATCGGGCAGAAGGATCTGCGCAAGGACAACGCGGTCCAGCACCGCCTGATCCTCAGCCTCGGCAAGACGAAGGACAAGAAGGCCATCAAGACGCTGACGATGAACCTCGACAACAAGACGTCGTCGCTGATCGGGGCCGCGGCCGAGGCTCTGGGCGAGTTCAACGAGGTCGACCTCGACACGCGCAAGGACATGTTTGAGTCGCTGCTGAAGACCTTGATGTCCGCGAAGGGCGCCAAGGACATGAACGTGAACGACACGACCGCGCGCGAGAAGTACGACGTGATCGCCGCGCCGATCATCACGAGCCTCGGCAAGCTGAGCAAGCACGACGAGCGCGACCCCGACAAGTGGCTGAACTGGTGGAACAAGAACAAGAAGGCCGACTGGGACGCGCAGCAGTGATCGTCGCGGCCCTGGCGCTCGTCGCGAGCGCCTGCGGCCGGGAGAGCGCGAGCGGCCAGGCACGGGTCGAACCGGAGCGCAACGCGGGCGCGGACGCGACCGCGTTGCGCGCGGAGCTCGCCGGGGCGCGGACGCGGATCGCGGAGCTCGAGGGCGAGCTCCAGGATGCGACCGCGAAGCGCGTCGCCCGCGAGGAGGAGTGGGTCCGCTACACGAAGGCGCTCACGCAGCTCTCGCCGGCCGCGGACGCGGTCGAAGCGAAGTTCCAGCCGATCGCGGATCCGAACGCGGCGCCGGCGGCCGACGCCGGGGCCGCGCCGGACGACGAGGACGAGGCGCGCACGAAGGCGCGTCAATCGCTGACGCGGCGCGACCGCGAGATCGCCGTCGCCCTGAAAACGCTGTTCACGCTCGATCAAGTGACCGGATTCGACCTGCTCGAATCCGGCACGCTCGGCGGAGGCTTCACGGGGCCCGTCGTCCTGCGCGCGCTCGACGACCGCGGACGGCCGGTCGCATCCCTCGTCGCGCGCCGGCTGCGGCTCGAGGGCAGCCGAGCCGCGCGGACGGTGACGCTCGTGCTCGAAGACGGTTTCGAGCGGCGCGCCGGCGAGAAGCGCGCGTTCGAGGGACCGATGACGGAGGAGGGCCGCGGCGGCGCGCGCCGCATCGAGATGCCCGAGACCGATCCGACGCCGTGGATCGCGTCGGTCCCGGAGCTCTTCCGCGACGAGGACAAGGCGCCGCCGGACTACGACCTGCGCTGGGATCTCGGGCAGACGCGCGCGGCCTTGAACCTCCTCCTCCGCGAGGACGTGTCCGGGGGCTGGTGGCGGCTCGTCTCCTTCGGCGGCGTGCGCGACGGCGTGCTCCGCGACGTGCAGCTCGACGGGCTCGACGCGCAGGGCCGCCTCGAGCGCAAGCTGTTCGCGGACCGCATGGAGATCTCCGCGCAGGAGCGCGGCGTCCGGATCGAGCTCCTGGACGGCGCTCAGCTGCGCGGCGACTCGAAGACCCCGTTCCTCGACGGCCGCTACCGCATCTTCCTGCCGCGCGCGTCGGTCGAGGCCTGGACGAAGGCCGGGATCCCCGGACTCTCCGAACCGCCCGACGCGCGGTAGGCGGGTCGCGCCCTCGACGTTGACGCGGGAACGCCGCGGCTGGATAACGGCCGTGTGCCCGCCCCCGACGATCCCGATCTCTTCGAAGCGTTCGCCGGTGCCACGGAGGCGAGCCCCAAGCTGTGGACCGTCGGCGAGCTCACGCGCGAGATCAAGAGCGCGCTCGAGGAACTCGGCCGCATCCGCGTCGAAGGGGAAGTGACGCGCGTCGTCCGCGCGGCTTCGGGCCACGTCTACTTCGATCTCAAGGACATCGACGCGAAGATCTCGTGCACGATCTGGCGGAGCCAGGTCGCCTCGGCGGTCCGCTTCGATCTCGCCGAGGGCGCGCAGGTCGTCGCACACGGGCGCCTCGACGTGTACGGACCGCGCGGAACGTACAGCTTGAACGTCCAGCGGCTCGAGCAGGCCGGGCTCGGCGCCCTCCTGCTGCGCCTCGAGAAGCTGAAGGAGGAGCTCAAGGCTCTCGGGTGGTTCGACCGCAAGCGCGCGCTGCCGGCGATGCCGGCGATCGTCGGCGTCGTGACGTCGCGCGACGGCGCGGCGCTCCAGGATTTCCTGCGCACGCGCTCCCTGCGCTGGCCGCTGTACCCGGTGCGCCTCGCGCACACGTCCGTCCAGGGCGCCGGCGCGGCCGAGGAGATCGCGGCCGCGATCCGGCGTCTCGACGCGACCGGCGTCGACGTGATCGTCGTCTGCCGCGGGGGCGGCTCGCTCGAGGACCTGTGGGCCTTCAACGAGCGCGCCGTCGCCGAGGCGATCCGCGCGGCGAGCGTCCCGGTCGTCACCGGGGTCGGCCACGAGACCGACGTGACGCTCGCCGACCTCGTCGCCGACCACCGCGGGCACACGCCGACCGACGCCGCGCAGACCGTGATCCCCGATCGCGCCGTGCTCCTCGAGGAACTCGATCGTGCGCGGAACCACCTTCTGCAGGCGATCGACGGCGTGCTCGCGGACCGCGCCGAGCGCCTCGCGCGCGTGGCCGCGTCGCCGACGCTGCGCGGGGCGGGCTTCCTCCTCGACCGGCGCACGGACGCCCTCGCCCACCACGCGCACTCGCTGCGCCTCGCCGGCCGCGCGGTGCTCGAGCGCGCGAATTCCCGTCTCGCGCGCGGGGCGTCGCGGCTCTCCCGCCAGAGCCCGGCGCTGCGCCTCGAGAAGAGTCTCGCGCGCGTCGCGGCCTGCGCGCCGCGCCTCGCGCGCGCGATCGACGCCCCGCTCGCCGACGCCGCGCGGCGTCTCGAGGTCGCGCACGCTTCGCTGGCGGCGACGTCGCCGTTCGCCGTGCTCGAGCGCGGCTACTCGATCACGACGCGCGCGGGCGGCACCGCGGCTCTCCGCGATCCCGCGGATCTCGCGGCCGGCGAGAAGATCCAGACCGTGCTCGCATCGGGCTGGATCCTCTCCGAGATCGAGAAGACCGGGGTCGAGAAGACGGGCGACACGCCGGCGTGAAGACCGCTGGCGCGCGCGCACAGTAGGATTCGTCGGATGGCGACCCCCGAGCGAGACTCCGTGAAGGCATCGAGGACCTTCGCCGTCGTCGTCAACTGGAACGGCGGCGAGCAGAACGTCGAGTGCCTGGACTCGCTCCTCGCGCAGGGCCTCGCGCCGTCCGAGATCGTGTTCGTCGACAACGGATCGGTCGACGGATCCGCAGACGAGATCGCGCGGCGCTTCCCCGGAGTCCTGCTGCTCCGCAACCGCGAGAATCTGGGTTTCGGCGAGGGCGCGAACCAGGGCGGGCGCGAGGCGCTCGCGCGCGGCGCGGGCCACGTGTTCTTCGTGAACAACGACGTGCGCCTGCCGGCCGGGTCGCTCGATCTGCTCGTCCGTGCGCTCGCCGAGAAGACCGACGTCGGTATCGTCGGCCCGCGCGTCCTCTACAAGAGCGAGCCCGGGCGTGTGTGGTGCGCGGGGGGGATGCTGACGTGGAAGGAGAACCTCTCGACGCTGCTCGGACACCGGCAGCTCGACGGGCCGGAGTGGCGCGCGTCGCGCGACGTCGACTACGTCGCGGGCTGCGCGCTGCTCGTGCGTCGGGAAGTTCTCGAGAAGGTCGGGATGTTCGACGCGAAGTACTTCGCGTACATGGAGGACGTCGACCTGTGCCTGCGCGCGAAGCGTGCGGGCTTCGGCGTGCGCCTCGTCGGCGACGCGGCGGCGTACCACGCGAGCTCGAGCGCGACGGGCGGGGGATACAACCCGCGGCGGAAGTACATGATGGGCGTGAACTCGATCTGGTTCCTGAAGCGGCACGCGCGCGCGCGCGAGTGGGTGCGCTTCCTCGCCTACGACGTGCTCACGCTGCCGTTCCTGTGGGTCGCGGGACTCTTCCGCGGGCAGGCGAAGGCGGTCGTCGGGAAGGCGCTCGGGATCTTCGACGGATTGCGCGGCAAGCGCGTGACGAGCGCGAGCATCGAGGAAGGGGCGGGGTGGTTGTGGTGACGTCGAACGACAGTAACTGCTCTCTCTGCGGCCACGACCAGCCGCACCAGCGACTGCGGCACGCGCGCGGCATCCGTCCGGCCGTCGCGAAGTTCCTCCTGGAGAAGTACCCGGATCGCTGGAACTCCGATGCGGTCGTCTGTCCCGATTGCCTGAACCGCGAGCGCCTCGATCACCTGCTCAAGGATCTCGTCAAGGATCGCGGCGAGCTGTCGGCGATCGAATCCGAAGTGGCGCAGAAGGCGGTCGACCACATGGCCGTCGCCGAGCAGGTCGACGAGGAATTCCAGCGCTCGGCGACGCGCGGTCAGAAGGTCGCGGACGCCGTCGCCCGCGTCGGCGGATCGTGGGGATTCGTCATCACGTTCGTCCTGATCCTCCTGTCGTGGATCGCGTTGAACACGGTGTTTCTCCAAAAGGGGGCATTCGATCCGTACCCGTACATCCTTCTGAACCTCGTCCTCTCCTGCATCGCCGCGCTCCAGGCGCCGGTGATCATGATGTCGCAGAACCGGATGTCGGCGTACGACCGCCGCAAGGCGGACCAGGACTTCCGCGTGAACCTCAAGGCCGAGCTCGAGATCGCGAGTCTCCACGACAAGGTCGACCATCTGCTCCACGCGCAGTGGGAGCACCTCGTCGAGATGCAGGAGGTGCAGATCGACCTCTTGAACCAGATCGCGGAGAAGCGCTCGAAGGAAAGCTGAGGGACTACGTGACCAGATCTGGCCACCAAGTCGGCGGTGGATCCGTGGGCGGGACCGTCCGTGCGTCGATCAATGACTCGGATAGCAGCTCGCGAGTCAGGCCGACTGCCCCTCGGAGATTGGCTCCTCGGAGGTTGAGACCCTTGAAGGGCCGCGTTCCCGTCGTCAGCACACTCTGATTGTGCGTCTGTTTGAATGGTCCAAACGTCGCGTAGCGTAGGTCCGCGTCCTCGAGGTTTGCATGATCCAAGTCCGCACCCTCAAATGCGGCACCGCGAAGCACACTTCCTTGCAGGTGCACGCCCGAAAGTCGCGCTCCCCTCAAGTACGGGCCAATCTCTTCGACACCCTCAAGGTGAAGCCCTCGGAGATCCAGATCGAAGCGATATGTCTCTCGTGCTGACATCTCGGTTTCCACGCCAAGGTGCCTTTGTACGAGTGCCCTAAACAAGATCCGGCGCGTCTGCGCAGATTCCGCATCATGGACTTGCTTGCCGCACAGCCGACGAGTTTCGGCCAGCAGGACGTTAGCAACCGCCGGATGATCCTCTATCGAGTCGCGGCCGATGCGACTGAGGGCGTAGACTGCGCCCATTGTCGCTGCGGGACGCCCCGCCTCGAGCAATTCGATGGCACGGACGAATCTGTCCATGAGCTGCGCTTGGTTGGCGATTCTTGCCGCCTCCTGAGAAGCAATCCGTTGATCGAGAAGCTGTCGTTCAGTCGCGCGAACGCTTCGCCAAGTAAACAGTAGGGCAGCCACAACGGCGAGGCCGCTGAGCAACTCGGCGATGCTTCGACCGATGTCTACCGCGACCGACGGCGAAGGCTGGCTATCGCCGTATGCGCCACGAAGCAGCCTCCATTCGACGACACCCAAAGCGATGGCAATCGCTGTGACCGCGAGCCACGGTGCCCACTTCCCTGGCTGCTTCAAGTTCGGGAGCAGCTGTCTGTGCCAAGTGAGCCGAGTTCTCTCCGTTGCCCACCCGAAGAGGACGGAGACCCGTGCGTCGAATCCACCTCGTTCCAGGACAAACGACTGCCAGGTACTGCAGATTCGCTTCCCAACGAGGATGTCGAAGGTCCGCCTTCGTCCGAACGGTATTCGCTTGCGGACCTCGAGTAGTCTCGGAATGTCCTGATCAACCACGAAGTTCAATGAGAGGAGCACTTCGTCCGAATGTGACAGCACACGAACCGTTGCGCCCGGTCCAGTGGCCGTTCGACACAGAGAGACGCGAGCCCGGCCGAGGGTCGTGGTCGTGACTACACCGCGATCCAGAAGCGCGATCGCCTCGTTCAACCGGTGTTCCATGTTGTCCCCCCTGCGAGCCGTTACTTTCGGGCGGGAGCCTTCGGCTTCGTGCTTCGTGTGCCGTCCGGCCGTACGCGAGCGAGCGGGTAACCGCTCTCTGCATTGAGCCGCTTGGCGTGCTTCGCGACTTCTGAGAGCAACTTGCGGTGCAGATCGTCGCGCCGGTCGTACACGCGGTAGCCCGCTGGATCGCGCAAGTAGCCGCGCGCCGCCGGGTGCTTCGCGAAGAGCGCCTCGCGTCCCATCTTCTCCGCCCAGCGCTCGAAGCGCGCGCGCTTCGACAGCAGCGCCTTCGCGAGGATCGGCATGACGACCGAGTAGTCGGCCTGCATGCTCTCGCACGTGCTCTTGTAGTGCTCCTCGTCGACCTTGCCCCAGGTCACAGCTTCGGCCGGCGGACACGACGAGAGCGATCCGTCGGTGACCGGCGCCGTCGTGATCTGCACGTCGTAGAGGTATCCCGCGATGTCGTCGAGGCCGAAGATCTGCGAGAGCGCCGGCTCGGGCTGCAGGTTGAAGTTCTTCGGCACTCCGCCGCCGAGGATCAGGGTCCCGATCGCGTGGTTCGCGTTCTCGCGCAGGCCCCAGAAGTGGTACGCGCAGCTCTCGAAGACCTCGGCGTGGAGATCGATCTCGAAGCGGTGCTCGCCGCCGGTCGCGCGCGCGAGCGCCCAGAGCTTCATCGAGTTCAGGAAGCACGAGCCGTCGCCGGGCGCACCGACGAAGATCGGGATCGACTTGCGCTGGCACAGCGCGAGAAGTCCCTCGCGCACTCCGTTCTTCTTCTCCTGCGCGGCGTAGCGGCGGCCGAGGAGCCAGCGGAACTCCGTCCCGCTCATCTTCTTCTGGAATTCCGGCTCCTTCAGGCAGGCGGTGATGAAGCGATCCTGCTCGAGGAGGATCTCCTCGTCGAAGCCGATGTCGGTGACGCGGATCGTCTTCTCTTCGCGGAGCGCGCCGTCGTCGCCGTGGATCGGGACTTCGTGGAAGGGGTGCTTTGCGGCGGAGTCGAGCGCGCGGTGGCCGTCGTGGTAGCAGACGGCGTCGGTGGTGGAGACGAGCACGAACCAGCCGGTGTCGAGGAGGGGATTGAGCCAGACGTAGTGTTGGCCGGAGACGGTGACGGGCCCGGAGATCGAAAGGGTCATCGGGAGGCCCTGGCCGACGGCTTCGTCGAGGAGCGTCCAGAGGCGGCGGAGGTAGGCGCCGCCGAAGGAGGGAAAGCCGTGCTCGAGGAGCTCGTCGAGCTCGTTGAGCTCCGTGATGGGCCGCGCCGCGAGCTCGCGTCGCTCGCCGGAAGCGTTGCCTGGGCCGCGGCACGCGCTCCGCTGGTCTTTTCTCGTGGGGGACATGGGCCGAGAGTGTAGACGCGCGCGGACGCGCGGGCCACCGCGCGGACCGCGACGTCAGAGAATCTCGAGCAGCCCCGACCCGTCGCCGGCGAGCAGCGTCCCCGTGCTCGCGACGTAGTTCAGGTCCACCGAGATCGGCGAGTACCACGGCATCAGGTCCGTGTCCGCGACCTGCCCGAGCGCGGCGGCGGCGAAGGCGCGCGCGGACGACGTCAGGTCCTTCCTCTCGATCAGCTTCAAGAGCGGCTCGATCGTCCGCACGTCGCCGATCTTCCCGAGCGCCTGCGCCAGCGACGCCTGCGCCGTCTGTCCCTGCGCTTTCCCGAGCAGCTCCGTCAGCTCCGGCGCCGCCGACTTGTCCCCGAGCAGCGCCAGCGCGACCGACGCCTGCTCCAGGAGCTCCGGCTTGTACTTGCTCGCTCTCACGACGTCGTGCAGCACCTTCGCCGCCTGCTCGTCCCCGATCATCCCGAGCGCGAGCGCCACGTAGCCCTGCCCCTGGTCCTCGCTGATGTCGCCGAGCCTCTCGAGCAGCATCGGCACCGCCTTCTTGTCCCTGCACAATCCGAGCGCGATCGCCGCGGCGCCGAGGTGCGTGCGCTGCTTCGCGCTCGCGAAGTAGCTGCGCAGGAGCTCCTCGCTCCGCTCGATCGGCGCCGCCAGGCCGTCGCCGTGCCCCGCGAGCGTCGACTGCTTCGCCGGCGTCGCTCCCTTCGCGCGTGCGTCGACGATCCGCCGCTCGAGCACACCGAGCGCGATCGCCGCCCACGGCCGCGTGATCCCGCGCCCGCGGACGAGCTCGCCCGTGATCACGTTCCGGCACGCCGTCGCTCCCTCGTCGTCACCCTCGGCGTTGCAGTTGCGTGATCCGATCTCCGCGAGCGCGACGAGCGCGAAGCAGCGCGCCTGCAGATCGGGGTCCTCGAGCACCTGCGCGAGCGCCGTGCGGATCTTCCGGTCGACGGCGTCGGTGCCGGCGGTACCGAGGAGCCCGAGCGCCTGCGCGACGCTCTGGAGCGGCGCGTTCTCGAGCTTCGACCGGGCGCGCAAGGCCGCGAGAAACGATTCCTCCGCCTCCGTGCGCACTTCCTCGGGCGCGATCCGCGCGGGATCGATGCCATCGCGCGAGAAACGCGCGAGCGCGGTCACGGCGTGGGCGCGCACGACCGCGGACCGCCTGCCGTCGTCGATCACCGCGCGCACGAAGCGCAGCTCCGACTGCAGCGAGACCCACGGCGCGCTCGAGCCGGGATTCCTCACCGGATCGACGCGGTCGAGCGAGAGCCCGATGATCGCGGCGACCTCGACATCGGAGTTCGGCGCGTTCGATGCCGGGGCCGCGCCCGTCCCGCCTTCTTGCAGCACTGCGCACAGCGCCCGCGCGACGATCTGCCTCGTCCGGTTGTTCTTCGCGCGCACTCCGACGAGCCCGAGGCCGTACGCCGCGAACGCCCTCGTGCGGATCGAGACCTCGCGGTTCCCGACGAGCTCACGCCCCCGCGCGTCGCCCGCGAGGAGCGCCTCGAGGATCGGGAGCGCGTCCTCGGCCTGCGCGATGCCGAGCGAGAGCACCGCCGTCTCCGCGATCTCCTGGTTCAGATCGGCGAGCCTCGACACGAGCGCGCGCGTCGCCGCCGGATCGGTCGTCCCGTGCGATCCCGCGTCGCCGGGGCCGCTGATCCGCGCGAGGGCGACGAGCGCCGCTCCGACGATCTCCGGCGACTTCTCCGTCTCGATCAGCGCGCGCAACGCGGGTGCGACGCGCGAGCGCAGGACGTCCGGAGTCGGCAGCGCGCTCGCCGTCTTCCCGGCGAGGAGCTCGTCCGCCGCGGTCGTCGGCAGTCCGGATTCGACCGCGCGCTTGAGCTCGAGGTACGGATCCTTGTTGAAGTGCCACCAGTCCTCCCACGACGAGCGCCCCGCGGTCGCGCCGGTCGGACCTCCGCCGGGGAGCCCCGCGGGTCCGGGCATGCCCGTCGCAGGACCCGGCACCGAGGGCGCCGACGGTCCGGTCGGAACCGATCCGCCCGGGTTGTAGGCCCCGCCGTGCGCGAGCGCACCGCGCGGAAGCGCACACGCGACGAACGCGAGGAGCACGCGCGTCGTCCAGCGTCGCGCAGCGGTCGCGCGGTCCGCGCGATCGTTTCGGGCTCGTAGGTTCACGTGGAGATCCTGGCACACGGCAAGCCGTGGGCCAGCTACAGGATCTCGAGGATTCCCGTGCCGTCGCCGGCGAGCAGCGACGGCGTCGTCGCGCGGTAGTTCAACCCGAAGCTGATCGGCGTCCGCCAGGGGAGGAGATGCTCCTCCGCGATGCCGCCGAGCGCCGCGGCGGCGAGACCGCGCGCGGACGCCGGGAGATCCTTGCGCGCGACGAGCGCGAGCAGCGGATCGACGCAGCTCGCGTCGCCGACGAATCCGAGCGCCGCCGCGAGCGAGGCCTGCGCCGCGAGGCCGCGCGCATCGGCGAGCAGCGCCGCGATGCCGCTCGCGGACTCCTTGTCCCCGAGCAGCGCGAGCGCCTCCGCGGACTGCTCGAGGAGCTGCGGGCGGTACTTCGAGGCGCGCAGGAGGTCGCGGAGCGCCGGCACGGCGTCGTGGGAGCCGATCATGCCCAGCGCGAGCGCGACGTAGCCCTGCCCCGTGTCCTCGTTCGTGTCGGCGAGCTTCGCGCGGAGGAGCGAGTCGGCGCGCGTCTCGCGCGCGAGGCCGAGCGCGATCGCCCCGGCGCCGACTTCGGTGCGGCCGTGCGCGGCGACGAACCACTCGCGCAGCGCCTGGTGCGTCGATTCGGCGGGCTTCTCGCCGCGGTCGAGCCGGATGCGCTCGAGGAGCCCGAGCGCGATCGCCGCCCAGGGTCGCGACATGTTCCGCCCGCGCACGAGCTCGTTCGTGAGCGCGAGGCGGCATTCCGGGAGGCCGCCTTCGTCGCCTGCGCGCGCACCGATCTGCGCGAGCGAGATCATCGCGAACGCGCGCGCCTGCGGCTCGGACGCGTCGAGCGCGCGGAGGAGGAGCGAGCGCGCCTTGCGGTCGACGGACGCGTTGCCGGGATCGACGAGGAGCCCGAGGCCGAGCAGCGCGCTCTGCGTCGTCTCGCTGTCGGATTTCGTGTCGGACTGCAGCGCCGCGAGGAGGAGCTCCGCGACTTCCGTCCGGATCGGGGCCGGGGCGTCCTCGGCGAGGCGCGCGAGGGCCGTGATCACGTGCGCTCGCCCGAGGCGATCGCACTTCGCGTCGCCGGAGAAACGCATGAGGAAACGGATCTGGCTCTGGCGCGAGATCCAGGGGGCGGTCGTGCTCTCGACGGCCTCGGCGTCGAGGCGGTCGAGCGAGAGAGCCAGAGCGGCGGCGACCTGGACGTCGGAGTTCGAGCGCGGATCGGTCAGCGCATCGGCGAGCGTCCGCGCGATGAGCTGGCGCGTGCGGTTCTGCGTCGCTTCGCCGGCGGCGAGCCCGAGGCCGTAGGCCGCGAAGGCGCGCGTGCGCGGGGAGACTTCGCGGCTCTTGACGAGATTGCGGCCCGGCTGGAGCGCGGTGAGGAGGTCGGTGAGCGGCGCGATCGAGGCTTCGCTGCGCAGGATGCCGAGCGCGAGGGCGGCGGTCTCGGCGATCTCCTGGTTCGCGTCGCCGAGCGCGCGGACGATGCGCGGGATCGCGGAAGACTCCGGAGGCAGATCACCGGGCTCGCCGATGCGCGCGAGCGCCATGAGGGCGCCCGTCGTCGTGTCGTTCGCGCGCTCGGACTCGAGGAGGAGCTGGAGCGCGGGGACGATGCGGGTGCGGACGAGCTGGCGCGAGGGGATTCCGGTCGCGCGCGAGGGGCCGTCCACACCGTCGCCGCCGAAGGTCGGGTTCGTCGCGGAGATCGCGAGCTTGAGGCCGAGGTACGGATCCTTGTTGTAGAACCACCAGGTCTCCCACGAGTCGATGCCCGGCCCGGCAGCACCCTGCGTCGCCGGCCCGAGTCCGCGCGAGCTGCCGCCGGTCGGAGTGGACTTCGGCCCGGCCGGCGTCGTCCCCGCGGGAGTGGGATTCGAGGGCGCAGCCGGCCCGGAAGGATGCGAGGGGCCCGACGGCGGGCCCGGAGCCGACGGACCGTTGTAGCCGCCGGAGCCCGGAGGCTTGACCGGAGGGACGAGGCCGCCGTGCGCGACGACGCTCGACGCGAGCAAGGATGCCGCGAGGAGCGCTGCGATCGGTTGGGGGAATCGGGACCGCATGGAGGTGCGCGAGTCGGTCAGTGTACGGCTCGCATCCGCACCGGGAGTTCCCTAGGGCGCGAGATCCACGAAGTTGCGCGGCCCGTGAGGAAACCGCGCGCCGCGGGTCCGGGTGGACCCGCATGCGAGCAGTCTGCAGGATGACCGCGATGTCCATCACGCCGTCCGGATGGGTCTTCCTCTTCGTCACGACGGTCTATGTCCCGTTCGCGGCGATCCGGGGGGCGCGGAGGGTTCGGGCGCCGGGCGGGACGCCGACGCGGGCGCAGCACCTCGTGTCCGTCGTCCTGACGCAGGGGATGGGACTCCTGATCGCGTACTTCGCCGCGACCTACGAAGACCTCCATCTCTTTCCCGCGCCGCACCTCGGGTGGAAGCACGCGGCGATGGCGGTCGGGTTCCTCGTCCCGACGCTCGCGACGCTGCCGTGGCGCTGGAGCTGGAAGTCGAGCGACGAGAAGCGGCGGATGATGTGGATGCTGCCGAACAAGCCGAGCGACCTCGTGTGGTGGGTCGGCGTCGCACTCGTCGCGGGCATCGTCGAAGAATTCGTGTACCGGGGCGTGATGGTCACGCTGTGGGAGCGGATCCTCGGATCGTGGTGGCCGGCGGTGCTCGTGTGCTCGGTCGCGTTCGCGGTCGCGCATTTCGTGCAAGGCGTGCGGACGGTGGTGATCATCGCGATCTTCGCGATCGGGAATCACCTGATCGTGCGCGCGAGCGGCGACCTGTACACGGCGATGGCGATCCACTTCCTGTACGACCTGCTCGCGGGAGTCATCCTCCTGCGGCTCGCGACGCGCGACGGGCTGACGAAGGTCGGAGCGGCGGTCTGAGGACGGGCGCTACTTCGCGCCTTCGACGATCTCGATCATCCGCTCGAGCGCCACGCGCGCGTCCTTCACGAGCTCCTTGCGCTCGGCCTCGCCGAGCCGATCCCGCTCCGCAGTGATCTCGTTCATCGCGTCGCCCGCGAGCACCCGGTTGATCTCCGGCGGCGTCCCCTTGCGCAGGAGATCGAGCATCCCCGCGAGGTGCGGCGGGTCGTTGCGGCTCATCGTCGCGCAACCGCAGCCCGCGCTCGAGAAGTTCTTGTCGGGAATGTCCGCGAGGTGCACGACCTCGACGCCGCGCTGCTTCGCCTGCTCGCGCGCGTTGCGCACGAAGTGCCCTTCCGTCCCGATCGCGAGCTTCGTCCCCGCCGGCGCCGACATCACTTCCTTCCACAGGTAGTCCGTCGATCCCGATCCGTCCGCCGCCTGCACGACCTCGATCGGCGACTCCGGGTGCACGATCACGCGCCACCCGCGCGCCTTCCACCACGCGACGTGCTCCTTCGTGAACACCGTGTGCACGCCGCAGTAGCTGCCCCACAGGATCATCTCGGCCTTGTCGAGCGCCGCGAGCCCGCCGGGCACCGTCCTCTCGTCGATCTTCAGCCTCTGCGACCACACCTGCGGGTCGGGGAGCGCGACGACGCGCGCGAGATCCATCCCGAGCTTCGCGGCCGTGTTCCGCCCGAGGTGGTGGTCCGGCACGAAGAAGACGCGCTTGCCCTTCTTCCGCACCCAGTCGACGACGAGGTGCGCGTTCGAGCTCGTGCACACGGCGCCGCCGGTGCGCCCCGCGAGCGCCTTCAGCCGTCCGCCCGTGTTCATGTACGCGACGACCGCGAGATCGCCGCCGTACCGCTCGAGCAGCTGCTCCGCCGCCGGCAGGACCATCCAGTCCTTCGCCATCATCTCCATGGTGCAGCCGGCCTTCGGGTTCGTGATCCACACCGTCTGGTCGTCCGCGGCGAGGATCGCGATCGACTCCGCCATGAAGTGCACGGCCGACTCGACGATCACCTTCTTCTCGGGATTGCGCGCGGCCTGCAGCGCGAGCTGGTAGCTGTCGGCGACGCGCCCGCCGTACCGCTCCACCAGCTTCACGATCTCGCCGCCCATGTAGAAGTGCGCCAGGAGGAGGAGGCTGTCGCCGAAGTGCTTCGTCGCCGGGATCGCGTACCGGTCGAGCCACGGGAGCACCGACTCGGGCGTGCGGTCCTTGAGCGCGAGGTACTCCTCCGCGTACGGCTTGAACTCGGCCTGGTACCAGTCGAGGGGCAGGTCCGTCTGGCAGATCGGGATCTGCGGGACGAGGCGGATGCCGGAGGACGCGATCGGGAGGGACTTCGTCGCCGTGCGCACCGCGGATGTGTCAGGGGACTTCAAGCTTCGAAGCATAGCCCGAGTGCGAGAACGCTGTCACGTTTCCGGCGACGCGGCACTAGGATGCGCGGAGCCTTGAGAAGCCTCGGCATCCCTCCTGCCTTCGGCGCGGCCGCGGTGCTCGCGCTGGTTCCGCCGGTCTTCGCCGAAGACGTCGAGATCCCGAGCGGGACCACCCTGCGCATCGAGGGATCGACGAAGATCCGCGCGGGCGCGTGCGTCCGGCCGCCCCTCGGACCGGAAGGGAAGGACGGCGTGCTCGTGCTGCGCGGTGTCCACGGCGCGACGCTGGACCTCGAGGGCGTCGATCTGCGCGGCACGCCGGCGGGCACCGACCTCGACCGGAACGCAGGCTTCGGGATCGTGCTCGAGGACTGCGAGGACGTCACGGTGAAGGCCGGGAAGCTCGGCGGCTACAAGGGCTGCCTCGTCGCGCGCCGCTGCAAGAAGCTTGTGCTCGACGGGATGACGTTCGACGGCTGGCATGGCATGCACCTCCTGTCGACGAGCGCCGCGGAGGACCAGGCCGACTGGCTCTACCCACACGAGAACGACAAGGACGAGTGGATCACGAACTACGGCGCCGCGATCAGCCTGACCGACTGCTCCGACGTCACGATCAAGGACTGCAGCGGCCGCCACGGCCAGAACGGGATCCTGCTGACGCGCTCGAACGGATGCACGATCTACGACGCGGACTTCTCCTTCCTCTCGGGCTGGGGCCTCGCGCTCTACCGCTCGTCGAAGAACGTCGTGTCGCACTGCCTCTTCGACTACTGCGTGCGCGGGTACAGCGACGGCGTCTACTGGCGCGGGCAGGACTCGGCCGGGATCCTCCTGTTCGAGCGCTGCTCCGACAACCTGTTCGCGCTGAACAGCGCGTCGCACGGCGGCGACGGAGTGTTCCTGTTCGCCGGCAACGACCTCGTCGCCGGCCGCGCGTTCGACCGCGGCGAGAAGGACGTCGGCGGCTGCGACCGGAACATCTGGTTCCGCAACGATTTCTCTTTCGCCGTCGCGAACGCGATCGAGGCCACGTTCTCCCGCGACAACTGGGCGCTCGAGAACAAGCTCGACGGCTCGCACCAGCACGGGATCTGGGGCGGCTACTCGAGCCGTCTCGTCGCGTACAAGAACCACGTCGAGGGCACGCTCGGCGGCGGCATCTCGATCGAGCACGGCCAGGAGTGCGTGCTCGCGAGCAACTGGTTCCGGAAGAACCAGATCGGAATCGAGCTCTGGTGGGACGAGGATCCGGATCTCGTCGGCGGCCCGTACGGAAAGCACCGCGACACGGCGTCGCGCGACCACGTCCTCATCGGCAACGAGTTCGCCGAGAACGAGAAGGACCTCGTCATCACGAAGACAGACAAGGTCGTGCTCGGCGCGAACCGCTGGAGCCGGGCCGAGCGACCGCTCGAAGGGGAGAACATGCGGATCGACGTCCTGCTCGGGCCGAACGGCGCGCGCGCGACGGGAGCGATCCACGGGAGCTCGCTCGACGGCTGGGACGGGAAGGAACCGGAGGCGCTCGCCGCGGCGCGCGCGTGGAAGTGTCCACCGGTCCCCGGGAAGAAGACCGTCTTCGCGCGCGACCGCGGCGAGAAGCAGGGGCTCGACACGATCCTCGTCGGCGAGTGGGGCCCGTGGGACTTCCGCGGCGGCGAGCCGAAGCCGAAGCAGCGCGTGCCCGGCGGCCTGTTCGGGGGATGCACGTGGCGCACGGTCTGGTTCTCGTGGAAGGCCGGGCCCGATCCGCGCGAGAAGCTCGAGGCGTGGCGGGAGCTCGCGAAACATCCGGCCGCGCACGGGGATGTCGCGGTGTGGACGAACCCCTACGGAGGCGATCCGGAGGTCGCGCGCGCGCTCGGGAACGACCGGTTCGGGCTCGTGGCGAAGGCGGAGGTCGAGCTCCGCGAGGCCGGGAAGTACCGGTTGCGCGTCGTCAGCGACGACGGCGTGCGCGTGCTCGTCGACGGCAAGGTGGCGTTCGAGGACTGGACCTGGCACGCGCCGCAGCGCGGAGAAGCGGAGATCGAGCTCGCCGCCGGCAAGCACGACGTCGCGATCGAGTACTTCCAGATCGACGGAGCGATGGCGCTCGGCGTCGAGCTCTCGCACGAGTGAGGTCGCGGGGCTCTCAGGGCACCGACAACTCGACGATCCGCACCTCTCCGGCGACGACCTCGACGCCGCGCCGATCCCGCCGGTTCGCTCCGTCGGCGCCGAGCTCGACCTCCCAGTTGCCGGGCTCGAGCGACGCGAGGATCTCCGGTCGTCCCGGGACGATGTGCCGGATCCGCGGCATCGAGCGGCGGTCGGTCGGGAACGCGAAGAGCGTGCACGGAGCAGCGATCCGCATCGTCGAGGTCCGGATCTCGAGCGCGCCGGCCGCCTGCAGGCCGACGTCGACGACCTGGCTCCCGGTGTCGGCGCGGAGGTCGATCGGCTCGCTCGTCCCGAGTCCGTCGATGCCCGCGCGCGCGACCAGGAGGAACGGTTCCGCCAAGGGGAGCCCGAGGAGGCGGAACGCGCCGCTCTCGTCCGCGGATCCCGCGCGGTCCTCCGCGCCGAGGGTCTCGAGCTCCCTCCAGATCGCGTCGGAGCTGCCGCGCCGGCGCCCGAGCGTGCGCAACGCGACAGCGCGCGCGGGGTCGACGACGAAGAGCTCCGCGCGCGCGGGCGTCCGGTCCGGGCCGCGCGCGATCGTCCCCGCGACCGCGGTCTGCGCGAGGTCGACGAAGAGCGTGTTCGACCCCGGGCCGACGACGACGCCGCGGCAACCGCGCAGGCTCTGGCCCGGGATGCCGAGCGCGAGGACGTAGGCGCCAGGATCGACGTTCTGGAACGTCCACGCGCCGCGCGCGTCGAGGCGCGCGGCGAGCCCAGGAGGCAGCGGATTCTCGCTCGCGGCGACCGCGAAGAGGCTCGGGACCGACTCGCGGCGCAGGAGCACCGCCGGTGCGCCGGCGAGCGGCACGCCGCCGTCGACGACGCGGACGTCGAGCGCGGTGCGCGCGAGGCTCGTGAGCTCGATTTCGATCCGATCGCCGTCGACGAGCTCGCGCAGCGTCCACTCGCTGTCGAGCGACCAGGTGAAGCGCTGCACGCGGAACGCATGGCGCCCCGGCGCGAGGTGCGCGAAGGTCACGCGGCCTTCGTCGTCCGCGATGCGCGCGACCGGGTCCCGCGCGGTCTCGTTCGGCGACCAGTCGCCCTCGATCCACTCGACGCGCGCGCCGGCGATCGCGCGCCCATCGCCGTCGACGGCGCGGACGTGCGCTTGCGCGCCGCGCGGGAGCCGCACGGAGAGACGCGGGGCCTGGAAGCCGCCGCCGAACGGCCCGCCGTACCGCACGGTCGCGCGTCCGCGCGCGCGGATCTCGATCCTCGAGCCCGCGCCGCCGAACGACGCGACGCGCGCCTCGCCGTTCTTGTCCGTGAGGACGGCGGCGGGCGGCAGATCGGACGGATCGCGGCTCGTCGCCGCCTCGATCGCCGTGACGAGGGCGCTGGCGATCGGCGCGCCGGTCTCCGCGGCGACGACGCGGACGGACATCGGCGGCAGGGGAGTCATCGTCAGGAGTCCGAGCACCGTTCCGGTCCCCGGCCGGAGCTCGAGGCGCTGGCTGATCGGCTGGAATCCGCGGCTCACGACGCGGAGAGCGGCGCCGTCGAACGGCCGCAGCGGACGCACGCCTTCGACGGAGAGCACTCCGGCCGGCCTCGCGTCCGCCGCGCCGAAGCTCGTGCGCGCCGGCAACGCGCCATCGAGCGCGACCTCGAACGCCGCGATGGGTGACTTGCCGTGCGCGTCGGCGAGGCTGAAGGTCACGCTCGCGGCGGCGTCCCACGCGACGCGCGCATTGCCTTCCGGCGCCAAGACGAATGCGGGCGGGCTCCACAGGCTCTCCTCCTCGAAACGCTCGTGCACGCGACCCGCGCGCAGTTCGTAGAGGACGCCGGCGTCGAGTCCGCCGATCGAAAAGTCGCCGTTGCGCGCGACGGCGGAGCGGCGTGCGTCCGCGCGGCAGGCGAAGGGCACCGGACTGCGCGGGTTCTCGGCCGGGAGCGCGCGCACGACGAGGTCGTCCGGAAGGGTGCTGCGCGTGACGATGCGCCCGGAGATTCCCGCGGCTTCGGGCATCGTCGCGCGCAGGTTCCAGCCCTCGTCCGGCGAGTTTCCGCGCAGCGTGAGGTCGGCGAGGCTCGCGCCGCCGAGCGCGCGGATCGTCCACGGCCCGGGGCCGATCGGCGGCGAGCGGAAGCTGCCGCGCCCGTCCGTGACGCCGAGTCGCACGCCGACCGCGGCGGAGAGCGCCGGCGCCGAGGCGTCCGCGAACTCGTCGACCTGGACGATCGGCGCGCCCCGGATCGGCAGCCCGTCGCCGTCCTCGAGCCGGCCGTACACGGCTAGGGCCGAGTCGAGCGTGACGTCACCGAGCTCGACCGCCTGTCCGGAGGCGAGCCGCAGATCGTTGCGGTCGAGCGGCGCGAACGCCGGCGATCGCACGGCGAGGCGCAGCGCTCCCGGTGCGAGCCCGTCGACGCGGAAGCGTCCCGCGCCGTCGCTCGTCGCGCGCTTCGGCACGGGTGCGCCGAGCGCCGCGGGGTCGGCGACGTCGAGCGGCAGATACGCGGTCCACGACACGGAGGGCGCGAGCGGCATGCCGAGCTCGACGCCGGGCGCCGCGAGCACCGTCGCGCCGGCGACGGCGCGGCCGGTGCGATCGACGATCCGTCCCTGGAGCGCGCCGGGCGCGTCGGCGTCGTCGTCCGCGGAGCCAGCAGCGCGTTCGTCTCGCGCGCCGGGCTCCCGCTCTGCGGCAGTCGGCGCGGATTCCGGGACGGCCGGCGGCGCAGGTGTGGACGCGCCGGCCGCGAGGCCGCCTGGCTCCGCCTCGGCGTCGCCGCTCGCGCTCGCGGCGAGCCCGCTCTCGGGAGGCAGGGGCTCTTCGCGCAGGAGCCGCGGCAGGAACCACAGCGCGCACAGTGCGAGGAGCACGAGCGCCAGGACGAGGATCCAGATCGAGAGACGGCGCATCGGCGTCCCCAGGCGACGGCGCCGCCGCTCCCTTATTCCTCCGCGAGGAACGGATAGCGCCAGTCCTGCGGCGGGACCAGCGTTTCCTTGATGGCGCGCGGGGAGACCCAGCGCGTGAGATTGAGGATCGAGCCCGCCTTGTCGTTCGTCCCGGACGCGCGGGATCCGCCGAACGGCTGCTGGCCGACGACCGCGCCCGTGGGCTTGTCGTTGACGTAGAAGTTCCCGGCCGCGAAGCGCAGCGCGTCCGTCGCCGTGCGCACGGCTCCGCGCTCGTTCGCGAACACGGCACCGGTGAGGGCGTACTCGGAGGTCGTCGCGCACAGGGCGAGAGTCTCCTCGTAGCGCGCGTCGTCGTAGACGTGCACGGTCAGCACGGGGCCGAACAGCTCGGTGCACATCGTGTCGTACCGCGGATTCTTCGCCTCGATGACCGTCGGCTGCACGAACCAGCCGACCGAATCGTCGCACTCGCCGCCGAAGAGGATCTCCGCATCGGGGCTCTGGCGCGCGGCGTCGATCGCGGCCTTCAGCTTCGCGAACGACCGCGCGTCGATGACGGCGCCGACGAAGTTCCGGAAGTCCGCGACGTCGCCCATCCTTACCGCGGCGAGCATCGAGCCGAGCAGGTCGCGCGTCGCCTTCCAGAGGCTCTTCGGAACGTATGCGCGGCTCGCCGCGGAGCACTTCTGCCCCTGGTACTCGAACGCACCGCGCACGAGCCCCGTGCACAGCGCCGCGACGTCCGCGGAGGCGTGCGCGAAGACGAAGTCCTTGCCGCCGGTCTCTCCGACCAGCCGCGGGTAGCAGCCGTAGCGCGCGATGTTCTTTCCGATGGTGCCCCAGATGCCCTGGAAGACGCCGGTCGACCCGGTGAAGTGCACGCCGCCGAGGCGGCGGTCGGCGAGCACCGGATCCCCGACCGTGGCGCCGGCGCCGGGCACGAAGTTGATCACACCGGGCGGGAGCCCCGCTTCGCGGAGGATCTCGAGGAGGTACCAGTTCGAGTAGATCGACGTCGAAGCCGGCTTCCAGACGACGGTGTTGCCGAGCATCGCCGGCGCGGTCGGCAGGTTCCCAGCGATCGAGGTGAAGTTGAACGGCGTCACGGCGAACACGAACCCGTCGAGCGGCCGGTGCTCGAGCCGGTTCCACGCGCCCGGAGCGGAGAGCGGCTGCTCCTCGTAGATGCGCTGGACGAACCACGGATTGAAGCGCCAGAAATCGACGAGCTCGCACGCGGAGTCGATCTCCGCCTGGTGCACCGTCTTGCTCTGGCCGAGCATCGTCGAGCCGTTCGCGACGTCGCGCCGCGTCGTCGCGAGCATCTCCGCTGCGCGCAGGAACACGGCCGCGCGCTCCTCCCACGGCAACGCGGCCCACGCGGGGCGCGCTCTCTCCGCCGCGTCGATCGCGGCGGTGACCTCGGCGGCGCCGGCCTGGTGGAACGCGCCGAGTCGATGTCGCCGGTTGTGCGGCATCACCATCGGTTCGGTGCGACCCGTGCGCACTTCGCGTCCGTCGATCACGAGCGGGACGTCGATCTCCTCGGCCGACATCGCCGCGAGACGGCGCTTCAGCGCGGCCTTCTCCGTACTGCCGGGCGCGTAGCCGCGCACCGGTTCGTTGTTGGGCGGAGGAACGCGGAAAACGCCGTGAGTCATGGGCGGAACGGGATTTCTTCGGACCGGGACTGGCGAGAGCCTCTCCCACCGTGGAGAATGATGCGGGGAAGTATCCCAACCCTCCCTCCAGTTGTCGACTGGAGCCGGCCGAGTCCACGGGCTGCAGGCGCGCGATTCCGCGGTCGATCCCGTTTCTCCGAAGCTCGAAAACTCGCTTTCACGACCATGTCGCTACTCGAATTCTCACGCGCCCGCGCCGCCTGGGCCGATCCCGTCCGCAAGCTCAAGACCCTCGAAAGTTTTGCGCGCACCGAAGAGGACGGAGGCCGCGACATCGCCGCCGCGCTGAAGGTCGTCCGCGACCCCGAAGCCCGGAAGCACCTCGAGCGTCACGCGAAGGACGAGATCCGCCACGCGAACCTGTTCCGCGGCCGCGCGGCCGAGCTCCGCGCCGAAGGCATCGCCTCGAAGGACACGGAAGAGGCCGGTCGCGCCTACGACCTGACCCACGGGAAGCTCGCCGACCAGACGAACGCCCACGGGTTCCTGCGCGTCGCGCTCGCCGACGAGATGGGGGAAATCGCCTACATCGCGATGCTCAACGTCGCCGAGAAGCGCGCCGCCGCGATGTTCCGCTCGAACATCCGGCACTTGAGCCACGACGACACGACGCGGGCGATCTTCGAATCGATCCTGAAGGACGAGCACTACCACGTCGCCTGGACGAGCACGATCCTCCAGCGCTGGAAGAAGGAAGGGCGCGGCGCCGAAGTGAAGCGCGCTCTCTCCCTCGCCAAGGGTTCGCGGTTCTTCGGCGCGTGGAAGCGCCTCGGCGCGCGTTCGGCCGCGGGCTTCAGCCGGGTCGCGCTCGTCGTCATCTACTTTACGCTGATCATGCCGTTCGGCCTCGCCGTCCGCGGGCGGAAGGCGAAGGGCGGCTGGACCGCGCCGCTCGCCCCGCGCGCGGACCTCGCGCGCCTGCGCTCGCAATACGGATGAGGATCCTAGGCCTCACCGCCTTCAATCGCGACGCCGCCGCGGCGATCGTCGACAACGGGGTCACGATAGCGGCAGCCGCCGAGGAACGCTTCACGCGCGTGAAGCACGACGCGGCGTTCCCTCGTCGCGCGGTGCGATTCTGCCTTGGGCAGGCGGGGATCTCCGCGCAGGAGCTCGATTGGGTCGTCTTCGCCGAGAAGCCGTCGAAACGTTTCGAGCGGCTGCTCGCGGAGGAGATCCGCGCGTTCCCGAAGTCTTGGCTCAGCTTCCCGCGCGTCCTCTTCCCCTGGTTCGGCGATCGTCTGTGGGTGCGCGGGCGCGTCAGCGAGGAGCTCGGCGTCCCGCCGGAGAAGGTGCTGTTCTCCGAGAGCCAGCGCGCGCGCGCCGCGAACGCGTACTACAACTCGCCGTTCGACGACGCCGCGGTGCTCGTCGCCGACGAAGCCCTCGAGTGGGCCGCGACGACGCTGGCGCACGGCAAGGGCAACGACCTCGAGATCCTCGCGGAAATCAGCCACCCGAACTCCCTCGGCCTCCTCGCCGCGACGGCAAGCGAGCGCCTCGGGCTCGGCGGCGCGGAGGGGATCGGACGCCTGTTCGCGCTCGCGGGCTGCGGCGAGCCGCGCTTCGCGAAGGAAGTCGGCTCGGTGCTCAAGCTCGAGAGCGACGGCAGCTACGAGATCGATCCCGCGCTCCTCGAGCGCGCGATCTCGCCGGCGCGCGAGCCGGGCGGCCCGCTGCTCTGGACGGACGCCGATCGCCGCCACGCCGACCTCGCCGCGAGCGTCGTGCGCGTGCTCGGCGACGCGCTCCTGCACGTCGCGCGCGAGCTCCATCGCCGCGTCCCGGTCGACGACCTGTGCTTCGGCGGCACGCTCGCCGGCAGCGCGGATCTCAACGCGCGCATCATCGCCGAGGGACCGTTCAAGCGCCTGTTCGTGCCTCCGGCGCCGGGCGACGCGGGCTCTGCGCTGGGCGCGGCGCTGGCGGCGACGTACGGCCTCGAGAAGCCGGCGCGCAAGCCGCTCCCGCACGCGTTCCTCGGAGAGGACGTGCTCGAGGCGGAGACGGTGTCGGGCCAGCGCGCGGCGAACGACGGCGAGATCGTCGAGCGCCTCGCCGGGACGCTGGCGCAAGGGAAGACCGCCGGCTGGGTGCGCGGCCGCTTCGAATGGGGCGCGCGCGCCCTCGGTCACCGGACGATCCTCGCGAGCCCGCTGCGTGAAGGCGTGCGCGAGTACGTCGCCGCCTCCGTGAAACGGCGCGAGCCCTTCCTGCCGCTGTGCTGCGCGGTCCCCGCCGAGCGCGCGAGCGAGTTCTTCGACGTGCCCGCGGGCGCCGCGTCGGCGTCCCGATTCCTCCAGCTCTCGACCGCGCCGAAGAACGGCACGAAGTCGTCGGCGCCGGCCGTGCTGCACGTCGACCAGCGCGCGCGGCCGCATCTCGTCGATCGCGAGACGGACCCCTTGTTCCACGCGCTCCTCGTCCGGTTCGGCGAGCAGACCGGCGTGCCGATCCTGCTCACGACGTCGCTGAACCAGCGCGGCGATCCGATCGCGCGCGGCGAGACGGACGCCCTCGCCGTGCTGCAGCGCAGCCAGCTCGATCTCCTCGTCGTCCAGGACCGCATCCACACGCGCTCGTAGCGCGGCGGGGCGCCGCCGGGCGGCCGCGGATTCGCGGTCGCGACGCGCGCGCGTCTACACTGTGCGCGAGGTGCCACCCATCGGGAGCGCTCGCAGACGGCTCTGGATCACCGCCCTCGCGTGCGTGATCGGCTTCGCCTGCGCGGAAGCCTACGTGCGTCGTTTCGCCCCGCGGCGACCCGTTGCGGCGGAGCGCGTTCCGTTGCCGGTGCAGCCGTGCGCCGACGCGCGGATCCGGATCGAGAACCGTCCGGGGGCACGCTACGTCCTGAATTTCGACGAACGCTCGAGCGGCGGGAGGCGCGAGGTCGTCGCCACGATCAACGACCAGGGTTTTCGCGGGCCCGTCGTCGACCGGCCGAAGCCCCCGGGAACGCTGCGCATCCTCGCGCTCGGCGATTCCCAGACGTTCGGCATCGGCGTCGGCGAGGGAGCGAGCTGGCCGGCGGTCCTCGCGCAGGAACTCGCGCGCGGCGGCGAACGACGGCGCGTCGAGGTGATGAACTGCGCGGTCGCCGGGTACGACGCCGAGCAGGAATTGGCGTCCCTGGAGACGCGCTGGCTCGAGTACGAGCCCGACCTCGTGCTCCTCGGGTACTTCGTGAACGATCCCGGCCTGCCCGGGATCCAGGGGGAACGTCCGTCGGGCTTCTACCACGAGCTCCTGTCGTTCGTCTCCCCGGGTCGAGGGGGCCTCCTCGAATCGTTGCGCCAGCGCTCCGCTCTCGTCGACTTCGTGCTCGACGCGACGTTCCGGCGCGCGCGGGTGCACGAGTGGGCGCGCGGCGGAGAGGCTCTCCACGAGGACGACTTCGAGGGCTGGGTCCGGACGCGCGCCGCGATCGTGCGCGAGCGCGACCTCGCGCGCGCGCGCGGGGCGCGATTCGCCGTCCTGCTGCTCCCGTTCCTCGTGCGCTGGAACGACGGGCTCCTCTCGACCGAGCCGTACCGCACGGTCGCCGCGTTCTGCGCGCAGGAGGAGATCCCGTGCCTCGACCTCGAGCCGGCGTTCGCGGGGCGCGACCCGGCGACCCTGCTCGTCGATGCGACGGACGCGCACAGCGGCGCGGAGGCGCACCGCATCGAGGGCGAAGCCGTCGCGCGCTGGATCGCCGAGCGGAAAATGTTGCTTCCGGCGGGCAATTGAGCGTTTCCGCGAGCCCGGACGGGTTGCGCGCCAGCGCGTCGTGTGGGATGATTCTTCGGGAGAGAAGGACCACATGCGCTATCTGAGATCGTTTCGTACCGGGGCGTCGACGGCCGTTGAGCTGATCCGCGGGCTCTACCGCGGTCCGTACTGGTGGCTCGCCCCCGTCGTGCTCCTGCTGCTGCCGGCCGCGATCATCTTCATCTTCCTGCAGGCCGTGCCGTACGTCGCGCCGTTCGTCTATACGATCTTCTGACGTCCCCGGCGCCGGAGTGCACCGGCGCTTCCCGGAGGAGGCTCTCGCAGCGCCCGTTCCGTCGGTAGGATCGCGGGCATGAGAAAGTGGCTGCTCGCCGCTGCGTTGCTCCTTCCCGCGGCTCCGACACACGCCCAAGGAGCGGGTGCGGACGAGGCGCGGACCTCCGTCAAGAAGGCCGGCGAGTACCTCGTCAAGGAGCAGAAGCCCGACGGCTCGTGGGGCACCGGCGCGATCGACTCGGTGCAGTTCGTCGGCTTCTCGCCGGAGACGTACTACGCCTTCAAGATGGCGGCGAACGGGCTCGGGTTCATGGCGCTCGCGTCGCTGGACGAGACGCCCGAGCGGCGCGCCGTCCTCGACCGCTCGCTCGAGTGGCTGCTCGCGACGCGCGTCCCGAAGCGCGGGAACAACTGGGACATCGACTGCTCCTGGTCGGCCCTGTGGGGCTTCAACGCGATGGTGGCGGCCGCGAAGGACCCGCGCTACGGCGCCGGCAAGGACGCGGCGAAGTGGAAGCCGCGCATCGAGGCGCGCGCGAAGGAGCTGTACACGCTGCTCGAGAAGAACCAGGAGCCCCTCGGCGGCTGGGGCTACTACGAAGGCCCGGTGATGTCGCACCGGCCGACCTGGTCGACGTCGTTCGCGACGGGCTGCGTGATCCCGGCGCTCGTCGAGGCGCAGAAGCTCGGCTGGCCGGTCGATCCGAAGGTGACCGACCGCGCGGTCGAGTACCTGCGCCGCTGCCACCTCCCGAGCGGAGCGTACACGTACGATCTCACGGCGATTCCCTGGGTCGGCGGCGAGTCGATCAACGACGTCAAGGGATCGCTCGGACGGATCCAGGTCTGCAACTGGGCGCGCCGTCGCGCCGGCGACAAGCGCGTCACCGACGAGGAGATCCGCAAGGGTCTCGAGTTGTTCTTCACCGAGCACCGCTTCCTCGACGCCGCGCGGCTGAAGCCGATCCCGCACGAGGCCTGGTACTACAACGCGGCCTACTTCTACTTCTTCGGCCACTACCACGCGGCGCTGGCGATCAACGAGCTCCCGGCGGAGGAGCGCGAGGCCTGGCACAAGAAGCTCCGCACGGAGCTCATCAAGGTGCAGTGGGCCGACGGCTCGAGCATCGACTTCCCGAACATGAGCTGCATGCAGGTCGCAGGGACGAGCTTCTCGATCCTCGCGATGCAGGCGGGTCTCCGCCCCGGCAGCTGACGTCCGCGCGCACGGCACCCCGATCCCCGGTCCCCGCACCCCTTCGAGAAAAGGAATCCGATGAAGCTCCCGATCGCACTCCTCTCCCTGCCTCTCGTCCTCGCGACTTCAGGTTGCGTCGCCTCGATCGGCAACCGCGCCTCGGACAAGCCCGGCGCCGAAGGCGCGAAGGGCGGGGATCCGGAGGACGCCGCCGACAAGCTCGAGAAGAAGCAGCGCGAGCTCGACTACGCGAAGATGGAGCTCGACATCGCCAAGATGTCCGCGGCAGCGGATGCGCGCGAATCGGACGCTTCGGTGCAGGAAGCGACCCAGAAGCTCGAGGTGGTCAAGAAGGACCGCGACAACTTCAAGGCGCTCGAGAAACCGAGCAAGCTCGCGGACAAGCAGCTCGACATCGACCGCGCCGCGTGGCGGATGGAGGAGACCCGCCAGGAGCTCGCCGAGCTCGAGCAGATGTACAAGAAGGAGGACTTCGCGGCGCAGACGAAGGAGCTCGTCCTCAGCCGCGGCAAGAAGAACCTCGAGTTCGCCCAGCGCGGCCTCGATCTCGCGAAGAAGGAACAGGACGGATTGACGACGCACGACCTCCCGAAGCGCGAGACCGAGCTCGACCAGTCCGTCGAGCGCGCGGAGAAGGCCTTGGCGGAGGCCACCGCGAAGAAGGAGAAGGGCGCCGCGGAGACGAAGCTCAAGCTGCTCCGGGCCGAGCACCGCGTCGCCGAAGCGCAGCGCGAGCTCGACAAGGCCCACGCGAAGGAGAAGGCTCCGGACAAGGAGCCGAAGGCGTGATCGCGGCGCTCGGACTGCTGCTCGCCTCCGCCTGCGGCACTCCGCAGGCCGCGCAGGACACGGCGACGGCGGACGACGCCCGCACGTCGATCTCGCGCGCGATCGGCTTCCTGCTCTCGAAGCAGAACCCCGACGGATCGTGGGGGACGAGCACGGTCGAATCGCTGTTCGAGCTCACGTACAGCAACGCGAGCTTCTACGCCTGGAAGATGGCGGGCGGCGCGCTCTGCTGCATGGCGCTGATGGCCTCCGAGGAGACTCCCGAGCGGCGCGCCGGTCTCGAGAAGGCGACGAAGTGGCTGCTCGAGCAGCCGCTGCCGAAGCGCGGGAACCAGTGGGACATCGACAACACGTGGACGTACCTGTACGGGTTCAACGCGCTCGTCATGGCTGCGAAGGATCCGCGGTTCCAGGGCGAAGCGTGGAAGGGCAAGGTGCGCGCGCGCGCGCTCGAGTTCTACGCCGCGCTCGAGGCGGCGCAGGAGCCGAAGGGCGGCTGGGGATACTACGAGGGCCCGGTGATCTCGCACCGGCAGACGTGGTCGACGTCGTTCGCCACGGCGTGCGTCGTGCCCGCGCTCGTCGACGCGAAGGCGATGGGTTGGCCGATCGACGCGGGGCTCGTCGCCCGGGCGGCGAGCTACGTGCAGCAATGCCGCCTGCCGAGCGGAGCCTACACGTACGACCTCGGACCGGTCCCGCGCATCACCGGCGGCGAGGACATCAACAACGTCAAGGGCTCGCTCGGACGCATCCAGTGCGGGAACTGGGCGCTGCGCCGGAGCGGCGACAAGAAGGTCACGGACGAGACGTTGCGCTGGGGTCTCGAGCAGTTCTTCGAGAACCACAAGTTCCTCGACGCCGCCCGGTTGATGCCGGTTCCGCACGAGTCGTGGTACCGGAACGCGGGCTACTTCTACTACTTCGGCCACTACCACGCGGCGCTCGTGATCAACCAGCTCCCCGAGGCCGAGCGCGAAAGCTGGCACGCGAAGCTGCGGCGCGAGCTCGTCAAGACGCAGTGGAAGGACGGCGCGAGCCAGGACTTCCCGGGTTCGTTCTACAACACGACGTACGCGACGAGCTTCTCGATCCTCGCTCTCGCCGCGGGACTCCCCGGGGGAGAGCGCATCCGGTGAGCGGAGCGCGCGAGCTTCTCGGCGAGATGCTCGCGACGCGGTTGCCGAAACCGGCCTCCGGCTGGCTCGCAGCCGCGATCGCGGAACTGTCGAAGGGCGCCGACGCCGCGCAGTTCGCGAAGCTCGTCTCGCTCTCGAGCCGGTACGTCGCGAAGCAGCCTTTCGCGCCGACGTCCGCGGAGATCGGCCGGGCGTTCGACGCGTGCGAGGGCTGGAATCCGGAGCGCTGGAGCCTGCTCGATGCCGCGCGCGTCGCGCTCGTGCTCGGCCGCCCCGATCTCGAGGAGCCGACGGCCTCCGAGGCGCTCGAGGAGGCGTTCCGGTACGGGGACGTGGGGGAGCTCGGCGCCGTGTACCGCTCGCTGCAGTTCCTGCCTCGCCCCGAGCAGTTCGTGTGGCGCGCGGGCGAAGGCTGCCGCAGCAGCATGCGCTCCGTCTTCGAGGCCGCGGCTTGCGACAACGGATTCCCGGTGCGCAACTTCGCCGACCTCGCCTGGCGGCAGCTCGTGATCAAGGCGCTGTTCGTCGAGGCCCCGCTGTGGCGCGTGTACGGTCTCGACACGCGCCTCGATCCCGAGCTCGCGCGCATGGCTCTCGATCTCGCCGAGGAGCGCCGCAGCGCGAAGCGGCAGGTGCAGCCTGAGCTGTGGCTCTGTCTAGCAACCCATGGCGGGGAACGCGGGATGGCGTCGATCGAGCGCGAACTCGCCCGCGGGAATACACTGGGGAGGCGCGCCGCCGCGATCGCGCTCGCGCGCGCCGGAGGCCTGAAGCGGCTGGCGGAGCTCCTCGAGCAGGAGCACGAGCCCGCGGTCGCCCGGACGATGCGCGACGCGCTCGCGGGGCGCATCCAGCAGACGGCCTTCCGAGAGCTCGATCCGAACGAACAGGCGACGAAGCGACAGGACGACGAGACGACCCGATGAGGTTCTTCGACCCGCACATCCACATGACGAGCCGGACCACGGACGATCTCGAGGCCATGGCGGCCGCCGGGATCCGCGCCGTGATCGAACCCGCGTTCTGGGTCGGCCAGCCGCGCACGCAGGCCGCGACGTTCGTCGACTACTTCTCCTCGCTCGTGGGGTGGGAACGGTTCCGCGCCTCGCAGTTCGGCGTCGCGCACTACTGCGCGATCGGGCTGAACAGCAAGGAGGCGAACAACGAAGGTCTCGCGAAGGACGTGCTCCAGCTCGTGCCGCGGTTCGCGCTCAAGGAAGGCGTCGTCGCGATCGGCGAGATCGGCTTCGACGAGATCACGAAGGCGGAGGAGAAGGCGTACGTGTGGCAGGTCGAGTTCGCCGTCGCGCACGACATGGTGGTGATGGTCCATTCGCCGCACCGCGACAAGAAGAACGGCATCCAGCGCTCGCTGCGGATCGCCGCCGACTGCCGCCTGCCGATGACGAAGCTCGTGATCGACCACAACAACGAGGAAACGGTCGAGGACGTGCTCGAGAGCGGCGCGTGGGCCGCGTTCACGATCTATCCGCACACGAAGATGGGCTCGGAGCGGATGGTCGAGATCGTCCAGAAGTACGGCCCGGAGCGGATCATCGTCGACAGCTCGGCCGACTGGGGAGTCAGCGATCCGCTCGGCGTGCCGCGCACGGCGAAGCTGATGCTCGAGCGCGGGATTGACCCCGCCTGGGTCGAGCGGGTGACCTGGCAGAATGCGCTGGACGCCTACGCGCAGTCCGGTCAGATCGACGTCGCGTCGCTGCTCGAGTCGCCGACGATCGACCAGAGCCGCCTCTTCAACGACAACTCGGTGTTGCGGGGACAGAAGCCCAGGGTCGACGCCCCGGTCCCGAACTGACGCTTCCAAAGGACGGCTTCTTCCGCGGAAGGCGGGAGATCGATGGTCGTCCGAGCGGGCATGATCACGCTTCTCCTGCTCGCGTGGACGATCCTCGCCTCCCTCCAAGCTCCCGCCGGCGCGCGCGACGACCCGGCGGCGCTGACTAGGCTCCTCGCGCGCTACGACGAGCTCCCCGCCGGACCGGCGAAGGAGGACGTCGAGCGCCTGATCGACGCGGTCGCGGCGCAGCGGTACGCGACGTTCTCGCGACTGGACTGGTACCGGGACCTGGACTTGGCGCAGAAGGCCGCGCGAGCGAGCCGGAAGCCCATCCTGTCGCTCCGGCTGCTCGGCCGCCTCGACGAGGATCTCTCCTGCGCGAACAGCCGTCTCTTCCGCGTCGTCCTGTACGCCGACGAGGACGTGTCGCGCCTCCTGCGCGAACGGTTCGTGCTCCACTGGAGCTCCGAGCGCGCGGCTCCGCGCGTCTCGATCGACTTCGGCGACGGCAACCACCTCGAGACGACGCTCGCGGGCAACAGCGTCCACTTCGTCCTCGATTCCGATCTCCGGCCGATCGACGCGCTGCCGGGCCTGTACGGTCCCGGCGCGTTCCGGCGCGAGCTCGAGGCGGTGCTGCCGCTCGCCTCAGAGAGCCCCTCGCTGTCCGACGACGTCCGGGCGCAGCGCGTGCGCGCGTTCCACCGCGAGCGCCTCGAGGCGAGCCGCGAGCTCTGGCTGGGCGAAGGGAAGCCCGTCGTCGTCGGCGTCTCCGCGAGCCCGGCGATCCGCAGCGCCGAAGTCGTCGCCGTCACCAAGCGCGAGATGGAGATGCCGATCGTGGACGCCGTCGCGGCCGGACTCCCGGAGATGCTCCGGCCCGAACTGCCCGTGTACGTTCGCCGCGCCGACGACGCGCGCCTCGGCGCGCGGAGCCGCGCGCTGATCGCGCGCCTCGCTCCCACCGACTGGGCCCGCGATCCCCGGCCACTCGCCGGAGCGGCGCTCGATCAGCTCGTCGCGAACCTCGAGGCGTTCGTCGCCATCGACACGGAACGGAACGAGCTCCAGCTCCACGCCGCGATCCACGGCTGGTTCGGGTCCGAGCAGCCTCTCCCGGGATTCGCGGCGCTCGACGAGCGCATCTACCGCGAGCTCTTCCTGACGCCGTCGGAGGATCCGTGGTTGGGGATGTCCGGCCTCGGCGTCTTCAACGGTCTCCCGAACGACGGCTTGACGCGGTGATTCAGGCGACGCTCTCGAGCGTCTCGAAGATCCGGTCGACCCAGTCCGCGTGCTCGGGCTTGATCAGGCACGACCGCAGGCACGCGACCTCGTCCTCGTCCCAGGTGAACCCGTTCCATCGTTCGGCGAGCAGCGCGCGCGGCAGGCGGGCGACGGCGAGGTGGAGTCCCGCGGCGGCGGCATCGCGGAAGATCGCGTGCGTCCGCTTCGAGGTCGCGCTCGCGCTCGCTTCGCGCGGTGCCCAGACGACGATGTCGAGCTCCGGAGCGAGCGCGAGGCGCCAGCGCGCGCCGGCGGAGAGCTTCCCGGCGAGCGCGAGCGCCGCGCGGCGGCAGCGCGTCAGTCCCTCCGCGAAACGCCCGCCGCGCTCGAGCGGGAGCAGGCGCTGCGTCGCCCACAGAGCCACGGCGGCCGCGCCGGCGCGTGAGCACTCGAGGCTGATCTCGCCGAGGTGCAGCTCGGCCGAGCTGAAGTACGTGTACGGCGAGTCGTGGCGGTACAGCGCACCGACGCTGGGATCGCGGAAGAGCACGCAGCCGCACCCGTAGGGCTGCAAGCCGTGCTTGTGCGGATCGATCGCGAGCGAGTCGACTCCCGCGAGCGCGTCGAACGCCGCGCGCGTGTCCTGCTCGAGCCCCTCGGCGAGCGCGAAGTACCCGCCGTACGCGGCGTCCGCGTGCACGCGCAGGCCGTGCTCGCGCGCGAGTGCCAGGATCGCGGGCAAGGGATCGACCGATCCGAGCATCGTCGTCCCCATCGTCGCGACGACGGTGCCGACGCCGCCGCGGCGGATGCGACCGCGGAGTGCATCGAGGTCCATGCGCCCCTGCGCGTCGACGGGAACCTCCTCGAAGGAGAGGCCGAGGACCTGCGAGAGCCGCGCGTGCGTGTAGTGGGAGATCGACGACGCGAGGATGGTCGCCCCCGGCCGGAGCTTCCCGGCGACCCACAGCGCCTCGAGGTTCGCCATCGTGCCGCCGCCGGTGAGGTGACCGAGATGCGTGGGCCAGCCGAACGAGGCCGCGATCGCCGCGACGACCTCCTTCTCCATCGCCGAGCTCGCGCGCCCGCCGTCGAGGGCGTGGTTGTTCGGGTTCACCCACTGCGCGAGCTGGTAGGCGACGCGCGCGATCGCGTGCGGCGGCTTCAGCATCTGCCCGACGTACATCGGATGCGGATAGGGGAAGTTGTCGCGCAGCCGCGCCGCGACCTCGAGCAGCACGGCGCGCACCCGCTCGAGCTCGGCCTCGGAGAGCTCGCCGTCGAAGCGCGGCAGATCGTCGAAGCCGTGTTCGAGCTCGCGCAGCGCCTCCTGGAGGAGCGCGAGGCTCTTCGTCTCGAGGGTCATCGGATCGAAGCTTCCCGCCGGCGGGGCGGAACTTCTACCATCTCCGCCATGAAACGCGCTCTGCTCGTCGGTCTGGGCCTTCTTCCCGGGTGTATCTTCGTCGTGCACGGCCATCCGGACTCCGACGCGAGCGCGAGCGCCGCGCCGGCGATCTCCCCGTCCGATCTCCTCGCCCGGATCAAGACGCTCTCCTCCGACGAGTTCGAAGGCCGCGGGCCCGCGACGCCCGGCGAGGAGAAGACCGTCGCGTACCTGACCGACGCGTTCCGCTCGATCGGGCTCGAGCCCGGGAATCCCGACGGGACGTACGTGCAGAATGTGCCGCTCGCCGGGTTGAAGGGGACGCCCACCGGCTCGATCGCCGCGGGCGACAAGACGATCCAGTTCGACTTCCCGAAGGACGCCGTCGCGCTGACGCGCCGCTTCGCGCCGTCCGCGGACGTGCCGGATTCCGAGGTCGTCTTCGTCGGCTACGGCATCGTCGCGCCGGAGTACGGCTGGGACGACTACAAGGGCGTCGACGTGCGCGGCAAGACGATCGTGATGCTCGTCAACGATCCGCCCGTTCCGGACCCGAAGGATCCGACGAAGCTCGACGACGCCGTCTTCAAGGGCCGCGCGATGACGTACTACGGGCGCTGGACGTACAAGTACGAGATCGCGGCCGAGAAGGGCGCCGCCGCCGCGCTGATCGTGCACCAGGAAGGTCCCGCGGGGTATCCGTGGAGCGTCGTCGAGAAGAGCTGGAGCCGCGAGATCTTCGACATCGACACGCCGGACGGGAACCAGGGGCGCGCCGCGGTCGAGGGCTGGATCACGCTCGACAAGGCGAAGGAGCTGTGCGCGGCGTGCGGGAAGGACTTCGCGGCGCTCGAGGCGAGCGCGCGGGCGCGCGAATTCCAGCCGGCCGCGCTGGCGGCGCGCGCGCGCTTCCACGTCGCGAACGAGCTCCGGCGCGTCCCCTCGCGCAACGTCGTCGCGAAGCTCACGGGCTCGGATCCCGCGCTGCGCGACGAATGGGTCGTCTACACGGCGCACTGGGACCACCTCGGCAAGAGCGCGGACGCCCAAGGCGACGGGATCTTCAACGGCGCGGTCGACAACGCGTCGGGGACTGCGGGACTCCTCGAGATCGCGAAGTCGTTCGCGAGCGGACCGCGCCCGAAGCGCTCGATCCTGTTCGTGTCCGTGACGGCGGAGGAGAAGGGACTGCTCGGCTCGAAGTGGTACGCGACGCATCCGCTCCATCCGCTCGAGAAGACGCTCGCCGACATCAACATGGATTCGCTGAACACGTGGGGGCGGACGAGCGACATCGTCTCCGTCGGCTACGGGCAGTCGACGCTCGACGAGCTCCTCGTGCGGCTCGCGGGCGAGGACGGGCGCACGGTGAAGCCCGATCCGCAGCCGGAGAAGGGCGCGTACTACCGCTCGGACCACTTCGAGTTCGCGAAAGTCGGCGTGCCCGCGCTCTACGCCGACTCGGGGACCGACGTCCTCGGCCGTCCGCCCGGCTGGGGCGCCGAGAAGGGCGACGCGTTCACCGCGCACGACTACCACCAGCCTTCCGACGAAGTGAAGCCCGACTGGGACCTCTCCGGCGCGGTGCAGGACCTCGCACTGCTCGAGCGCCTCGGCCGCGCTCTCGCCGACGGGGATCGCTGGCCCGAGTGGAAGGAAGGCAGCGAGTTCAAGGCGCGGCGCGAGGCGATGCTGCGCGGTACGCGATGAGGCGCGGGTTCCGGACGCTGGCGCTCGTCCTCGCGGCCGCGGCGCTCGCCTGCGATCCGCCTGCGAAGCGACCGAACCTCCTCTTCATCAGCATCGACACGCTCCGCGCGGATCACCTCGGCGCGTACGGCTGGAATCGTCCCACGTCGCCGAACCTCGACGCGTTCGCCGCGAAGTCGGTCGTGTTCGAGAACGCGCAGTCGGCGTCCTCGTGGACGCTCCCGAGCCTCGCGTCGGTGATGACGTCGCTCCAGGCGTCGACGCACGGCTGCGAGAAGGACTCCGCGCGCCTCGATCCCTCCTACACGACGCTCGCCGAGATCCTGCGCGACGCGGGGTACGACACCGCGATCGTCGCGAGCCACCTCTTCCTCAACGCCGGACACGGCCTCCAGCAGGGATTCACGCGCGTCGACACGCGCATCCTCCAGGACGAGCGCGCGATCACCTCGCCGGCGGTCACCGACTGGGGCGTGCACTGGCTCGAGCAGAAGGCCGCGGTGCACGACGGCGCCCCGTGGTTCCTGTGGCTGCACTACTTCGATCCGCACGCGCCCTATCTCGTGCACGAAGGGATCTCCGAGGCGTTCGGAACGGAGACGGACCTCGACCGCTACGACGGCGAGATCGCGTTCACGGACCGTCACCTCGGCCGTCTCTTCGAGGCGTTCGAGCGCCTCGGGTTCGCCGCGGACACCGTGGTCGTCCTCGTCGCCGACCACGGCGAGGAGTTCGGCGAGCACGGCCAGAAGGGCCACGGCTACGACCTGCACGAGGAAGTCATCCACGTGCCGCTCGTCGTGCGTGCGCCGGGCCTCGCGCCACGTCGCGTTCCCGAGCCGGTCCCCACGGTCGACCTCATGCCGACGCTGCTCGACCTGTGCGGCGCGCGCGCGGACCACGAGATCGAGGGCAGGACGCTCGCGCCGCTCCTGCGCGGCGAGGGCGGGCCCGCGCGGGAGGCGTTCTCGGAGGCGCGTTGGAAGTTCCGCCACGACATCGCGAGCCTGCGCCGCGGTCCGTGGAAGTACATCGACAGCCACCGCGGCGACGAGGTGCTCGAGATGCTGTTCGATCACGCGGTCGATCCCGCGGAGACGAAGAACGTGCTCGCGGAGCACCCGGACGTCGCCGCGGAGCTGCGCGCCGGGCTCCGCGCGCGCCTCGAGCGCGCGAAGGCGCTCGCGAAGTCGTACGAGCGGCTCCAGCTCTCGGACCTGACGCCCAGCGAGGAAGAACGGTTGCGGAGACTGGGCTACGCCGGAGGAGACAAGTGAGAGCGCCCGCGCTGCGGTGGATCGCGCTCGCGTTGCTCGTCGCCTGCGGATCGGGAGAGGAAGTGCGCCGCGTCTCGTACGCGAACGGACATCCCTGGTCCGAGCTGCGCTACCGCGACGGGAAGGCCGACGGTCCGTTCACGACCTGGTACGAGAACGGGCAGAAGGCGAACGAAGGCCGCCATTTCGCCGGACGGCTCCAGGGCAAGGTGACCGAGTGGCACGAGGACGGCACGGTCGTGCTCGAAGCGAGCTACGACCGCGGGCATCTCGACGGACCGTGGCACGAGCGCTGGCCGGACGGCAAGGAACGTTGCATCGCGAACTTCAAGAAGGGGAAGCTCGACGGGCTCTACACGGAGTGGAATCGCGAAGGGATCAAGATCCTGACCGGGCGCTACGTCGACGGGTTCCGTGAAGGCGAGTGGACCGGGACGACCCAGGACGGGAAGACGACCAAGACGTCCGCCTACGTCCACGGCGAGCTGAAGACGGACCTCGACCGCGAGAGCTCAGGCAAGCGCCAGTAGCCGGCGTGCGTTCCCGCCGAGGATCTTCTCGCGATCGGCTTCACTGGCGCCCGCGGCCGAGATCGCTTCGCGCTGCTCCCCGAAGCGGTCCCTCCTCCAGCCCGTCGGGAACGTGTTCGAGTCCGTTCCGAACAGGATCCGATCCGCGCCGAAGACCGCGAGCGTCCGCTCGAAAACCTCCGTCAGCGTGAGCACCGGCGCTTGCGTCGCGCGCCAGGAGTTCGAGGAAGACGTGTCGACGAACACGTTCGTGCACTGGGCGCCCGCCATCAGCGTCTCGCGGAAGAAGCCCGCGCCGAAGTGCGGGATCACGAAGCGCACGCTGGGGAACGCGTTCGCCGCCGGCACGATCGAGAGCGGATTCGCGTAGGCGAGATCCTGGGGTCGCGGCAGCCCGAGGAGGTCGCGGAGCTTGATCACGAGGAGCCCGCAGTGGACGAAGATCACGGCGCCGTGATCGGACAGGGCCTCGAGGATCGGTCGTGCCTCGGGGCCGCCGACGAGGAAGTGGTGCATCGCGGGGAACACGAGCACGCCGCGGATCTTCTTCGCCTCGAGCAGACCGCGGATCCTGTCGGCTGCGCCCGGAGCGCGCGGGTCGACGAGCGCGAACGCCGAGAGACGTCCACGGGAGCGCTCGGCCGCCTCGCAGACGGCGGGGATCTCCTCGGGCACGCTCGCGAACGTGCACATGTGCTCGACGCCGTGCCGATCGAGCTCGCCGATCCAGCGCGCGAGGTGCGCGTCGGTGTCCTCGGCCGGCAGCTCGATCCCGGTCTTCTTCGCCACGGCGGCGAGCCGGCTCGCCGGATCACCCGGGAGCGGCGAGCGCTCGGCGAGCGCGCGGAAGAAGGTCGCGGAGAAGAAGTGCGAATGGAAATCGACGACGCCCATCATCCCTCCTCGCGCAGGCTGCGGACGAGCCCGCGGATCCGCCGCGCGATCCCTCCGACGTGGAAGGGCACTCCGCGCGTCGCGTACAGGTCGAGGCCCCCGCGCACGGGATCGCGCGCCAGCGCCTGGCGCAGGATGCGCGCGGGCTGCATCGGATAGGGGGCCGCCGTCGCCTTCCCGATCGTGAATCCCTCGCGCACGAGCCACGCGAGGAGCTCCTCGGGCGACGTCCCGCGCAGCGCGTAGGGCCAGAACTCGAGGAGCAGCGCGACCTCGGGACTCGCCTCGAGGACGCCGCGCATGCCCTGGAGGGCGAGCCACTCCGATCCCTGCGTGTCGATCTTGATCACGCGCGCGGGACCCGGCGCGACGTCGTCGATCCTCTCGACGCGGATCTCGACGGTCTCGCCCGCGCCCATGTCGGCGGGGCGCGCGGCGCCTGCGTCGAGCACGCGGTTGTCGCCGAAGTTCGCCGCGCCGAGCGCGATCCGCGCGCGACCTGGCGCCGCGCCCGCCGCGCAGACGTGGAGCGTCGCCCGACCCGGCCCGACGCGCATCGCGCGTTCGAGGTTCCGGCGGCAGACCTCGGCGATCGCAGGCACGGGCTCGAAGGCGTGGGCCTCGCAGCCCGCGAGGATCGCGAGGACCGAGTACCACCCGACGTTCGCCCCGAGATCGAGCACGCGCGTGCCCGGGACGAGGTGCGCGCGCGCGAGGCGCGTCTCGTGCTCCTCCCACATGCCGCGCGCGATCGAGGGACCGACGATCGAGTCGCGCGCGAGCACCTCGAAGTCGATTCCGAGGCCCGCGGGGCGCACCGTGCGCGTCTCGACGCTCATCCGCGCGAATGTAGCAACCGCGACGTCCGAGGCACTAAGCTCTGCCGGGATCCCGGGGACGAAGAGGAACGCGCCGCATGGAACGCTGGTCGATCGAGCTCGAGAAGGAGTACTTCAAGTTCTCCGCGGCACACTTCCTCATCTTCCCCGACGGAAGCGCGGAGCGCCTCCACGGGCACAACTACCGCGTGCGCGCGCGTCTCGCCGCCGAGCTGTCGCCGTTCGGGCTCGTGCTCGACTTCAAGGCGGTGAAGCCCGTCGTCCGCGGGATCTGCGATCGCCTCGACGAGCACTGGCTCGTGCCGGGAGAGCACGCCGAGCTGCGGGTCCAGCGGAACAGCGACGGTTCCGTCGACGTGCGCTACCGCGAACGCACCTACCGTGCTCCCGCGGACGACGTGCTCGTGCTCCCGATCAACAACACGAGCTCGGAGAATCTGGCGGCGTGGTTCGGGCGCGAGCTGCGCGCGGAGCTCGGCCGGAGATTCCCGGACGTCCGCGTGATCGAGCTCTCCGTGGCGGTCGAGGAGACCGCGGGGCAACGCGGCGTGTGGACGTACGCGTCGGAGGATTGATCGTCGCTCAGGGAGCGACGCGCTCGCCCGCGGTGTAGTTCCCGGAGCGCTCGGCGTCGACGGATCCGTCCTCGAGCCAGAAGGTCCACGAACCTTCCATCCGACCCGCGACGTAGGCGCCTTCCGAGAGCTTCTTGCCGTCGGGGGCGTAGTGCGCGCAGTGCCCCTCGCGGCGACCCTCCCGCGTCTCGCACTCCGTGTCGACCTGGCCGTTCGCGTAGTAGGTCGTCTGGACGCCGGGTTCCGCCGCATCCCCGTTCCCGCGCAGGGCCCGGACCGAGATCGTGAGACCCGCGAGGCCGGCGAGGACGAACACGACGGGGGCTTTCATGGCGCCGGAAACGACGCCCTGCCCGGGCCGACCTTCCCGGATCCCTGGGATTCTCGTCAGCGGCGGCCGCAGCGGACGTCCAAGCGCGAGGCCACCGGACCCGCGCCAGGGGTCTCCTCGCGCTCTCGCGGCCCGCCGGTCGAGAGCACGATCCCGGGGAGGATGCGCGAAATCTCGAGGATCTCGGCCGGTCCGAGCGCGAGCGAGATCGCCCGGCGCCAGTCCTGCGGATCCCGGGTGAGCTCGGCGGCGCCGAGCAGCCCCTCGATGCACCGCTCCCGGTCGCGGCCGCGCGATCCGGAGACGAGTGCATGGAATCCCTCGAGCCCGCGGCGATCGACGATCCGCTCGGCGACGAGATAGGCGAGACCGTACAGGGCCTTCTTAAGGTCGCCCGGGATCGCCTCGGTGGAGCGCCCGGCGTGCGATCGGAACACGTCGAGCGGATCGATCGGATCGACGCGGCTCGCGGGCGAGAACACGTGCTGGACGTAGCGGACCTCGGTGTCGACGTCTGCAGCCGGCGGATCGTCCGAGCTCGGAGCCTCGACGTCGAATCCGCCGAGTGCGAGTGCCGCCGCAAGGAGTCTGCCGGCGCGCAGCCGCGGAGCGCTCGTCGGACACAGTCGCGTCGCGACGACGTCGCAGAGACCCTCCTCGATCGTGCCCGGGAGCTCGCGCCAGGACGCGCCGAGGCTCGCGTGCACGAGCTCGTGCGCGAGCGTGCGCCGGACGTCGTCCGCGCCGGCGCGCAAGTGGATGCGCGAGAGACGGTCGGAGAAGAAGCCGTCGGCCTCGTTGTACGTCGAGCTCGGCGGGAAGCGGTACATCGCCGGCTCCCTCTGCACCCACACTTCGAGTCGGCGCGCGTGCGCGTCGGGCAACTCGGACAGCACGGCGGGCAGCAGCGCGTCGAGCGCGTCCGCGACGTCCCGCGCCTCTTCGGCGCTCCCGGCGCGCACGATGCCTTCGCGGGCGTCCGCGCGCTCCGGCGGCGGCAGCGCCTGGCAGGACGCCGAGCCGATCGCGACGGCGGCGAGGCAGACGCCGATCCAGGTCGGATTTCGAAGTCCAGTCGGCAGCGTCGTCGGCACGCTCAAGCGTACCCCGACCCTTCCGGACCGGCGGAGGCGGGAGCGGCGCTACGGCGCGGGGTCGGAAACGAATTCCGCGCAGGGCAGCGCTTCGACCTGGAGGACGTAGTCCGACGAACCCCAGGACGACCGCACCGAGAGCTCGACCTCCGCGCCGGTGGTCGGGAACGTCAACTCGGCGGACGCACCGAGCGGACGGTCGCCGAGACGCAGCTCGAGGTCGGTACCCGGCAGCGACGGCACGAGGCGCACGCGCACCGTGCACGCGGTTCCCGTCGTGAACGCGAACGTGTCCTGAGCGTCCGTCGTGCCGCTCGAGACGTGACCTTCCGCGATCCGCCGCGCGCCCGGGACGAGGACTCCGGAACGTTCCGGCCGCGTCGCCGCAAGGACGCTCGCATTCCCGCGCGGGACGGACGTCGCGAACAAGGTCGCGCCGAGGAGGACGACGAACGCGGCGCCAACGGAGAGGGTCGACATGGGGATCGCGCCTCCGAGCGCAAGGCGCGTTCCGTGAGCGAGCACGCTCCGCGTCGCGGAGATCCCGCCCCGCGATCCCGGGTGGATCCCGCGACGGTCACGCGGCGTGGACCCTTGTCCTCTGCCGGGGCCAGGTTCCTTGGTCGGGATCCGCATCGCACGTACGATTCCGCAGATGCCCGACCCGGTGGGGATCCAGAGCCTTCTTTTGATGAGGCTTTCCGCGATCGGGGACGTCGTGAACACCCTGCCGGCCGTTTCCGCGGTCCGGACGGCGTTCCCGAAGGCCCGGATCGAGTACCTGGTCGAGGACAAGGCCCTGGATCTTCTCCTCGGGCACCCCGACCTCGACGGGGTGATCGTGTTCCCGAAAGCGCGCTGGAAGGCCGCGGCGCTGTTCCCGCGCACCTGGTCCGAGGCCGCGGGCCACGTGCGGTCGCTCCGCGCGGGCCGGTTCGACGCCCTGGTGGACTTCCAGGGCAACCTGAAGGGCGGCCTGCACGCGCTCCTCTCGCGGATCCCCGTGCGGATCGGTTTCGCGCGCGGGCATTGCAAGGAAGGCAGCCACGTCTTCACGAACGTGCACGTCGCGCCGGTCCCCGAACGCATGCTGCGCGCGCACAAGTTCCTGGCGCTGCTCGCGCCGCTCGGCATCGCGAACCCCGCGCTTTCGTGGAAGCTCCCGCCGCGGGCACGCAGCGCGCGGATCGTCGACGAGTTCCTGCGAGCGCAGGGCCTCGCGAGCGACGCGTACGCGGTCGTGCATCCGGGGACGAGCGCGCGCGGCGCCGGGAAGCGCTGGCCCGTGCAACGCTTCGCGGAGCTCGCGCGCCGGATCGAGCGCGAGCTCGGGCTGCGCGTGCTCGTCGCCTGGGGCCCGGGCGAGGCTCCGATGGCGCGCGAAGTCGTCGCCGGCTCGGGTGCGACGCTGGCGATGGAGACGCGCTCGTTGCTGGATCTCGCCGAGCTGCTCGACCGGGCGGCGCTGTTCGTGGGGGCCGACTCGGGACCGCTCCACCTCGCGAGCGCCGTCGCGTGTCCGAGCGTCGCCTTGTTCGGACCCAAAGATCCGGCGATCTACGCGCCGTGCAATCCACGGAGCCGCGTCGTCCGCAAGCCGCGCGGGGACGGCTCGGCGGACATGCTGTCGATCGAGGTCGGCGACGCGTTCGCCGCCGCGCGCGAGCTGCTCGCGGAAGGATCGCCTACTCCGCCAGGTGCAGCACGAGGCCCGACGCGAAGCGCTCTCCCCGCGTGACCGCGCGCATGCCGTGGCGCACGTCGACGAAGCGCGCGCGGCCGGCCTTCGAGCTCGTGTAGCCCTTCGACGCGAAGATCAGGAGATCGCCGGCGTCGAGCGCGAACGCGCGTTCGCGGGAGCTTCCGCCGGACTCCTCCTCGTGGAGCACGAACTCGCCGCCTTCGAAGTCGACGCCGCGCTTCGACAGCACGCAGACGGCCTGGTAGGGGAACCACGTGCGCCCGTAGACGTCGCGGTGCGGGAAGTTGACGCCGCCCTCGGGATAACGGAGGAGGATCGACGAGGCGCGTTCCTGCCCGCTCGCGCGGCAGTCGCGCCAGAAGTCCTCGAGGCGCGGCGGATACGCGCAGGCGCCGGGCGCCTCCGCCGCGAGGTCGCGCAGCCGCACGTAGATCCCCGCGCGCACGCTCGCGAGCGGCTCGGGGACCGGTTCGCGGAAGTACCGGTACGTCCCGACTCCGTAGCCGCGCGGTCCCATCTGGATCGTGCGCTCGAACAGCGCGTCCTCGGCGAAGGTCGCCTGGAGCTCCTCGCACTCGCGCGGCTCCAGGAAACCGTTCGCGACGAAGACGCCCTCGGACCGCAGTGCCTCGACCGCGCGCGCCCAATCCAGCGACGCGAGCCGTTGCTCCGCGGTCCGGCTAGTTGGCTTGCGCGGAGCCGCGCGGCGCGCCGGCTTCTTCCGTGTGGGCGGCGGCTCCGCGGATCGGCGCGGCGCCCGGGCCACCTTCTTCTCGTCGGGGCGGAGCGCGCCCTCGGCGATCAGTCGCTGGCGCTGGATGCGGGCGCGTCCCGCGCCCGCCGCGAGCGACCCGTCGCTCGCCACGATTCGATGCCAGGGATGGGGCGCGTCCGTCTTGCAGGCGGCGATCGCGCGTCCGGCGGCGCGCGCGGCGCCCGGGCGCCCCGCGAGCGCCGCGAGCTCCGCGAACGTGCGCGTCTCACCGGCGGGCACGCGGTGCGTCGCGTCGAGGTAGGGGTTCGTTGCGTCGGTCTTCATGGCACTGGGACGATCCGCCGCGCGGCCGGACGGTTTCACCCATTCTCGCGTTTTTCCGCGCGCACGGGTTCTGGCACAATTCCAAGTCACTTGTCCCTCACGCGCTTCCAGTCGAAGTCCTCGAGCCCCGACCCGTCCGCCGCGAGCGGCGCCGCGGGGCGACGCGTCCACGTCGTGACGTTCGGCTGCCAGATGAACAAGTACGACTCCCTCCTCGCCGAAGGGCGCTTCCGGCGCGCCGGCTGGGAGGTCTCCGGGACGCTCGAGGACGCCGACGCGGTGGTGTTCAACACGTGCTCGGTCCGCGACCACGCCGAGGAGCGCGCCTGGTCCTGGATCGGCGAGTTGAAGCGGGCGAAGGCCCTCCGTCCCGAGCTCGTCATCGGCGTCATGGGATGCATGGCGCAGCGCGTGGGGGAGGAGATCTTCGCGCGCGCGGGCCACGTCGACGTCGTCGCGGGAACCCGCCACTACCACAACCTGCCGGCTCTCGTCGAACGCGTGCGCGAGGCGCGCGCCGCGACCGGATCGTCGAGCTCGAGCGTCAGGGCGCGCGATCGTGCGGCGCGCGCCCTCGCGCTGGAGATGGACGATCCCGTCGCCGTCGACCGCTCGGACGAGGAGTACTCCGGCGACGTCTCGGCCTGGCTCACGGTGATGCGCGGCTGCGACTTGAACTGCGCGTTCTGCATCGTGCCCACGGTGCGCGGGCGCGTGCTCTCGAGACCGGTCGAGGACGTCGTGCGCGAGGCGCGCTGGCTCGTGGATCGCGGCGCCCGCGCCGTGACGCTGCTCGGTCAGACCGTCAACAGCTACGGCGAGGACTTCGCCGCGCCCGGCCCGGACGAGACGCGGCACCGCGGCCGGCAAGGACGTCCGGGTCTCGCCGATCTCATCCACCGGCTGCAGGAGATCGACGGCCTGCTGCGGATCCGGCTGATCACACTGCACCCCTCGTACCTCACGCCGGAGCTCGCGCGCGCGCTGCGCGACTGCGACAAGGCCGAACGGTTCCTTCCGCTGCCGGCGCAGTCGGGCTCGGACCGCATCCTCCGCGCGATGCGCCGCGGATACACGACGGACCTCTACCGTCGCCGCGTCGACATGCTCCGCGATACGGTCCCCGACGTCGAGCTCGGCAGCGACTGGATCGTCGGCTTCCCGGGCGAGACCGAGGAGGACTACGCGGCGAGCGAAGCGTTCCTCGCCGAGCAGCGCTTCGCCGTGAACTACGTGTTCAAGTACGACCCGCGCCCCGGGACGAGCGCGGCCGAGCGACTCGGCGACGACGTCGACGAGGCGGTCAAGAAGGAACGGAACCGCCGGTTCCTGGCCGCGTCGGAGCGCGTCGCGTTCGCGCGCTTCTCGCGGCACGTCGACGGCGTGCGGCGCGTCTTCGTCGAGTCCGTGGGCGAACGCGAGCCGGGAACGCTCCTCGGGCGCACGATCCACGGCCTGCCCGTGAGCTTCGCGGGCGGCTCGGAGCTCGTCGGACGCGAGCTCGACGTGCGCATCGTCGCCGCGAGCGCGTACGGGCTCGCCGGCGAGCCGGCGGCTCAGGATTCCTTGACTACCTGATCCGCGCGACGAGCGCGCAGGCGATGTCCGCGAGGAGCTCGACGATCGGCTGCGGCGTGCTCATGTCCCACGTCCCGTGCGGGCGGTCGACGAGCAGCCCGTTCGGTCCGTCGACGGGCGCGGGCGCGGAAGTCCCTTCCTCGCGCTCGGACGGGAGTCTTACCGAAATGCACGCAAACATCCAAACGATGCAGTCGTATACCTCCATCATGGGAGAAACCACACTCGCGAGGCCCACGCGGCAGGCGATCCTCGACGCCACGGACCGGCTGCTCGGCCGCCTCGGGTACCACAAGACGACGATCGACGACCTCGCGCGCGAGGCCGGGATCGCGCGGCGGACGATCTACCTGCACTTCCCGAGCAAGGAGGAGATCTTCCTCGCTTCGATCGACCGCGTCGTCGAGCGGCTGCTCGAGGAGCTGCGCGCGATCGCGCGGACGGAGGATCCGCCCGAATCGCGCCTCCGGCGGATGCTCCTCACGCGCGTCCTGTTCCGCTTCGACAGCGTCCGGGACTACCACGAGAGCCTCGAGGACCTACTCTCCGTCCTGCGTCCCGCCTACCTCCGGCGCCGTGAGCGCTACTTCCAGGGCGAAGCCGAGATCCTCGCCGGCGTCATCGCGGAAGGCCGGCGGGAGGGCGTCCTCGACGCGAAGGATCCGCTCGAAGCCGCGCGCGCGCTCGTCACCGCGACGAACTCGCTGCTGCCCGCGTCCCTGAGCACGCCCGAGCTCGGATCGCGGGAAGCGATCGAGGCGGAGATCACGCGCGTCACGGACCTCCTGCTCCGCGGGCTCCTTTCCCGGAGCCCTCTCGCCGCTCGCACGATGACCTGAGATCGACACCGACCCGAAGGAGAAAGACCATGCTTCCGTTCACACTCGCTCTGCGCCTCGTGGCGTTCGTGTTCGCGCTCTGCGCGAGCCTCGTGATCCCGAAAGGCGAGATGCTCTCCGCCGCCGAGAAGAAGGAGGCCGTCGACCGTCTCGTGGAGGAGCTCTCGAAGTCGTACGTGTTTCCGGACGTCGCGGATCGGATGACGGAAGCGATCCGCACGCGCCAGCGGAACGGCGAGTACGACAAGCTCGACGACCCGCAGGCATTCGCCCAGGCCCTGACGGAGCACCTCCAGGCCGTCAGCCACGACAAGCACATGCGCGTCCGCAGCGATTCGGGCGCTCCCGCTCCCGGAAGCCCGCGCCGGCGGTTCCCGGAGTCCGAGGACGGGTTGCGGCGCCTGAACTTCGGCTTCGAGAAGGTCGAGATCCTCCCCGGCAACGTCGGCTACATCGACCTGCGCATGTTCGCCCCGGCGGACCTCGCCGGGCCGACGGCCGCTGCGGCGATGGAGTTCCTCGCGAACACGGACGCGCTCGTGCTCGACCTGCGCGAGAACGGCGGCGGCCAGCCGGACATGGTCCAGCTCTTCTGCAGCTACCTGTTCGGGCCCGAGCCGGTCCACCTGAACGATCTCTACTTCCGGCCGATGAACGAGACGCGCCAGTTCTGGACGCTCCCGTCGCTGCCGGGCAGGCGCTACGTCGGCAAGGACGTGTACGTGCTCACGAGCCACACGACGTTCTCGGGCGCCGAGGAGTGCACGTACAACCTCCAGACGCAGAAGCGCGCGCAGATCGTCGGCGAGACGACCGGCGGCGGCGCGAACCCGGGCGGCCGCGTGGAGCTCTCGAAGCACCTCTCCGCGTTCGTGCCCAGCGGCCGCGCGATCAATCCGATCACGGGGACGAACTGGGAGGGCACCGGCGTCGAGCCCGAGGTGCGCGTGCCCGCGAAGCTCGCCCTGGCGACGGCCCACACGCTCGCGTTGAAGAAGCTCGTCGAGGGCTGCACCGAGGACGATCGCCGCGCGGAGCTCGCCGAAGCCCTCGCGCACGTCGAGCACGACCTCGCCGCGCTCCAGGCCGAGACGGCGGAGGCGCGGCCGGCTGCCGCCGAGCGGCACTAGGGAAGGTGCGCCTTCCAGGCGCGGAAGCAGCGGTCCACCTCGTCGACGAATCCCGCGTGCCGCGGCTGCCAGCCGAGGAACCGCGCGGCCCGGCTCGCGTCGACGTGCTGGTCGAATTGCAGGGTCTCCGCCAGCGGCCCGAACCGGCGCGCGGCTTCGTCCGCCGGGATCGTGGCGACGCGCCCTTCCGCGCCGGCGGCGACGCTCGCCGCGCGCGCGCATTCGGCGACCGTCGAGCGACTCCGGTCCGTCGCGTTCAGGATCTCGCCTCCGAGCTGCGATTCGACCGCGAGCCGGTACAGCTCAGCGACGTCGTCGACGTGGATCATGCTCCAGCGACAGCTCCCGTCGCCGAGGATCCGTGCCGCGCCGGTCTTCGACGCGCTCTCGAACCACATCGCGGTCAGGCTTCCGCTGCCGCCGTAGATGCACCCGGGGCGCACGACGGTCGTGCGCAGGCCGCCCCGGCTCGCGGCCAGGACGATCTTCTCGGTCTCGACGCGCGGCGCGACGAGCTTGGGCGGGTTCGGAGCCGACGCTTCGTCGACGCGCGCCCCACGCGTGTCGCCGTACACCCACACGCCGCTCGTGTACACGAACGTGCGCGATGCGCCCGGCACGGCGGAATGCGCGGCGACGATCGCCTCGACCGCCTTGCGATCGAGGTCGTGGAACCGCGCCGAGCTCTCCGCGGCGCAGTGCACGACGGCGCGGCACGCGCGCGCCCGGTCCGACCAGCTCGCCGGCGCCTCGAGGTTGCCGACGACGGGTTCGACCTCCGCGCGCGCGAGGTCCTTCGCCTTCTCGGCGGTCCGGACGAGGCCGGCGACCTCGTGGCCCGCGCGCGCGAGCGCGCCCGCGACCGCGGAGCCGAGGAAGCCGCTCGCGCCGGTGACGAAGACGCGCACGGACGCTCTCAGCCGAGGAGATCCGCGACGACGGAGCGCTCGAGCTCGAGCTCCTTGACGCTCGCGCCGATCTTGTCGCGCAGGAAGGCGTTCATCGTGACCCCCTGGACGACTTCCCAGCCGCCGTTGCCGTCGCTGCGGACCGGGAAGGAGCTGATGACGCCCTCCGGGACGCCGTAGCTGCCGTCGCTCGCGACGGCGACCGAGTGCCAGGCGCCCTTCTGCGTCGGCTGGACGAGATCCCGGACGTGGTCGATCAGCGCGTTCGCCGCCGACGCCGCACTCGAAGCGCCGCGCGCGGCGATGATCGCGGCTCCGCGCTGCTGCACCGACTTCAGGAACTCGCCCTGGAGCCAGCTCTCGTCGCCGATGACTTGCGCCGCGGACCGCCCGTCGATCGTCGTGTTGTAGAAATCGGGGACCTGCGTCGACGAGTGGTTGCCCCAGATCAGCGCGTTGCGCACGGCGCTCGTCGGCACCCGCGCCTTGTGCGCGAGCAGCGCGGTGGCGCGGTTCTGGTCGAGCCGCGTCATCGCGCTGAAGCGCTGGCGCGGGACGTCGGGAGCCGAGTGCATGGCGATCAGGCAGTTCGTGTTGCACGGGTTGCCGACGACGGCGACGCGCACGTCCTTCGCGGCGTGGTCGTTGATCGCACGACCCTGGCCCGTGAAGATCGGCCCGTTGACCTTGATCAGGTCGTTGCGCTCCATCCCCGGGCCGCGCGGCCGGCTTCCGATGAGCAGGCACCAGTTCGCGTCCTTGAACCCGACCTTCGGATCGCTCGTGAGGACCATGCTCTCGAGCAGAGGGAACGCGCAGTCCTCGAGCTCCATCGCGACGCCCCGCAGCGCGAGCTGCGCCTTCTCGTCGGGGATCTCGATCATCTGCAGCACGACCGGCTGGTCGGGCCCGAACATCGCTCCCGCGGCGATGCGCGGCACGAGCGCGTAGCCGATCTGTCCTGCGGCGCCGGTGACGGCGACTCGGATGGCTTTTTTCATGGGTCTTCGGGGTGCGTCCACGCCGCGGCGTGAGGGTGTCGGGTCCACGGTTCGAAGGAAGGGGGAGTAGTGTGCCCCTCGGCTTCCGGAATGAAAGGGACGCGGAACCTCTTTTTCCCCGGTGCAGGTCGCGCCTTGCGGCCTCCACCTCGGGGTCGGCGTATGCTAGACAGGGGATTGCTCGCGCCTCCCTGGAGTTCGACTGGACACCACCGCCCTCCGCTCCGCCGCACCGCCGCCCTCCGTGGAGCGCCTGTCCGATTGGCTGGCGGAGCTCGGGAGCCAGGCCAAGGCCTATCGCTTCGACGTGGCGCCGAACCCCTGCGTCGGCGCGGCGGTCCTCGCCGGGGACCGACTGATCGCGCGCGGCTTCCACGAGGTCTGGGGGCGTGAGCACGCGGAGATCAACGCCCTCGCCGCCGCGCGCGCGAGCGGAGTACCGCCGAGCCGCTGGGACGCCCTGCTCGTCACACTCGAGCCGTGCTCCTCGCGCGGCAAGACGCCGCCTTGCGTCGAGGACATCCTCGCGAGCGGCATCCGACGCGTCGTCGTCGGGGAGGTCGATCCCGACCCGCGCCACCGCGGTGCCGGGTTGCGCGCGCTGCGCGACGCGGGCGTCGAGGTCGAGCTCCTCGAGGGAGCGGCGAGGCTCTCCGACGTCGCGCCGCACTTCGTCGCGTGGAACAGCGACGACCGGATCCGCCGCCCGCGGCCGTGGATGATCGCGAAGTGGGCGCAGACGCGCACCGGACAGCTCGTGCCCCCTCCCGACGTCGGCGGAGGTCGATGGATCTCGGGCGCCGAGGCGCGCGCGGAAGTGCAGACGCTGCGCGGCCGCGTCGATGCGATCATGAGCAGCGTCGGGACCGTCCTGCGGGACGACCCGCGCTTCACCGTGCGGCCTCCCGGCGACCGCAGCCGTCCGCCGCTGCGCGTGATCCTCGACAGCCGCCTGCGCACGCCGCCGAACGCGAAGCTCTTCGATCCGCCCGGTCCCGCGGAGAGCGGGGGCGAGGTCCACATCCTGTGCGTCGGCGGGGAGGACGAGGGCCGGCACCGCGCCCTCGTCGCGGCCGGCGCGACCGTGCACGAGCTGCACGCCGCGACGGACGACGGCGTCTCGCTGCGCGATGCGCACACCTGGATGTGGGAGCGCGGACTCCGCCGCGTCGTCCTCGAAGCCGGACCGCGCCTGCTCACGCACCACCTGCAGTCCGGGTTCGTCGACCAGGTGCGCATCTACACCGGACCGGTCAACGGGGGCGAGGGCCTCTCGATGGCCGATTGGCTCACGCGCCTCGTCTTTCGCGAGCGCCTCGACCGCGAGTGCGGAGCGGACGCCGTGCTCGAGGCGTTCCTGCGCTAGACGCGAGGAGTCTCGACGGTGGCGAGCTCTCCCGCGGTTCGCCCCGAGCACGTCGCGTGTCCCCTTTGTTCGCGGGATGCGCCCCGACCGTACCGCGCGGGGATGTACCGGTTCGAAGGCGTCGCGTTCGATCTCGTGCGCTGTCCCTGCGGGCTCGTGTACGTCGATCCGCGCCCCGACGGGGCGTCGATCGCACGCATGTACGACGATCCCGACTACTACACCGAGGGCTACAACCTCGGCGTCGAGACGGAGAACTACTTCGATCGGCGCGCCGAGCTCATCGCGCAGTACGAGCGCACGGCGGGGGAGCTCGCGCGCGAGATCGGCGGCACCGGCGATCTCCTCGAGCTCGGCTCGGCCGGCGGGTTCTTCCTCGAGGGCGCGCGTCGCGCGGGCTTCCGCGTACGCGGGGTCGAGCTCTCGCCGCAGGCGGCGGAGTACTCGAAGCGCGAGCTCTCGCTCGACGTCTTCCACGGACAGCTCGAGGCGGCGCCCTTCGAGTCGGAGAGCTTCGACGTCGCGGTCGCCGACAACGTGCTCGAGCACACGACGTCACCGGGGGAAGTCCTCGCCCGGCTGCACGCGCTCCTGCGGCGCGGCGGACACCTCGTCGTCATCGTCCCGAGCTACGTGAACTCGATCTACTTCCGCGCGCTGCTCGGGCTGCAGGCGCTCGTGCCGAAGCGCTTCCTCGGCGAGCAGCTGCTCGGGATCCTCAAGCTCGACCCGCGCGGGCACTCCGGGAACCCGTACCACATCCTCGAGTTCGACAGGCGCACGCTGGTCGCCCTCGTGCGCCGATCCGGATTCGAGATCGTCCGCGTCGAGGCTTCCGTGCCGCTCCCGGCGCATCTTTTCCGCTCGAAGGATCCCGCGCTGCGCGTCCGGGCGTTGCGCGCGGCGTTTCTCGCGCTCGACGCGCTCATGCGCCGCGGAATCCTGCCCGGCGCTCGCCTTCGACTGCTCGCGAGCCGAAGGTAGGATCGCCCGAGGATGCCTTCCCAGCCCGAATCGCGCCCGGCGGCACCGCGGGTCGTCTGCACGGTGCCGACGTACAACGAGTCGGCCAACATCCTCGCCTTGTCCCGCGAACTCCTCGCGCTCGCTCCCGACCTGCACGTCCTCGTCATCGACGACGATTCCCCGGACGGCACGTGGCGACTCGTCGAGGAAGCGGGCCGCGCGGAACCGCGGCTGCATCTCCTGCGGCGCACGACCGATCGCGGCCGCGGTCGCTCGGGCCGGGACGGATTCCTCGAGGCACTGCGGATGGGCGCCCGCATCGTGATCGAGATGGACGCGGACTTCAGCCACCTTCCGGCGCACGTCCCGCTCCTCGTCGCGCGCCTCGACGCGCCGGGGCCGCCCGTCGGGCTCGTGCTCGGCTCGCGCGGCGTCGCCGGCGGGAGCGACGCGGACCGCGGCTTCCTGCGCCGGCTGCTCACGAAGGCCGCGAACCTGTACATCCGCATCGTGCTCGGGCTCGCCGTGCGCGACTGCAATTCGGGCTTCCGCTGCTGGCGCCGGGAGACGCTCGAGCGGATCCGCGTCGCGGAGACGTTCTCCGCGGGGCCCGCCATCGTGCAGGAGCTGCTGTTCAAGACGGCCCGCGCCGGCATCGGTGTCGCGGAAGTGCCGATCGACTTCGCCAACCGCCGCCACGGCAGCTCGACGCTGACCTTCGGCAAGCTCCTGACCGGGTACACGACAGTGCTCGAGCTGCGCTGGCTCGCCTGGATGGGGAAACTCTGAGGCGATGACCCGGCGCTTCCCGCTCGGCCTCGCCCTCGCGCTGCTCGTCTACGTCGTCCTCCGCGGTCTCGTCCTGCACACGGCCTTCGACGAGGTCGGCCTGTGGATGTACGAGGTCAACCCGATGGGGACGCTGGCGGAGCTGTGCCTGCGCGGCATCCGCGTGCCGACGCACCTCTTCTACGACAACGCCGCGGGGCAGGTGCTCGGGGGATACCTCGCCGTGCCGGCGTTCCTGGTGCTCGGGCCGACGTACCTCGCGCTCAAGGTCGTTCCGCTGCTGATGGGGATCGGCACGCTGCTGCTCCTGTACGCGTTCCTGCGGGAGGCGTTCGGCCGCACGGCGGCGGTGCTCGGCGCGTGGCTGTTCGCGCTCGCGCCGACGGCGCTCTTCAAGTACTCGATGGTCTGCAGCGGCAACCACTTCGAGAACGTCTTCTTCTCGTCGATCGTGCTCCTCCTCTTCTACCGCCTCCACGCGCGCGGCGTGACGGCGGGGCGGCTCTTCGCGGTCGGTGTCGCGGCGGGGTTCGCGACGTTCGTGTTCCTCGGCGCCGTGATCCCCGTCGGGATCCTGGCCGGGATGCACGTCGGCGTGCGCGGCCTGCGCCGCACCGCGCGCGATCTCGCGGCGCTCGTGCCGGGCTTCCTCGTCGGCATCGCTCCGTTGCTCGCGTTGAACGCCTGGACGAGCGGTCGGGGTGCGTTCTATCTCGCGTCGAAGTTCGGGGAAGGCGACGCCGTCGGCTCGGCCGCGTTCGCGCGCGTTCCCGCGCGCATCGCGACCTACCTGTTCGTCAAGCTGCCGCAGGCCGCGTCCTATCCGGACTTCGCCGGCGTCGGCGGGCAGGTCCTGTCGTGGACCTTCGCGCTCGCGCTCGCCGCCGCCACGTGCGCGTGCGTGCCGTCCGCGGTCCGCGCGCTGCTGGCGTTCACGAAGCGGTCCGCGCCGCAGGAGGAGAAGGCGCGCTTCGAGCGCGCGAAGCTCCTGCCGATGGTGCTGTACCTCCCGCTCTCCGCGCTCGCGTTCGGACTCTCGAACCTCGTCGTCTACGAGCTCGGCGGGCCGCTCGGCTTCAGCGCGTACCGCTACTACCTGCCGGTGTTCCTCTTCGGCCTGCTCGCCGTCGCCGCCGTCTGCGCGCGCGGTTTCGAGCGCGGCGGCGGCGCGCGCGCAGGCGCGGCCGTGCTGTTCGCCGCGGCGTTGCTGCCGGGGATCTCGAACCTCGGCCTCGTCGACTGGAGCTTCTCGAACACCGGGCTCGGCTCGCGCTACGCCGGGTACGACCTCTCGAAGATCGCGCGCGTGCTGCTGGCTTCGAAGAACCACCTCGAGGCGCGCGAGATCACCGGGTTCCTCGACACGTTCCCGCCGCTCGTGCGCGCACGCGTCGCGCGCGCGCTCGGATTCAATCTCGCCGTGCGCCAGTTGAACTCGGGTCTCGGGCGCGGTCCGACGGCGATGCGCGCGGGCCGCGTCGACCTCGATCCCCTGGTCGCGCCGTACGCAGTGTCCGACCGCGCGGAGATCGCCCGGGGCGCCGGGATCGGAGCCCGCTTCGTCCAGTTCTCCGAGCGCGCGCCGCTCGAGGACCTCGTCGGGCTGCTCGCGCGGAGCGCCGACGAGGCGAGCCCCGCGGCGAAGCCCTTGCTCCCCGCGTTCCTCGAAGGTGCCGCACTCCCGAACCCGAGCCTGCCGCTCGCGACGCGGACCGCGCCGATCCTCGCGGAGAATCGCGCGATCGCGGTCCTCGCGCTCGACCGGACCGGCTCGCGCGCGCTCGCCGAGGGGATCGCGCGCGGCGATGGATTCCTGGCGGGCGGACTCGTCCGCCGCGGCATCCCGCGGGACGTCCAGAGCGTCGCCGCCGCGCTCGCCGCGCTGCCCTCCGATCTCTCCCCGAGTTTCTCCGAGGGTCTGGGCGCCGGCTGCGCCGAGGGCGGCGAGGAACCCGGCCTGCCCGCGGCCTTCCCCGTGCCGCCGGAGACGAGCGCGGCGTTCTGGTCCGGATTCGTGTCTGCGCTGCGTTCGATCCACGGCGCCGGTGCACCGCGCGTCGCCGCGGCCCTCGCGGTCCGGCTCGCGCCCGAGCATCGGGCGGCGCTCGAGCGCGCGCTCGAACGCGAGTAGCGCCCTGGCTCCGGGACGGGACCTGCCTTACAAGGGAGCCATGACCGCGGAAGGATCCGTGTGCGCACGCGCGAGCCGCGGTCGGCTCGACCTCCTGTGCCTCGTGGCACTCGCTTCCGCGTTCGCCCTGGGCGGCGTCGCGTGCCGTGCCCTGCAGCCCGTCCGCGTCGATCCCGTCGCGGCGGAAGCGACGGAGCTCTTCGGGGAGGCCGAGGCGATCGACGCACTGTCCGCGAAGGGGGACCACGCGCTCGAGGCGCGCGCGCGCGCGCGCGATCTCGCGCAGCAGGCCCTGCGCGCGGCGCCCGACTGGATCGCGCCCCAGCGCCTCCTCGACGACCTGCTACGCGCCGAATTGCGCGGCGTCGAGGCGCTCGAGGTCCACCGCGACCGGATCGCGACGCTCGGAGAGACGGCGACGGAGCTGTACCTCGCCGGACGCCTCGAAGGCGCGGACGGCGAGCCGCGCTTCGTGCGCGCCGCCGAGCTCGACCCGGCGTCCTCCTGGGCGCGGCACGGGCTCGCCGTGTCGGCCGAGCGACGCGGCGATCTGCGCTCCGCGATGCTCCACGCGCGCGCGGCGTGCTCGCGCGCGCGCGACCCGTGGGAACGCTCGTTCTTCGTCTCGTCGCTGGCGCGGTTCCTCGCGCACGCGGGTCGGCGCGAGGAGGCGATCGAGCTCCTGACGGACCGCACCAAGGCGAAGGACACGTCGGCGCAGGACAAGCGCTTCCTCGCAGTCGAGGCCGCCGGCATCGCGCTCGACGACCGGGACTCGGCGGAGAGCCTCGCGGCGTGGAGACACGGCGTCGACCTCGTGCGCGATCCCGAGCTCCCCGACCCCGAGGTCGAGACGCTCGTCGCGAAGCTGCGCGCGGTCTCCGGCCGCGACGAAGGGGGACTCCTCGCGCTCTCGGGCGCGCTCGCGGCGAAGCGCAGCCCCGCGCGGGATCGGTTGCGCGCGGAGCTCATGCTCGCGTCCGCACCGACGCCGCTCGCGCTCGGTCTCCTCCAACGCTCGCTGGCGGACGAAGGACGGCTCGAGCCGACCGGCCCGCTCGTCCGCGCGGCGCGCTTCGCGGCGGGGGAATTCGGCAGCGCGGTCGAGCTCTGGCTCGCGGATCTACCGTCGCGGGTCCTCGGCCCGGACGGGTTGCCGCGCGACGAGGCGCTCGCGCGCGTCGTCCGCTCCGCGCGGGCGCTGCACGGAGCCGCTCCGGACGTCGCCGCGGCCGAGAGCTGGTTCGATTTCGGCGAAGCGCTGCTCGCCGCGGGGTGGTACCGCGAGGCGCGGGCGCTCGCGGGAGCGCTCGCGCGCGCCGATTTCGACCGCGCGCTCGCGCTCGAGAGCCGCTCCGTGATCGGGATGCAGCTCCTCGACTCGATCGACGAGCTGATCCGGGGTGCCGGATCGCCCGCCGCGCGGCGCTTCGCGGCCGCGCGCGACGCCGTCGACAGCGCGGAACCCGTCGCGAGCCGGCGTCGCCCGCCCGAGCACGGGCCCCGCGATCTGACGGATCTCCTCTCGGCGATGGGCCCCGTGTTCGCGCGTTCGCCGCTCGCGGCGAACGCCGTCGCGCGGGACCCGATCCTCGTCGCGCGCGAGCTCTCGGCCTCGCCGCGGCTCGACTACGGCATGGCGGGCGAAGTCGTCCACCCCGGACCGACGTTCTCGGTGGCCGACGAACGCGCGGGGCTCGGCAAGGCGGGAGATCCGGTGCCGGGACTCGCGCACGAGATGGAGGCGATCCATCGCTTCGCGCTGCTCGGCGAGCTCTCTGGCGCCGGCGGTCCCGACGGCACCGTCCTCGCGCGCGTCCTGCTCGAGGAGCGGCGCGGCGAGCACCTCGGCGTCCCCTGGTCCGGTGCAGTCGCCTGGTGCGAGGGCGCGGACGTCCGCAGCCGCGCCGAACGCGAAGGCGCGCGCATCAGCGCCGCGGCGCTGCACGAGGGCTACTGGCTCGACATCGATTCCGTCCGGGGCGAACGGACGCTCTTCGCGGCGTTGCGCGCGCAGTTCTCCGGCCCGGACGGCGCGCAGCGCGTCGGCGAAGCCCTCGCCGTGACCGGCTTCGCGCTCGAGACGCTCGGCGACGAGGACCGCGCGCAGCGCGAGCGCACGCGCACGGGATCGGTGCTCGGCGAAGCGTCGCGCGTGCGCCTCGCGATCCTGCTCGACCGGCCGCGCTCGGGTTCCGGCGCGCTCGGGGACGTGACGCTCGATGAGCTCGCGGCCGTCACCGGCGTGCACGAGGAAGGGCACCTCACGGACCGGACGCGGTACCTCCCGATCTCGAAGCACTGGGGCGCGGCGCTCGCCTTCCTCGTCGAGTGCGGTTTCTCGCCGACGCGCGTGGCCGAGCGCCTCGAGTACCGCGCCGAGCTCGTTGCCCTCGCCGATTCACCCGATCCCCGCGTGCCGCTCGCGCAGATCCTCGACGCTGCCGAAGCGGGCGGTCGGGGCCCCACGGCGCACGCGGCCGGCTACGAGACGCTGCTCGAGGACTTCCTCGTCGTCCTCGACGAGGAGCTCGCGCGGAAACCGGCGCGCTTCCCGGCGATCGACGCGTCGAGGACGCTCGTGCACCAGCTCCACCGGCTGCCGCCCGACGACGTGCGCGCGCTGGCGCGCAAGCTCGCCGAGAAGCGCGAGCTCGTCCGCTAGCGGATCGCGGCGACGACTTCGTCCGCGAGCGCGAGCATCTCGGCGAGCCCCGCCTCGGTGTGATCGCCCATGTGGCCGATGCGGAACGTCTTTCCCTTCAGGTCGCCGTAGCCGTTCCCGATCTCGTGGCCGCGCTCCTTGAGTCCCGCGATCAGCTTCGCGACGTCGAGCGCGCCGGCCTTCACGCACGAGATGGTCGGGGAGAGGTGCTCGGGCGCGGGGAGCATCTCGAGGCCGAGGCTGCCGGCCCAGGCCTCGGTCGTCTGCTGCATGCGCACGTGCTCGTCGAAGCGCGCGTCCCAGGCGGCGCGCCCCGACTTCCCGCGCGCGCGGGCGGGCAGCGCGGCGCCGGCCGTGATGTCCTCGAGCTGGCGCGCGAGCGCGAAGTACAGCCCGATCGCCGGCGTGCACGGCGTGGCGCGCTTCTCATGGCCTTCGACGATCTTGATCGGATCGAGGTAGAAGCCGCGGTGCTTCTGCGTGCGCGCGGCGTCGAGATAGCGCTGCGACGCGCACAGGACCGTGATGCCTGGCGGGAGCGCGAAGGCCTTCTGGACGCCCGCGAAGCCGAGATCGATCCGGTTCCGATCGAAGTCGACGGGCGCGCCGGCGATGTAGCTGACGAGGTCGACGAGGAACATCGTCTGCGGATGCTTCTCGAGCACGCGCGCGATCGGCGCGAGCGGCGTCCGGACACCCGTCGACGTCTCGTTTGAAACGAGCGTCAGCGCGTCGAACGGTCCGCGTTCGGAGAGCGCGCGGTCGATCTCCGCGGGGGAGACGGCTCCGCCGAGCGGGACCTCGACCGCGACCGCGTCCTTGCCGAGCGTCCCCGCGATCTCGTGCCAGCGCTTGCTGAACGCGCCGTTGACCGCGCAGAGGATGCGCGGCCCGACGCCTTTCAGCGAAGCCTCCATGATGCCCGTGGCGCTGCAGGTGTGCACGGCGACGTGCGCGGTGCTCTCGGCGGCGAGCCCGAAGGCGAGCTTCAGGCCCGGGTCCATCCTCTCGATCAACGCCGTCATCGCGCTCCCGCGGTGGCCGATCATCGGGCGCGCGCACTCGGCGAGGATCTCGCGTCGCACTTCGGTCGGGCCGGGGATCCAGAGCTTCTTTTCCATCGTGTTCCTCCTCAGCGCAGGGTCTTTGCGACGCGCACGAGCGACGCGAGGCTCGAGGCCTTCTCGAGCTCCGCGATCTCGGCCGGCGAGCACAGCAGCGGCACGAGCGCCGCGAGGTCGTTCTTGTCGCACGTGACGCGCGCCGCGTCGAACACGGGCTTCCGCTTGACGACGCCGCCGAACGCGATGAACCGCGTCGCGTGCGCCGCGGCCTCGAGATCCGTGATCCCGTCGCCGATCAGGGCGAGTCCGCCCCGGCGCGCCTCGGCGAGCGCGCGGACGAAGGCGATCTTCCCGCCGCTCTTCGCGAGCGGGCACTTCTCGTCGAAGCCCTCGTACGCGCCGTCGGCGCCGTGGCGGACGGGCACGGCGAACACGCCGGTGAGCGCGATGTCGAGGTGCTCCGCGAGCGCCCGCACCGCCGGCTCGAGCGCGCCGGAGACGATGCACACGCGCTTCCCGAGCCGGTCGAGCGCGCGCACGAGCTCGCGCGCGTGCGGGAGCGTGCGCTTCACGTACTTCTTCCCGAGTTTCTGGATCGCCTCGCGCGACGGCCGGATCGCGTCGAGGCGGCCCTTGTAGACGGATTCGAGCGGGATCTCGCCGCGCATCGCCTGGTTCGTCAGCGCGGAGACTTCCTTGCGCATGCCCGCCGCCTCGGCGAGCTCGTCGATCCCTTCGATCGCGGAGAGCGTCGAGTCGACGTCGAACACGACGGTCGCGTACGGCGGAGGGGAGTCGTGCAGCGGGACCACGGCGGCGCCTCGGCTAGAGCCGCACGAGCTTGACCGTCTTCATCGGCGGCAGCGCGGCGATCTTCGCGACGACCGCGGGAGCGGGCATCTCGTCGAGCGTCAGGAAGCCGCGCGCCGTCCGGCCGCCTCCGTCCCGGCCCTGCGACGCGGGCCCGAGCTCGATGCGCCGGATGTTGACCTTCTCCTGCCCGAGGACCGTCCCGAGCATCCCGACGACGCCCGGCACGTCGGCGTGCAGCGTGATCAGGATCGGCCCGCGCGGCTCGAGGTCGACGTGGAGGTCGTCGATCCGGACGATCCTGGGTTCGCGGCCGAACACGGCTCCTGCGACGACGTGCGTGTCCTCGCCGCCGCGCGTGCTCGCGCGGACCTTGACGAGGCTCTGCCAGGAATGCGCGTCCTCTTCGCTGCTCTCGAGCACCCGGATGCCGCGCTCGCGCGCGATCACCGGCGCGCTGACGAAGTTCGCGTCCTCGTCGATGCCGGCCTTGAGGATCCCGCACAGGAGCGCGAGGGACACGTGGCGGTGGTCGACGCGCGCGATCTCGCCGGAGACCGTCAGCTCGATCTTGCGGATCGGGCCGGACGCGAGCTGCGCGAGCAGGCTCCCGATCTTCTCCGCGAGGAGGACGTAGGGCGCGATCTCCCGCAGCGTCTGCGCGCTGACCGCCGGCGCGTTCACCGCGTTGTGCGCGACGCCGTCGAGCAGGAAATCGGCGATCTGCCGCGCGATGTCGACGGCGACGGCGTGCTGGGCCTCCTCCGACGACGCGCCGAGGTGCGGCGTCAGCACGACGTCGTCCCGCGCGAAGAGAGGGTGCGTCTTCGGCGGTGGTTCCTCGGCGAAGACGTCGAACGCCGCGCCCGCGAGGTGACCGCTCTCGAGAGCGTCGACGAGCGCGGCCTCGTCGACGAGTCCGCCGCGCGCGGCGTTCACCAGGCGCGCGCCCTTCTTCATCGCCGCGAGACGCTCGCGCGAAAGGAGGTTCTTCGTCGCGTCCGCGAGGGGCAGGTGCAGCGTCACGAAATCGCTCGTCGCGAGCAGCGTGTCGAGGTCGACGACGTCGATCCCCGCCACCGGAGGCGCGTTGCCCTGCAGGAAGGGATCCGTCGCGACCACGGTCATCTCGAGACCGAGCGCGCGCTTCGCCACCGCGCGGCCGATCCGTCCGAGGCCGATGATGCCGAGGCGCTTCCCCGCGACCTCCGTCCCGGTCAGCCCCTTCTTCGACCACGTGCCCGACCGCACGACGCGGTCGGCGCGCGGAAGGTGGCGCGCGAGCGCGAGGAGCAGCGCGACGGTGAGCTCCGCGGCGCTCGTCGTGTTGCCCGTCGGCGTGTTCATCACGACCACGCCTCTCTCGGTCGCGGTCTCCGTGTCGACGTTGTCGACGCCGACGCCCGCGCGCCCGACGACGCGCAAGTCGGTCGCCGCCTCGATGACGCGGCGCGTGATCTTGGTCGCCGACCGGACGACGAGCGCCTCGACGCCCGGGACCGCAGCGACGAGCTCGTCCTCGGAGAGGCCGAGCCGAACTTCCGACTCGAGGCCGCGGGCGCGGAAGATCTCCAGCGCGGCGGGCGAGAGTTCGTCGCAGACGAGGACGCGCGGTGCCATGCTCAACCCGTGAGTGCGGTGCGGACGAGCTTCTCGAGATCCGTCCGGTCGACCTTGCGCGAGGCGCGCTCGACGCTCGTGCGCGCCTCCTTCTCCGGATAGCCGATCGATACGAGCGCCGCGACCGCGTCCTCGAGGTGCGGGTCGCGCCCGGGCGGCGACGGCGCGGCGGCCCCGGCACCGGCAGCGGCTTTCGCGCGCAGCTCGGCGGCCTTGTCGCGCAGATCGAGCAGGATCTGCTGCGCCGTCTTGTTCCCGATCCCGCGGATCCTCGTCAGCGTCGCGGCGTCTCCGGCCGCGACCGCTTCGATCAGCGCATCGCGCGGCAGCCCCGACAGCACCCCGAGAGCCATCGTCGGGCCGACGCCGCGGACCGTGAGGAGCAGGCGGAAGAGGTCGCGCGTCTCGCGGTCGTCGAAGCCGCACAGGATGTGCGCGTCCTCGCGGACGACGAGGTGCGTCCAGGCGCGCGTGCGGCCGGACGAGGGGAAGCGCGACGACAACGGGACCGAGACGTCGTACCCGACGCCCCCGACGTCGAGCACGAGGCGCGCCGGCGTCCTCCCGGCCACCGCACCCTCGATGTAGTCGAACACGGCAGCGTCCGCTTTCCCGGGTGGAGCCGGAACGACCGGTCGGTCAGGGAGCCTTCGTCTTGAGCTTCAGGTTGAGCGCCTGGAGCTTCGTCTTGAGCTCCTGCAGCGACGTCGTGCCGAAGTTCGGCATCGCGAGGAGCTCCTCCTCGGTGTGCTGCACGATGTCGCCGACGGTCAGGCAGCCCATCGTCTCGACCGTGCGCCGCGCGCGGATCGAGAGCTCGAGCTCGCTGATCGACTTGTTGAGGACGTCGGCGTTCTCGCCCGAGGGGTACCGGCGCCGAGCGATCTCGATGCTCTGGACGGCTTCCTCGCGGTTCATGCCGAGGCGCAGTCCCTTGCTCGCCAGGATCTCCTTGATCTCCGCGAGCGACGTCTCGCCGAAGTTCTTGTAGGAGAGCAGCTCCTGCTCGGTCTGCTTGACGAGGTCGCCGAGCGCCATGATGTTCATCTTGTTGAGGCAGTTCCGCGCGCGCACCGACAGCTCGAAGTCGGTGATCGGGATGCGCAGGATCTGGTTCAACCGGTCTTCCTTCCGCTCCATGTCCTCGTCGTAGAACATGTGGATCGACGCGCGCGCGTCCTCGAGGAAGAGCCGCAGACGGCGATCCGCCGGATCGTTGCGCTGCGCGATGTCGTAGCAGGCCGCCGCGTCGTCGTCGCGACCCATGTCCTCGTAGAGGACGCCGAGGTTCATCAGCACGTTGCGGTCGATCGGCAGCATGCGCGTCAGCGTCTCGTAGCAGTCGAGCGCGAGGTCGTCCTCGCCGGTCCGCTCCGCGACCCAGGCCATGTGGAAGAGGTTCGAGCGGTGCGACGGATCCGCGGCGCGCGCGGCCGAGTAGTGGTCGAGCGCGCCTTCCCAGTCGCGTGCGAGCGCGCTGGCGCGGCCGGAGAGATAGCGACCTTCCGCGCTCGAGACGAAGCTCGCCGGGGCCTGCTCGAGCGCCGCGAGCAGCCGCTCGCGCGCGCCGTCGGCGTCGTCGGCGAGGAGATCGGCTTCGAGGCGGGCTTCGATCGCGCCGCTGCGCGGGCGCGGCTCGTCGGGGTAGGCCTTCGCGAGGCGCTCGAAGATCGGAAGCGCGTCGGAGGGGCGACCGAGCGACATGAGCGCCTTCGCGCGCGTGAACGCGGCGACGTGGTCGTCGGGGTAGTTCGCGAGCAGATCGGCGGCGCGCGTGTACTCGCCCGCCATCCACAGGCCGAGTCCCTTGCGGCGGCCCTCCTCGCCGGAGTCGGCGATGTTCCCGACGCGGCGGCGGAAACCGTCGAGGTTGCGGTGGCGCGCGAAGACGCGCGCGCGCTCGGTGACGAGCGTCCCGAAGTTCGGGATCGGACTCGAGAGGATGTCGAAACCCGTGTCGGCCGGGGAGAGGACGGCTGCGCCGCCGTCGGAGGAGTTCATGGAGTCGGAAGTCATCTGGTCAAAGATTCCCGGAAGGGCCTCGGGCGCGGGGACGCCGACGGAGCATCCGCTCGCGCACGGTTCGCCTCCGCGGAGGGAAGCGCGGCATGATAGGCCCGCGCGGGCGAGCGCGTCAACCGCCCCGGGGTCCCGCGGCGGCGCTCGGGCCCGGGCGCGAGCGCTCCCGCGGCGGTCGGGCCGGGCGATCGCAACCCGTGCCGCGCGTGCGACTTGAAGGTGGTCGCGCGCCCTCGCCTTGGAACGCCCGGCGCGGGGTGGTACGCCACGACGCACCACCATGGAGTGCATCTTCTGCCAGATCGTCGGGGGCAAGATCCCGTCTCAGAAGCTCCACGAGGACGACCTCGCGATCGCGATCCGCGACATCCGCCCGCAGGCGCCGACGCATCTCCTCGTCATGCCGAAGGCCCACGTGGGCTCCCTGGCCGAGGCGGTCGACGAGCGCCTCGCGGGGAGGCTCGTGCGCATCGCGGCGGATCTCGCGCGCAGCGAGAAGCTCGAGAAGGGGTGGCGCCTGATCGTGAACACCGGGGAGCACGGGGGGCAGGAAGTGCAGCACCTCCATCTCCACGTCATCGGCGGACGGAAGCTCGGGCGGATGCTCCCGCCTGCCTGACCCACCGAGCCCACCAGAGGAGAACCGACCGCGTGGACAAGTTCGTCGTCGAAGGTGGCAGGCCGCTCGAAGGATCGGTCTCCGTGTGCGGTTCGAAGAACGCCGTGCTGCCCGTGATGGCGGCCGGTCTCCTGACCGACCAGCCGCTCGTGATCCGGAACGCGCCGCTGCTCTCGGACGTCGACACGATGATGCACGTGCTGCGCGACCTGGAGTGCCAGGCGGAGCGTAACGCCGACGGGAGCATCGCGGTGCGCGCGCTCGAGGCTCCGAAGGCCCACGCCGACTGGCAGCACGTGCGCCGCATGCGCGGATCGGTGACGGTGCTCGGACCGCTGCTCGCGCGAGCCGGACGCGCCGAAGTGTCGCTCCCGGGCGGTTGCGTGATCGGCGTAAGGCCGATCGACGTGCACCTGAAAGGCTTCGAGGCGCTCGGCGCGCGCGTGAAGATCGAGCGGGGCTACGTCGTCGCCGAGGCGCCGCGGGGAGGCCTGCGCGGCGCGCGCGTGTACCTCGGGACCTCCTTCGGATCTTCCGTGACGGGGACCGAGAACGTGATGATGGCGGCAGCGCTCGCGAAGGGGCGGACCGTGATCGACAACGCGGCGTGCGAGCCGGAGGTCGTCGATCTCGGGATGTGCCTCGAGGCGATGGGCGCGAAGATCAAGGGACTCGGCTCGCCGCGGATCGAGATCGAGGGTGTCGCGCATCTCTCCGGCGTGACGTGGTCGGTGATCCCCGATCGGATCGAAGCGGGAACGTACGTGATCGCCGGCGCGATGTGCGGCGGGCGCGTGCGCGTCGAAGGCGCGCGACCGGACCACCTCTCGGCGTTGCTCGATCGGATGCAGACCGCGCGGATCCCGTTCACGATGGGGGAGGACTGGATCGAGACGCAGCCCTGGCACCCGCGCGATCCGGTGCACCGGCCGATGTCGACGGACGTGACGACGCTGCCGTACCCGGGATTCCCGACGGATCTGCAGGCGCAGTGGATGGCGCTGATGACGCTCGCCGACGGGCTCAGCGTGATCACGGAGACGATCTACCCCGATCGCTACATGCACATCGCCGAGCTCGCGCGCCTGGGCGCGCAAGTGCGGCGGCAGGGGACGAGCGCGGTCGTGCAAGGGACGCCGAAGCTCTCCGGCGCGCCGGTGACCGCGAGCGACCTGCGCGCGTCGGCGGCACTCGTGCTCGGCGCGCTGGTCGCCGAAGGGACAACGGAGATCCACCGCGTGTACCACATCGACCGCGGGTACGAACGGATCGAGGAGAGACTTGCCGGGCTCGGAGCGATGATCCGTCGAGAGGACGAAAAGGTGCTTGTCGAGGCGGGAGCCGAACACGCAGGGATGGCGTAGGCTCGCTACTCGCGATCCATCCACACGACGTACTGCCGAACATCAGCTCTCGCCAAGAGCTGGACTCCCAAGAGCTTCCACCCTGCGCAACGGAGCGTGAGCCGGGAGGGCGTGGCTCCGAGCTGGAGGTGAGCTTCACCCTCCTCGTCACTCGTGGCGAACCCGTCCGCCCCGAGTTCAGCAACTTCTACGCGAACATCCCGGAGAGGTGGACCAGCGAGCGCACCGACGAGAGAGGCCGCATTCGGAAATGTCCATCCGTCCCAGGGCCACGGATCAGCTTGGAACGAACCTGGATCTCCCGCACGAAACAGAAGAGAAGCCCCCCATCCAGGAGTGAGATCGGCTCGCGCGGTTCGACCGAGATCGCTGTCGTGAAAACTCCGCTCATCGCCGAAGGCGGGGGCATAACCCTGCTTCCAGATGCTCCAGGCCAACGGAGCGTCGCGCGCGATTCTCCAACCTCCATCTTCGCTCCCGTTCGTGCATCCGAGCATCGCGCCCTGCGGCCCGAAGGAAACGATCCAGCCGTCGAGTCGTTGGTCCGTTCGCGCATCTCGGACGTCGAACCCAAACTTCGAAGTCTCAGAAGTTTGCACGTCGTGCAGATTGAGCTCCTCCGGTGGCGTGGAGACACGTCCGACGAAGGGTCGGAACACGGGCAGGCGTTCCAGTCCGATCATGGTCATGTCGAACTCGGCTGCAGGGAGATCGGAGAACTCCGGTGGATCGATCGTCAGCCAGGCGCGAGCGAAGGACCCAGCCTCCGCGAGACGCAGCCTTACGGCCGTTCTTCCATGACCGTTGCCAATGTCGACCCCGGGCCGCACGAGATCGAAGAAGGCTTCACTCTCGCTGGGAACCATCCGAATCGGAGGCAATTCGGTGCGGCCGGCAGGAACGTTCAGGTCCAGTCGCGCGACCTTGTGATCCGTCGCTTGAGCCACGAGACGCCAGGTTCCCGGCTTCACTCGAGGGAACACGAAGGCGCCCGTAGAGTCAGGCCGAGCCTCGTACCACATCGGGGTTCCACGACTCGACGCTGAGCCTTCCTTCGGCGGCAGCAGAAGGACCGATACGCCGGGATTCCCGGCATGACTGGGGTTCCAGTGGAGATTCCCGGCCAACAGCAGCGCCCCCGAGACGGCTCCGTACTCAACGCTCGGCCGAGTTTTCACCGGGGGCTGGATCCCGACCGTGGACGCAATCGCACCCACGCCTTCGGAACCGGATTCGCACAGGCGAACCTCGACGTGAGGCAGCCTGCGATCATCTGGGATCCAGAAGATGCGGGGATATCGGATCCAAGGAAGAGTCCCGGCTCGCACGTGCATCCAGGGCCAATCCCGGTCGCCCACTCCCTCAGGCGTCGTTCGCGCCTCCAAGTTCTCGTTCCGCACGTCGATCACACCTGCGACACCCGATGGACGAGCGGATTCCACGAGTCGAGCCGTACAGACCTTCGCGCCCGCGGGCTCGACGAGCAGGGGTATGGTCGGACCGAGCCGCACTCGGATCGTTCCGAGATCCGATGTCTGACCCGAATCGACCTTCTGCTCGAGACCCCCGACCAACGTATCGAGGTCGGCTATTTCGACGACGAGATCGCCTGCAGGAAGTACGTCGGCAGCCTGGAAGCCTCCGTCGATTCCTGTCGTTGATTTCTCCGAGCGACCACCACAACTCAGCGTCACGGTCAGCTCGGGGACGGGCTCTTCCGTGCGATCATCGACCACTCGGCCATGGAGGTGTGCGCCTGGAGAGCCCGTCTCCTTCGCGACAGTCGCAGGGGGCGAATCATTCGTTGCTTTCGCCGCCGTCGAATCGGAGGCAGAGGCCGCGTGCAGCTCACTTGGGACCGCAGTCGGCTCCACAAACGTCGGGTGCTCCGCCTGTTCTCGTGGAGTGGGCGCGTCCGGATCCGCTGTTGCGACGGTCCACGATTCGAGGATGTAGAGCAGGAGAAGCGCGGCTCCGCCCAGCACGAGCAGCGCGAGATTCCACACGCTTCGCCTCTTCATTCAGGGACCCGCCCAGGACCGTAGTTCTACTCCTTGTCCGAGGCTGGGGAGGTCTGGTCCTTTCGCTCGATGTCCGTCCCGCGAGAACTCGGGAGGGGGCGTCCCTGGCCAATTGCCGTTCTTTGGTCGCTACACTCCAGGCGAGGCTGACCAAGTGAATTCGACTGGGCCGTTCGTCGCAGTTCTTCTCTTGGCGCCGATGGTTCTTTCGCGCACGTGCTCGGACCTCGCCCCCGGGACGACGACGCAGGATTCCGCGAAGGGAGATCCGAACGGGGTCGCGGAGTTCCGATCGATCTCGGGAAAGGTCCGCGTCGTCGTCGAGTCGACCTCGAGCGCGGGCCACGGCGATGTTCTTTACCGTGTTCATCGGGAAGGGATGGAGCCTCGCGAGGTTCGCTCCCCGGCTCGACTGGAAGGGGTCGCGGTTCTCGAGACCGGGGAGTTCGCCGGCTTCGGCTACGGCGTCGACGAATCGGTTCCTCCGCAGCGCTATCGGGTATTGGCGATCTTCGGAGTCCAGGGAGAGTGCGTTCTCGATCAGCGAACTCCGCAGACGCATCCTCCCGATACGGGTTGGGGACCAAAAGCCTTCGCAGTCGAGGCTTCCGATGCTTGTCGAGCGGTTGCGTTTGCGATCTACGACCCCGAAGGAGTCTCGCGCCGCCGACTGCTGCTCTACTCCCTTCCGAAGGCGGAACGAATCCTGGATTGCCAGCTCGTTCCCCCTGGAGTCGATCCCGTCTCTCCGCGGTTCAGCGCGACCCGGAAGGGCTTGATCGTGAACATGCATTGGATCGGAAACCGGCCCTTGCTCCTGCTGACTTGGGACCAGGCGCTACCTCCTCGACCCGTGGGTTCGACCTCGGGGGACGGTGACGCCTTCACGATCATCGATTCGCACGGCCGCATGGTCTGGATGGCGAGTCTCTCGCCCATCCCGGGCGCAGCGGTGGCCCCCAAGCCGACCGACGGAATCGTGCTGGCTGACTTCGATTGTGGCGAAGCGATCCTGGAACGAGGGGCCGATTCGTTTGCACTTCGCCTTCAGCCCAGGGACAAGACGCGCAAGCGACTCGACTACTCGTTCGACGTTCGTGAGGCAGGGGGCGGATTCATCGTGGAACGGCGCTGAGCGCATCGCGGCTCCATCATCCGTGCCGCTCGTCTCGCCGCGCTGCCCGAGTCCATGTAGACTCCCGCGTTCGCGCCGATGTTCGAGACCCTCACCCAACGGCTCACGGCCTCCTTCGGCTTCCTGCGCGGCCAGCGCGAGCTCACCGACGCGAACATCGAGGAGGGTCTGCGGCAGGTCCGCACCGCGCTCCTCGAGGCCGACGTCCATTTCCAGGTCGTCCAGGACTTCACGGCGCGCGTCCGCGCGCGCATCGTCGGCGAGAAGCGCATCGCGGGCGTCGACGCGTCCGCGCAGTTCGTCCACGCCTTCCACCGCGAGCTCGTCGATCTCCTCGGGCCGAAGGACGCGCGCCTCGAGTTCGCCAAGAACGGTCCGACGATCGTCCTCCTCGCCGGTCTCCAGGGCGCGGGCAAGACCACGACCTGCGCCAAGCTCGCGAAGCTCTTCCGCGACAAGCACGGCAAGCGGCCGCTCATGGTCGCGGCCGACGTCAAGCGCCCCGCCGCCGTCGAGCAGCTGCGCGTCCTCGGCGCTCAGATCCAGGTCCCGGTCTACTCGAAGGAAGGCCTCCAGCCGCCCGCGCTCTGTCTCCAGGGCGTCATGCACGCGCGCGTCACCGGCGCGGACTTCGTCCTCCTCGACACCGCCGGTCGCCTCCACGTCGACGCCGAGATGATGCAGGAGGTCGTCGAGATCGCCGCTGCCGTTCGCCCGACGAACACGATTCTCGTCGTCGACGCGATGACCGGCCAGGACGCCGTGAACTCGGCCAAGGCCTTCCACGAGAAGCTCGCGCTCACCGGCGTCATCCTCACGAAGCTCGACGGCGACGCGCGCGGCGGCGCGGCGTTCTCCCTCAAGGCCGTCACCGGCCGCCCCGTCCTCTTCACGGGCGTCGGCGAGAAGATCGACGACCTCGACGTCTTCCAGCCCGAGCGCATGGCCGGCCGCATCCTCGGTCTCGGCGACGTCGTCGGCCTCGTCGAGCGCGCGCAAGAGACGATCTCCGAGACCGAAGCCCAGGCGAGCTTCGAGAAGATGGTCCTCGGGAGCTTCACGCTCGAGGACATGCTCGCGCAGCTGCGGATGATCCGGAAGCTCGGCCCGATGAAGAAGGTCCTCGGGATGATGCCCGGCATGTCGCAGCTCGGCGACATGGACATCGACGACAAGCAGATGAACCGCCTCGAGGCGCTCTTCACGTCGATGACTCCGCGCGAGCGCATCCAGCCCGACCTCCTCGACATGAACCGCCGCCGCCGCATCGCGCGCGGCGCGGGCCAGGAGCTCGGCGCGGTCAACGAGCTCCTCAAGCGTTTCAAGGAGATGAAGCTCATGATGCGCCAGATGCAGAAGCTCGGCCTCGGCGCGAAGCTCGGCGCGAAGGAGAAGCGCGCCTCGCTCGCCTCGATGTCCCAGTCGGGGGAGCTCGCCGAAGCGGCCGGCGACCTGGCGGGCTCCGGCGGTCTCCCCGATCTCGCGGGGGGTCTCCCGGGCGGGGCGGGAGCGCCTCGCGCGGGCGGATTCGGCGGGCTCGGAGGCCTTTTCGGCGGGGGGAGATCCGCGCGGCCGATGGGCTCCTCCGCGACGCGGCAGAGCGGCTCCAAGCGCAAGGACAAGAAGAAGCGCAAGAAAAGGCGCTAGCCGGCGCTGGACACCGGACTCCCGATCGTGTTTCCTGTTCGCCCCCCTGCGCCGAGCGCGGGGTCCGGCGCCTCCGCCTTCCGCTCACGAACCCCCGCACCCGCCCCACGCCTCCGATCCATGGCCGTCGTCCTCCGCCTGCGCCGCACGGGCCGCAAGAACCTGCCCTGCTTCCGGATCATCGCCACCGACTCGCGCTTCCCGCGGGACGGCCGGCTCCTCGAGACGCTCGGCCTGTACGACCCGTTGCGCAAGGATCCCCAGACGCGCGTGCAGCTCGACCTCGAGCGCGCGCAGTTCTGGATCGCGAACGGGGCGAAGCCGAGCGACATCGTCGCGTCGATCCTGCGGAAGCGCGGAGTCACCGCGAAGATCCCGAAGCGCCGCGTGCGCGGCTCCCGGGAAGCGAAGACCAAGACGCGGGCCCGGCGCGATTCGCTGCAGGCCGCGCGCGCGACGGCGAAGGCCGCGCGGTTGTTCGAGAGCCGGAAGCGCCGTCGTGCGGCGAAGAAGGCTGCCGCCGCGAGCGGCGAGAAGAAGGCCGAGAAGTAGAGGCGCGCGTGACTCGGAGCGGGCGCGCAGGCGTGCCCGACCGGGTCGTCCTCGGTGGAATTTCCACCGTCCTCCGACACGATGCGCTTCGCTGTGCCGGACCCGCGGTGATGAAAGGCAGGACCCCGTGAGCAAGAAATCCGAGATCGCCGCGCGCCTCCTGCACAAGGTGCATCCGCGCTGGCCGCTGCCGCAGCCGCTCAAGGACATCGGCCTCCTCGAGCAGGGCATGCTCGCCGTGCTCGTCCGGCACCTGCCGCAGGAGAAGGCCGAGTCCGCGCTCCGCGCGCTCAAGGACTCGTTCGCCGACTGGAACGAGATGCGCGTCGCGCAGGTCCAGGAGATCGCCGGCCTGATGCTCAAGAAGGGCAAGAAGCCGAGCCGTCGCTCGATCCAGGGCGTGATCACGGCCGCGCGCGACGCGCGCGAGTACCTGCAGGAAGTCTTCCAGCGCGTCCACGGGCTCGACCTCGAGATCCTGCGCGAGGATCCGGCCGCCGGGGGCAAGCTCCTGCAGTCGCTGCCGAAGCTCGGCCTCGCCGCGGGGAGCCAGCTCCTGTGGATCGCGAACGGCGGCCAGCTCCCGGTCCACGGCGGCCTCGTCCGCGTGCTCGACCGCCTCGGCCTCGTGTCGCGCGCGGGATCCGTCAAGAAGTCGGGCGAAGCGATCACGCCGCTCGTCGAGCCGGGCCACGAGCTCGATTTCGCCGTGCGTTTCAGCGAAGTCGCCGATCGCTGGTGCGACGCGCGCAAGCCGACCTGCCAGGAGTGCGTCCTCGTCGAGGACTGCCCGTTCGGCAAGAAGGTCGCGCACGACTGGAAGCTGCAGCAGTCGCGCCTCGCGACGTACCGCGCGCGCGAAGAGGCGCGGCGGCTCGCTCTCGAGAAGAAGGAGGCCGCGCGCCGGCAGCGCGACGACGCGCGCGCCGCGAAGAAGTCCGAGGCCGAGGCGAAGCGCCTCGAGCGCGAGAAGAATCGCATCGCGCGCGCGGACGAGAAGCGACGCGCCGAGGAAGAGCGCAAGAAGCAGAAGATCGCCGCGGAGAAGAAGCGCCAGGCCGAGGAGAAGGCGAAGTCCGCGCGGATGGCGAAGGCCAAGGCGGCGGCCGAGAAGAAGGCCAAGGCCGCGAAGGCGAAGAAGGCCGCGAAGGGCAGGCGCTAGCCCGCTCGCCCCGTGCGCCTCGTCCTCGCGTCGGCGTCGCCGCGGCGGTCCGAGCTCCTCCGCGCGGCGGGGTTCGCGTTCGAGGTCCGAGCGAGCGACGTCGCCGAGGACCTTCCGCCGGGCGTCGCGCCGGAGCAGGCGGCCGTCCTCCTCGCCGAGCGCAAGGCGCGCGCGGTCGCGGCAGCACTCGCCGGGACCGACGCGGTCGTGCTCGGCGCGGACACGATCGTCGCGCTCGAGGAAGCGGGGGTCTGCCACCTGCTCGGCAAGCCGGCGGACGCGGACGAGGCCCGCGCGATGCTCGCGCGCCTCTCCGGCTCGCGCCACGCCGTCGTCACCGGCGTCGCGGCGGTGCGGGCCCGCGACGGCGCAGCCACGAGCGCCTGGGAGAGGACCTTCGTGACCATGCGCGCGATCCTCGAGGCCGAGATCGCGGCCTACGTCGACTCGCGCGAATGGGAGGGGAAGGCCGGCGGCTACGCGATCCAGGAGACCGCCGATCGATTCGTCACGCGCCTCGAGGACGGGGGATTCGACAACGTCGTCGGGCTCCCCGTCGCGCTCGTCCGCGACCTCCTGGACCGGCTGCGCGCCGCGCCGCCTCCCTGAACGGGCCCGGGCGCTTGCTCTGGCGCCCGGCTGCGGCTACCTTCTTCGGCCCACTCGCGCGCGCACCGTCGCGGCGAAGCGGCGACCCCATGAAGGCAGACATCCATCCGAAGTACTTCGACTGCAACGTCCGCTGCGGCTGCGGCAACACCTTCAAGACGCGCGCGACGGTCAAGGAGCTGCACATCGAAATCTGCAGCGTCTGCCACCCGTTCTTCTCGGGGAAGCAGAAGTTCGTCGACGCCGCCGGACGCGTGGACCGGTTCGTGAAGAAGTACGGCTCCGCGACCGCGACCGCGGGCACGAAGCAAAAGTAGACGGCCCTCCGCTGTCGACGGATCCCGGGTCGAGCCCCGGATCTCCGCATGCAGTTCGCACCTTCGCTGGTCGAGAAGCTCAGGAGCCAAGCGCAGCGATTCGAGGCGCTGACCGAGCTCATCTCGACCCCCGAGGTCGCGACCGACGGAAGGCGTCTTCCGGTGCTGCTCCAGGAGCGCGGCGCTCTCCAGGCCTCGGCCGATCTCGCCAAGCGCCTCGAGGATCTCCAGCGCCGGCGCGCCGAAGCCGAGCGGATCCTCGCCGAGGCGCATCCGGATCCCGATCTCGCCGGGCTCGCGCGGGAGGATCTCGCCGCGATCGAGCCGCTCGAGGAATCGCTCGACCGCGAGATCAAGGAGCAGCTGATCGCCGAGCCCGAGGACTCGCGGCGCAAGGTGATCGTCGAGATCCGCGCCGGGACCGGCGGCGACGAGGCGACGCTGTTCGCGCGCGACCTCTACGACCTGTACCGGAAGTACTTCGAGGCCCGGCGCTGGAAGGTCGAGGACCTCGAGGTCGCGACGTCCGACCTCGGCGGCTTCAAGGACGTCGTGTTCGCGGTCGAGGGCGACGGCGCGTGGCGCAGGCTGCAGCACGAATCCGGGGGCCACCGCGTGCAGCGGGTGCCGAAGACCGAGGCCCAGGGGCGGATCCACACGTCCGCCGCGACCGTCGCGGTGCTCCCCGAGGCCGAGGAAGTCGACGTGCACGTGCGGCCCGAGGACCTGCGCATCGACACGATGCGCGCGGGCGGCGCCGGCGGACAGCACGTGAACAAGACGGAGTCGGCCGTGCGGATCACGCACCTTCCTTCGGGCACCGTCGTCGTCTGCCAGGACGAGCGCAGCCAGCAGAAGAACAAGGCGCGCGCGATGCGGATCCTCCTGACGCGGATCCATGAAGCGGAGCGGCAGCGCCTGCACGCGGAGCGCGCCGCCGAGCGCAAGCTGCAGGTGGGAACGGGCGACCGCAACGAGCGGATCCGGACGTACAACTTTCCGCAGAACCGCGTGACGGACCACCGCGTGAACGAGAACTATTCGCTGGAGCACGTCCTGGCGGGGAAGCTCGATCCCATCCTCGACGCGCTCGAGGCGCTCGATCGCGAGGAGCGCATCAAGAACCTGTGAGCGCGCCCGAGGTTCCCCGGAGCGCGGCCGACATGGTCCGCATGGCGCGCGAGTTCCTCGAGCGCAAGGGGGTGGAGGCCGCGCGGCTCGAAGCCGAGCTCCTCGTCGCGCACGCGCTCTCCCTCGACCGGCTCCAGCTGTTCCTGCAGTTCGACCGCCCGGTCGGCCCCGCCGAGGTCGACCGCGCGCGCGATCTCCTCGTGCGCCGCGGCCGGCGCGAACCGACGGCGTACATCGTCGGAGCGCGCGAGTTCTACGGCCGCACGTTCCGCGTCGGCCCGGGCGTGCTGATCCCGCGGCCGGAGACGGAGCACCTCGTCGACCGCGCGATCGAGATCGGCCGCGCGACCCTGGACCGGCCGTTGCGCATCGCCGACCTCGGCACGGGGAGCGGATGCATCGCGATCACGCTCGCGCTCGAGCTCCCGGGCGCGACGGTCCTGGCGCTCGACGCCTCGGGAGCGGCCGTCCTGTGCGCGCGCGAGAATGCGCTCGGGCTGGCAGCGACGCTCGAAGTCGTCGAGGGCGACGGGCTCGCGACCCTCGCGGAAGCCGGACGCTTCGATCTCGTCGTCAGCAATCCGCCGTACGTCGCCCGCGAGGAGCGCGCGTCGCTCGCGCCCGAGGTCCGCGAGCACGAGCCCGAGATCGCGCTCTTCGCGCCCGCGGGGGACACGGACTTCTGGGTGCGCACCCTCCTCGAGCGCGCGCGGGACTGGCTCGCGCCGGGCGGGGCTCTGCTCGTCGAGCTCGGTCTCGGGCAGGCGGCGCGCGTCCGCCCGATCGCCGAGCGACTCGGCTGGAAGGTCGCGTTCCACCGCGACTTGGCCGGGATCGAGCGTCTGCTGGAAGCGCGCTAGACGCCGAGCAGCATCCGCGGCGCTTCGCGCGCCTCGAGCGGTTCGCCGAGACCGAGCGGGAACGACGACGTCGTCGTGCACGGATCGACGTACGTGCCGAACATGCGGTCCCACATCGGGAAGATCGGCGCGAGGTTCTTGCCGCGGTGGAGCGTCGCGGCGTGGTGGATGCGGTGGTACGGCGGCGTCACGAACCAGCGGCGCAAGGGACCGAGCGTGCAGCGCAGGTTCGTGTGCTCCCAGAACTGCACGAAGAGACCGATCGCGTACGCGGCGCCGGTCTGCAGCGGGCTCAGCCGGAAGAGCAGCATCGGCACGGCGGCCTGCGGGATGTTGTAGAGGAGCGAGTGCAGGAAGCTCGTGCGGAAGCCGGAGAACCAGTACAGCTGCTCGACGGTGTGGTGCCAGGCGTGCGTGCGCCACATCGTCTCGAAGCGGTGCTGCGCGCGGTGGATCCAGTACAGGATGAAGTCGACGACGACGAGCGCGAGCGCGATCCGGATGGAGCCCGGAAGCTTCTGCATCGCCGCGAGCGGCCCGCTCGCGAGGCGCGCGTCCGCCGGTCCGAGGGTCCCGGTGACGGCGTGCGTCGCCAGCCGGTTCATCGCGACGGCGAGCGCGAACGAGAGGAGATCGGCGCGCAGGTGAGCGCGCCGGTCGATCGTGCGCGCCGGCCAGAAGCGCTCCGACGTCTCGAAGAGCAGCACCAGGGCCAGGAACGCCGCGATCTCGCAGTCCTGAGGGTCTGCGAGCACCCCAAGAAGGTTCGACACCGCGCGGAAGACTACCGGGTGCCGCCGGTCCTGGCCACGAACTCTTCGATCGTGCGGCGATCGGCTTCGGCCATCTCGTGCATGAACACTGCGACTTCGTAGTGCTCGACGGCTTTCGCGATTTTCTCGCAGCGCACGACGGCGCCGTGGCCGCCGATGCGGCGCAGCCCGGCCTGCACCGGCAGGCTTACCGAAAGTTCAAGCACGGTCATCAGCGGGATCGGGCGGTCGAGGAAGAAGCACACTCCCGCGCGGCTGATGTCGCGCAGGCGTGCCTCGCTCCGGCCGCCCGCGAGGTTCACCGTGACCGGGAGCTCGGCACCCGCGCGCGACCACCTGCGGCGCTCGCGTCCCGAGGGATCGACCTTCGCGTCGGCGGGCTTGGGGGGTCGGCTGGGCATCTGGAGGCGTGCGGGTCTTGATACCGGAATCCGCTGGTAGGCGCCAGACAGTCCCGGCGATTCCAAGGCGTGCACGCGGGGGCTAGACTCCGGGCACGCGCACGACGATCCACCGAGGAGAACGGACATGGCGAGCTACAACAAGGTGATCTTGATGGGGAACCTGACGCGGGACCCCGAGCTCCGCTTCACGGCGAACAACATGGCGATCTGCAAGTTCGGGCTCGCGGTGAACCGCCGCTTCAAGGACGGCGCGAGCGGCGAATGGAAGGAAGAGCCGACCTTCGTCGACATCACGATCTTCGGCGCGCGCGCGGAGCCGTTCGCGAAGTACCACACGAAGGGCAAGCCCGCGTTCATCGAGGGCTCGTTGCGCCTCGACACGTGGGACGACAAGAACGGCGGCGGGAAGCGCAGCAAGCTGTACGTCGTCGCGGACAACTGGGAGTTCGTTGGCGGTGGGGGCGGCGGCGGAGCGGGCGGCGGCGGAGGAGGCGGGCGCGGCGAGCGTTCGGCGTCTCCCGGCGAAGGCGCGGACGCCGGCGCGAGCGCTCCCGAGCGCGAGCCCGAGTTCCAGCAGGTCGACGACACGCCGTTCTGAGCGCATGAAAGTCGTCGTGCGGCTCTTCGCGCAGCTGCGGGAGCGCGCCGGACGGAACGAGATCGCACTCGAGAACCTGCCCGACGCGCTCGACGTCGGCGCATTGAAGCGCGAGATCGAACGGCGCCATCCCGGGCTCGGCAGTCTCGCGCAGGTGCGCGGCGCCGTCGGCACGGAGTACGTCGCCGAGACGCGGCGGCTCGCGGAGGGCGAGACGCTCGCGCTGATCCCGCCGGTGTCGGGCGGCACGAGCGAGCGCGAGCTCGAGCACGGCGTGTTCGAGCTGCGCGCCGGTGCGCTCGACGCGGAGGAGGCCCAGGACCTCGTGCGCGACGCGCACTACGGCGCGATCGCGACGTTCATCGGCACGACGCGCGCGATGAGCCGCGGAAGGGAAGTCGTGCGGCTCGAGTACGAGGCCTTCGACGCGATGACCGGCGCCGAGATGGCGCGGATCTTCGAGCGCTGCCGCACGCACGTCGCGACGTCGCCGGAGCGGACGCTGCGGATGCTCGTGCACCATCGGATCGGGACGGTCGAGGTCGGCGAGCCGTCGGTCGTGATCGCGGTCGCCAGCCCGCACCGCGACGCGGCGTTCACGGCGTGCCGGTTCCTGATCGACGAGCTCAAGCAGTCGATGCCGATCTGGAAGAAGGAGATCTACGCCGACGGCGAAGAGTGGATCGGCGAGAGATCCTGACCGCTCGCGCGCCCGCTCTTGAGGAACCATCCCGGTTCCGTACTCTGTCGCGCCCGTCTTCGATGCCCGGTCCCATCCAATTCTCTCTGAACGCCAAGGACGTCGAGCGCGACGAGCTCCCGGTCGACGTCGTCCTCGTCGGCGCGGGGCCGGCGAACCTCGCGTGCGCGATCCATCTCCAGCGCCTCCTCAAGGAGCGCGGGCTCGCGGACAAGACGATCCTCGTCCTCGAGAAGGGCGCCGAAGTCGGCGACCACACGCTCTCCGGCGCGGTCATGAATCCGCGCGGCATGGCCGAGCTCTTCCCGGACTGGCGCGAACGCGGCTGCCCGGTCGAGTGCGACGTCACGTGGGACGGTCTCGAGGTCATGCTCCCGAAGGGACGTCACCAGCGGCTCACCGGGCTTCTCGTTCCGCCGCAGCTCAAGAACAAGGGCAAGGTCATCGTCTCGCTGAACCGCGTCGTGCGCTGGATGAAGGAGCAGGCGGAAGCCGCGGGCGTCCAGGTCTACCCCGGCTTCGCCGCGGCGGAGATCCTCTTCGAGGAGACGAACGGCGTCGAGCGCGTCGCCGGCGTCGTCACGCGCGACTCGGGACTCGACAAGCACGGCGAGCGCAAGGGCAACTACCAGCCCGGCATGGTCGTCCGCGCGAACGTCACCGTCTTCGGCGAAGGCCCGCGCGGACATCTCGCGAAGCATCTCGTCAAGCGCCACCACCTCGACGCCGGCAAGAACCCGCAGACGTACGGCACCGGCATCAAGGAGCTCTGGGAGATCCCCGCGGAGCGCGGGAAGGAATGGCTCGGCGGCGTCGTGCACACGATGGGGTATCCGCTCGGCACGGACGGCTACGGCGGCGGCTGGATCTACGGGCTCCCGGAGAACCGCCTCTCGATCGGCTACGTGATCGGCCTCGACCACCACGACGCGCAGCTCGACCCGCACGCGCTCTTCGTGCAGTGGAAGCAGCACCCGGCGATCGCCGCGATCCTCGCGGGCGGCAAGGTGCTGCGCTACGGCGCGAAGACCGTCCCCGAAGGCGGCTACTTCTCGATGCCGAAGCTCTTCGGCGACGGCTACGTGCTCGTCGGCGACACCGCCGGATTCCTGAACGCATCGGTGCTCAAGGGGATCCACCTCGCGATCCGCTCGGGGATGCTCGCAGCGGAAGCGATCGCCGAATCGATCGCGTCCGGCGACGCGTCGGCCGCGAAGCTCGCGCGCTATGGCGAGCTCTTCGAGGCTTCGTGGGCGCGCGAGGAGCTCTGGCGCGTCCGCAACTGGCGCCAGGCGTTCGACCAGGGCCTCTTCGCCGGCATGCTCGACGCCGGCGTGCAGATGCTGACGGGAGGACGCGGTCTCGTGAAGCGCCGCGGCGGCCACGCCGACCACGAGACGATGCACCCGGTCGCGCGCTCGCGCATGCAGAAGCCCGCCTACGACGGCGAGCTCGCGATGGACAAGCTCACGGACGTCTACCACTCGGGCACCGTCCACGAGGAGGACCAGCGCCCGCACCTCCTCGTGCTCGACACGAAGCTCTGCGTCGAGCGCTGCACCGCCGAGTACGGCAATCCGTGCCAGCACTTCTGTCCGGCCGCCGTGTACGAGTGGCCGACCGAGGCGTCGGCCCGCCCCGGACCCGTGATCAACTTCAGCAACTGCGTCCACTGCAAGACCTGCGACATCGCCGATCCCTACGAGAACATCGAGTGGGTGGTCCCCGAGGGCGGCGGCGGTCCCAAGTACGTCGACCTCTAGCCACCAGGCATCCACCGACCGATGAAACTCACCGTTGCGCCTTCGTCGCGAAAGCTCTCCGAAACCGCCCTGCTCGTGCTGTTCGCCTTCGAGGGCGCGCGCCCCGAGCTTCCCGCCGGCGTCAAGCTCCCCGCGGGAGCGCTCGACGAGTTCAAGGGCGAGTTCCGCGAGACGCGGATCGCCGACGCGATCGCCGGCCCCGCGAAGCGCGTGCTCGCGGTCGGGCTCGGCAAGAAGGAGACGCTCGATGCGGAGCGCGTGCGCCGCGGCGCCGCGATCGGCGTCCAGCGCGCGGAGGGCGCTCCCGCCGCGACGTGCACGATCGTCGCCGACGACGCGACGGTCGCCGCGCTGGGCGGAGCCGAGCGCGCGGGCATCGCGCTCGCGGAGGGCGCGATCCTCGGCTCGTACCGGTTCGAGAAGGGGAAGAGCAAGACGAAGCCGGCGCGGCTCGCGAGCACGACGCTCGTCGGCGCCGGCGCGACGTTCGCGCGCGGGGTCGAGCGCGGGACGATCACCGCGAATGCGAACGCCTTCGTGCGCGATCTCCAGAACCAGCCCGCGAATCTCCTGACGCCGCGCGACCTCGCGAACGCGGCGAAGGGTCTCGCCCGCCGCGGCCGGATCGCGTGCAGGATCGTCGACGAGAAGGAGATGAATCGCCTCGGCATGGGCCTCCTCCTCGGCGTCGCGCAGGGATCGCGGCAACCTCCGCGTCTCGTGCACCTCACGTACAAGCCGAAGGGACGGTCGCGCGGGCGCGTCGCGCTCGTCGGCAAGGGCCTGACGTTCGACTCGGGCGGAATCAGCATCAAGCCGTCCTCGAAGATGGACGAGATGCGCTTCGACATGTCGGGAGCCGCGGCCGTCCTCGGCGTGTTCCAGGCGCTCGCGAAGCTCGACGTGCCGTGGGAAGTGCACGGGATCACGCCGTGCACCGAGAACATGCCCGGCGGCGCCGCGACGAAGCCCGGCGACATCCACACGGCGATGAACGGGACGACCGTCGAGGTGCTCAACACGGACGCCGAGGGGCGGCTCGTGCTCGCCGACGCGCTCTGCTACACGGTGTCGAAGCTGAAGCCGGACACGATCGTGGACCTCGCGACGCTGACCGGCGCCGTCGTCACGGCTCTCGGCCACGAGCTCTCCGGGATGTTCGCGACGACCGGGCGGCTGCGCGACGAGCTCCTCGCCGCGGGCGAGGAGACCGGCGAGAAGCTGTGGCCGCTCCCGCTGCTCGATCTGCACAAGGACGGGATGAAGGGCCTCTTCGCCGACCTGAAGAACATCAGCGGCGGCGACATGGGCGCGGGCTCGAGCGCGGGAGCCGCGTTCCTGGCGCCGTTCGTCGGCGAAACGGAGTGGGCGCACCTCGACATCGCCGGCACGGCGTGGGGCGGCTCCGCGCGCGACTGGGTCGGCGGACCGATGGGATCCGGCGTCGGGACGAGGCTGCTCGTGCGCTGGCTGGAAACCCGGTAGCTCGCGCGGTCGGCTGCAGTAGGCCCTCCGACCAGAGAGGCCCACAAGGAGGGCGCGGAGATGAGGACGCTGCAGCGACGAATCGGAACCCTCGCGGCGTGGGCCGCCTGCTTCACGGTTTCCGCGGCGGCGCAGACGACGACGCGGGTGAGCGTCGACTCCGGCGGAGTCCAGGGCCGTTATGCGAGCCGCGCGCCTTCGATCTCGGCGGACGGGCGCTACGTCGCGTTCCAGAGCGACGCGAGGAACCTCGTCCCGGGGGACACGAACGGGACGACGGACGTGTTCGTGCACGACGCGGTGACGGGATCGACGGTCCGCGTGAGCGTCGACAACGCCGGAGGAGAGCTCCCCGCGTTCAGCGTCGACCCGTCGATCTCGGGCGACGGGCGATCCATCGCGTTCGTGTCCTTCCCGCCGCTCGGGCAAGGCGACGTGTACGTCCGCGACCTGGGCACGGGCCAGACCTCCCTCGTCAGCGCCACGCCGGGGCACGTCCCGGGCGATGCGGCCAGCTACGCTGCGGCGATCTCGGCCGGCGGCAGGTGCGTCGCCTTCTTCAGCAACGCTTCGGATCTCGTCCCCGGCGACGTCGGCTTCACCGACTGCTTCGTCCGCGATCTCCGGACCGGCACGACGTCCTTGGTCAGCCGGAATTCCGCTGGGGTCCAGGGAAACGAAGATGTCGGCAACGTCGGGCGACCGGCGATCTCGTCGGACGGTCGCTTCGTCGCGTTCTCGAGCCGCGCGTCGAACCTCGCCGCCGGAGACACGAACCACGGGCTCGACGTCTTCCGGCGCGACACGCTGACGAACACGACGGAGCTCGTCAGCGTGGGCCAGCCGAACGGCAGCGCGGTCGCGGAGGTGTCGATCTCGGGGGACGGGCGCATCGTGGTTTTCTCGACCGACGCAGCCCTCGTCGCCGGCGACACGAACGGGACCTTCGACGTGTACGCGCGGGACATGGTCGCGGGGACGACGACGCGGGTCAGCGTCAACTCCGCCGGCGCGCAGGTCGCCGGATACTGCGTCGATTGCTCGATCTCCTCGGATGGCCGCTGCGTCGCGTTCCGCAGCAATTCCAACGAGCTCGTCGTGGGCGATTCGAACGGGGCGGTCGACATCTTCGTGCGCGATCTCGTCGCGCACACGACGACGCGGGCGAGCATCAGCTCCCAAGGCTTCGAGGGCGACGCCGACAGCGAAGCCCCCGCGATCTCCGCCGACGGGAGCCTCGTCGCGTTCCACAGCCTCGCGACGGATCTCGTGGCTGGCGACACGAACGGCGTCCTCGACGTCTTCGAGATCGACCGGACCTGCGTGGGAGCGATCTTCACGTACTGCACCGCCAAGACGAACAGCCTCGCCTGCGTCCCCGCGATCGGATCGATCGGCGTGCCGAGCGTCAGCGGTCCGGACGGCTTCTTCGTCACGGCCCGGAATGTGAGGAACCGGAAGTTCGGGATGATGCTGTGGAGCCTGAAGGCGGCCAACACGCCGTTCGGCGGCGGGACGCTGTGCGTCCACACGCAGATCCACCGCACGCCGGGTCAAGGCTCCGGAGGCAGCGCGAGCGGCGACGACTGCAGCGGAGCGTACGCGTTCCACTTCACGCAGGCCTACATGGCGCAGCAGCAGCTCGGCGCGAACACGACCGTGTTCGTGCAGTACTGGAGCCGCGATCCGGGTTTCGCGCCGCCGAACAACGTCGGGCTGACGGACGCGCTGCGGTTCACGATCTGCGAATAGCGCGCGGTGGGGAAGCCGGGAGTCGAACCCGGATGCCTTGCGGCTTCGGATTTTAAGTCCGATGCGTCTTCCGATTCCGCCACTTCCCCGTGCGCGCGACGCGTGCGCGCCAATGTAGCGACGCCGCTCGTCCGCCGCGCGTTCGCCTTGACCGTCCTCGGGTGCCGTGTATCCTTCTCCGCTCGATCGGCGGCGTAGCCAAGTGGCTAAGGCGACGGATTGCAAATCCGTTATTCCCCGGTTCAAGTCCGGGCGCCGCCTCCAGCAGACCTTTTCTCCGTAACGCGCGCCGCGGATCGCGCGTACGACGCGGCGAACGACGCCCGCGGAAGTCGCGGGCTCCGGCCGGAGCGATCGCTCCGAGAAGGTCTCCCGATGAAATCCGTCTGCCTGCTCGTCGCCCTGCTGGTCCTCGCCCCGTCCACGCGCGCCGGAGGTCTCGATGCGAAGCGCGTCGCCGCGGATGCGCGGTGGGTCGCGCACTTCGACATGGAGGCGCTGCTGCGCTCGAAGCTGTACACGGAGCTGAAGGAAGCGGAGCCCTCGATCGACGCCCACATCGACGTCGAGGAGATGAAGGCCGAGTTCGGCATCGATCCTCTCCACGACCTGCGCTCGCTGACCGTCTACTGCGCCGGCACCAAGTCCGAGGACACGGTCGCGATCCTCGTCGGCAACGAGAAGCTCGACCAGGCGGAGGCGCGCCTCGGCGCGATGGACGGGCACCGCACGCTCGACGTCGGCGGGCACGTCGTCCACCTCTTCGGGGAACACGACGAGACCTGGTACGCGTACGTGAGCACGCCGACGGGCGGATCCGACCGCGTCGTCGTGCTCGCCAGGGGCCAGAAGCTGCTCGAGCAGGGCCTCGCGGTGCTCGACGGACGCGCGGCGAACCTCGCGAGCGCCGACGGTGCGCTCATCCGGGCCAAGCCGCAGGCGGGCTCGATCGTGTTCGCCGCGTGCTCGCAGAGCCTCGCCGAGCTCGGCGAGATCGGCAGCGAGCAGGCCTCCGCGATCGCGCGGCTCGCCCAGTCGTTCGTGCTCGACGTCGGCGAGGACCGCGGCGAGCTGTTCGCGAACCTCGCCATCACGACGGAGAAGCCCGAGGACGCGCTGCGCGTCCAGCAGGTCCTCCAGGGCGCGACCGCGCTGCTCTCGCTCGTCGGCGGGGACGAAGGAGAGAGCGCCAGGATCCAGCACCTCGTCGCCGCGCTGCGGTTCGAGTCGCTCGGCTCGATGATGAACGCGAAGTTCCGCTACCCCGTGCGCGACCTGATCGAGGACCTCCAGGCCCTCGACGACGAGTCCCCGCACCCGCACCACCACCAGGGCCACCACGGCAAATGATCGAGCAGGCGATCGGAAACGAAGCGCCGCGAGCCGCGCAGCGGATGCCCGAGTCGTGGAGACGATGCAAGACCCGCTGGAGGACCGGAGCTCGGAGGAGCTCGCGCGCGGAGCCCAGGGCGGCTCCCGCGCCTGTTTCGGCGAGCTCGTCGCGCGCCACGAGCGCGCGCTGCGCGCCTTCCTCTTCCAGCGGACCCGCTCGCACGAGGACGCCGAGGAGCTCGCGCAGGAGTCCTTCCTGCGCGCGTGGAGCAAGATCGGAACGTACAGCGACGCGTGGAGGTTCTCGACCTGGCTCTTCGCGCTGGCGCGCCGGGTCGCGGCGACGCGCCATCGCGACGCGGATCGCCGTGCGGTCCCGCATCGCGACGCCGACGACGAGACGGTCGAGCAGCTCGGCGTCGACGTCGATCCCGGCGAGCGACTCGACGCGCACGAGGCGCACACGCGGATCTGGGAGCTCGCGGCGCGCGTGCTCACCGAGGAGCAGCGCTCGGCGCTCTGGCTGCGCTACGCCGAGGACCAGTCGATCGAGGAAATCGCCGGCGTGCTCGGGCGCCGGCCCGTCGCCGTCCGCGCGCTGCTCTTCCGCGCGCGGGAGACGCTCGCCGGTCACCTCGCACCCCGCCCGAGCGGCCTGACCCGGCCTTCGCCGTCGCCATGAAACGCTCCGAACACCGCCGCATCGAAGCGCTGCTGCGCAGCGGCGCAGCGGGCGCGCGCGTCCCGCCCTCGAGCGGGATGCGCGACCGCGTGCTCGCCGCGATCGCGCCGCGTCCGTCGCGGCGCGCCTGGGTCTCGATCGCGGCGGCAGCGCTGCTCCTCGTGGTCGGCGCGGCCTGGCTCGCCCGCCCGCGCGGCCCGGACCCGGCGCCGCTCGCGGGAGGGCCGCGGGTCTCCGAGCTCGCGCCGAAGCTCGCCGCTCTCGGGTCCCTCGAGCGCGCGTCGACGGTGAAGCTCCAGCAGACGCTCGACCAGCCGCTGCTCGGCGAGGTCGACCGGCTCGCGCGCGACTCGAGGTCGCTGGGGCGGTTCCTGCTCCACCGCGTGCCGTCCTTTCTCGTGTGCGTCGACGAGGATTCCCGCTGACGCGGAGTGCTAGGCTCTGGGGATGCGATCCCCGGAGACGAGGACCTCCGCGCTCGACCTCGTCCTCCCGTTCACCGTCGCCGCGATCGGCGCGCTCGGCGCGCTGCCCGGGTCCCGATCGGGGCCGGACCCGGTCGCGCTCCTCGTCTGGCTCGCGCTCTGGTCCGCGCCGGCGGGATTCCTGTGCGGCGCCGGGAAGGTCGCGACCGCACCGCTCGCTCTGCTCGCGCCCGGCCTGTGGATGGGGCTCGTCGCCCTCGTCGACGGCCTCTCGCCGCGCGATCTGCCGTCGCCGGCGTGGGCGGCGCTCGCGTGGACCGGTCTCTACGCCGCCGGGTTCGGATGCGGGCGACTCGCTCCGGGACGCGGCCTCGCGGGAGCGGGAGCGCTGCTCCTCCTCGCGGGGTTCCTCTCCGGGCTCCCGATCGCAGCCGGTTCCTTCGGCGCGGCGCTCCCTCCCGAGGTTTCGGCGCGCCTGCTCGATCTCGCGCCGACGACACTCCTCGCGGAGTGCGCGGGTCTCGACTGGCTGCGACACCCCGCGATCTACGACGCCGCGGGGACCGCGGACATCGATCCCGCGCTGCGCCACGCGTTCCGCGGCCCGCTTGCAGGCCCGCTCGCCTTTGTGGTGGGATGCGCGCTCGCGGCTCTGGGAGCGGGGATCGCCCGCACGCGATCCAAAGCCTCCGAACGAGAACGATGGCCCTCCACAAGTACTTCTGCACCTTCCCCCAGGACCTGATCTCCGAGCCGATCATCTCCCACACCCTGGGAGCGAAGTTCGGCGTGGTCCCGAACATCCGCGCCGCGAGCATCACGGACACGATGGCGCTCGTCGCGGTCGAGATCGAAGGCGACGAGCCCGCGATCCAGTCCTCCGTCTCCTACCTGAAGGACCGCGGGGTCAAGGTCGAGGAGATCACGGACGCCGAGGACCGCTAGGAGTCCGCGGATGAGGCCGGCGGCTCTGCGCCTGTGCCTCGTCGCGCTCGTGTCGTCCGCGGCCTGCGGAGGTCGCACGAATCTCCAGCAGGAAGCGCGTTGGCGGACGCCGCAGTCCGGTGCCGTCGTCAGCGAGCATCCGCTGGCGACGAAGGTCGGCCTCGACATCCTGGACAAAGGCGGCAATGCGGCGGACGCCGCGGTCGCGGTTGCGCTCGCGCTCGCGGTCGTCTATCCGCAGGCCGGCAACCTCGGCGGCGGGGGGTTCGCGGTCTGGGTCCCGCACGTCGGCGAAGCGCGCGCGTTCGATTTCCAGCCGACCGCGCCCGCGGCGGCGAGCGTCGATCGCTTCCTCGACGGCGACGGGAAGCTCGTCGACGCGCGCTCGCTCGTCGGTCCGCTGTCCGTCTGCGTGCCGGGCTCGCCGCGCGGCCTGTACGAGCTCTGGCACAGCTGCGGTTCGCGCCTCTTGCGCTTCGACGAGCTCGTGCAGCCCGCGCTCGATCTCGCACGGCAGGGGTTCGAGGTGGACGCGTGGCTCGCGCACGAGCTCGCGCGGCCGGAGATGCGCGCGAAGATGAATTCCGCCGCGCGCGAGGTCTTCTATCCGGGCGGTCGGCCGCTGCGCGAGCGCGAGGTGCTGCGCCAGCCCGATCTCGCCGCGACGCTCGAGCTCCTCGCCGGGCAGGGACCGCAGGCGTTCTACGTCGGCCGGGTCGCCGACAAGATCGTCGCCGAGATCGCCGCGACCCCCGTTCCGCCCGCCGCGGGCGAGATCGCCGCGGCGGCGGGCAGTCCGTGGATCACGCCCGCGGACCTCGCCGCGTACAAGGTCGTGCTGCGCCCTCCGCTGCGCGGATGGTTCCGCGGCATGGAGATCCTGACGATGGCGCCGCCGAGCTCCGGGGGCATCGTCCTCTTGCAAGCGCTCGGCATCCTCGAAGGTCTCCCGCTCGACGCGCAGAAGGCGCGCGCCGCGGCGAACCGCGCGATCGAGCGCGAGAAGGGCGTCGCCGCCGGCGTCGACAGCCCGAACCTCGACGAACGCATGGTGCACTGGTGGATCGAGGCGATGCGGTGCGCGTTCGCCGACCGCGCCGAGCACATGGGCGACCCCGATTTCGTCGCGGTCCCCGTGCGCGAGCTCCTCTCGTCCGACTGGATCGCGCGGCGACGCGTCTCGATCGGCCAGAACGCCGATCCCACCGTCGCGGCCTGGCAGCCGGCGCACGAAGGGACGGAGACGACGCACGTCTCCGTGCTCGACCGCGAGGGCAACGCGGTCAGCCTGACGACGACGATCAACTCGTTCTTCGGCAGCGGGATCCTCGTCGGCGGAGCGGGGTTCTTCCTGAACGACTCGATCGACGATTTCGCGCTCGCCGCGGGGAAGCCGAACCAGTTCGGGCTCGTCGGCGGTGCGGCGAACGCGCTCGCGCCGGGAAAGCGGCCGCTCTCGTCGATGACGCCGACGATCGTGCGCGACGGCGGCCACGCGACCGTGATCGTGCTCGGCAGCCCGGGCGGCCCGCGGATCATCACCTCGATCCTCCAGGTGCTCCTGCGCGTGCTCGTCCTCGATCAATCGATGCCCGACGCGGTCGCGGCGCCCAGGCTGCACCAGCAGTGGAGCCCGAGCGAGACGACGTTCGAGGAGACGTTCGATCCCGTGATCCTCGACGAGTTGAAGAACCGGCGCGGACACCAGGTCCGGCCGGTGCACGAGCGCTACGGCAGCGTCCAGGCGATCTGGCTCCCCGACGTCGGCGGCATGCCGATCGCGGTCAGCGATCCGCGCCGCGGCGGGACCGCGGGCGTCCAGGGACACCCGCCGTCGACTCCGTCGCGCCCCTGACCGCGCGGCGTCTCAGCGCGGCGACTCGTTCCCGGCGGGCGGCGCGGGCTCCGGCGCGCGCGCGGTCCCCTTGGAACCGCGGAAGATCCAGAAGCCGACCGCGACGACGACGATCGCGCCGACGGCGAGGAGTGCCGGCACGAGGACGCCGCGCTTCTGTGGAGGCGGCGCTCGCCGCGCGGCGACGGGAGCGGGCACCGGCGTCGGCGCGGGCGCAGGAGCCGCAGCAGGCGCAGGCGCTGCCGCCGGCGCGGGCGCGGGCGGCGGCGCGACCGCGCGCCGCGGTGCAGCGGCGGGCGCGGGCGAAGGCGGCGTGATCTCGACGACGCCGCCGCAGGTGCGGCATTTCGCCCGGTTGGGCGTGAACGACGCCGGGATCTGGAAGCGCGCGCGGCAGGATCCGCACACTCCGACGCGGGGAGTCATTCCCGCGGAGGATACTCGATCTACCGGTGGATCCGGAAGACGAGGATTCCAGGCCCGAATGCGTCCGCCGTGAGCAGCCGCTTCGCCAGGTCGCGCGCTCCCTGGTACTCGATCGGGCCCGTGTCGCCGAGCGCTGGAATGCGGCCGTCGGAGCGGTAGACGAGCTCCCCGAGCTCGCGCGCGGCGCGCTCGATCGCGTCCCCGGAATAGAGCGACCGGATCCTCTGCGAGTCCTCGACCAGGACGAGATCGGCGCCGGTCTCGCGGATCCACGCCTTCGCGCGCTCGACGTCGAGGTTGTGCGGATCGAAACGCCTAGCCACCGGGAGCAGCCGCAGCTTCCAGCCGCGATCGCCGCCGCGGGTCGGCGGGAGGAGGCGCTGGTACGCGATCCAGGGCAACGTGAGCTCGGTCGGGTCCTCGAGATCCTCGCGCAGCGTGTCGGCCTCGACGAGCAGGGGCAGCACGGTGCCCGGCGTCGTCAGGATCCGCTCCTTCGGATCGACCTCGCGCCGGATCCAATCCGCCGCGCGCTCGAGCGTGTCCGGCGACGCCGCCGTGCGCGCGAAGCAGGACGCGACGACGAGCGGAACCGCGACGAGCGCCGCGCCCGCGGCGAGCGCGACGGCCCGGTGCGCTCCCGCGAACAGCCACGCGAGCGCCGCCGCCGCGAGGCACGCGAGGTACGGGATCAAGGGCAGGAGGAACCGGTCGTGGACGTTCGGGTCGAGAGCGAGGACACCGGCGTACGGCACGACGTACGCGAGCACGACCGCGAGGTCGAGCCGCTCGCCCGCGTCGGCCAGCGCGCGGCGCCGTCGGACGGCGACGAACGCGACGATCGCTCCGATCGGCGCGAGGGCGAGGAGCAGCGGGTCGTGCTCCCACAGGAGCCGCGTCAGCGCCGGGATGCCGCCGAGGTTCGCGAGACTCGGCTGGATCCAGTGCGCGCCGCCCTGGTCGGGACCGAGGTGCACGCCGTGCGCGTCGACGTAGGGGAGTCCCGGGTAGAACGCGAACGCCGCCGCGGCCGCGGCGAGGCAGGCGCCGCCGGCCGCCGCGCACGCCGCGATCCGCCGGCGCGAGCCGAGGACGACGGCGAGCGCGAGCGGCGGGAGCGTGAAGAGCCCGTTCTGGAGCGCTGCGGCGGCCGCGGCCGCGGCGAGTACCCCGAGCGCGATCCGCGCCGGAGTCGCGCGCTCGCGGACGCGCAGCGCGCAGAGCACCGCGGCGAGCGCCAGGGTCGCCTGGATCCCGTGCGGGCGCGCTTGTCCCGCGAAGAGGAGCGCGAGCAGGCTCGTGGCCGCGAACAGCGCCGCGAGGAGCGCCGCGCCCGGCGCGAGGAAGCGCCGTGCGAGGAACCACGTCGCGAGGACGCCGAGCACCGAGAAGAGCGCGACCGTCGCGCGGACGAGCAGGAAGGGGCGCGCCGCGGCGGCGAGGTGCGCGCGCTCGGCGCCTGCTCCCGCGACCTGCGCGGGAACCGCCGGGTACGGGAGCAGCGCGAGCGCGCGCGCGACGAGCGAGGGATAGCGGTCGGCGTAACGCACTCCCTGGACGAGCGCGGGATCGCTCTCGAAGGACTGGAGCTGGTACGCGATGAACGCGTCCGGCTCGACGCGGTGCGGGAGCTCGCGCCCGAGCCCCGCGCAGCGCAGGAGGGCGGCGAGGACCACGATGGCGGCGAGAGCCGCGATCTGCGGGCGCGCGGCGCGGCGAGGGACGCCCATCGCGGGAAGTCTAGCCCGCCCGCTCACCGGCGGATGCGGTAGATGCGGATGCCCGGACCGAAGGCTTCTGCCGTGAGGAGGCGCCGCGCGAGCTGCCGCGACCCGGAGTATTCGAAGATCCCGCCGTCGGTCGGACCGGGGATCGTGCCGACGGACTCGTAGACGAGCTCTCCCATCGCGCTCGCGGCGCGCTCGCATTCGCCGATCGGGAAGTACTCGTGCATCCGAAGCGAGTTCTCGACGAGCACGAGATCGGCTTCCGTGTCGCGGATCAGCTCGCGCGAACGGTCGAAGTCGAGGTCGCGCCGCCCGCGCCACGCCGAGATCGGGATCGTCTTGATCCGCCACCTCGGATCGCCCGCGGCCGGAGGACCGAGCAGGCTCTGGTACACCATCCACGGATGCGCGAGCGAGCTCGGATCGCGCAGGTCCTCGCGCAAGGCAATCGGCTCGATGAGCATCGGCAGCACGGCGCCCGGCGTCGTCAGGATGCACTCCTTCGGATCGGCGTGGCCGCGGATCCACGACGCCGCGCGCGTCAGCGTGTCCGGAGCGGCGGCCGTGCGGACGTACGACACCGCGACGACGAGCGGCGCGGCGAGGAGCGCGGCGGCGGCGATCCGCGCGGCGAGGAATCGCGGCGAACCGATCCACGCGACGCCGCGCGCGCCGAGGCACGCGAGGTAGGGGATCAACGGCAGCAGGAACCGCTCCTGCACGTTCGGGTCGAGGACGAGCGCGCCGACGTAGGGCACGACGTAGACGAGGACGACGGCGAGGTCGAGCTTGCGCTCTCCTTCGACGCGCCCGACGGACGCCACGAGGCCGACGGCCGCGAGGAGCGCGAGGACCGGATCGAACTCCCACAGCATCCGCGCGAGGCGCGGGATCCCGCCGACGTTCGAGAGGCTCGGATGGATCGTGTGCGCGCCGACCTCCGTCGATCCGAGGTGGACGCCGGTCGCGTCGACGTAGGGGAGACCGGGGAAGAACGCGAGCGCGAGGGTGCCCGCGGCGAGGCACGCCGCTCCGGCCGCGGCGAACGCGGCGATCCCGCGCTTCCGCGAGCCCAGGACGACCGCGAGGGCGAGCGGCGGGAGCGTGAAGATCCCGTTCTGGAGCGACGCGCCGGCCGCCGCCGCGGCGAGCGCCGCGAGCGCGATCCGGCCCGGACTCGCGCGCTCGCGGACGCGCAGGGCGAGGAGCACCGCCGCGAGAGCGAAGGTCGCCTGGATGCCGTGCGGCCGCGCCTGGCCGGCGAAGAGGATCGCGAGGAGGCTCGTCGCGACGAGGTACGGCACGACCATCGCGACGCGCGGGCCGAGGAACCGGTTCGCGAGGAAGAAGGAGAGGAGGACGCCCGCGATCGAGCACAGCGCGACGCCCGTGCGCACGAGGAGGTACGGCCGCGCCGCCGCGTCGAGGTGCGCGCGCTCGTCGCCGGGGCCGCTGACCCGGGCGGGGACCTCGGGGTAGGGGAGCAGCGCGAACGCGCGCGCGGGAAGCGACGGGTAGGGTCCCGTCAGGCGGTCCCGGCGCACGAGAGCCGGGTCCTGCTCGAGCCGCTGGAGCTGGAAGACGAGTGACGAGTCGGGCTCGATCCGGTGCGGGAGCTCGCGACCGAGGCCGACGAAGCGGAGCAGGAGAGCCAGGAGGAGGATCGCGGCGAGCCCGAGGGACCGCGCCGTCGCGATGCCGCGGGAGGAACGCACGGCGGAAGTATAGCGCCGTGATCGGGGACGCCCGGAAACCTCGGCGAGCGGTGCCTACAATGCGCGCGAGGTACGCACTGGCTCGACGAGAACGGAACGGAGCGCGGGAGAGTTCGGCGGCGGGCCCGCGTTTCGAGCTCGTCTGCCCGTTCGCCCCGACCGGCGACCAACCCGCAGCGATCGACCAGCTCGCGCGCGGCCTCGTCGAAGGTCGCAAGCACCAGTGCCTCCTCGGGATCACCGGCTCGGGCAAGACGTTCACGATGGCCGCGGTGATCGAGAAGGCGAACCGGCCGGCTCTCGTCCTCTCACCGAACAAGACGCTCGCGGCGCAGCTGTTCTCCGAGCTCAAGGAGCTCTTCCCGAAGAACGCGGTCGAGTACTTCGTCAGCTACTACGACTACTACCAGCCCGAGGCCTACGTCCCTTCGACCGACACGTACATCGAGAAGGACGCGAGCCGCAACGAGAGCATCGAGCGCCTCCGGAACAGCGCCACGCGCTCGCTGCTCGACCGCCGCGACGTCGTCATCGTCGCCTCGGTGTCCTGCATCTACGGCCTCGGCAGCCCGGACAACTATGCGTCGATGGCCCTCGAGCTCTCCAAGGGACAGACGATCGACCGCGACGATCTCCTGCGGAGCCTGACGCGGATGCAGTACGCCCGCAACCACGTCGACTTCCGCCGCGGGACGTTCCGCGCGCGCGGCGACGTCGTCGAGGTGTTCCCGGCCTACGAGGAGGAGGCCGTGATCCGCGTCGAGATGTTCGGCGACGAGATCGAAGGGCTGCTCGTGGTGAATCCCCTGCGCGGCGAAGTGATCTCCGAGATGCCGCGGGTCACGATCTACCCGGCGAACCACTACGTCGCGCCGGAGGAACGGCTGCAGCGCGCGGTGATCACGATCCAGGCGGAGCTCGACGAGCGATTGAAGCTCCTGCGCGACGAGAAGCGGCTGCTCGAGGCGCAGCGACTCGAGCAGCGCACGCGGCACGACCTCGAGATGCTGCGCGCGACGGGCGTGTGCAACGGGATCGAGAACTACTCCCGCCACCTCGACGGCCGCGCGCCGGGCGAGCCGCCGTTCACGCTGCTGAACTACTTCCCCGAGGACTGGATCGTGTTCGTCGACGAGAGCCACGTGTCCGTGCCGCAGGTGGGCGGGATGTACAAGGGCGACCGCTCGCGCAAGGAGACGCTCGTCGAGCACGGATTCCGCCTTCCGAGCGCGCTCGACAACCGGCCGCTGCGGTTCGAGGAGTGGGAGAACCTCGTCTCGCAGATCGTCTACGTGTCCGCGACGCCGTCGGGCTTCGAGATGACGCAGAGCCGCGGCGCGGTCGCCGAGCAGGTCGTGCGGCCGACGGGGCTGCTCGATCCGGCGATCGAGGTGCGGCCGGCGCGGACGCAGGTCGACGATCTCCTCGCGGAGCTGCGGAAAGTGACGCAGCGCGGATTCCGGACGCTCGTGACGACGCTGACGAAGCGGTCGGCGGAGGAGCTGACGAACTACTACGCGGAGCTCGGGGTCAAGGTGCGGTACCTGCACTCGGAGATCGACGCGCTCGAGCGGTCGGCGATCCTGCGGGATCTGCGCCTCGGGGCGTTCGACGTGCTCGTCGGGATCAATCTGCTCCGGGAGGGTCTCGATCTGCCCGAGGTGGCGCTCGTCGCGATCCTCGACGCGGACAAGGAGGGATTCCTGCGGTCGACGACGAGCCTGATCCAGACCTGCGGGCGCGCGGCGCGCAACGTGGAGGGACGGGTCGTGTTCTACGCCGACCGGGTGACGGACTCGATGCGCGCGGCGATCGACGAGGTCGAGCGCAGGCGCAGGCGGCAGGCGGAGTACAACGCGGCGCACGGCATCGTTCCGAGGACGATCGTGAAGCCGATCCGGGACAGCTTGGAGGCGCTGTACGAGATGGACTACGTCGACGTCGCGGATGTCGGGGCGGACCGCGCGGCGGAGGATCCGGCGGAGGCGTGGGATGTCGAGAAGCTGCGCGGGGAGATCGAGAGGGTCCGGGCGGACATGATGCGGTCGGCGGAGGAGCTGAGGTTCGAGGACGCGGCGAAGTTGCGGGATCGGTTGAAGGTGCTCGAGGGATTGGAGCTCAAGCGGTGAACCCCAGGGATGGGTCCGACTCGAACTCCGGGTTCGCGGCTGCCGTACTCG
>DASYPQ010000028.1:0-42232 GCA_036006425.1 Planctomycetota bacterium
GCATGGGAGTCCTTTCTCCCGGCCGTGGCCGGGACTTCGGTCCCTCGGCGGACCGACCGGACTCCGCGCGGTTTCAGGCGCTTCTCAGAAAACCCCGCGCCGGATCCTCGATTCGTGCACAGCCAACCGGGCCAGATTCACGCGGCATCCTCGAGGAGCTCGACGATGCGCGGTTCGCTCCCCGCTTCCCTCCCCGAGAGGTCCTGGAGCGGGCTGTCGTCGGGTGCGAGCGGTGCGCCCAGGTTGTCCAGTTCGATGCGGATCACGGGGGACAGGGGGGCGGCGGTTTGCTTCACGACGCGGGCTTGCTCGCCGGTCGAGAGCTTCACGAGGCTGCCGACGGGGTAGATGCCGTTCACTTCGATGAAGCGGCGCAGGAGGGCGGAGTCGAAGTGGTTCTTCATCGAGATCATGACGCGGTAGGCGCGGACCGGGGACATGCGCGGCTTGTAGGGGCGCACGGCGGTCAGGGCTTCGTACACGTCGCAGATCTTGATGATTCGCGTGCCGATCGATTGGCGCACGGTGTGGAGCGTGCTCGGGTAGCCGCCGCCGTCGAGGGTCTGGTGGTGGCTGAATGCGATCGAGACGGCGAGGGGGTCGACCTCGGGCAGTCCGAGCAGGATCTCGCCGCCGTGCGTCGTGTGTTTGTTCATCTCGATGCGCTCCTCGGGCGAGAGCTTCGTCGTCGAGTGGAGCACCTCGAAGGGCACGCGCGCCTTGCCGATGTCGTGCAGGAGTGCCGCGAGACCGATGCGCAGGAGCATCTCTTCGCGCTGGACGAGCGACTCCGCGAAATTCAATGCCAGGAAGCAAACGCGGATCGAGTGCCCGAACGTGTACGCGTCGTACCGCTCGTAACGGGCGAGGCCCATCATCGAATCGGAGTCCTGGGCGAGCCGCCCGAGGATCGATTCCACGAAGCCGCGGACTCGATCGAGGTCGATGTCCTCTCCGTGGCAGACGCGCACGGCGCTGTCCTGGAGGAGCGTCACGGTCTGCTGGTAGAGCGCGGCCGGGACCTTGAACGGGATCGGTTCCAGGCCCACGCCGTGGTCTCCGAGGGCCGCGAGCAGATTCCCGTCGGCCGGACCGATTCCCCCGCCCTCCGCGTGGTACTCCGGCAGGAGCTGGATGAACTTGCTGCCGCGGCGCGCGAGGTCGACGTTCGCCTCCTGGATCCCGGCGTACGCCTTCCGGTTCGCGGCCAGGAGATCGACGAGCGCCATCACGTCCTGCTCGCTGGCCTCCTTGCCGATCGAGACGCCGCCGGCTCCGCACGACTTCAACGCCTCGATCACGCGCGCGCTCGACAGGCTCGCGCGCAGGAGCGGCTTCGCGCGGTAGAACAGGAACCCGTCGGCGGTTCCGAGCACGAGCCCGTTCGAGTCGTCGTCCTTCGAGAGATTGTCGACGCAGCGCAGGAGCGACGTGATCGAGGACTGCACGCGCGGGTGGTCCCTCGCGTAGAGGCGAGAGTTCATCAGCGCCACGGTGAGCTCGTCGACGAGCTCCGTGATTCCCCGGCGCTGAGCGCCCTGCTCTTCCTCGCGATGCAGGTCGCACATGCGGCTAGATCCCCCTCTTGTCGAGCACGCGCAGGACGTTCGCGGCGGCCGCCCGGGCGGCGCGCGGATGCTTCTTCAGCACGAAGGAGCTCGCCTCGCCGATGAGACGGTTCAGGTACTCGCGTGTCCGCGGCGTGTCGAAGTTGGCGAGCAGGTTGATCGCCCGCACGTGCTGCTCGAGCCTCGCCGGGTCGCCCTCCGTCTCCGAGAGGAATGCGTACACGATCTGCGCGCGCTGCTCGGGCAGTGTCTCGGTGTCGTTCTCCGACAGAGCCTGCCAGTAGCTCTGCAGTCCAGAGGGCGCGGTCCCGACGACGTCGAGGATCGCCAGATCGAGCTTCGACGCGGTCGTGTGGCGGACGTAGCGCGCGAAGTCCGGTTCGAAGCGGCGCCGGTCCTTCTCGTAGATCCGCCGAAGGAGGGGGCCGATCGAAGTGAGAGAGAGCCTGAAGAGATGGTCCGGGATCGGGCCGGCGACGAACTCGCTCGCGTCGGACAACAGCTCCGTCGCGTCGTGGAAACGGTCCGGGCCGATGGCCTGACAGACGCGATCGAGCGTCTTCACGTCGCGCGGGTCGTCGAGGTCGAGCGTCTCGACGTAGACGAGGAACTCCTCGGGGAACTCGTGGATCACCCACTCGGCGCTGAGGAGGCCGCACTTCTCCAGGTACTCCTTGTGGCCGTTCTTCCGCAGCCACGTGGCGACGCGACCGAGGTGCAGGCCGTGGACGCGCGCGTCGAGCTCGCGCGAAGCTTCCAGGTAGCGCCGGAGGATCACGGTCCCGGCTTCGCCCGACGGCTCGAGCAGGCGTCCGATCCCCGCGGAGAGCGTCGGGAACTTCGAAGGATCGTCGTGGGTCACGAGGTAGTGCAGATAGACGCCCAATTCCTCGGCGGGATCCGACACTTCGTGTTCGTTGGCGATCCCGCTCGACGCCGGCCCGAGGCGTTCGACCTCGGAAAGGAGCGCTCCGAGGTCGTCGAGTATCTCGGCGTCCCGCGCGTGGAGGTGGAACTCCTGGACGGGCGTGGGCTTCGGTTGGTCCTTCACCTCGGAAGGGACCGTGCGCGGCTGCTGGCTCGCCTCGATCGTGTTGAAGTGGCTGCGGCTGATCAGGAAGACGAGCCGGCGGAACGCCGCGTTCTCCTCGCGGCGTGCGGCGCCCGTAGGGCCGCGGACGAGCTCGCCCTCGAGGGCCGAAAGGATGCGCTCCGTCATCTCGACGGCGGTCGCGAAGTCGTGCAGACCTTCCGCCGGCAGGACGTCGACGATCTCGGCGATGATGTCGATCGTGCCGAACTGCGTCGATGCGCCCGCCGCGGAGACGAGCCGCGACTGGAACCGATCGATCGTGCCGCGGACGCGCGGATCGAGCGAGAGCGCGTTGCGGAGCAGCTTCACCTTGCGGCTCGCGCGGCCGAGGATGCCGGAACGCGCGGGGCCTCCAGCGGCTTCGCCGCCCGCAAGGAACGGACCGTCGAACCGCCGTTCGAGCAGCGTGATGCCGGCGTGCGGCGCGGGCCAGAGGTCCTTGAAGTCGAGATCCAGATCCTGCCGCGCGTAGAGCTCGAGCAGCCGCTGCGTGAACGCGAGCATCGACGCTTCGGTCGTCTCCTCCGAGAAGGCCGTGCCCGACAAGTCCGCGCGGTCGAGCCGATCCTTGAGCCACGCGGGGTTCGAGCCGGGCTTCAGGTCGAAGGCGTCCTCGTCGACCCACACGACTCCGGCGTTGAAACACACCTCGACGACGCTCGCCGGGCCGACGAAACTCGCGCGCAGCACCTCGAGGAAGGCGTCGAGCGACCGCACGACCCGCGAGTTCGTCACGGGATAGATCGCGAGAGCGCGCGCGAGATCGGCCCAGCCCTCGACGAGGCGAGGGGACTCGACGCGGCTCGACGTGGACGCCGGGGAAGACGTTTCGAGGGGATCTGACAAGGGGGGGCTCGACGCGAAAGGATCGTCGAACCGATGGTTCGGCGCGCCCGAGGCGGCGACTTGACGGGATACCCGAAAAGCGCCACGAACGGGCGTTCCGCGGGGCCGCTAGACTGTCGCTCCCTCGATGACGCTCGCACCCGGCGCCACGCTCGCTTCCTACCAGATCCTCGGTCCCCTCGGCGCGGGCGCGATGGGAGAGGTCTATCGCGCGAAGGACACGCGTCTCGACCGCGAGGTCGCGATCAAGGTCCTGCCGGAGCACTTCGCGGAGGACGAGGAACGGCTCCGGCGGTTCGAGCGCGAGGCGCGGACGCTCGCGTCCCTGAATCATCCCAACGTCGCACAGATCTTCGGCGTCGATCAGGTCGGCGACACGTGCTTCCTCGTGCTCGAGCTCGTGCCGGGCGAGTCGCTGGAGGAGCGTCTGCAGCGCGGTCCACTGCCGCTGGGCGAGGCGCTCGACGTCTGCCGCCAGATCGCCGCGGGCCTCGAGGCCGCGCACGAGGCCGGCGTGATCCACCGCGACCTGAAGCCCGCGAACGTGCGCATCACGCCGGACGGGAAGGTCAAGGTGCTCGATTTCGGCCTGGCGAAACCCGCGAAGAACGCCGGCGACACGAGTTCCTCGACCGACAGCGTGCTCTCGACGGAGGCCGGTCGGCTGCTCGGCACGCCGACGTACATGGCGCCCGAGCAGGCGCGCGGCAAGTCGATCGACACGCGCGTCGACGTCTGGGCGATCGGTTGCGTGCTCTACGAGTGCCTCACGGGCCGGCGCGCGTTCGCGGGCGAGACGCTGACCGACGTCCTCGGCGCCGTCCTGCACACCGAGCCCGATCCGGCGCGCTTGCCGGCAGCGACTCCGCCGCGCCTGCGCGAGCTGCTCGCCGACTGCCTCGCGAAGGATCCGCGTGCGCGCGTCCGCGACGCGGGCGAGGTCCGACGCCAGCTCGAGCGCGTGCACGCGGCGCCCGTCGCGACGGAACCGAAACGACGCATGTCGACCTCCGGGACCGTCGGGATCGCCGTGTTCGCGGCGGTCGCGAGCTCGGTCGCCGGCGCGTTCGCGTCGAACCTCGTGAGGACGAAAGTGCGCGCCGCGGCCCCGCCGCCGACGCGGTTCACCGTCGCCCTGCCCGACCAGGTGAAGAAGCCGGGCGACGGGATCGCATGCCTCGCGTTCTCGGCGGACGGACGGTCTCTCGTGGTGAGCGCGACCGCGGAACGCTCCGGTCTGTGGGTGCGCGATCTCGGGCAACTCGAGGCGCGCCTCCTTCCGGGCGCAGACTCCCCGGGTTCGGCGTGCTTCTCTCCCGACGGCCGCTCGATCGCCTACGTGGACCGGGGTCACGCCCAGGTGATGCGCGTCCGGCTGGACGGCGGGATGCCGCAGACGATCGGGCCGCAGATCTCGGATGCCGGCATGGACTGGAGTCCTGAAGGGTACCTCGCGACGGGACCGCACTGGGGCCAGGGCCTCGCCGCGATGAGCGTCGCGGACGCCAGCGTCACTCCGTTGACGACGATCGACACGCAGCGAGGCGACGGTGCACACATGGCGCCCTGCTTCCTGCCCGGTGGCCGCGCCATGCTCTACCAGGTCTGGACCGGCGCAGAGTGGGATGCCGCGCGGATCGACCTCGTCGATCTGGAGACGCACGAACAACGGACCGTGCAGAAGGGCGCGACATCGCCCAAGTGCATCGCCTTCTCGGAGCGCGAGGGCGCCTTGTTGTACGTCCGTGCCGAATCGCTGTGCGCCCGCCGCTTCGACCTGCGGACAAAGGAATGCAACGGCGACGAAGTGCTGCTCGTCGAAGGACTGCAGGTCGATGCGACGAGCGGACAGGCGGTCATGGCCGTCTCCCCATCCGGGACGCTCGCATACCAGGCAAAGGTGGAAGGCCTGGGACACAGCCAGCTCTGGTGGGTCACGCGCGACGGCAAGGAAGAGCCGGCGACGTCCGAGAAGATGGATCACCAGTGTCTGGTGCTCTCCGCCGACGGCAACGCACTCGCATTCGCGGGCGCCGGCGCCGTGTACCACGTCTACACCGTCGACCTGCGCGTGCCGTTGGCGGAGCGCTCGCCGCACCGCATCACGTTCGAGGGGGACTCGCCCGTCTGCTTGATCTCCCGCGACGGGGCGAGGATCGCCTACGACTCGAACCGCGACGGCGCGTACCGGGTCTACGTGCAGGATCTCGCGGGCGCCGCGCCGTCGCGTGCGATCTTCGAGGGGGATGCGATGCCGCGGAGCTGGACGCCGGACGGCCGCTGGATCGCGCTCAACACCCACGACGGGTCGCGCGGTGTAATCCGGATCGCATCCGCGGACGGATCCGACGAAAGTCGCCCGTTCGTGCAGGTGAAGGGCAACGCCTACGATCCGCAGTTCTCGCCGGACGGCCGCTGGCTCGCGTACGCTGCGGACGAGAGCGGCAGCCCGGAGGTGTACGTCGTCGCCTTCCCGGCCGGAGAGCGACGCATCCAGGTGACGAGTGCCGGCGGCTCGTGCCCGCGCTGGTCAACCGACGGCACCGAGATCTACTACCGCAAGGACGGCGAGTACTTCGCCGTCCAGGTCACCCGGGAACCCGAGCTCGCATTCGGGATGCCCCGCTCGATGTTCCGGGGCGAATACGCCGCCGACTGGTCGAACGTCGGGTTCCTCCCCGCGCCGGACGGCCGTTTCCTCATGAACAAGCCGCTCCTGCCCGCAGACCGCTCGATGCGCATCGTCGTGGTCGAGCATTTCGTCGACGAAGTCCAGGCGAAGCTCGCGACGGCTTCGTTGCGGTAGAGTGCCGCTCCCGCCATGCAGGAACTCCAGGAGAAAGCCGCGCGCGCCGTCCTCGTCGCCGTCCAGCTGCCGAACGTGGGCGACGTCGAGTTCGAGACGTCGCTGACGGAGATGCGGCAGCTCGCGAAGACGCTCGGATTCGAAGTCGTCGCGACCTTCACGCAGAAGCGCCAGAACCTCGATCCTGGAGCCTACGTCGGAGTCGGGAAGCGGGAGGAAGTGAAGCAGTTCGTGCGCGACGAGCCCGTGGGCGACGAGCCTGCCGTGCGGCGCGCCGACGTCCTCCTCGTCGACCACGAGATCTCGCCCTCGCAGGCGCGCAATCTCGAGAAGGAAGTCGGCTGCGAGGTCATGGACCGCACGATGGTGATCCTCGAGATCTTCCATCGCCACGCGCGCTCCCGCGAGGCGCGGGCCCAGGTCGAGATCGCGCGCCTCTCGTACATGGCGCCCCGCCTGCGCGAGGCGGCGAAGATCGCGGGCCCGCAGGGGCGGCAGCGCAGCGGAATCGGCGGCCGCGGATCCGGCGAGTCGCAGGACGAGCTCGACAAGCGCAAGATCCGCGACCGCATCTCCGAGTTGCGCGAAGAGATCGTCGCGATGGAAGTCGAGCGCAAGACGCAGCGCGCGCGGCGGCAGGAACGCCAGGGGCTCGCGCGCGCGGCCCTGGTCGGCTACACGAACGCGGGCAAGTCGACGCTGATGCGCGCGTTGACCGGAAGCGACGTCCTGGTCGCGGACAAGCTGTTCGCGACCCTCGACACGACCGTGCGCTCCCTGCAGCCCGAGAGCGTGCCGAAGGTGCTCGTCAGCGACACCGTCGGATTCATCAAGAACCTTCCGCACGGTCTCGTCGCGTCCTTCAAGTCGACGCTCGACGAGGCGCTCGAGGCATCGCTCCTGCTCCACGTCGTCGACGCGAGCGACCCCGGCTTCGACCGGCAGATCGCCGTCACCGAGACGGTGCTCGAGGAGATCGGCGCGAAGGACGTTCCGCGCATCCTCGTCTTCAACAAGATCGACCGCGGCGGCGACGAAGCGGCTCTCCGTCTGCAGCATCCGGGGTGCGTCGTGATCAGCGCGCTCCGCGACGGCGACGTCGCCATCCTCCGCGAGGCGGTTCTCGCGTTCTTCCGGCGGCACCTCGTCGAGACCGAGCTCTTCCTGCCGTGGACGGCGCAGGGCCTGCGCGGCGAGATCTTCGCGCGCTGCGAGGTGCTCGAGGAGCGCGCGGACGGCGCGGGGGCGTTCTTCCGCGTCCGCGGGGAGCGTGACGCCGTGGAGCACCTGCGCGCGCAGGCGTCCCTCGTCTAGCCGGGCGCGGGGGCCTAGCCATCCGCGGAAGATGTGGGAAGATCGGGACCTCCTTCTTTCGTCGTCTCTCCGGCCACTTGCCTTCACCGCCTGCTCGCGTGGAAGGCTCAGGAGCTCACCATGACGATCACCGTTTTCAGGACGCCGCTTGCGCTTGCAAGCTTCTTCGCGGCGACACTGTGCGCCGACATCTCCCGCGCTCAAGGAACCTGGAGCGCGGGCACACCCTTCCCGACGGCCGTCGTTCGCGCCGCGGGAGTCTGGTTCCCGGCGAACGGCCGCTTCTACACGATGGGCGGCCGCTCGGCCGACACCGCGGGCTCGGATTTCATGAACCCGTTCGAGTACAACCCGGGTGCAGCCACATGGGCCATGAAGGCCGGCGCGTTCCCCGACAACCAGAACAACAACATGGTCGCCGGCGTGCTCGTCGACGGCGGCACGCCCTACATCTTCTGCGTCGGAGGCTCCGCGGCGGGTGCGACGACCTCGACCTCGGCCGTGCGGAGGTACGACCCGGTGGCCGACTCGATCACGGTCATCGCGACCGATCCGTGGTCGGGCGCACCGGCGAACACGCTCCCCGGAGGCGGCGCCGTCTTCAACAACAAGCTGTACGTCTTCGGCGGTTTCACGATCAACGTCGGGATGACGAGCGAGATCTGGGAGTTCGATCCTGCCGGCGCCCCGGGCGCGAAGTGGACGTTGAAGACCGCGGCCTTGCCCGCGCAGATCGGCTACATTCCCTGCGCGACGGTCGGCAGCCGGATCGACATCGGCGGCGGCTCGATCTGGAACGGCACGACGCTCGTCGACAGCACGAGCTCGTTCTCGTACGACCCCGTCGGGGACGCGATCGCGGCGATCGCCGTGATCCCGCGCGCGACGGCCGAGACGAAGGGCGTCAACGAGGGCGGTCAGCTGTGGGTCCTCGGCGGCGGGCGGACGGCCCCGAATCCGACCACGGAAGTCGACGCCTACTCGCCCGGGCCGAACAGCTGGGCGCTCGCGCCGGCCTTCGCGACCGCGCGGCGCAACGACGCCGCGGACACGGACCCCGCGACGGGCAAGATCTACATGGTCGGCGGCTACGACTCCGCGGGAGCACCGAGCTCGAGCATGGAGATCTTCACCAGCGGTCCGCCTCCGATCAGCTCGTTCTGCTTCGGCGACGGGACGGGCAATGCCTGCCCGTGCGGGAGCCCGGCCGGCCTGCCCGGCCACGGCTGCTCGAACTCGGACCACCCGGGTGGCGCGCTCCTCAGCGTGTTGAGCGGCTCCGAGTCCATCGGGGCCGCGAACCTGGTTCTCCGCTCGACGGGCCACCACCTCTCCACGTTGGCGGTCTGGTTCCAGGGCGACGTCCTCTCGGTCCAGCCGCCGTACGGCGACGGACTGCGCTGCGTCGGCACGCCGCTCGTGCGACTCTACGTCGTGCAACCGAACGTCGACCCGCTCGACACCCCGAGCTCGCCGGCGATCGCCGTCAAGGGAGGCATCACGGTGCCGGGCACGATCAAGGGATACTTCCTCGCGTACCGCGACCCCGCGGCCTACGGGTGCCCGCCTCCGGCGACGTACAACGCGACGAACGCGCTGCGCGTCGTCTGGGGTCCCTAATCGCGCTCGTCCCCCGGGCGACCAGCATCGATCGGCGTCGGGCGGAGCTCGGCGTCGATCGATCGGCCGCCGGTCGTGACGTAGAGATGTCCGTCGCTGAGCGAGACGTCCCAGCGGACGTTGCGCTCGAGCGTCGTCTCGAGATCGCGCAGGAACGCCTGCGGGAACACCGTCACCGGGATCTCGGCCGCGCGGTGGATGCGCTCGCCCGCGAACGACGCGCGCAGGAGATCGAGGCGCCGGTCGGTGTAGACCGCGACGCGCGGATGCGCCTTCGAGGCCCGGTGCAAGCGATCGGCGGAAGGGGCGCCGACCTCGATCCACGCGGTGCACGCGCCCGTGAGATCGCGAACGGAGATCGCCGGCTCGTCGACCGAGCTGATTCCGCCCTTCGAGAACGCGATGCCCTCGCGGTACTCGAGGCAGTACGCGAGGACCCGCACGAGCAGGAACGCGGCGGCTTCCGAAGGATGTCGCGCGACGCGGAGCTCCAGCGTCTCGTAGACACCGCGATCGCTGTCCGCGAGCTGGATGTCGAAGCGATGCATCGTCGCCGTGAGCGCCATGCTCAGAATCCCTCGGTGACCGTGAACACCGCCTGGAAGCCGTCCAGGTCGAGATTGCCGAGGTTGTTGTCGAGGTCGACCGTCGATTCCGACCAGCGGACGCCGAACCCGATCATCGTGCGGCTGGGCAGCGCGAACTCGATCCCCGTGCGCGCGTAGAAGCCCGTCCCGAACCCGGTGCCGTGGTCGTCGATGCCGGCGCTGTCGCTCTGCTGGGTGAAATCGGCCCACTCCATCAGCGGACCGGCGCCGACGTACACGCGCGTGTTGTCCCCGAGGAAGATGTTCGCGAACGGGCCGCCGTAGAGCTCGAACAGGAACATGTCGACGTTGATGGCGACGGTCGCGCCTCCGCCGCCGGTCGCGATCGCGGTCGCGTTCGCACGGCCCGAGAGCGAGAACATCGCCTCGAAGCCGAGATCGACGCTCTCGCCTCCGAGCTTCATCTGACCGCCGCCGCCGATCGTGGGCATCTGTGCGAGCGACTCGTCGGATCCGTCGATGTCGGGACCGGCACCGCCCGAGACCTCGACCGTCCGGAAGAAGCTCGCGCCCACGAATCCCTGCATGACGAGCTGCCCCGTCTCCCAGCGGGGACGTTCGATGCGCCAGAAGGGGACCTGCTCGACGGGCGCAAGCCCTTGGTCCTTCGACGGCAACGCGAGGTTGATCGGCCCCGTGGGAAGCCCGCCCTGGAAAGACGCGACGAGGAGGCAGAGACCGACGGTGCTCACCGGGGCAGTTTACGGAGTTCGCTCCGCTGGACGCATGCACGCGTCGCTCGTATCCTCGTTTCCTCGAGCCGGCGAGGCCGGTGGCAACGGAATGCGAGAACCGACCGGTACTCTGCAGCGCCGCGCGGGGAGCCTGGACGAAACGACTCCGGGCTCCGATCCGAAGCACATCTTCTGGCGCGCCGACCCCCGCGGCGAATGGATCGAAGCGATCCCGCCTTGGGGCGACTTCACCGGGCTCGATCCGCGCGAAGCGCGCGGAGATGCATGGCTCGAGCTGCTGCACCCCGCGGATCGCGCGCGAACCGCCGCGCTGTGGAAGCACTGCGTCGCCTCGCGTGAGCCCTACCGGAACGAATACCGGCTCCGACGCCCCGGCGGCGGGTGGAGACACATCGCGGTCCGCGGAGTGCCGATGCTCGCCGCGGACGGCAGCGTGCGCGAATGGATCGGGATGTCCGAGGACATCACCGAGAGTCGGCTCGACCGGCAGGCGCTCGCGCACGAGCGGATCATGCTCGAGCAGCTCGTGCGCGGCGGATCCCTCACCGAGATCCTGACGGAGCTCGTCATCGGCCACGAGCAACTGCACGCGGGGACGTTCGGCTCGATCCTCCTGTGCGATGCGGAAGGCAAACGCCTGCTCCACGGCGCCGCGCCGAGCCTGCCGGCGGAGTACTCGAAGTCGATCCACGGCGCGGCGATCGGTCCGAACGCCGGTTCGTGCGGCACGGCTGCGTTCACCGGAGAGACCGTGATCGTGGCGGACATCGAGACCGATCCCCGTTGGGCGGACTACAAGCACCTCGCGCTGCCCTACGGCTTGCGCGCGTGCTGGTCGACGCCGATCCGTTCGCGCCGCGGGAAGGTCCGCGGGACTTTCGCGCTCTACTACAAGGAGCCGCGCACTCCCCATCCCGAGGAGCTCGCCGCGATCGAGACCGGAGCGCGCCTCGCGTCGGTGGCGATCGAACGGAAGTTCCAGGGCGACGCCGTCCTCGAATGGAAGAACCGCTACGACGCGCTGATCAAGGCGAGCGGTCACCTGATCTACGACTGGGATCCGGTGACGAACCAGGTGACCTACGGCGGCGATTCGCACCGCATCCTCGGATACTCGCTCGAGGAGCTCGGTTCGACGCTCTCGCAGTGGACGGCTCTGGTCCATCCGGAGGACCGCGCGGCGCTCGAGCAGTCGATCGAGCGCGCCGTGCTCGCTGAACACTCCTTCCACGACGCCTACCGCGTGCGACGGCGCGACGGCGTGTACGTCGACGTCCAGGACGACGGCTACTTCGCGCGGAACGCGGAAGGCGGCGTCACGCGCATGCTCGGTTTCATCATCGACGTCACCGAGCGGAAGCGGTCCGAGGAACAGGCGCGGCAGACGCAGAAGATGAATGCGATCGGCGAGCTCGCGGGCGGCGTCGCGCACGATTTCAACAACCAGCTCGCCGCAATCCTCGGGTACGCGGACCTCCTCTCCCAGCGCCTCGAGCATCCGGAGCTCGTGCAGTTGTCCGACGCGATCGGCGTCGCCGCACGGCGTTCGGCCGACCTCACGCAGAAGCTGCTCGCCTTCGCGAGGAAAGGCCAGTACCGCCAGGTGCCGATCGACGTGCACAAGCTGATCGCGGAGACGGTGACGATCCTCGAGCGCAGCATCGACAAGCGCATCGCGGTCGTGCAGCGACTCGACGCGCCAGGTGCCGTGATCTCGGGGGACCCGTCCCAGATCCAGAACGCGCTCCTCAACCTCGGGCTCAATGCGCGCGACGCGATGCCGAGCGGAGGGACGCTGACGTTCGAGACGTCGATCGTCGGTGCCAACCAGGCGGGGCGCCGTCTGCGGATCGCGGTGAGCGACACCGGTTTCGGGATCAGCGACGAGATCCGCGAACACCTCTTCGAGCCCTTCTTCACGACCAAATCGATCGGGAAGGGGACCGGGATGGGGCTCGCGTCGGTGTACGGGACGGTCGAGCGGCACGCGGGAACGATCCGGGTCGACGGCGCGGAAGGGGTCGGTACGACGTTCACGATCTGCCTGCCGTTGGCCGAGCAGGCGATGCCGGAGGCCGCGGCGCCCGAACCGCTCCGACCCGCCGCGGCGAGCGAGCTGCGCATCCTCGTCGTCGACGACGAGGAGGATCTTCGTTCGATGATCCCCCGGATGCTCCAGCGCGCGAAGCACCAGGCGACCGCCGTCGCCGACGGCCGGGAAGCAGTCGATCTCTACTCGAGGCGATGGCGCGAGTTCGACCTCGTCATGCTCGACATGATGATGCCCGGCATCTCCGGCCGCGACACGTTCCGCGCGCTCCGCGCGATCAACCCGGAGGTGCGCGTGCTCCTGTCGTCGGGCTACAGCATCGACGGCGACGCGCGCGAGATCCTCGACGACGGCGCGAAGGGGTTCATCCAGAAGCCCTTCACGACCGGCGAACTCGAGGAAGCGATCGCCGAGATCGCGCCGTAGCGGACTACTTCGGCACCCGCACGGGGAACGGCGGCTGCACGGCCTTGTGCGGCGGGTTCTTCTCGAGATCGGCGAGCACCTCCTGGATCGCGCGCTCGAGTTGCGGATCGTGGCCGTCCTGCACGAGCGCCGGCGACTGCTCGACCTCGATGTCCGGAGGAACGCCGACGTTCTCGACGGTGAACCCTTCCTCTTCCGTCCAGATGCCGATGTTCGGCGCGGTCACGTTGCCGCCGTCCATGAGCTCGGGGAACCCGAGGATGCCGACGAGTCCGCCCCAGGTCGGGCGGCCGATCAGCTTGCCGAGCTTGAACTTGCGGAACATCCAGGGGAGGAGGTCTCCGCCGGAGCCCGCCGTCTCGTCGATCAGCATCACCTTGGGCCCGAAGATCGCGGCCTGCGGCGTCACGATGCTCGCGCCGTAGCGCGTCGCCCAGTGGCTGACGTAGGGGCGGCGCAGGATGTCGATGTAGTAGTCCGCGACGGACCCTCCGCCGTTGTGCCGCTCGTCGACGATGATCGCCTGCCGGTCGGACTGCGGGAAGAAGTAGCGCTTGAAGTACTCGAACCCGAGCTCCGCCGTGTTCGGCACGTAGACGTACGCGACCTTGCCGCCGGTCGCCGCCGTCACCTTCGCGATGTTGCCCTCGACCCAGTCGCGGTTGCGCAATGCGCTCTCGTCGGCGATCGGGACGACTTTCACCGTGCGCGAGCCCGTGCCGTCCGCGTTCGGACCGACGGTGAGCTCGATCTGCTTGCCCGCGGTGTTCTCGAAACGCGCGTACAGGTTCTCGGGCGGCGCGAGGTCGCGCCCTTCGACGGCGAGCAGGTAGTCGCCCGAGTGCACTTGGACGCCCGGCTCGGTGAGTGGAGCGCGGAGGTCGGGTGTCCAGTTGAGGCCGCCGTACACCTTCTTGAAGCGGTAGTGCCCGTCCTCGATCGCGTAGTCCGCGCCGAGGAGGCCGCCGGGCACCTGGTCCGTCTTCACGAGCGTGTCGCCGCCGCCGCCGCGGCTGTGGCCGACGACGAGCTCCGAGCACAGCCAGCCGATCACGCGCGAGAGATCGCGGCGCGTGGCGAGGTGGGGAAGGAACTGCGCGTAGCGCTCCTTCATCGCCGCCCAGTCCGCCCCGTGCATCTTCGGGTCGTAGAAGTAGTCGCGGTTGATGCGCCAGGCCTCGTCGAAGATCTGCCGCCACTCCGCGCGCGGGTCGATCCGGACCTGGATCGAGTCGAGGGCGAGCTTCCCCTTCGACTTGTCGATCGAGTCGCCGAGCGCCGTCACCCAGGAGCCGTCGTCGGTGCCGAACAACACCTTCTTGTGGTCGCGCGTCAGCGTAAAGTTGCGGACGCCGTCGAGCAGCTTCTTCTCCTTGCGCTCCTTGAGATCGAAGCGCGTGAGAGCCCCGGGATTCGGATTGCCCGCGAAATCGGAGCGCTCCGACTTCAGGTAGAAGAGCTGGCCCGACTCCCCGCACCGGAGGCCGGTGAAGGACGCCTTCGCGATCGGAAGCGCCACGATCCGCTGGGCGAGCCCCTCGAAGTCGATCGCGACGTCGACCGCCTTCTTCTCCTCCTTCTTCTTGTCGTCGTCCTTCTTCTCTTCCTTCTTGTCCTCTTTCTTCTCCTCCGGCTTCTCAGGGGCCGCGAGTTTCTCCTCGTCGCTCTCCTTCGCGAGCGGGGAGGGCGTGTCCTTCGCGAGGCAGACGAGGTAGAGCGCGTTCGTCTGCGCGACGTCCGCGCTCGCCTGCGAGAACCACGTCAGCGCCGGGCCGGCGTCCGTCGAGGCCGCGAGGTACAGGTACTTTCCGCCGGTGTCGAACACGGCGTCGGAAGCGTCGGAGAGTCCGTCGGTGATCGCGGTCGAGGCGCCCTTCAGCACGTCGTAGATCTCGACGCGGTGGAAGCCGGTCGTGTTCATCACCGTGTAGGCGAGCCAGCGCGAATCCGGTGACCAGTCGTGGTGGATCCCGGAGAGCACGCCGTAGATCGGGTCCTGCGCGACGCGCGTCGACTTCCCGCTCTCGACGTCGAGCACGAAGAGCGCCCGTGCGTTGTCGACGTAGCTGATCTTCTTCCCGTCGGGCGACCACTTCGGATCGACGTAGAAGCCGGCGCCCTCGAGCGCGATCGCGCGGCGTGCCCCGTGCCCGTCCTGCGGCGCGAGGACGAGCTGGTTCTCGCCGCTCTCGTCGGAGAACCACGCGATCGTCTTGCCGTCCGGCGACCACGCCGGGTACCGCTCGTTCACCGCCGGCGAGTTCGTGAGGTTGCGCGGGTCTCCCTTCTCCGCGGGCACGGTGACGATCTCGCCGCGGAATCCGATCGCGACCCGGGAGCCCGAGGGCGAGACGTCGGCGCTGCGGACGTAGTCGGCGCCCTTGACGAAGCGCGGGCGCGTCTCGACGAGCTCGGCGGGAACCCCGATGTGGAGGCGCGTCGCGGCGCTCCGCGCGGGATCGTAGAAATGGAGGTACCCGGCCTGCTCGTACACGACGTACCCCGTGCTGCTGCCGAGCGAGAGCACCGGGAAGTCCGTGTGCTTCGTGCACTGGGTGACTGCGTTCGACGCGGGATCGTAGGAGAAGAGATTGAACTCGCCCGCGCGGTCGGACCGGAAGTAGAGCTGGCCGCGGACCCACGTCGCGTCGGTGTCGTTGCAGCGCTCCTTCGGCTGCGGCACCTGGACGACGGTCCGGTCGCCGATGTCGTAGATCCAGATGCGGCTCGCGGTGCCGCCGCGGTAATGCTTCCACTGCGTGAACGCGTCGGTCAGCGGGTTGTAGGCGATCTTCTTGCCGTCGGGGGACAGCGCCGCCTTCGCGCACGTCGGCAGGCCGTAGCTCGTCGGGAACCCGCCGTGGAGATCGACGCGGAAGAGGTGCCAGAAGCGGCGCGTGTAGACGTCGCGCTGCGAGACGAACACGACGCCCTCGCCGTCCGGAGTGAAACCCTGGACGAGGTCGGCGCCGGGGTGCCACGTCAGCCGCCGCGGCTCGCCGCCCTCGACCGGGACGATGTACACGTCGGTGTTCCCGTCGTACTGGCCCGAGAACGCGATCCACTTGCCGTCGGGCGAGAAGTGCGGGAGCGTCTCCGGGCCCGGATGCGAAGTGAGGCGCCGGACGTCGGAGCCGTCGAGCTTCGAGGTCCACAGATCGCCGGCGTAGACGAACGCGATCCGGTCCTTGCTGACGGCGGGCTGCTCGAGCATCCGTGTGTCGACCGTGCTGGCGCCTTCCGCCGCGGGAACCGTCGACTGCGGCGATGCGGAGGGCTCCGCGGGCGCGGCGTCCCCGCGCGAGGGCGCGGAGCAGGCGACGCACAGGCTCATGGACAGACCAGCGGCGATGGACTGGAAGCAGGGAATCATCCGGGGACCTCGAGGGTGGGGGCGACGAGCGGCGCAGGATGATAGCGTCGGACGGAGTCAATCCCGTGCCCACCGCGTGCCGAAAGACGGGGTGCGCATGGCACTGCAAGGCGACCTCTCGACGCTCGACCTGACGAGCCTCTTCCAAAATCTGGAAGCCGCGCAGAAGACCGGGCTTCTGTCCGTGCTCGACGGCGAGGACCCGACCGAGCTCTTCTTCGATGCCGGCAAGCTCGCGTTGATCGCGTGGCCGGGCCGCATCGGGCTGCTCGAGTACGTCGCCGAGAGCGGCGCGGTCGCGCCGCACGCGATCGAGCGCGCGCAGAAGGCGCGGCGCCGGGGCCAGACGGTCGGCGCGGCGCTCGTCGCCGCCGGCGTGCTCGAGGAAGGCGAGCTCGCGCGCATCGGGACCGCGCGGCTCGTGGACGACACCTGCGAGATCCTCGCTGCGGGCGCGAAGAGGTTCGAGTTCACCGAGAGCGACAAGCCGTCCGCGCGCTTCGACCGCGAGGAACGCGCGCTCCGGATCGCGCTTCCCGCGAGCCCGCTCCTGCTCGAGTCGGCGCGCCGCTCGGACCACTGGACGCAGATCCGCGAGCACCTGCCGTCCGACTCGACGCACTACGTCGTCGCGAAGCAGCCGCGCCCGTCCGGCGACGCCGCGCGCGCGCAGTTCATCGCGGATCTGTTGCAGCTCGCCGACGGCACACGGACGGTGCGCGAGATCGTCGCCGGGTTCCCCACGCGGCGGTTCGACGCGTACCAGGCCCTCTCCGAGCTCGCCGCGAAGCAGGTGATCCGGCCGATCACGTCGACGGACCTCGAGAAGCGCGTGCTCGAGATCGCGCGCCGCGACAAGGGCCGCGCGCTGGCGATGCTCGAGCGCGGGCTCGAGGAGAATCCGCGGCACTTGGGGCTCCTGTGCGCGAAGGCCCTGCTCGCCGAGCGCGCGGGAGAGCTCGAGCAGGCCAGCGAGGCGTTGAAGCTCGTCGTGCACCTGCAGCTCGAGAACGCGGCGCACGAGGACGCGCACGCGACGCTCGCGAAGCTGCGGAAGCTCGACGAGAAGGATCCGTTCGTCTGGGAGCGGAGCTTCGAGCTCGCGCTCGAGGAAGGCCGGAAGAAGGACGCCTTCGCGCACGGAAGGCGGCTGATCGAGCTCTACGCGGAGCCCGGATTGCACCGCAAGGTGTGCTCGGTGCTCGAGCGGATGATCGAGGCGTTCGGCGAGAGCTGGGAGCTCGCGCGCGAGTTCGCGCACGCGCGCGCGGCCGCGGGCGAGCGCGAAGCCGCCGTCAAGGGGCTCGAGTCCTACGCGTCGGCGATGATCGGGGCCGAGTCGTACCCGCAGGCCCGCCGCGCGTACGAGGAGGCGCTCGCGATCGCGCCCGGGCGCAAGAAGACGAAGGACGCGCTCGAGGAGCTGAAGAGCGGGGCACTCGTGCGGCGGCGCGCGCGCTGGAAACTGAGGCGGCGGATCGCGCTCGCGGCCCTCGTCCTGCTCGGACTGGTCCCGTGGCTCGCGTGGGAAGCGAGCGCGCAGCGGGCGTTCGTCGAGGCGACGCGCGCGGCGCTGCGCGACGGCGACGACCTCGCGAGCTCGAGACGCCGTTTCGAAACCGTGAGGGCGCGGTACGCGTGGACGGCGACCGCGCGGTTCGACGTCGCGCCCCTGATCGCGGATCTCGAAGCCCGGGAACGCGCGCGGGCGGCGAGCCGGAACTAGACCGCTCCCGGCGGGTCCGGCTCGTGCTAGCGTCTGCGGCATGAAGCCCCGAACGAAGCCGAAGCTCCGCGAGCTCTACCCCGCGATCCAACCCTATTCCTCGGGCGCCCTGCGCGTCTCGAAGCTGCACACGATCCACTACGAGGAGTGCGGCAATCCGCGCGGCAAGCCCCTCGTGTTCCTCCACGGCGGCCCGGGCGGAGGCATCGATCCGGCCTACCGTCGTTATTTCGATCCGAAGATCTGGCGCATCGTGCTCCACGACCAGCGCGGTTGCGGGAAGAGCAAGCCCTTTTCCGAGCTGCGCGAGAACACGACTTGGAACCTCGTCGCCGACATCGAGAAGCTGCGCGAGCACCTCGGGATCGAGCGCTGGGTCGTGTTCGGCGGGAGCTGGGGGAGCACGCTCTCGCTCGCCTACGCGGAGACGCACCCGCGGCGCTGCAAGGCGCTCGTCCTGCGCGGGATCTTCCTCCTGCGGAAGAGCGAGCTCGAGTGGTTCTACCAGGAAGGCGCGAGCCACATCTTCCCGGACGCGTGGGAAGGATTCCTCGCCCCGATCCCGCCGAAGGAGCGCAAGAATCTCATGGCGGCCTACTACAAGCGCCTCACGAGCAAGGATCGCCGCGTGCGCATGCAGGCCGCGCGCGCCTGGTCGATCTGGGAGGGGACGACGAGCAAGCTCTTCGTCGACCCGGCGCTCGTCGAGAAGTTCGGCGGCGGGAAGTTCGCCGACGCCTTCGCCCGCATCGAGGCGCACTACTTCGTCAACAAGGGCTTCCTCGCGCGCGACGACGAGCTCCTGCGCGGCGCGAAGAAGCTGCGCAAGATCCCCGGCGTGATCGTGCAGGGTCGCTACGACGTCGTGTGCCCGATGCGCTCGGCCTGGGATCTCCACCGCGCCTGGCCCGAGGCGGAGCTCGTCGTCATCGGCGACTCGGGACACTCGATGTCCGAGCCGGGGATCCGGAGCGCGTTGATCGAAGCGACCGCGCGGTTCGCGCGGCTCTGAGGATCGCGATGGGAAAGGCGTCGAAGAAGCCGGGGCGCCCCCCGGAGCGCCGGTCGCGGCGGATCCTCTGGATCGTCGGGGTCCTCGCGGTGCTCGCGCTCGCCGCGACCGTCGCCGGACCGGCCGGGTGGTCGATCGGTTCGCTGTTCACGCGCAAGCCCTCGCGCAACGTGCTCTTGATCACCGTCGACACGACGCGCGCGGACTACTTGAGCTGCTACGGCGGCACCGCGACGAAGACCCCGAACATGGACCGCCTCGCCGGCGACGGCGCCTTGTTCAGCCATTGCGCGACGAGCTCGGTGATGACCCTGCCTTCGCACTGCTCGATCATGACCGGGCTCTTCCCGTTCGTGCACGGCGTGCACCGCAACGGAGTCGATTTCCTGTCGCCCGCCGCCGACACGCTCGCCGAAGCGTTCCACGCCGGCGGCGCCGCGACGGCCGCCTCCGTCGCCTCGTTCGTGCTCCACGAGGGCAGCGGCATCGGGCAGGGGTTCGACGAATACCGCGGCGTGCCGCGTCCGCGCGGCCCGACCGATCCGAGCGAGCTCCAGCGGAAGGGAGACCAGGTCTGCGACGACGCGCTCGCGCTGTTGCGCGCGCGCGCGAAGGACAAGTTCTTCCTCTGGGTCCACTTCTACGACGCGCACTACCCGTACGAATCGGCGACGCATCGCGACGTGACCTCGCCGGCCGCGTACGCGGACGAGGTCGCGTACATGGACGGTCAGATCGGCCGCCTCCTCGACGGACTGCGCGACCTCGGACTCGAGGAGAACACGCTCGTCGTGCTCGTCGCGGACCACGGGGAAGGACTGGGGGACCACGAGGAGACGCAGCACGGATACTTCCTCTACTCGACGTGCGCGCGCGTGCCGCTGCTCGTGCGTTGTCCGGGAGTCGTCGCGCCGGGCACGCGGATCGACGCGCTGGTCCGCACGGTCGACGTCGCCCCGACGATCCTCGACGTCGCCGGGCTGCCGGCCCTGGCGAAGGCGTCGGGCGTCAGCCTCGCGCGGCTCCTCGGCGGAAAAATCGCGGACCCCGGGTTGTCGGCGTACAGCGAGACCGCGGAGCCGTACACGCGCCTGCGACTCTCGGCGCTCCGCGCGCTGTGGTCCGGGCACTGGAAGTACGTGTGGTCGACCGAGCCGCAGCTCTTCGACCTCGACGCCGACGCCGGCGAGCTCCACAACGTGATCGCGCAGAACGCCGAGCAGGCGAACGGCATGCAGCGAGAGCTGCTGAAGTTGCTTGCGGACGCGCCGCCGCCGCTCGCGGCCCCGGCGTCGACGCCTCTCCCGAGCGCCGAGCTCACGCGGCTCGAATCCCTCGGCTACGTGGGCCTCGGCGACACCCCGCGCGCGGCGAACACGAACGGCCTCCAGGCGCGCGAGCCGGTCGGGCCGGATCCGCACGTGCACGTCGCCGCGGTCGCCGCGTACGAGCGCGCGCGCGAGCTCATGGGGCACAACCAGTTCGCGGAGGTGGTGAGCATCCTGCGCGGCGTGCTCGCGGAGCTCCCGCAGGCGTTGGCGGCGCAACGCGATCTCGCGTACTCGCTCGGCGAGCTGGGTCAGCGCGAGGAGGCGGCGGCCGAGTACGAGAAGGCCGTGGCGGTGGCTCCCGAGGACACGCGCGGTCGCGTCGAGTACGCGACGCTCTTGATGAAGATGGGGAAGTGGGAGCGCGCGATCAGCCAGGCGAAACAGGGCGCCCTGCTCGCGCCGCGCGACTTCGCGGCTCACAGCATCCTCGGGGAGTGCTACGCGCGGCTTTCGCGCTGGGACGAAGCCGCCGCGTCGCTCGAGACGGCGGTCGGTCTGCAGCCGCAGGTGATCACCACGAGGGAGGCGCTCGGACAGGTCTACATGCAGCAACGCCAGTTCCCGAAGGCGCTGGCCTGCTTCCAGTCGGTGCTTTCGATGCAACCGAACTCGACCGTGGCGCGCAACGGGCTCGCGGACGCCCGGCGCGAGATGGGGATGCGTTGAGCGCGGGGCGACCGCGATCCACCTGGAGCCCGCTGGCGCACCCGCTCTTCCGCGCGGTGTGGATCGCGTCGACGGCTTCGCACGTCGGCTCGTACATGACGGACGTGGGCCAGGGATGGCTCATGTCGTCGCTCACGCCCTCGCCGCTCGTCGTTTCTCTGCTCGTCACCGCGGAGAGCCTGCCCTTCTTCGCGCTCGGACTCCCGGCCGGAGCGCTCGCGGACATCGTCGACCGCCGCCGTCTCCTGATCGCGACGCAGCTCGCGATGGCCCTCGCCGTGGGAACCCTCGCGGTCGTGACGCTCACGGGTGCCGTCACGCCGGCGATCCTGCTCGCGCTCGCCTTCGCGCTCGGCATCGCCACCGCGCTGAACGACCCGGCCTGGCACTCGGTCGTCCCGGAGCTCCTTCCGGCGGAAGAGCTCGCGGCGGGCGTCACGCTGAGCGGCGTCGGCATCAACGTCGCCCGCACGCTCGGCCCCGCCCTCGGAGGATTCGTCGTCGCGATCGCGGGGCCCGGCGTCGTCTTCGTGCTCGACGCGGTGTCGTTCGTCGGAGTGATCGGCGTCCTGGTCGCCTGGCGGCGCCAGCGGACGCCGACCGTGCTCCCCGGCGAGCGCATGGTCGGCGCGATCCGCGCGGGCCTGCGCTTCGCGCGGCACTCGCGGGCGCTCCGGCACGTGCTCCTCGCGACGTTCCTCTTCATGCTCTCCGGCGGGGGAGTCATGGCCCTGATGCCGGTGCTCGGTCGCGAGACCGGGCACGGCGCCGTCGGGTTCGGGTTGCTCCTCGGCTCGCTCGGAGTCGGCGCGGTCCTCGGCGCGACGCTCCTGCCGCGTGTCCGTGCACGCGTCGCACCCGACGGCCTCGTCGCCGCCGGATCGCTCGCGTTCGCGGCCGTCGCGGTCGCCGCGGCGATGCTGCGCGACGTGTTCGTCCTCTGCCCGATCCTCCTCGTCGGCGGAGTCGCCTGGGTCTCCGTCCTGTCGACCTTGACCGTCGCCGCCCAGCAGGCGAGTCCCGGCTGGGTGCGCGCGCGCGCACTCTCGGTGTACCTGATCGTGTTCCAGGCGGGGACCGCGGGAGGCAGCGCGCTGTGGGGCTTCGTCGCCGCGCGCGCCGGACTCGGCAGCGCCTACTGGGGGATCGCCGGAGGGCTCGTGCTCGGAGCCGCGCTCGCCTTCTGGCGGAGAGCGGCCGCGGACGAGGTCGTCGACCACACTCCCGCGCACCACTGGCCAGCTCCCGTCGTCCAGGGCGAACCGTCGCTCGAGGCGGGCCCGATCATGGTGCAGGTCGAGTACCGGGTCGACGCGGAGCGCGCGCCCGCCTTCCGGACCGCGATGGCCGAGATGGGCCGGAACCGGCGGCGCGACGGGGCGGTGCAATGGTGGCTCTTCGAGGACACGGCGGATCCGTCGCGGTTCGTCGAGACGTGGATCGAGGAGACGTGGGCGGAGCACCTGCGGTACCACGACCGCGTGTCGGTCGCGCACAAAGCGCTGGAACAAAGGGTGCGCGAGCTGACGCGGAGCGGGTCCGCGATCGCGACGCGTCACTTCATCGCGCCCGACAGCCGTCGGTCGACGACCGCGGCGGTGCGCGCCGTCGAGGAGTGCACGCGGTGCTGACGCGGGAGTCAGTCGCGATGCGGTGCTAAGCTCCTCCGTCCTCCGCGTCCGATGCACGTCGTTCGAGCCTTCGCGCTGGTCGCCCTCTCGTCGGGCGCTCTCTTCCTCGCCTGCAGGAGCGGCGAGGTCGCAGAGAGCGACTCCGCGCACCCCGACCGCGACCTCGGGACGGCTGCGCACGCCGACCGGGTGATGGAGAGCGCCTACTGCGCCGACTGCCACCCGGCGATCTACGCGGAGCACCGCGAGAACACGCACGGTCGCGCGTTCCAGGACGGCGAGGCGCGCCTGGCGACGCGCGGATTCCGGCGCGAGGACTGCGTCCGCTGCCACACGCCCCGGCCGGTCTTCGAGACCGGCATCGGCCGCACGCCGATGACGCGCTGGGCGGATCTCGAGGAGGGCAACACCTGCATGTCCTGCCACGGGAAGGCGGGCGTCGACTACGGCCGCTTCGTCGGTGGCGAGGAATGCAAGACCGCGTTCGAGCCGCGCGTCGGCACGGTCCAGGATTGCGCGACGTGTCACCGGATCGCCGGCACTCCGGACCAGTGGTCGCGCGCCGAGAACGGCCAGCTCGCCGGCAACGAATGCCTCGACTGCCACATGCCCCTCGTCGTGCGACCCGTCGCCGTCGGGATGCCGCCGCGACCCGTGCGCTCGCACGTGTTCCCCGCCTCGCGCAGCGAGTCGCAGATCCGCCGCGCGTACGACTACGAAGCCTCGGTCGAGGGAAACGAGGTCGTCGTCCGCGTCACCAACAAGGGCGCCGGCCACAACTTCCCGACGGCGAACCGTCAGCGCGCCGTCGAGTCGCTCGTCGTCGTGAAGGACTCCGAGGGCAACGAGGTCGCGCGTTCCCGGATGGTGTGCCACTACCCGTACGCTTCGGAGCTCGCTCCGCAGCAGATGACGCTGCCGGTCACGTCGCAGATCCCTTCGGGCAAGTCGCGCGAGCACCGCGTCCCGATCCCGGTCGCCGCGGGGATCGTCGAGTGCCGCCTCTATTTCAAGCTGTACCGGCCGATCGCGGACGAGCACCCGACGCTCTCTCGATGCCTCGAGGAGCGACGGATCGGATTCGACGGGATCACGCCGTCGAACGCGCCCGCCGTGGAGACGCCGGAAGCCGGAACGCCGGTCCCCGCGACCGATCTGAACGACTTCTTCAGCACGAGCGGGCTCGCGAACGTCGTCCGTCCGGCGCCGGGGACCAAGACCGTGCTCGTCCCGACCGGCGATCGTCCGGAGGACGTCCTGGTACTCGTCGCCTTGCTCGAGTCCCATCTGCCCGAAGCGCGCGCCCGCGCGAGGGATCGCCTCGTCGAGATCGGTGCGGCGGCGTACCCCGCGCTCGTGACCGCGCTCGGACACTGGAGCAACGAGACGTTCGGCGAAGCGAAGCGAGTCTTCCTCCGCATCGGGGAGCCCGCCGTCCCGACGCTCGTCGAGGCCCTCGCTAGCGACGATCTCTACGTCCGCATCCACGCCCGGGAGATGCTCGCGAGGCTCGCAACTCCGTCCGGGAACCCTTCCGTCCTGTCCGCGCTCCTCCCCGGGACGTGCATGGAGAACCCGCTCGACCGGCGCAGCTCGGCCGAGGCGATCGGCGGGCTCGGCGACGCGTCCGCCGCGCCGAGCCTGCGCGCGCTCGTCGGCGATCCGGACCCGGACGTGGTGTCCGCCGCCGCGCAGGCGCTGTCGCGCCTGGCCGATCGTGACGCCGTGCCCGCGATCGAGCGCGCGCTCGCTGGCGCGCTCCACATCGAGACGAAGCGGGACCTCGCGGTGGCGCTCGCGGGGCTCGGCTCGCCCGCGGGCTTGCCCGCCCTCCTCGACGGGCTCGAGCATCCCGACCCGCTGATGCGCGCGTTCTTCTTCGAGAGCTTCTTCGCCGTCACGGGCGTGCACCTCGGGTACGAGCCCGAAGCACCCGAAGGAGAGCGCCTCGAAGCGATCGCGAGACTCCGGAGCTGGTGGGAGACGAGCGCAGGACGGCCGGCGCTCCGCACTCCGCGGCGCCGCGACGCCCGGATGCGCGAGCACGCGTTCGAGCTCGTCGAGGAGCTCGGCGGCGGCACCGACACGCGCGCCGGCGGCGACGATCGCCGGATCCTCGAGGAGCTGGTCGCGATCGGCGACGACGCCGTTCCGGCATTGCTCGAAGGCTTGACCTTCCCGACCGGCTTCTCGGAGAAGCGCGCGCTCGTCTGCCAGGCGCTCGGACAGATCGGCGATTCCGACGCGGCTCCTTTCCTCGCCGCCACGCTGCGCGACCCCGTCCCCGAAGTGGCCGAATGGGCGCTGCTCGCGCTGGAGCACGTGCACGATGCCGCCGTCCTCGCGCAAGTCCGTGCGTTCCAGAACCGGATTCCGTCGCTCGTCGGCTCCGCGCCCGGCGCGGGAGACGAATCGCCGGCCGATCGCCTCGCGGCGCGAGCGGCGCGCACGCGCTTCGTGCTCGGCGACGGGCGAGCGCGGACCGATCTCGTCAACATGCTCCTCTCGCCGAGCCTCGCCGCCCGCGAGATCGCGATCGGCGCTCTCGCCGAGAAGGACGGCGAGGATCGCGGCTACGATCCGCGCGGAGATCCCCGGGCGCGCCTGGAGGCTGCGCGGAAGTGGTCCGAGTGACCGGGTCCGGAACGAAGAAGGGCCCCGACGCTGTCGGAGCCCTTCCTTGTCTCAGGCGGGAGTGACGCTCACCGCCCCGGATCGTCGGGACGACGGTCCTGCATCACGGGCAGTGCGGCACGGAGCCGAAGCCGTTGTTGTAGAAGTCGAGGAGCGACGCGATCTGGACCATCGGGCAGCCCTCGGGGTCGTAGTTCGGTCCGCCGCACGACGTGCCTTCGACGGCCGTCAGGATGTTCCGGGCACCGATCGCCGCATCGGCCTGATCGATGAGCTCGTTCGCAGTGAGTCCGTTGTACGGATTGCTCGGATCGGCGGGGTTCGAGAGGATCCCGTTGCCGCCCGCGCCGTTCAGGATGTTGAGCTTCGCCGCGATGAGCTGGCGGGCGAGGATGCGGACTGCGTTGCCGGTCGACGGCAAGCCGAGGGCGCACAGCAGCTCGCACTCGTTGTACGCGTTCGACCCGATCAGGATCGTGTGCGTCGCGTCGCACGGGCAGAGCGTGTTGTTGTCGCGCCCGTTGACGTTGCATTGGCCTTCGACGTTGTCCGGGATGCCGTTGTGGTTGTTGTCCGTGCGGTTACGCGCACCCGGCGCGAAGGGCGCGGGCCAGTTGCAGGCGTGCGTCTTCCAGTAGCCCAGAGTGAGCGTGCAGCCCACGTCCCCGCAGACGAGCTCGAACAGCGAAGGCTGAACGGTGGGATTCGCGCCGTTGTCGAGGAGGATCGCGACGATCTGACCGGGGCCGGGGATGAAGCCGGTGCCGTTCAGGTTCGCGGCGTCGACGAGCGCGTTGCAACCGACGGAGGGACACGCCGTGCCGTTCGTGAATTGCCAGATCGCGTCCTGGATCTCAACCGGCGTGGCCGTGCCTTTGTGGTTCAGGATGTAGTTGATCTTGTCCCACGGCGTCACCGCGAGGTAGGCCGGCAGCGGCTCGGTGCTGTTGCGCAGGATCGTCGGGATGTCGCAGTACTGCTGGCCAGGAACGGCGCCGACCGTGTCGTCGGTGCACCAGCCCGCGTAGCCGACGCCGTCGCTGACGTCGAAGCCCGCTCCGACTCCAGCGAGGATGATCTCGATGTAGGTCGGCGCCGCAGGAGGCGGCGGGAACGGGCCGTTCAGCGTGAAGCACACCGACTGCGGCGGAAGGTTGAAGTGACAGGCCTGGGCATCGGCCGGACGGGAAAGGAGCGCGCAGCCGAGAGCGGCTACGGTCGCGCCGAACGTGAGTGTGGAGAAGCGTGAACGCGGGCTCATGAGGGGTTCCTGATCGCTTTCGGTGGTCAAGGAGGGGCTCGATCCCGTGATTCGGGTCGCGCGGAGTCGGTCGCTCGCGAACTCACCGTGCAAAGTGGTACCGCGGCTCGACCTGGACGAGCTTGGAATCAGGGAGGAATGGTTTTCTCTCCCGGCCGGCGGGTGACCACCAGCGGGAGGAATAGAAACATCCTACCATGGCGTGGTGCGGTCGGAGGCTGTGTTCGCGGCGTCGGCGAGCGTTTTCGTGCACGATTGCGCTTCGCTTACGACCGCGACATCTCACGGATGAGGGATTCGTGCCCTGCTGCTCGCGGCGGACCGGGGCTACCTGGGGTCTCGCCCGCTCAGCGGACCGAACCAGCACCAACCTTCACAGGAGGAAGCATCATGCAGTTTCATCAGGGCTTGACGAGAACTTGGAGCTTCCTGCTCCTCGCTATTGCGAGTGGCGTCGCGGCGTGCAGCGGCGGCGGAGGAGGCGGCGGCGGAGGGGGCACCGGGACGCTCGATCTCTCGGCGACCGACGACGCTTTCGTGTACGACATCGTGCAGGAGGCGTCGATCTCCGTCGATCGGATCACGATCCTCCACGACGCCGACTCGGACGACGGTCCGATCACGCTGTACGACGGCGCTCCGATCCTTCTCGACCTCTTCAACCTCCGCGACGGTGTCACGCAGCACGTGGACTTGAGCGTCCTCCCCGTCGGAGACTATCGCCAGCTCCGGCTGCACGTCTCCGCTGCGCGCCTCGTGCTGGTGAACGGCAACGTCTACACGACCGAAGACGGCACGATCCACCTGACGAGCCAGGACACCAGCGGGTTCAAGGTAGTCGTGGATCCGCCGATCGAGATCGTGAGGGATCAGAGGTCGGACGTCCTGCTCGACTTCGACTTGACGCAGACCTTCCACCCGATCCCGGCGAACGATCCGCTGAACGCGACCACGTACTCCCTGCATCCGGTCATCCACGTGACGAACCTGGGGCACACGGGCGGAATCCAGGGTGTCGTCACGCAGGACGATGGAGCGGGCGGGCTGACACCAGTCGACCAGGCGACCGTCTACATCATGCCGCCCGGGCAGACCGATCCGACGATGAGCGTCGCGACCACCGGCACGGCTACGGACGGGTCCTACACCGTGCTCGCGATCGAGCCCGGCACCTACGACGTGATCGCGGTCAAGGGCGCGCTCAGCGGGACCGTCCCGGGGATCGTCGTCGTCGTCGGCTCCGTAGCCACCGCCGACGTGACGATCCACTGAGCCAGGCGAAGGTCGGATGATGCGTCCCGGGATCGCGCGGAAAGCACCGACGACGTGGCTCGTCGCCGCGTCGATCGCGTCCGCATCGCTTGCCGCCGTGCTGTCCGGCGTGATCGGCGCATCGGTGCGCGCGCCGATCGCGCCGGTCACGGCCATCCCCGAAGCTCGGACGGCAGCGAGCGAGCTCCCTCCGCTCGATCGCGGCGGGTCCGACGACGGTGCGCGCGCCCCGATCGCGAGTGCGCCCGCCGCGGAGGCACCCGCGGAGCTCGCCGAGCGCGGGACGGCGATCGATGCCCGGGTCCGCGCGGCGGGCCTCGCCGCGGCGATCGATCCGGAGATCTTCCGCGTGGCGACCTTCGATGTCCATGCGCGTGCGATCGCCCGGACGCTCGATCCGGAGACGGCGCGTGATCTCGCGCGTCTCGCCGCGGACGTCGGCGCGCCCGCCGCCGAGCGCGTCGCCGCCGCCGCGATCCTGCGCGGCGCTCCGGGGCAGGCGATCGCCTTGCCCGGCGCCGCCGTCGGCTTCCTGCGGGACGCGTGGACCGCCCGGGAGAGCGATCCGACGCTCGCGGCGGCCGCGGTCGGCTCGCTCGCCGCGTTCGGCAATCGGGAGGACCGGCGCGCGCTGCTCGACGAGAGCGCGACGTCTTCGTCGTCGGCTGCGCTCGCGCGCGCGGGTCTCTCGGCGGCGCGCGGAGACGATGCCGCGCTCGAGATCGCCGCCGCGGCCGCGGACGACCGCGATCCGCGGCGCGCGGAGATCGCCGTTTCCGCGCTGACCGCGATCGCGTCCTCGGACGATCGGGAGCTCACCGAAATGGGTCGCTCGCGATGCGCCGAAGCGCTCGCGCGGGCGCTCGCCGCCAAGACGACGAAGGACGCTTCCTCGGCGCGACTGCTGTCGGCGCTCGCCGCGCTCGATCCCAGGAAAGCCGAGCGCCCTCTTCTTGCGGCGATCGCGGATGCGTCGACGAGCGACGCCGGGGCGCAGAGCGCCGCCAGCGCGCTCGCTGCCGGCAGCTCGACCGCGACGAACGTCCGGGCGGACCTCGAAAGGCTGCGCGACGACGCGCGGCTCTCGGATCGGCGCCGAACGCTCGTCGCCGCGACGCTGCTGCGCTCGAGCCCGGATCGCTAGGCGGGACGGCCCGATCCGCGCATTAGAGCGTGGATCCACCTGTAGAAGACGGGGAGCGCCAGCAGCACGAAGAGAGTCGAGGTCAGGACTCCTCCGATCATGACGACGGCGAGCGGCTTCTCGAGCTCGGCGCCGCGGAAGTGGAAGACGACGAGAGGAAGCAGCCCGAGAATCGCCGTCGCCGCCGTCAGGATCTTCGGGCGAACGCGTGACACGCTGGCTTCGCGGATCGCCTGCTCGAAGGGGATCCCGCGAGCGATCAGCCCCTTCGTCTGCGTGATCAAGACGAGCCCGTTCTGCACGGCGATCCCGAAGAGGCCGATCAACCCGACGAGCGAGCTCACGTTCCACGTGCCGTCCGTCAGCCACAGCGCGAGGATGCCGCCGACGAACGCGCTCGGCAGCGTCGCGAGGATCACGACCGTCTCCGCGAGCGAGTCCAAGGCGAGGTAGAGGAGGAGGAAGACCGCCGCCGCCGCCGCGAGGATCGCCGCGACGAGCGCGCGCTGCGCCCGCTCCTGCCCCTCGACGCGCCCGCCGAGCACGAACGAGGTTCCAGCCGGGAGGTCCAGCTTCTCGTCCAGCAGCGCGCGCACGTCGGCGGCCGCCGAAGCGAGGTCCAGTCCCTCGACCGCCGTGTCCACCGCGATGCGGCGCATCCCGGCCTCTCGACGGATCGCGGACGGCCCTTCCGTCTCCTCGATGCGCGCGATCTCGTTCAAGGGCACCGTCGTCCCGTGCGCCGTGTCGATCCGGATCGCGCGCAACGCGGGCAGGTCGCGCTTCGCCTCGTCCGCGAGACGCACGACGACGTCGTAGCGCCGCGCTCCCACCCAGGCCTCGGACACGCGCCGGCCGACGAGGAGGGTCGAGACGGCGCGCGCGATCTCGCCGACCTCGACGCCGAGCCGATTGCACGCCTCGCGGTCGATCGTCAGCCGGAGCTCGGGGACGCCGCCGAGCGATTCGGCCCGCACGTCGGCCAGGCCGGAGACGGAACCGAGGATGCGCTGCGCGCTGGCCGCCAGGCGCTCGAGCTCGCCGAGATCGCTCCCGAAGATCTTCACCGACAGATCCGCCGTCGTCCCGGCGAGTCCCTCGTCGATCCGCATCCCTAGCGGCGTGGTGAACGTCGAGCGGATGCCGGGGATCTTCGCGAGCGCGGGCCGCATCGCTTCGACGAGATCGTCGCCGCGCCGTCGCGCGTCGTCGCGCAGGACGACCAGGACGTCGGAGTACGTGTGAGCCATCGGGTCCTCGGTGCGCTCGCCGCGGCCGGTGCGGCGGACGACCTCCGCGACCTCCGGGAACGAGCGCAGCGCGTCCTCGACGCGGTGATTCAGGCGATCGACGAGGTCGAGGGACGCGTCCGGACCGACCGCCGTGTTCACCATCAGGGCGCCTTCGTCCAGCTTCGGAAGGAAGTCTCCGCCGATCCTCGAGGCGAGGAGCACCGCGCCGACGATCGACGCGAGCGTCCCGATCCGCACCCAGCGCGCATGGCGCAGCGTGGACTCGAGCGCGGGCCGATAGATCCGCTTGATGCCGCGGATGAGCGCGACGTCCTCGGGCTTCGAGCTCGGCCGCGGGCGCAGCAGGAGGCTGGCGAGACCGGGGAGGAACTGCATCGACACGAACAACGACGAGCCCACCGCCCCGACGACCGCGAGCGCCAGCGGCCGGTACAGCTTCCCTTCGATCCCGGAGAGCGCGACGAGCGGGCCGAAGACCGCGATCACGATCGCCGTGGCGAATCCGATCGGGCGGGCCATCTCGAGGCACGCCGCGCCGACGATCGCCGCGCGGTCTGCAGCATGCTGGCGGTGCTCCGTCAGCCGGTGCACGACGTTCTCGCACAGGATGATGCCGGCATCGACGAGGAGGCCGACGGCGATCGCGAGACCGCCCAGCGTCATGGCGTTGAAGCCCGAACCCGTCAGTCGGAGGACGACCCCGCTGATCGCGATCGAGAGCGGGATCGTCAACGTGACGAGCCCGGCGGCGCGCAGGTCGCCGAGCAGGAGGCCGAGCACGAACACGACGAGCACCGCGCCGATCGCGATCGACTTCCCGAGTCCCTTCAGCGATCCCGCGACGACGTCGCCCTGGTCGTAGTCGATCACGAGACGCACGCCCTCCGGCAGCCCTGCCTGGATCTGCGCGACCACGGGTCGAACGGCGCGGCTGAGCGCGACCGTGTCGGCGCCGAACTGCTTGATGATCCGCAGGCTCACGACTTCGCCCACGAGCTTGTGCGCGATGCCGCGCCGGAGCGCGCCGCCCTCGCGCACGTCGGCGACGTCGCCGAGGAGCACCGGCGTGCCGCCTTTCGAGGTCACGAGCGATCGACGCAGCTCGTCGACGCTCGCGATGCGCCCGAGCGCGCGCACCGTCCACTCGTTCTCGCCGCGCTGGATGAAGCCGCCGGACGCATTCAGGTTCGACTCCGATGCCGCGTGCAGCACGTCGTCGAGCGTCACGCCCCGGGCGCCCATGCGCGCGGGATCGAGCAGGATCTGGAATTCCTTGAGGTGGCCGCCGAGGCGCTCGACCGTGGCGACGCCGGGGATCGCGGCGAGGCGGTTCCCGACCTCGAACTGCGCGAGGTCGCGGAGCGCGAGCAGATCGGCCTTGCCCGGCTCGGCTTCGAGCGAGAGCTCCATGACCTCGTTAATCCGCACGGCGACGGAGGAGATCAACGGAGGCTCGATGCCCGGGGGCAACGATCCCGACACCTGCGCGACGCGTTCGGCGACGAGCTGCCGTGCGCGACCGTAGTCGGCATCGGGCTCGAACTCGACGGTGATCTGCGCGATGCCGAGCGTGCAGAGCGAGCGCACGCGCCGGACTCCGGGAACGCCGGAGAGCGCCGTCTCGAGCGGCACCGCGATCGCGTGCTCGAGCTCCTCGGGCGCCATCGAGGCGTCCTGGACGATCAGGTTGAACACCGGCGTCGAGAGATCCGGGAAGACGTCGCTCGGCAACGCGCGGAGCGAGACGAAGCCGAACGCGGCGGTCGCGAGCACGAGCAGCGCGCCGAGGACGGGTCGGCGCAGGCCGAGCCGGACGAAGTGTTCGATCATGGGATGGCCTCGTCCTCAGTGGTGGTGCTCGTCGCCCTCGTCGGCGCCGCGCGTCGATTCGGAACGCAGCACGAAGGCGCCCTCGACGACGACTTCCTCGTCCGCGGCGAGTCCTCCTAGGATCTCGACCTCCCCGCCGAGATCGCGCCCGCGCGCGACCGACCGTCGTTCGAAGCGTCCTTCGCCGCGCGGAACGAAGACGCACCAGTCGCGGTCGATCCGTTGCACCGCGGCGATCGGCACCGTCACGACTTCCTGCGCCGCGGGTGCCGCCAGTCGGATCTCGGCGGTGACGCTCATCCCGGAGAGCAGCTCTCCGGTCGGATTCGGCACGGCGAGGCGCACGGGGAGCGTGCGCGTCTCCGTGTCCACCTCCGGGCCCGAGCGGAGGAAGCGGGCGTCGAACGTCCGCCCGGGGTGCGCGGCGGAGCTCAATCGAACGGAAGCCGACTCGTCGATGCGCGCTCCGTCGCGCTCGAACGGCCGGACGACCGCCTGCAGCTCCGCGAGCGCGGCGATCCGGAGGAACGTGTGTCCCGCCTCGACGGACTCGCCGACGGATCCGTCGCGGAAGGTGACGACGCCGGAAGCGAGCGCTCGCAGCACGAAGTGCCCGTCGCCGGCCGCAGGCTCGATCGAGAAGGCCGCCAGGCCGAGCTCGGCTTCACGCGCGAGCGCCTGGGCCTCGGAGACGTCGGCGACCCGCGCCGCGAGCTCCGCTTCGGCCGTCTGGACGTCGCGCACCGTCGCCATGCGACCCTCGGCGAGATCGCGCACGCGGTCGCGCTGCTTCTCCGCGAGCTTGCGCCGTTCCTCGACGATCGCAACGCGCTCCCGCGCGGCGTCGAGGCCGACGTGGGAACGCGCGAGATCGACGGAGCTCATCTCGACCAGCGATTCGCCGGCCTCGACGCGCTCGCCGACGCACTTCGACAGTGCGACGACGCGACCGGCGATCGACGTGCCGACCGCCTGCATCCGGTTCGGATCGAATTCGAGCGAACCGAGCGCCGTGACCGTGTCGCCCGCGGCGCGCTTCTCCGCTCGGCGCGTGGTCAAGCGCAGATCGCGCAGCGCATCGGCGTCGAGGACGAGCAGCGCGCCGCCGTGCGCGTGCTCCTCGGGGACGTCGCCGGGGTGGGACACGTGATCCGCGCTGCGGACGAGAGCGGCTTCGTGCGCCGGCTCTCCGCCGTCGCGCGCGCACGCGGGGAGCAGCGCAGCCGAGCCCGCGATCCCGAGGACGATCGATACGAGATGGAGTTTCATGGGAGCGGCTTTCGGGTCAGGGTGTCGGGTCGGGTCCGAAGGCGGCTTCGAGTCGAGCCGCGGCGATCGCGTGCGCGGCGCGCAGATCGAGCGTCGCGCGCTCCGCTGCGAGCGCTCGCTGGCGCGCGAGGAGCAGGGTCAGGAGGTCGACGACGCCCGCGTCGACGGCGCGCTGAGCCGTTGCGAGCGCCGTGGCCGCGAGCGGAACGACCGATCGCTCGTGGATCGCGAGCGAGTCCGCCGCGCTGGCCTCGACGGCGCGCGCGTCGGCGACCGCGGCTCGGGCCGCGAACAGCGACTCCTGGAAGACGAGCGCCGCGATCCGCCTCCGCGTCGTCGCCTCCGCGATCCCGGCGCGGTTTCCGTCGTGGATCGGAAGAGTGATGCTCCCTCCGCCGCCGAGGAACGTCGAATCGGCGTCGCGCTGCGCGTCCGCGCCGACGTCGACGCCCGGCAGCGCGGCGAGATGGGCGAGCTCGAGCTCGCGCTCCGCGAGCGCGTAGCTCGCGCGCGCCTCGTCGAGGTCCGGAAGGCGAGCCAGGAGGAGCTCGTCCGTCGCGCCGGCCGGGACGTCGGGCTCGGCCGGTTCCAGCGGATCGCCGTCCGTGAGCGGGGCGAGGGGATGGACGACCACGCTCGACGGGAGCCCGAGGGCCTCCGCGAGACGCACGCGGCTCGACGCGAGCGCGCCTCGACGGGCGACGACCTCGCGCTCCGCCTCCCCGAGCGCGAGATCGAGGACCGCGTGCTCCGCCTCCGTCGTCGCGCCTTGATCGAGCATCGACCGCCCGAAATCCCGCGTGTCGCGGGCGAGCGCGGCGCTGCGTTCCGCCAACGCGATCGCGCGCTCGTCGCGTGCGACTTCGAGCCACGCGACGCGCGCCGCCTGCGCGACGCGCCATTCCTCGCTCGCGACGCGCGCGTCGATCGACGCGCGCAAGGATCCCGCGAGGCCGCGACGGGCGTCCCGCGTGCCGGAAGGGAGGAGCTCCCAGCGGAGCGCCGCGACGCCGCCGAGCACGGCCTCCGGCGAGATCCACAGCGCCGTGAGCGAGAGCTCGGGATCGGGACGTAGATCCGCGCGGATCGCGGCCGCGTCCGCGAATCCGTGCTCGGCGCGCAGACGCTCGAGGCTCGGATGGCGGAGGATGCCGATCGTCTGGGCCTGGACGAGCGTCAGCGCGATCGGCTCGATCCCGACGGATGCCGCGAGAGGAGCGTCGAGGTGCGCAGCGATCGCGTGTTCGTCGAGGGGCTCGGGCTCGTAGGCGCTCCTGCACCCGAGGAGCACGAGAAGAAGGAGAGTGGCGGAAAGACGGCGTTGCAAATCGATTCTCCATCGGTCGGGACCAGCGGACCTTCGACGAAACCGCCGAAGGCGAAGACAGTGCTCCCGCGTCGCGGCGATCGCCGCGGTGGGAGACGGAGGAGCTGGAACTCCCTAGACGCGGAGAACGACGGTGCGCAGCGCGATCAACCCCGGATCGATCCCGAGGTCGGCCCACGCGGCCGTCGGCGTGACTCGAGCGCGATCAGGCGCGACCGAGGCGACGAACGAAACAGGAACCCGCGCGAAGGCGCCCAGGTCCGCGTGCAGCGGCGTGGGCTTGAAGCGGACGTCGGTGTTTCCGGTGATCACCGGATAGTCGCTGCACGGACAGTCGGCGGGATCCGCGAGACCCGCCGTGTCGTTCGCGTCCCGAGCGGCGTCCGCCATCTCGGGGCAGCCGTTGCAGCCGGCTCTCTCGAACGAAAGCTCGATGCTGTACGAACCCTCGGGTGCGACGCACACGACGAGACCCTTGCCGGGCGTCTCCGCCATGAGAAGGGCCGCGACCAGCCAGAGCCGGATCGTGAGTCGCTCGAGGAACCGCCTCATGGTGTCGAAGGTATCTGGGTCGACCTTCGGAGCGCAACTCCTTGAATGCGGGAACTCTCCGCGAGCGGCCCGGTCTCCCTACAGAGCGCCGAGCGGCAATCCGATCGCATCCGCGACCTTCGGCCAGCCCTCCTCGCGGATCCTGAACTCGATCGGCACGACGCGCGCCTCGTCGCGCCAGGCCGCCGCGAGACCGCCCCAGAGGCGCGGCGACACGAGAGCGACGGACCGTCGGCGCACATCCTTCTTCTTCCACGCTGCGAGCGCGCTCTCGGGCTCGCTCGCGACGTGCACCTTCAACGGAAGGTCGAGGCCCAGCGCTCGCACGTCGTCGCGGATCACGTGCGCTTCCTCGTCGTCGGACTCGAACACGATCGCCTCGGTCACCCCGCGTGGAATGCGCGCGAGCAGGCCGGGGGAGACCTCGATCGGGACGGAAGCCACGCGCAATCCGTCGGTGCGCGCGAGGGCGCGCAGCTCGCCGAAATGGAATCCGCTCACGAGCAGCGTCCGCACCTGCACGGGGATGCGCGCACGCCGGCCGGCGATCTCGCCCACCGTCAGCGGCAGGCAGGGGACGTCGAGATGCTCCTGGATCTCGCGCGCGTGTCCTTCGGCCTGGATCGCGGTGCACTCGACGAACGCGCACTCGGGATGTTCCGAGGCGCGCTGCGCGGCGAGCTCGGCGAAGTAGCGGAACGTGCCCAGGGGCGATAGCTCGCTCTGCGTCTCGATCTCCGCGAGCAGCCGGTCGAACAGGTGATCGAGCTCGTGCCGATGCCGCGACAGCCGGCCGAACTCGGCGCTCTTCGTTACGGAGTAGCCCGACCGAGGCGCGCAGACGACGAGGCCGAGATCCGCGAGGCGCTGGTACGCCTGCAGCACCGTCCGGCGATCGACGCCCCACGCCCGCTCGGCCTCGCGGACGGAGGGCAGCCGTTGTCCGGGCGGCCACTTGCCCGTCGCGATCTGGTAGACGCCGTGCGTGATCCATCGGTCGGCGCGGCGCTCGCGCCGCACCACCTTCCCGGCACTGGTGGATTTCATGAAACAGAGTGTATCATCCGGCGCACCAGCCGCCCTGCCATGCTCACCTTCCAGTTCCTCTGCGTCGCTGCGATGCTCGCTCCCTCGTGTCGCGCTCCCGGGCAGGAAGTCGTCGATTCGGGCGTCGGCTGGAGGATGGTCTCGCTCGACCTCGATCTGGAATTCGCTCCCGCCGACGGGCAGATGGAGGGCCGGGGGACTGCCGTCCTGGAGCTCGACGGAGCGTCGTCGTTCGGCCCTACGATCGGGATGAACGCGCGCGAATGCTTGATGAGGTTCACGAGCGTCGAAGCCCGGCCGCCGACCGATGTGCGCATCAACGAGGCGTATCCGGGCGTGCCCAACGCACGCACGGCGCTCGTCCGCTACCCGCAGGCGCTCGCGAAGGGCGCGCGCGTGACCCTGGCCTTCGTGTGGGAGAGCACGGGCCGCGACGCGCAGTTCGCCGTCACCGAGCAGGCGGCGATCGCCTCGTGGACCGAAGGTTGGTACCCGATCCCGGCTCCGAGCCCGGACCAGAGCCTCGCCGCGGTGGCTTCGGCCCCGGGTCGGACGCGGTTCCATCTGCCCGCCGGCTGGAGCTCGGTATCGAACGGCAAGCGGCTCGCGGCGCACGACGAGGGCGGGGTCACCGTCGAGGAGTGGGAGGTGCAGCCTGGTGTCGCGCGCTCCTTCGCCGCCGGGCCCTACCACGTCGAATCCCAAGTCGTCGGCGAGCGCGAGATCGCCGTGCACCTGCTCACGAAGACTTCCACGGAGGCGCATCTCGTTGCGGACGCGCTCGCGCGCGCATTGAAGGCGCTGGAGGAACGCTTCGGACCCTATCCCTACCCGAGCTATCGCATCGTCGAGGTGCCCGAGAAGATCGGGAGCTTCTACGCATCGTCCGAGATGGGGTTCATCATGGCCGAATCGAGCGCTTTCGAGCAGCCCGGCGGGAATCTCGTCCTGTTCGCCCACGAGATGGCGCACGGCTGGTGGGGCAACCTGGTGAGCTCGAACGGACCGGCCGGCATCCTGTGTTCCGAGTCGCTCGCGCAGTACAGCGCGGTGGTCGCGATCGAGGCCGTCGACGGCGCGGATGCCGCGGCCGACTTCCTGCGTTTCTCGCGCACGGGGTACTCCGATCTGCAGTGCGCGGCCGGTTACTTCCGGATGGCCCGCCAAGGTCACGACAAGCCGCTGATCGAGCTCACGAGCGGCGGCTTCGACCACATGCTCTCGGACGCGAAGGGGCACTGGATGTATCACATGCTGCGCGCGCGCGTCGGCGACGATGTGTTCTTCGACGTCCTGCGCAAGCTGATCGGCACCGGGGCGGAGCACGGCCTTTCGGTCGAGGGCATGCGCCGCGCATTCGTCGCGGCCGCGCCGAATGCCGGGCTCGAGACGTTCTTCGTCGAATGGCTGGAGCACGCCGGCGCGCCGGTGGTGGAGCTCGATTGGAACGCGACGATCGACAGCGGATCCAAGCCGTCGAGCACGGAGATCGAAGTGCGCTTGCGCCAGGTCCAGGAGGGGGAGCTCTACCACCTGCCGATCGAGTTGGAGATCACGACGGCGGCCGGACCCTGCCGGCGCACGGTCGAGCTCGACTCGCGCGAGGGGACCTTCGTGCTCGCTGCTCCCGCGCACGCCACGCACGTGCGCATCGATCCGGACGACCATCTCATGCTGTGGCGACCGGAGTACGGACCCCGACCGGGAGCAGGCGCGCCTCCGAAGTGATCCGTCGGAATACGGAGCTCTCACTCCTCCGCACGGAACGGAAGATACCGGGGGAACCACATCGCGTCGCGGACGCGTTGCTCGAGATCGTCGAGGAGCTGCGCGTCTCCGTGACCTTCGCTCACACCGCGCCGCACGACGGCGCACGCGATGGCGTGGGAGATGTCGCGAATGCCTTCGAGCTTCGGGAACAAGGATCCCTCCGCGAAGTCGCCCTCCGTCGCCTTGCTCGCGAGCGTGCGCGCCGCGTCCAGGAACATCCCGTCGCTGATGCGGCGCAGTCTGCCGACCCACGCTCCCAATCCGATGCCGGGGAAGATGTAGCTGTTGTTGCACTGACCGATGCGGTATCGGCGCCCGCCGTATTCGACGGGCGCGAAGGGCGAGCCGGTCGCGACCAGGGCTCGGCCGTCGCTCCAGCGCAAGGCGTCCTCCGCCGTGCACTCGCACTTCGACGTCGGATTCGAGAGCGGAAAGACGATCGGGCGAGCGTGGTGGCTCGCCATCGCGCGCACGCACGCCTCGTCGAAGAATCCGGGCGTCGCGGACGTCCCGACCAGGATGGTCGGCCGCGCGTTGTCGATCGTCTCGAGCAGGCCGATGCGGCTGCGGTCACGCACTCGCCAATCGCCGAGCTCCGAGGTCGGGCGCGCGAAGGAGGACTTGAATCCCTCGAGGTCCGCGCGTCCGCTGTGCACGAGACCGGAGCGGTCGACCATGAACACGCGCCGGTGGGCATCGGCCTTCGACACCCCTTCGTCCATCAAGGCGGCGACGAACAGGCTCGCGATGCCTTGCGCCGACGCTCCGGCTCCGCCGAAGAGGAGACGCTGATCGGCGAGCTTGCCCGCCGTCATGCGCAGCGCGGCGAGCAACCCGGCGAGCGTGACCGCCGCCGTGCCCTGGATGTCGTCGTTGAACGAAGGGAGCCGATCCCGGAAGCGCTCGAGTTGCGTGAGCGCGTTCTGCTTGAGGAAGTCCTCCCACTGCAGCACGGCACCGGGAAACACCTCGGCGACGGCGGCGACGAACTCGTCGATGAAGGACTGGTACTCGGCGCCCCGCGCGCGCCGACGGCGCAAGCCGATGTACATCGGATCGCGCAGCAGCTCCTCGTTGTCGGTGCCCACGTCGAGCATCACCGGGAGCGTCGTCTCGGGCGGCAGGCCGGCGCACAGCGTATACAGCGCGAGTTTCCCGATCGGGATCCCCATCCCGCCGACGCCCTGGTCGCCCAATCCGAGGATGCGCTCGCCGTCGGTGACGACGATGACGGAGGCATCGTGCAAGTGCTGATTGCGCAGGACGTCGGCGATCCGGCCGCGGTGGTTCCAGTCGACGAAGAGCCCGCGCGCCTGCCGATAGATGTGCGAGAAACGCTGGCACGCCTCGCCGACCGTCGGTGTGTAGAGGATCGGCATCATCTCGTCGATGTGCTCGAGAGCGAGGCGGTAGAAGAGGACCTCGTTCCGGTCCTGCAGCGTCGCCATGTGGACGTACCTCGCGAGCGGGGTCGGGTTCGAGCGGTTGTTCTCGTACGCGCGGGCCAGTTGCTCCGCCATCGAGCAGATCTGCGGCGGGAGCAGGCCGTTCAAGGCGAATGCGTCGCGCTCGTCGCTGGGGAAGCCCGTGCCCTTGTTGGTCCGCGGATCCAGCAGCAGCTCGCGTCCGCGGTTCTTCACGGCGAGATAGCCCTGGCCTGTCGTCGGGTCGATTCGGTGGTGGCAGTTCATGGGCAGAAGGGCCGGCGATTATAGGGTCGCGGTTCGCAGTTACGGATATCACTTGACGAGCATATGAACCGAGAGGTATATACAGGGCATGGAATCCAGTTTCGCCGTCCTCGCCGAGCCGAATCGCCGGGCCATTCTCAGGCTCCTGGCGACCTCGGAGCGAACCGTCGGCGAGATCGAGCGACGCCTGCGGATGCCGCAGACTTCCGTCTCGAAGCACCTCCGCGTGCTGCGCGACGCCGGATTCGTGGAGTCGCGCGTCGAGGCGCAGCGGCGCGTCTACCAGATCCGGGCGGAGCCGCTCCGGGAGGTCGACGCCTGGCTCGCTCCGTTCCGGCGCTTCTGGGAAACCCACGTCGATGCGCTCGAACGCCACCTCGATCGGATGGAGCAGGCACCGAAGAAAGGAAGGAAGCGATGAACGACCGCGAGAAGTACGCGCTCGGCCCCGCGGCCGGAGCCCGTGTCGAGAAGGACGGCGAGAAGTGGACGCTCGTCCTCGTCCGCGAGCTGCGTCATCCGCCGGCCCGAGTGTGGCAGGCGCTGACCGATCCCGCGCATCTCTCCGCGTGGGCGCCGTTCGATGCCGATCGAAGTCTCGCCGCCGTCGGGCCGGTGAAGCTCTCGACCGTCGGGACGCCCGCGCCGCAGATCTCGGAGACCAGCGTGAAGCGCGCCGAACCTCCGCGGCTGCTCGAGTACAGCTGGGGCGGCAGCGATCTCCGCTGGGAGCTCGAGCCGCTCGCCGGCGGCACGCGACTCACGCTCTGGCACAACATCGATCGCCGGTTCATCTCGTGGGGCGCCGCGGGCTGGCATCTCTGCTTCGACGTCCTCGATCGCTTTCTCGCAGGGAAACCGATCGGTCGGATCGTCGGCGCCGACGCGATGAAGCTCGAGGGCTGGCAGCGCTTGACCACCGAGTACGCGAAACAATTCGGCGTGGAATCTCCGAGGACTTGAACATGACCCGCTCCAAGGGAATCGTCGTCGGATTCTGGCTCTTCACCGCGATCTTCTGCCTGCAGATGGGCTTCACCGCCTACGCGCAGCTCGCCCTGCCGCAGGTCGCGGAGGCGTTCACCCACCTCGGCTTCCCCGCGTACTTCCGCGTGGAGCTCTCGTGGGCGAAGGTCCTCGGCATCGCGGCGCTGCTCGCGCCCGTGCCCGCGCGGCTCAAGGAGTGGGCGTACGCCGGCTTCGCGATCACACTCGTCTCCGCGCTCATCGCCCACTGCGCGGTCGGCGACGGCGTGGAGAAGTGGGGCTGGGCGGCGGGCACCGCCGTCCTCTGGCTGCTTTCCTATTTCTTCTGGCGCCGGACGCAGGAGACGACATGAACGCTTCGGAACACATCGACAAGGAGATCGCCGATCACCCCGACTGGCGCGGACGGACGATGGCGGAGATCCGCCGCATCATCCGCGCGACCGTCCCGGACGTGACGGAGGAATGGAAGTGGATGGGAACGCCCACGTGGAGCCGCGACGGCATCCTCTGCATCTGCAACGCGTTCAAGGACACGGTGAAGGTGACCTTCATCGACGGGGCGAAGCTCGGAGAGCTCGACGTCTTCAACGCCGAGCTCGGCGGCGCGAAGTGGCGCGCGATCAAGCTCCACGAAGACGACAAGGTGGACGCGAGCGGGCTGAAGAAGGCGCTCCGCGCCGCCGTGGCGTTCAACGCCGCGAAGGGGCAGAAGAAGCCGGGCAAACCGGCGAAGTCGAGCAAGCGGGCGAAGCGCTAGGCGCGCGCGTCAGGACGGGATCCAGCCGGGCAACGCGGCCGCCTGCTTGACCCACTGCGCCATCCGCGCCTCGTCGAGCTCGCCGTCGCGAATGTCGACGGAGCGCGTGCCCGCGATCTTGCTCCGCCCCGGCGGGAGCGGCCGCAGCGACTTGCCGCGGAAGAAGGTCACCTTGACGTACCGCGTGAACACGTGGATCCCGAGGAACCAGCCGCGGCCCTCGACGCCGTAGAACGGCGAGTTCCACTTGACGGCCTTCCGCACGCCGGGCACGTTCCGGACGATAAGCGCGTCGAGGCGCTCGCCGACGTCGCGCTTCCAGCCCGGCATCGCGGCGATGTAGTCCTTCACCGGCGCGTCGCCGTCGGCCTTCGCGATCTGAGGGTTGCCGCCCGAGAGGAGTTTCGCCGGCTTGGCCTTCGCGCGGGCCCTGGGCGAGGACCTGGAAACAGCGGGGCGCTTCTTCATGAGGCGGGCCCCCTCGTCGTCCCGTCATCAGGCCGGCTCCTCGCGGCTGCCTGCTCGTCTGCAGAGAGCGCATTCACCATGACATGGTATCCGTCCGGATCGCGGAGCGAGAACTCCATCGTGCCGGTCGCGGGATTCGCCTGCGGCTCCTCGTCGAGCCGGGTGACGAGAGCGCGTGCCCGCATGAGCGACGCGTCGAAAT